>NZ_SRIB01000025.1 GCF_004684055.1 Soehngenia longivitae
TATGTTCTAAATGTTGGTGACATTTTCATTGAATAAAACTCTATATTATTAGGTGACATTTTCACTGACTATTGACACTAAAATGACAAGAGTTGTCAATGTCAGTTTGTTCAAATCACTGTTATTCAATTAAATACATGCTACAATTAAATTGATAGAATATTAAAATATTTGTATTTTTAAGGAGTGATAAATATGAAAAGAATATCAATATTTTTAGCAATCTTGATGTTATTAGGCATTAGTTCTCCCTTTTCAAATGAAGCAGTAGCTGCGAATGAAAACTATGCTTGGGTTTTAGTTGAGAGATATGTATTTCCATTACCAGAGATGAAACCAGGTCATTATACTCATACCTATAATATGACTGGCAATACTATTGAAGTTCAAATAACAACACCATATGGTCTTGGTGCTTATGCGTCTGCTGATTATAACAATCCAGCTAATATGCATGCCAAATATACCTGGAGTGAACCACCTCAAGTTATCAAAGCAAATCAGGCAGTAACGATTAATTTCGATCAAGAAGTGATTAGCAATAAAAATGGAAATTATGGTCTTTCTTTTTCGCCTTTTTTCCATCTAGATTCAGCAGATTTGGATTTAGGTTATGCCACTTCTAGTAAAGTTATCCCTAAAGTAGTTTATCCAAATGGCGTAGAAGGAAAGAATTTTGGTTTAGGTTCATATAAAGATGCTGAATCTCAAAAGACTACAACTGCAAAAATGACTCTTAATTTTAGTGGTGCAGGAACTGCCGGTGCTAAAAAAGCTTTATTTTTTGGTGTATATGATGGTAATAATGTAGGTGTAAAATACGTATATGAATGGAAAGATGCATCTAAATTACCTGTAAACAGTGCAGATCCCTTCATGTATGGTGTTAGAATTATGTGGCAGCCAGCTAGTGGACTTGGATATAGGGTATTTAGATCTGAGGTTATGGGAGAATTAGGTGTTTCTGTAACAGATTTTTATATTGAGAATACTTCTTTTGCAGATGTAAATGTAAAACCTAACACTACCTATTATTATACTGTAAAACCTGTGATATCTGAGGCTAAGCCATTAGAAAATGTAGATGAGAAATTGGGAGAAGCAATAGCTACATTTACTGTAAAAACAGGCAATGATGTAGGTAGTAATACTAAATTTAAACATTTCATTTTATTGAAAATGGGTGATCCTAACATGAGTGTTGACGGTATAGTTAAGGAAATAGACCCTGGAAGAGGTACTGTAGTTGCTATGATCTCTAATAGGACTATGGTTCCTATCAGAGCGATTGTAGAAGCAATGGATGGTACTGTTGGTTGGGACGGAAATACTCAAAAGATTACTTTAAATGCTAGAGGTAATAAAGTTGAGATGTGGATTGGAAAACTGGATATAAAAGTCAATGGTGTTAATAAAAAGATGGATGTCGCTCCTGTAATAAAAAATGGTAGAACTTATGTGCCTGTACGTTTTTCTGCTGAAAATTTAAATTGCAAAGTCGACTGGATAAATAGTACACAAGAAGCTGTTATAGTGTATGAAGAATAAAAAAATTTAATAGCTTAAAAAACCAGCTTAAGAATTATCCTTAAGCTGGTTTTAATTGTCATTAATTATTGTAAAATGCTCTATAAGCCCTGTACGTCATGTATAAGTCAACTTTACTTAATAATTCGATTGGTGCATGCATGCTTAGCATTGGAGTACCACAGTCTACTACTTCTGCTCCTCTGTTTGCTAAAATATATGCTATCGTTCCTCCGCCTCCTTGGTCAACTTTTCCTAGTTCACCAACTTGCCAAATTACATTTTCTTTTTCAAATGATTTTCTGACTTCAGCTAAAAATTCAGCATTTGCATCATTTGAGCCGCCTTTTCCTCTTGAACCAGTGTATTTTGATAATACTACGCCTCCACCTATCATAGCTGCGTTTCTTTTATCTAATACTTCTGGGAAGTTTGGATCAAATCCTGCTGTTACATCTCCTGAAAGTACTTTTGATCTCCCCATTGCTCTCATATGTGCGACTAGACTTTGACTGTTTTGAAGGTTCATTAGCTCTGCTACTTGTGATTCAAAGAATAGAGATTGCATACCTGTATTTCCCATGCTTCCTACTTCTTCTTTATCTACAAATATAGCTACTGTTGTGAATGTAGGATTTTCTACATCAAATATAGCTCTTAGTGATGAATAAGCACATACTCTGTCATCATGTCCATGTGATGCTACTAGGCTTCTATCTAAACCAACATCCCTTGCTTTTCCGCTTGGTACTATTTCTATTTCTGATACGTGGAAGTCTTCTTCTACAATTCCGTATTTCTCATTCAATAATCTCATAGCGTTGTATTTTATAGCTTCCTTTTCTTCCCCTTTGAAAGGAATGCTTCCAATGATTACATTTAAATCTTCTCCTACTATTCCTTCTTCTAATTTCTTTTGCATCTGATCTTTTGCTAAATGTGGCAATAGGTCAGTTATATAAAGTACTGGATCGTTTTCGTCTTCACCAATTACTAGGTTAACCTTTTCCCCAGCTTTATTGAAAGCTACTCCATGTAATGCCAATGGAAGTGCAACCCATTGATATTTTTTAACTCCACCGTAGTAATGAGTCTTAAACATTGCTAAATTGCCATCTTCATATAGAGGATTTGGTTTTAAATCTAATCTAGGTGCGTCCATGTGGCTTCCTACTATTTTCATTCCTTGTTCTATTTTTTCTTTTCCTATTACAAATAATGCTACACCTTTTCCTTTGTTGTTAGCATATATTTTATCTCCTGAGTTTATGCTCCCAGATTCTAATACTTCTTTTATTGACTTGTAACCTTTTTCTTTGGCTCTCTTGATAATTTCCTCAGTACATTCTCTTTCTGTCTTTGAATTGTTTAAAAAATCTTTGTAATCCTCAGCAAATTCAAATACCTCTTTAGTTTGTGTTTCATCTAATTCCTTCCATACATTTTTTTCTTCTCGTAATATTTTTTCCAAGCTTTACACCTCCGCTAAAATTCAACAAATTATATATTATAACTTGTTATATTCATATGTATTATATCCTAAATATAAAAAAAATGATATATGTTATGTTAACAACAGAATATTAAAAATATAACTATAAAACAATACCCCACTATCAAATGACAGTGGGGTTTCTAAAGTCTGGCAGCTACCTACTCTCCCAGGACGTTGCC
>NZ_SRIB01000026.1 GCF_004684055.1 Soehngenia longivitae
ATAGAGAATATTCTCCTTTCTTTATTGTGGTTTTCCAATTACATTATATCAAAAGGAGAATTATTCTCTATATTTTTATGTTCTTTGTCCAACAATTATTTTACACTAAGTTAAATATAAGACGAAAATAAATGTTGACTAATCTACTAGGAGATGATATATTATTTATACACCGGTACCCGGTGGGGGAGATAAGGAGTGTGATAAAGTGGCAGAAAATATAAATAACGAACTTAAAAAAAATACACTGTTAATTGAGGGAATGACTTGTGCAGCTTGTTCTAATAGAGTGGAAAAAGCATTGAACAAACTAGAAGGCGTTGAAAAAGCTAATGTAAATCTCTCATCAAATAAAGCATTAGTTTTTTATAACCCAAGTAAAGTAAATGAACAATCACTTATACTAGCAGTAGAAAAAGCTGGATATAAAGCTGAAATATTGTCCGAAGAAGATAAAGAAAAAGCAAAATTATTGAGAGAAAAGGAAATTAAATCTTTAAAAAGATCTCTTGTGTTTTCAGCTTTATTAACATTACCTTTAGTAGTTGCAATGTTTTTTCATATAGCAGGAGAGATGAACATCTTAACAAATGGATATTTTCAACTGCTTTTGGCTACACCCGTTCAGTTTATTATAGGATCTAGATTCTATAAAGGAGCATATCATTCTTTAAGAGGGAAAGCTGCCAATATGGATGTACTGATTGCTTTAGGTACTTCAGCAGCATATTTTTACAGCGTGTATAATTTAATTAATGGCGTGCATGAGTACTACTTTGAGGCTTCCGCAGTCATCATAACCTTGATACTGTTTGGGAAATTGCTAGAAGCTATCGCAAAGGGGAAGACTTCAGATGCAATAAAAAAATTGATGGAATTAAGGCCAAAGACAGCAAGAATATATAGAGAAGGCAAAGAAATAGAGATCCCTATAGATGATATAAATGTAGGAGATGTTATTGTCATAAGGCCTGGTGAAAGCCTACCTGTTGATGGAGTAGTTATTGAAGGAGCATCTTCAGTAGATGAATCTATGCTTACTGGTGAAAGCATTCCAGTTGAGAAGAAAGAGGGAGATACTGTAATAGGAGCCACTCTAAACAAGACCGGAAGTTTTAAATTTAAAGCTACTAAAGTAGGAAAAGATACTATGCTTTCTCAAATCATTAGCATGGTAGAAGATGCTCAAGGCTCAAAAGCACCAGTCCAAAGATTGGCTGATAAGATATCAGGTATTTTCGTGCCAGTAGTTTTAGGGATTGCATTAGTTACTTTTATTGTGTTTTATAATATAGATAGTTTCAATACTGGCCTTATAAACGCAGTAAGTGTTTTAGTTATAGCTTGTCCTTGTGCATTGGGTTTAGCAACACCGACAGCTATAATGGTAGGTACAGGTAAGGGAGCCGAACATGGAATATTGGTAAAATCTGGAGAGCATCTTGAACTTGCTCACAAATTGACAACAATTGTACTAGACAAAACTGGTACCATTACAAAAGGCTCACCCGAAGTGGTCTATATTGAAAACTTTAAAAATATAGATGAGAACGAGTTAATTGAAATATCAGCTGCTGTTGAAAATACTTCAGAGCATCCATTAGGAGAAGCAGTAGTAAATTATGCAAAGGCAAAGAATATTGAGTTTAAAGAAACAAAAGATTTCAATGCGATTCCCGGAAAAGGAATAAAAGCATTATATAATGGAAAAAAGGTCGCAATAGGCAATAGAGCTTTGATAAAAGAAAACTTGATTGAAATAGAGACTAATATAGAAGAAAAGATTGCAGACCTTGAGGACAAAGGACAAACTGTAATAATAGTTTCAATTGACAATGAAATAAGTGGTATCATAGGTATAGCTGACAAGATAAAAGAAAGCTCATATAACGCAATTAAGCAGATGAAAGAAATGGGCTTAGAGATTTATATGATCACAGGCGACAACGAAAGAACAGCTAAAGCTATAGCAAGAGAAGTATCCATTGAAAATGTAATTGCTGAAGTATTACCTGAAAATAAAGAGAAGATAGTAACTAAATTGAAAAAAGAAGGTAAAACAGTCGGTATGGTAGGAGATGGAATAAATGATGCACCTGCGTTAGCAAGTTCAGATGTAGGGTTTGCAATTGGTACAGGCACCGACATTGCAATCGAAGCAGCAGATATCACTTTAATCAAAGGGGACTTAAATGGAGTAGTAACAGCTATAAGACTTAGCCATAGGACAATGAGAATTATTAAACAAAATTTGTTTTGGGCATTTTTCTACAACACAATAGGTATTCCATTTGCAGCATTAGGATACTTAAATCCTATGATAGCCGGAGCAGCAATGGCATTTAGCTCTGTAAGTGTAGTAAGTAACTCTTTAAGACTAAGAAATTTTAAATAATGAAAGGGGAATATTAAATGGAAAAAATAATATCAATCGAAGGTATGTCTTGTGAACACTGTGTAAAAGCAGTGACAAATGCTTTAAAAGAAGTTGATGGCGTAGAAGATGTAAGCGTAAGTTTAGAAGCTAAAAACGCTGTTGTAAAGGGAGAAAATTTAGATGACAATAAATTAAAAGGGGCAGTTGAAGAAGCGGGCTACGATGTAGTGAGCATAAATTAGGTGATGTAAATGAATGCAGAAAAAGAAATAGCTTTAAGAAAGCTAAAAACAGCAAGGGGACAAATTGACGGGATAATAAAGATGATAGAGTCAGATAGATATTGTGTAGATATATCTACACAAATTCTATCGACCATTGCGCTTCTAAAAAAAGCTAATATTGATGTATTAAACGTGCATATTAGAACTTGTGTAGCAACAGCTATATTAGAAGGAGAAGACAAAGGCAAAGAAAAAATTGACGAAGTCATAAACATAATAGATAAATATATAAAATAGTGGAGCTTATGCTCCACTATTTTCCGTGTGCCCGGCATGGGAGACAGCTTAGCGGTGGAAGTCCGCCATGGGCTTGGTAGTGGGAACCATTAGCCAATGACAAGGGTGTCCATCGTGAGGTGGAATCTGAAGGAAGTCGGAGGCAAAATCCCGGCTCGATGAACAAGAACCG
>NZ_SRIB01000027.1 GCF_004684055.1 Soehngenia longivitae
AATTTGTCTATTTTACTGATTTCTAGTAAGGGTCTAATTTAACTTTACAAAGGTCTAATTTAGTTTTACATTTGACCATTTTTACCTTTTAAGGCCATAGAAATATAACATTTTAATAGATATAAAATAGTGGAGCATAAGCTCCACTATTTTCCTGACTTTAACACTTTTAAAGACAAATAAACCCCTAAACATACTGTAGAAACGGTAGTTCAGGGGTAGATGTTTTTTTACAGTTGTATATATGCACCTAAATTATGTTTTTAATTAATCCCGTTGATGGTATTTCTTTTATTCCCAATGCTTTAACTATCTTGTCATAATCATCTTTGGTTTCACTCTTGATGTAGTATTTGAGACCGTTTGATTCTTTTTCTACTACCATGATTTTTGCACTCTCTATTGCTTCCTGAATCTTCTCTGTTGATAGATCAATTCCTTTTTGTCTCAATTTGTATTCTAAATATCTTTCCAATACTAATGCCAAATAACACATTACAAAATGTCCTTTTATGCTGCTTTCTGTCCATACATAGATTGGCCTTGCCTCGAGGTTGCTCTTAAGAACCTTGAAGCTTTCTTCTATCTTCCATAACCCATTGTATATGTCCAAAACTTTTTCAGGACTCAAACTTTTATCGGAAAACTGTATGCCATAGTATCCATCAAATTTTTCATCTATCTCTTTCTGCTTCTCATTAAATCTTAAAGGCTCTTCAATGGCTAAGCTCAGTTGTACATATTTCTTCCCGCCCTTTTTCATCTCAGCTTTTAGTGCTGATGGGGATTCCACTAGCTTTTTTGATTTTTCTATCAATCTTTCTCTGTCTTTCCTATCTTTCTGTGCTCTTTTGAGGCTCCAAGTTATGAGCATGTTGTCTTCAAGCTTTACCTTCTCTCCTTGGTATGATACTGTATTTTCAAATTTACATAGCTTCCATTTAAACTCACTTGATTCTTCTTTGTAATCATCACCTAGGACCATTTCCTTTACGGCCCTGCTGCTCGATCTGATCTTGTATGCCATTACATAATCGTAGCCTTCTGATTTGAGGTATGCCAGGTTTTGTTTTGAATTGAGACCTCTGTCTGCTGTTATGATTATCTTCTTGATTCCGTATGTCTTCTTCAGTTTCTCTATCACTGGTACTAGTGTTTTAAAATCATTTGTATTCCCAGGGAAAAGCTCATAACTTATGGGTATCCCTTGATCGTCTATCAAAAGTCCCATAACTACCTGTACCTGATTCACTTTGTTGTCCTTGGAATATCCAAACTTCCGGAGATCATCAGCATCAACAGATTCAAAGTAGTATGTAGTTACATCATAGAATGCTACATTCAGATTCCTGTCCATTGTCTTGGCAAGTTGCTTGTTGATATGTTTTTCGAGATTGTCCTTTTGTATACCCAGAAACTTCAACCCTCTATACAGATGCTCAAGCTCCAAATCCTTTGAGTTAATATAGCTGTTACGGCTCTCATACGTTGATTTCTTGGAGTCAGGATTTAACAATCTTGAATAGGTTAGCAAAGAGACAACATCCTTTAGGGAATACTCAATCTTGGAGTCTTTGTTTTGTCTGTAGTCAAAGAAGTAGTCAAGCCTAAGCTCTTTCCACAATGATTCATAAACCTTAACTCCATAGTTTATGATGGGAAATCCCTTAGAGTTATTAGAAGAATTTTCGCTGATAATGTTTTTTAACTCATTGATCAAAGATTCCTTCTTTATGGTATCTTCCAATGACTTGGACTCTTCAAGCTCTTTTTTTAACCTTTCTACAATGCCAGGTTCCTTGGCTTCCAACTCGTCTTCTCTGCCAAGGTTCTTTAAGACTCTGATTCTAGGGTATTTCATGCCAGGTTCCCTATATGATTCAATGATTCTCACATATCTGTTGCCTCTTGAATTATATACTTGTATACTAGCCATAACAGCACCTCCAATATATATATTATTATAACATATATACCTCATATATACAATAGAAAATATATAAAAACCTCGAAAATTATTGTAAATTCAACAATTAATCGAGGTTTATTTTATTACAAGTGTTAAAGTCAATCGGGTAGGAGGAAAATAATTATTTTATTTTCCGACCTCCCACACCACCGTACGTACGGTTCTCGTATACGGCGG
>NZ_SRIB01000028.1 GCF_004684055.1 Soehngenia longivitae
AATCGGGTAGGAGGAAAATAATTATTTTATTTTCCGACCTCCCACACCACCGTACGTACGGTTCTCGTATACGGCGGTTTCATAGTTTACACTCTTACTTCAAGGTAATATTTAATAAAACTTAAATATCCTTGCTTTTCAAACCTTGCATTGGTAAGGGTTGTTGTAAGAATCCAGCTATTGGCTATATGCCAGTAGCTTTTTCTTGTATTCGCCCATTCCCATGCTTTTTGTTTAGCTACTCCTAATTTCTGTAGGTTTTCGAATTTCGTTTTAACCTTCTTCCATCTTTTCCATGTTATCATACGAATTCTTCTTCTTAACCACTCATCTATGGACTTCATGATAGCTTTCATGTCTGCTAATTTAAAGTATTGTACCCATCCTCGGATTATTTGATTAAGTTTTTCTTTCCTTCCTTCTATGCTCATTCCATTGCTTCTGCTTGTTACCACTCTTAATTTATCTTTTAATTTTCTTATGCTTGTAGGATGGACTTTGAATCTCCATTTGTCTTTTATTCTATAGAAAGCATACCCTAGATATTTCACCTTATCTAAAGTTGTTATTGTGGTTTTGTCTTTATTTATCTTTAGCTTCAATTTGCCTTCTATGAATTTGTTGACCCTTTGATATTGCCTTTGTCCCGCTCTTTTACTTTTGGTGAATATCATGATATCGTCGGCGTATCTTACATATCTATATCCCCATTTGTCGAGATTCTGGTCTAACTCATTTAGCATAATGTTTGCTAGAAGCGGACTGATTGGTCCTCCTTGAGGAACTCCTACTTCACTTTTTATGAATATTCCTCTGTCCATAATTCCTGCATTTAGGAACTTATGAATTAAGGATATAACCCTATTATCTTTTATCGTTCTTGATAGAATTTCTATTAGCATAGATTGATTTACTTTGTCGAAAAACTTTTCTAAGTCCATATCAATAACATACCAATACCCTTGATTTGCGTATTCTTGGCATCTTTTCAATGCTTCATGGCATCCTCTATTTGGTCTAAATCCATAACTTGACTCTGAAAATTGCTTCTCATATATTGGACTTAGTATTTGTAGAGTTGCCTGTTGAATTACTCTATCTGTTAGCGTTGGTATACCCAGCTTGCGTGTCTTACCTTTTTCTTTTGGTATCTCTACATGTTTTACTGGTTGTGGTTTGTAGCTGCCTTTCAGTAGGGATGCTAGAATTTCCTCCCGATGTGTCTTTAAATGTTCTAGAAGTTCCTCTATTTCCATATTATCGACTCCACCTGCTCCATTGTTTCTTTTTACTTTTAAATAGGCTTGATTCATATTGTCTCTGGATAGGATTTTTTCTAGCATTCTTTCTGTTGGTTCGTTTGTGTTGGTGTTGTCCTTTTCAATCATCCTTAAATCACTCTGCCCATTTCCGTGTCTTTCGTTTTCCACACTATTCCCACGGTTGATGATGGTGTCTTTATTCTGTTTTCTGCATATTGACGTGTTTTCGGTGATTTTCATTGACTTCATCTCCTATGATTCAGCCCTTCCTATTATATCTAGATTCTAATAGTACTATGGCTTCTGCTGACTTCTCATGACGAATCTTGTTTCAACCATGGTTCGTACTTTGTTTCCCCATGTCCATGAGACCTCCCCGGGTAAGAGCGACCGCTTTCATCCCATATACTCGCCACATTTACTGTCTGAGATTCGGGTAGTGTTGGACTTTGTTTTGTTTCGCAAACTCGTCCATCTCAGTTCAGCCTCGTATGCGGTTCTTGTTCATCGAGCCGGGATTTTGCCTCCGACTTCCTTCAGATTCCACCTCACGATGGACACCCTTGTCATT
>NZ_SRIB01000029.1 GCF_004684055.1 Soehngenia longivitae
AAGTCCTTTTTTGTGTTATAATTATACTATAAAATTTAAATTTGGGCATAACTAATTAGAGGTCTACTGTAGAAAAATTTTTTTATAAGACTAAATTAGACCCCTAGAAGCAGTATAAAATGCCTAGATAACAAATTATATTATTTTAAAAGATTTGGATTTAAGATAATATCATTAGGGTTAATTCTTTTTATCCCTAATACATCAATCAACTTAAATCCATACCTTGTGCTGAATGCGTCAAATGGAGAGTGATCATTCAGCTTTTTTCTTGTGTAAGAGTTCACATGAGACATTACTAAACGGATATCATCTTGTGTTAGCTTGTCCATGCTCTTACCTTTAGGAATAATCCTGCGGATTAACTCATGATTATTCTCAATCTCTGGTTTTAGAAATGCTGAATAAGGATAGCAATAAAACACATTAGTAAGTTTTTCCCCATTGATTATTTCAATTTTATCTGGATCTGAAAACTCACTACCGTTATCTGTTAAAAGGACAGGAAATAAAGTTCTATACTCAGCTGAACCTATTGCATCATAAACCCATCTAAAACATTCAGTAACACTTCTAGAGTCATTAGCATCCCTAAGAAACATAAGCATAAATGAAGTATCAGTAAAGTGAATAGTAAGTAAAACTTTGCCACCCTTCCTACCTTCAACAGTATCCATTTGAACAATGCTAATATCCTTGTTTTCTTTAATAAATTCTAAATAGTCATCATATCTTCTATTTTTCAAACAACTCTTATCCACCTTATATCCCATCTGGAACTTCTTTCTAGGTCTATACTTAATTTTTCTAGGTAAATCAATATTCTTAGCAGATATAATTTGCTTATCGATGTAATTATACAGAGTTTTTTCACTAACCATGAAAGAATCCTTATTATTTGAATGAATATGATGAATTGATTGACCATTATTTACTAAAGGTGTAACAATATCATTAATTCTCTGAAGCTCCTCCGGTGACATTTCAATCCCAGATCTTGACTCAACCAAGATGCCCTCATAATCTTTTTGTGCATCCTTAGCTAAATAAAATTTCTTTGTAAGAGTACACTTTCTCCTATCATCGCAACCATTACAAACATAGGGAGATTTAGATAACTTACTACAAATATCCTCACTGAAATAATCACAATTATTATTACAAATATCACAAAATCTACAAAATTTATTATGCTTATTGCTACAATAATCATTCCCACAAATCTTTTTTAAATCACAATCATATCTGTATATACATGCATTGTAATTACGACCATAACAACCTTTTTTAGAAAAATTAGATCTGAGAATAATCTCTCTAGAAATAGTGGATTTATGTCTATTAAGCTCTCTAGCAATTTCGGATAAAGAATAATTGTTTTTAAGATACTTTTCAATATCTAATCTGTTATCAAAATTTAAATGTTTAGCCATAATAGCTACCTCCTTGAAGCTTATCATCCAGGCATAAGACAATGATACTACAAACTCCGCCGATATTGACATAAGAACCTGAAAATGAGCATAAAAAAATACCCGAAGGCAAGCAAAACAAAGGTATTTACTTACTTGCTTCGGATAGAAAATTTTATCATTTTCAAGAACCTTATATCAATATTTCCCTGCGGCGGCTCTTCTTGAGAAGATAGCACCCTCTGGCTTCACAAAACAAATTATGTCCATCAAAAGTTTGTAAGGTTAAATTAG
>NZ_SRIB01000003.1 GCF_004684055.1 Soehngenia longivitae
TGATTATGGAGCTATTATTCTAAATATTATTTAGAAAATTATTATTAGTTGTTTTCCAACAATTAATTGACACTATCATTTTTTGTGATTTACTTGACAGGCACATTTACATGTATTAGAATATATAAGAGTGTTTTAAAAGAGCCCGGAACTTTTTAAAAACACAAACAAATTAAATTTGAATATTTGAATAGATGATTAATCGTAGCAGGGAGGGAAATAGATGAAAAGCTATATGGCAAAGCCACAAGAAGTAGAGAGAAAATGGTACGTAATAGACGCTACAGGTAAACCATTAGGAAGATTAGCTTCAGAAGTTGCGGCTATACTAAGAGGAAAGAAAAAACCAACATTTACACCTCATGTTGATACTGGCGACTACGTAATAATAATAAATGCTGAAAAAGTTAAACTTACTGGAAATAAAATAAATCAAATGAGCTACACATATCATACTGGATATCCTGGAGGACTTAAACAAGTTCCATACAACCAATTGATTGAGAAAAATCCTGAAAAAATCATTGAAATAGCAGTGAAAGGGATGCTACCTAAGAACACATTAGGGAGACAAATGTTTAAGAAATTGAAAGTATACAGTGGATCTGAGCATAAACACGAAGCTCAAAAACCAGAACTATACGAATTTTAGTTGATGGAAGGGAGGATAAATAAATGGCAGTAGTGCAATATGCTGGAACTGGAAGAAGAAAAACTTCAGTTGCTAGAGTAAGATTGGTTCCTGGAAACGGAAAAGTTAAAGTCAACGATAGAGATATTGAAGATTACTTTAACTATGAAACATTGAGAACTATCGCAAAAGAACCTTTGATAGTAACTGAAACTTTAGATAAATATGATGTCTTAGTGAATGTACATGGTGGAGGATTTACTGGCCAAGCTGGAGCAATTAGACACGGGATTGCAAGAGCATTGATTGAAGCTGATCCCGAATTAAGACCGTTATTAAAGAAAGCAGGTCACTTAACTAGAGACTCAAGGATGAAAGAAAGAAAGAAATATGGTCTTAAAAAAGCAAGAAAGAGCCCACAATTCTCAAAGAGATAATATTAAAGCTAGATTGTATGAACAATCTAGCTTTTTTTACATTTTCTTTACCTCAATACTTTATCAGCATCTTTTAATGATTCAATAATTGACAAATGCTGAGGGCAAACCGATTCACAGTTTCCGCATTCAACACAGTTTGACGCATCCGAATTATTCTCAATTAATCTTTGATACATCTTTTTGGACTCATCTAATTCATCGAATACATACACATTATTATACAATTCAAAAACTCTTGGAATATTCACTCCAGACGGACAAGGCATGCAGTATTCACAGGCAGTACATCCAACTTTAAAGCCATCCTTATAAATCTTTGTAGCTTGATCAATCAATTTGATTTCTTCAGGAGTTAAATCTTCACTTTCACTTGCTACAGATATATTTTCTTTAACTTGCTCTAAAGTAGTCATTCCACTTAAGACAACTGATACCTCGTTTAAGCTAAATACCCACTTCAAAGCCCATTGCGCAGGAGATCTATTGATAGTGGAACTGTTGAATATATTTTTGATTTTCTCAGGAGCTTTAGCTAGTTTTCCACCTTTCACAGGCTCCATCACAACTACATCTAGTCCCTTTTCTTTAGCGTATTTAAGCCCTTTAAGACCTGCTTGATAATCTCTATCCAAGTAATTCAACTGAATCTGACAAAAATCCCAACTAAAACTATCCACTATTTTTGTAAACACTTCATATTCATCGTGGAAAGAGAACCCAATATATTTGATTTTACCTTCTTCTTTAGCTTTTTTAACAAAGTCAAAAACTTCTAAATTCATTATTTTATCGAATCTTTCTGCATCTAAAGAATGCAACAAATAAAAATCTATATGGTCTGTCTTAAGATTGTCAAGCTGTTCATCAAGGTACTTCATGAAATCATCTTTGGTATTGGCTAGCCAAACAGGATTTTTTGTAGCTAAATACACTTTATCTCTATATCCTTCGCTTAGCACTTTCCCCACAAATTTTTCACTCATACCACCGTGATATGGATAAGCTGTGTCAATGTAGTTTACACCATTTTCAATAGCATAAATTAGCATTTCACGAGCTTTTTCTTCATCGATTGCTTTTTGATCCCCATTTAATATAGGAAACCTCATACATCCAAAACCTAATTGTGAAACCTTTAACTTGTCGTTAGTAAAATAACTATATTGCATTACAATACCCCCTTATGTATAATGTAGCTAACTAATCCCATATTTTAAATATTAACCGCAAAGCATAGTTTAATATCAATTTTCTAAGGGTAAAATAGTTATGTACTAATTATACCATAAAAATTAAGGAGTGATGAAATGAGTGCAAAAAAAACACCTCTTTACGATGAACATGTAAAGCTCAATGGCAAGATAGTTGAATATGCAGGTTGGTTAATGCCAGTCGAATATGAAGGCCTAGTAGCTGAGCATGAAGCAGTTAGAAACGATTGCGGGCTTTTTGATGTATCACATATGGGAGAAATAACCATAAAGGGGAAAGATGCTACTAAATTTGTAGATTACCTAATGACAAACGATATAAGCACAATGACAGATAATCAAGTCATTTATACTCTTATGTGCAATGACAATGGTGGAGTTGTAGATGATTTATTAGTTTATCGCTATGACGAAAATTATCTTTACTTAGTTGTAAATGCTGCAAACACTGACAAAGATTTTGAATGGATATTAAAACACAAAAAAGGCTTTGATGTTTTGGTAGAGAACATCTCTGAAAGTGTAGGGGAGGTAGCACTACAAGGGCCTAAAGCACAAAAAGTGCTTCAAAAATTAACTGATTATGACCTTGACAAAATAAAGTTTTTTCACTTTATTGATGATATAACAGTAGCAGGAGTAAAGGCTATGGTTTCGAGGACAGGCTACACAGGAGAAGATGGATTTGAGATATATACAGATAGCGAAGACATAGCAAAAGTGTGGGGAGAGATATTAAAGAGTGGCGAAGAAGAAAATATAAAACCTGCAGGACTTGGATGTAGAGATACATTGAGATTTGAGGCGTCACTTCCTTTATATGGGCATGAATTTAATGATGAAATAACACCTCTAGAAGCTGGTTTTAAATACTTCGTGAAATTAGACAAACAGTCAGATTTTATAGGGAAAGAGGTTTTGAAAAAACAATTAGAAGAGGGATTAAAAAGAAAGCTTGTAGGATTTGAAATGATTGATAGGGGAATTCCAAGAGAAGGATATGAAGTATATAAAGATGGTGAAAAAATAGGACATGTTACAACCGGATATCACTCACCTACTCTCAAAAAGAACATAGGAAATGCACTCATAAAAGCTGAATACACAGAAATTGGAACACCAATTGATATAATGATTAGAAATAAACCTTGCAAAGCACAAGTTATTAGCAAAAAATTTTTAAATAAGAAAAAATAGGGGGTCATATTGATGAAAGTATTAAAAGGATTATATTACACAGAGGATCATGAGTGGGTAAAAGTTGATGGTAATCTCGCTTATATAGGTATAACAGATCATGCACAACATAATTTAGGCGATATCGTTTATGTAGATTTACCAGAAGTTGATGATGAATTCGAAAAGGGAGATGCATTTGCAGCAGTAGAATCTGTAAAAGCAGCAGCAGATGTTTATATACCAATTAGTGGAAAAGTTGTTGAAGTAAACGAAGAGTTAATAGATGATCCAGCATTATTAAATGCGGATGCTTTTGAAAACTGGATAGCTAAAATCGAGATAAAAGATAAATCAGAATTAGATGAATTGATGTCAAGTGAGGATTATGAAAGCTTTTTAGAAGAGGAGGAGTAAGATGTATCCTTATATACCACATACAGACAAAGATGTGGAAGAGATGCTTAAAAAGCTTGGCTTAAATGACATTGAACAATTGTTTGATGACATTCCAAAAGACGTAAAATTGAATAGAGAATTAAATATTCCTAAAGCAAAGAGCGAATTAGAAGTCAGAAATAGGCTAATCGAGCTTGCAAATAAAAATTGTTCTCTATCCAAAGTGACTTCATTTTTAGGCGCCGGAGCATATGAGCATTATATACCTTCTGTAGTAAATCATATTATTTCAAGAAGTGAATTTTATACTGCATATACACCATATCAACCAGAGATAAGTCAAGGGACTCTTCAATACATCTTTGAATTTCAAACATTAATAAGCGAATTGACGGGCATGGACGTAGCAAATGCATCCCTTTACGATGGGGGGACTGCTGTTGTTGAGGCTGCTTTAATGGCATGTGCTTATTCAAAACGAGAAAACATAATAATTTCTAAAACAGTTAAACCCGATGCTAGAAAAATATTAAAAACCTATGCGCATGCACAAAGCTTAAATGTAATTGAAGTAGGAATAGACGATGGAATAACTGACTTAAATGAACTTTCAAATTTAGTAGATGAAAACACTGCTGCTGTTATAGTTCAAAGTCCAAACTTTTTTGGAATAATTGAGGATTTAGAGAAAGTTTCAGAGATAACACATAAAGTTAAGAAGACTACGGTTGTAGCTTCTGTCGATCCAATATCACTAGGCATACTTAAAAGACCTGGAGATTTAGGAGTAGATGTTGCAGTTGGCGAAGGACAATCCCTTGGGATACCACTTAGCTTTGGTGGACCATATCTAGGCTTTATGGCAGCTAAAAAAGAATATATCAGAAAGATGCCAGGTAGAATAGTAGGGCAAACAGAAGACTTAGATGGTAAAAGATCTTTTGTGTTAACGCTTACAGCTAGAGAGCAACATATAAGAAGAGAAAAAGCAACTTCAAACATATGCTCAAATCAAGGTTTAAATTCTTTAGCAGCAACTGTCTATATCGTAACATTAGGCAAAAAAGGGATTAAAGAAGTTGCACTTAAATCTACTCAAATGGCACATTATGCATTTGATGAGTTAACTAAATCAGGTAAGCTAAAATCACTATTTAACAAGCCTTTCTTTATAGAATTTGCGCTTAAGGCAGATAAAACTACTGAGGAAATCAATCAAAAATTACTTGAAAATGGGATAATCGGTGGTTTCGATTTATCAAAGGAATATCCTCAATACGAAAATAGCTCTTTATATGCAGTTACCGAGGTCAAAAGAAAAGATGATGTAGATAAGTTAAAGAGCGTATTGGAGGGAATACTATGAGAAATTATGATAAATTGATATTCGAAATCTCAAAACCTGGTAGAGTCGCATATAAATTGCCTGAGTTAGATATTGAAGAAAAACAAATTGAGGATATGATACCAAAAGAATTCTTATCTGATAAAGAATTAAATTTACCAGAAGTATCAGAAGTTGATGTTATAAGACATTACACAAATATCTCAAACAAGAACTACGGTGTAGACACTGGTTTTTATCCACTTGGATCTTGTACTATGAAATACAATCCAAAGATCAATGAAGATATGGCAGGATTAGATGGATTTGTAAACCTTCATCCATATCAGCCACAATCTTGTGTTCAAGGATCATTGGAATTAATGTATGAACTTCAAAATTACCTCTGTGAAATATCTGGGATGGATCAAATAACACTACAACCTGCTGCAGGGGCTCATGGTGAGTTGACAGGTGTTATGTTAATTAAAGCTTATCATGAAAGCAGAAACGACAAAAAGAGAAATAAAATAATTGTTCCAGACTCTGCTCATGGTACAAATCCAGCAACAGCGGCTATGGCTGGCTATGACATAATAGAAATAAAATCTACAAAAGAGGGGCTTGTTGACTTAGAACAATTAAGGGAAGCAGTTGGAGAAGACACAGCTGGATTGATGCTAACAAATCCAAATACACTAGGAATTTTTGACCGAGGAATAAAAGAAATCGCTAAAATAGTTCATGATGCTGGAGGATTACTCTACTATGATGGAGCAAATGCAAATGCAATATTAGGATACGCTAGACCTGGAGATATGGGTTTTGATGTAGTTCACTTCAATCTACACAAGACTTTTTCAACACCTCATGGAGGAGGAGGACCAGGCTCAGGGCCAGTTGGAGTAAAAAAAGATTTAGTTCCATTTTTGCCAGTACCAATAGTAAAAAAAGACAATGGACAGTTTTATCTTGACTATGACTATCCTCAATCGATTGGGAAAATGAAAGATTTCTATGGTCACTTTGGCATGTTAGTTAGGGCTTATGCTTATATACTATCAATGGGTAGCGACGGATTAAAGAAAGCATCACAGATGGCAGTTTTAAATTCAAACTATCTCAAAGAACATTTAAAAGAAGATTATTATTTACCAATAGAAACAATTTACAAGCATGAATTTGTTTTGGGAGGGCTTAAAGATCCATTAAGTGATGTCATAACTTTAGATATTGCTAAAAGATTGCTAGATTATGGTTATCATCCACCAACAGTTTATTTCCCACTTATTATCAATGAAGCCCTTATGATAGAGCCAACTGAAACAGAAAGTAAAGAAACATTAGATGAATTTATTGAAGCAATGAAAAAAATAGCGAAAGAAGCTAAAGAAAATCCAGAGCTTCTAAAGACTGCACCTCATAACACAGTAGTAAGAAGACCAAATGAAGTAAAGGCTGCAAGAGACATAATCGTAAAATACGAAGGGTAGGTGTATTATTTGACAAAAAAAATAGCTATAATTGGAGCGGGCCCAGGTGGATATGTCGCAGCTATTCGGGCTGCTCAACTAGGGGCAGATGTAGCGCTTATAGAAAATGTAAGAGTGGGGGGAACATGCTTAAATAGAGGATGTATCCCTACAAAGACTTATTTTACAAATGCAAAGATATTATCTGACATGAGAAGAGCGAGTGAATTTGGCATCGAAGTAGATGGCTTTAGATTGAATGGCAAAGCTTTGCTTAAAAGGAAAGAAGAAGTAGTTGAAAATATCGTAGGAGGAGTTGAGAAACTCATCTCTTCCTACAAAAATATAGAACTTATTGAAGGTAAAGCTAGCTTTGAGAATGCAAACACTTTGAAAGTTTCTCTAAAAAACGGAGAAGAAAAAACAGTTGCAGCTGATTATATTATCATAGCTACTGGTTCATCAGCTCAAATGACCGAGACAAAGGGAGTTGATTTAGAAGGTGTCATAACCTCTGATGAACTCTTAGAACTTGATGAAATACCAGAGACTTTGATTGTGGTTGGGGGCGGAGTTATAGGTCTTGAATTTGCAAGCATTTACAAAGAACTAGGCTCAAATGTCATACTTTTAGCATCTAGAATCTTAAAAGATGGGGATAAAGAAATCGCTAAGAGATTGACACCAACTTTGAAAAAGCAAGGTATAGAAGTCTATGTAGATATAAGAGCAAAAGAAATTATAAAAGAAAATGATAAATTAAAAGTTATCGCTAAATACAAAGAAAAAGACGAAGAGATCACAGTAGAAGGCAATTATGTGCTGATAGCATCAGGAAGAGCACCAAATGTAGAAGGCTTAGGACTCGATAAAGTGGGCATAGAATATTCGCCAAAAGGCATAAAAGTAGATGAAAACTTTGAAACTACAGTTCCTCATGTATTTGCTATAGGCGATGTAAATTCTAGAGGAATTCAACTTGCGCATGTTGCCTCAGCTCAAGGCGAATTTGTAGTTGAACGAATTCTAGGAGAAAACCCAGATATAAACTTAGATGTGTATCCATCATGTGTATTTACTATGACAGAGGTAGCACAAGTTGGATTTACTGAAGAGAAACTAAAAGAAATGGGAAAAGAATACAAAGTAAGTAAATTCATGTTTTCAGCAAATGGCAAAGCTGTTACTTTGGGAGAAGCTGAGGGAATAGTAAAGATCATCGCATCGCCTGATGATACTATACTGGGAGTTCATATACTCGGTCCTCATGCAAATGATTTAATTCATGAAGGAGCTTTAGCCATTGCAAATAAACTAGATGCAAAAGCTATTACAAGAACAATTCATGCACATCCAACATTGTCTGAAGCTTTTTCGGAAGCAACATTAGGATTAGATGAAAAAGCTATTCATATAGTTCCTAAGAGGAAGAAAAAATAAATTAGGCAGCGATATCGCTGCCTAAATTTAAATCAGGGGGAAATTCATGAAAAAAAGTTTATTTAAAACTTCTTACATATATATTGTAGCACTTATTTCGGTACTAATGTTATCATTTAGTGATAATTTCTTTAAGTTTGTGTTAAGATTTGATGAAAGTATACTTATAATTTTAGACAATCATCAAAACCAGGGTTTACTAAATATCATGAAACTCATATCGTTTATTGGGTCTTCTTCTTTTCTAGTTCCAAGTATCTCATTACTTGTCATTTTCTTAATCTATAAAAAGAAATTTAGAGAAATATTTATGATTATATCAGCTTCACTTGGAAGTTTAGCTTTAAACTCTTTTTTAAAAAACATCATAAAGAGAGAAAGACCAGTGGAGTTTTTTAAAGCAGTGGAAACTTCATATAGTTTTCCAAGCGGTCACGCAATGGTTGCTGCAAGCCTTTCATTCACAATTGCCCATATCCTTACTAGAAATAAAAGTATCAAAACGAAAAAAGTAGCTTATGCAATATCATCTTTATATACAGTTTTAATGAGCTTTAGTAGATTATATCTTGGAGTGCACTATCCTACAGATGTCATCTTTGGGATATTCTATGGCATAGTATTGTTTTTATTTATAAAAGATCTATTTCTCAAGTGCTAATACACTTTTTTCTTCAATAAATTGGTTGGTATATAATTTATAATAATACCCCTTGCTTTTTATAAGTTCTCTATGGGTACCATCTTCAATCACTTCTCCATCGTGGATAACAAGTATTCTATCAGCGTTTTTTATCGTTGAAAGTCTATGAGCTATTACAAAACTCGTCCTTCCTGATAAGACTTTGTTTATAGCCTTTTGTATTATCAATTCAGTTTCGGTGTCAATTGACGAAGTGGCTTCATCTAGTACAAACAATCTCGGATTTCTGACAATTGCTCTTGCGAATGATATGAGTTGCTTTTGCCCAGTCGACAATAGTCCTCCGCCTTCACCTACCTCTGTTTCATAACCTTTTTCCATTTGTATAATAAATTTATGAGCATCAACTAATTTGCAAGCTTCAATTATTTCTTCATCTGTTGCATCTAATTTTCCATATCTTACATTTTCTTTTATTGTACCACTAAACAAATGTGGAGCTTGAAGTACGTATCCAAGGTTTTCATGAATCCATTTAATAGGCATATCTTTATAATTTATTCCGTCAATGAATATTTCACCCTCGGTTGGCTCATAAAACCTACAAAATAGATTAACTATAGTACTTTTTCCAGAGCCAGTCTCACCTACTAATGCTATTGTTTGACCTGCATTAACTTTTAAATTGAAGTTTTTTAATACAGGTTCACCCTCTTTATATGAAAAACTGACATTTTTAAACTCAATATCACCTTTTATAGGTGGTAGTAGATCTCTTCTTAAATTAGTTAAATCACCATATTTTTCAATTACTCTAGGAGAGTCTTTAATTGTTGGTTCTTCTTCCAAGAGTTGGAAAACTCTTTCGGCTGAGGCTTGTGCGATTTGCATGTCTGCAAGTATAGCTGCCATCTGCATTACAGGTTCAAAAAATTGACCTGTGTATGTTATAAAAGCAAATAGAGTACCATAAGTAATAGCGCCGGCTAGAAATTCATGACCTCCATTAACAACAGCCAAAGCAGTACCAACACTTGCTATTGTTATTACTATAGGTATATATATAGAAGAAATTACTGTTGCCCTTATTGAGTTTCTTTTATATGAACTAGTAAGCTCTGAAAACTCTTTTAAGTTCAATTCTTCTCTCACCAAGGTCTTAGTTGTTTTAGCTCCTTGGATATCTTCATTATATGATCCTGTTATTTCAGAATTTATTTTTCTAACCCTTCTTTGAGCAGTCAGTATTTTTCTTTGGAAATAGACACTTATAATAGCTAGTGGTGGTACAACCAAAAGAGTTATCAAAGCCAGTTTAGGGCTCAATATGAACATATATACGGTAACACCAATCATTACAGTTATTCCCCATGAAAAATCTACTAAACCCCATGATATAGTCTCACTTAGTCTAGTGACATCTGAAGTCATTCTTGCCATAAGCCAACCTACAGCTTTATTGTCATAGTAAGAAAGTGATAGTTCTTGAAGCTTTAAAAAACCTTTTTTTCTTAAATCATAAGCCATTTGGTTTTCTAATTTGCCAGCATATTTGATGAATAAAAATATAATTAAACTTAAGATAGCAATAGCTAATACATACAGCAATGCAAACAAAGGCAAACCATCAAAATTTTTATTAGCTATAAAATTATCTACGGCATATCTGGTAAACATCGGGAAAGTACTATCAAGAAAACCTAAGCCAACATTCAAAGAAATAAGAAGTATAAATCTTCGTTTATATGGCTTTAAATACTTAAAAAAGTTTTTCCATATTTCGACATTTACCTTTTTAGTAACATCGTCTTTATCTTCCATACTACACCTCCAATTCCAACTCCAAATCATCTTCAATAGATGACTGGATTTCATAAATTCTCTTATAATGACCATCAGTATTTATAAGCTCTTCGTGAGTTCCCTTTTCAACTATCCTTCCATCCTCTAACACTATTATTAAATCAGCTTCTGAAACTGTGGAAATTCTGTGAGATATAATTATTGTAGTTGCTTTATTTTGTCTAGTTTTCAAAGCTCTTCTAATTTGAACATCTGTTTCAGTGTCTACTGCTGAGAGTGAGTCATCAAATATAACAATAGGAGTATTGTTTATGATTGTTCTTGCGATTGCAATTCTTTGTTTTTGACCACCAGAAAGGGAAACCCCTCTTTCACCTATCAAAGTATCGTATTCATCTTCGAACTCTTTAATATCTTTATCAATAGAGGCGATCTTTGCTGCATTGAATACAGAATGATCATCTACAGTTGGATTTGCAAATTTAATATTCTCCTTTATTGTTCTAGCATATAGAAATGGCTCCTGAAGTATCAAACCTACATTTTTTCTAATCCATGTTTTATCGATAGTTTTTAGTTCTCTGCCATCAATCAATATCGAACCTTTATCATAATCGTAAAGTCTAGGCAGTAAATGAACTAAAGAACTTTTACCAGACCCAGTAGAACCAATTATTGCAATAGTCTGGCCTTTTTTAATTTTGAAAGAAATATCTTTTAAAACATCGTTCTTTCCATCATAAGAGAAATACACATTTTTAAATTCTATATTTCCCTCTATAGGAGGTTCTTCTCCATTTTCTCTCAAAACTTCTATTGGCTCATTAAATATTTGGTCTATTCTTTGGATGGAAATACTTGCTTTCCCCATATCTGTGAGCATTCTACCCATTTGCCTAACGGGGTATATTATCATATTTACATAATTGATAAAAGCAAATAATGTGCCAAGAGTGATTTCTCCTCTAATAACAAATACTGTTCCAACAATCAATATGCTTGCAACTTCAAGCATACTTATAAGATCGGATATAGACCAGTAGTAAGCAAGGTTCAATATAAGCTTATCTAGTAATGTCTTATATTTTTGATTCTTTTTATCAAACTTATCGATCTCAAAGTTCTCCATAGAAAACGCTTTTACTACTCTTATGCCTGTTAAATTTTCTTGAATAACTGTACTCATCTCAGCTTCAGCTTCATCAGCTTTTCTGAATTCTTTTTGTATTCTCCCAAAGAAGAAATAGGCAAAGAAAAAAATAAATGGTAAAGCTACTAAAGATATAATTGCCATCTTCGTGTTCATAGTAAACATTATTACAACAATGAGCACTAGCATAAAGACAGACCCAGCCATCTCAACTAATTGAATTGCTAAAAATCTCCTTATTGTATCTACATCTGAAGTGCATCTTTGAATTAAATCACCTGTATCTGCCTTTACATGATAATCATAAGGAAGTTTTTGAATATGGTCATATAAACCATCTCTCATTCTCTTTGTCATTTCTTCTGAAGCATAAGAGGAACAAAGGTTTTTTATTAACATAAATAAACCCCTTGCGAGAGTTATCAATATAATGATGATTCCAATGATCCATAGATGATTAAGTAAATAGACTCTTCCACCAAAGAAGTCTACAATGCTTTCCATTAGCTTTGATTCAATTGGTGAAGTACCAAATATTGAATCCAAGGTGGTTCTGATTACTAATGGTCTTAAGATATTAAATAAAACTGAAATAATAACTGCAATCATTCCAAATAGATAAATAGATTTTAGTCCCTTAGTAAAGGGCATGATTTTTTTAAATTCTTTCATTTATTCACCTCACTAAAAAAATAGCCACAGGTTTAGACCCATGGCTAATGTAAGTATCAAAAAAGCCACAGATATAGACCTATGGCTTAAAAAACATTCATACAAAAAACATAGGCCGCAAAATATTATTTAAAACTAGACAATTCAATCCTAAATTGTTCACTTTCACGACCCCCTTTCTTCTATTCTTATTCATTTTAACTTAACTTCCAGAAAAAAGCAATAGATTATTTAAAAACATTTTAATAATCGAAATATTTATAATAAAGATTCCTCTAGAGCATTTATATCTAAAATAGTAAATTTATTTTTATAATAGTTTATAAGTCCATCGTCTTTCATATTCGTAAGTTCTCTTGATAGTGATGGTCTAGTTACATTTAGAAGTTGAGCCATTTTATCACGGCTATATGGCAATACAATAGTTAAAGAAGCAGTTGTTTTGTACTCCTTAAGCAATAGATTTGCTATCTTTTTTCTAATATTATCGAGTGACAATGTAGTCACTCTATCGCTTAAGAGGTGAATTCTATCTGAGAGAATTCTAGCAAAGTTTTCGAATAACTTTTCATTCATTATCATAAGTTTTAGAAGGCCTGTCTTGGAAATAAAAAGTATTTCACTTTCAGTTATTGAAACAATACTAGATGGATATTCATTTTTCTTTGAAAAAATAATACTTTCTGCGAAACAATCGCCTTCTTTAAAACTTGAAATAGTAAAAAATTTACCCGATGGGAGTTCTCGTTGAACCTCGATTTCACCGTGAAGTATTATTCCTAAATTTTCACAGGTATAACCTTCTATCGCAATATAATCATCGGCGAAAAATTTTTTAGTATAGTATGTTCCGCTATAATTTTCATCTAGGTATTTAAAAGCATTCTTTACTTCATCATAACTCATATCTGTAAATAGTGATGAATTTAAAAGGACATCTATCATTTTCATATCATCTCCTCTGTAGTACATTATTATACCCTAAAATTAATTATAGATATATCAAGATTTTTGTAATAATTACAAAAATATTTCTGTACATGATTATGTCCGTATAAATTGGGTAAAATTAATTTAGTAAGAATATTAGGAGGAGATATATATGTCAGATAAAGTATTAAAAGCACTAAACGATCAGTTTAATTTTGAAATGCAATCAGGTTATCTATATTTAGGTATGGCTGGATATTGTGCGGCAGAAAATATGAACGGTATGGCACATTTCTTTACAAAACAAGCATATGAAGAATTTGGACATGCGATGAAATTCTTTGGCTATATAAATGACATTGATGGAAGGGTAACTACTCAAGCAATGCCAGAACCAAGAAATGAGTTTAATTCATTTTTAGAGTGCTTTAGTGCAGCTTTAGAACACGAAAAGAAAGTAACAGGTAGGATTTATTCAATTCTTGAATTAGCAAAAGAAGAAAAACACTATCCAACAGCTGAATTTTTACAATGGTTTGTAAAAGAACAAGTTGAAGAAGAAGCAAACTTTAGAGATATTGTTGCTAAACTAGAAAAGGTTAATGAAAACTTCCAAGGCTTGATGCTATTAGATAAAGAATTAGGGATGAGAGAATAAAAATAAGCGGCCAAAAGGCCGCTTATTTTAGTATAACTACAACTATGATATAATAATTTAAATCCATTAAATTTTGTCTTTACTTGCCGATAGTATAGTTAGTACAAATCAAGGAGGTAGTTAAATTGAAGTTCATTGTTGATGGGAATATTTATTTTTTAGAAAAAGATGAAGAAATAATCGAAAAAATTGCAGATATATTAACTGATGAGATGGAAAAAACAAACAAAGTTATAAAATCTTTAGAAATAGATGGATTGGAATTATATCAGGATTATTTTGAATACATATTGGACAATATAAATTATATAGAAAGCATAAATGCAAAACTAATTACTTACAAGGAGCTTGTTGGAGAAACTTTAGTTGGTACAATAGATTACTTACAAGGTGCAGCTGAAGAGATTGTTCCACTTAGTGAAGCCTTTTATGCAGAACCTACTAAAGAATCTTGGGATGACTTTTCAGATTTATTGGAAGGCATAAACTGGATAATTAGTGTTTTTAACTTGATTGACAATGATAAAACTCTAATTGAGACACTACCTAGTTATGAAATATGGAACCTTTATGCAAAAGATATATTGACATTAAACGAACTGATACCTCAGATGAACGATGCTTTAAATTCAAAAGACAACACTTTATTAGCAGACTTGATGATGTATGAGATACTTCCGCTATATGAAGATATGAGGGAGCAATTATTAAGTCTTTACAACTCAAAGGAGAATTGATATGCAGGGATTAAGCAATATAAATTACTTAAAAACTAATTTTCCTGATGTATGGGATAATATAAAAGATTTAGATGAAAATAGTATTGAAAGTATTTTTATTGAAGAATCAAAGAGTGGATTAAAGACTGCAAAAATAAAAGAAAATGACACGTATAAATATGTTCATAGTAAATATGATCCTAAAAAAGAAGCTGAAAGTTTAATTAAAAAATACGAAGGTGAGTTAGAAAAAAGTGGGACCGTCATATTTTTTGGCACGGGATTAGGATATCATATTGAACTTATTTTAAGATCATTTCCTGATATTAAGGCATATATTTATGAACCGAACAAAGAATTGTTATATTTTTTCTTAAAAGAACGGTCTTTTTCTGAAACTCAGCTAAAAAGATTTAAAAATATTTCTGCTACCAGAGAATCTTTTTTAAATGACATAAGAGAAATGTTAACTCTAAATAGAGAAGGACTAGTTATAGTTGATCTTCCGGTATATAAGAGCATTTATCCTGACGAATACGAATTCTTCATTCAGACAATAAAAACGAAGGTAAAGGAAAGAAGAAGCAGTATCTTAACAGAATACTCATTTCAAAAACGCTGGATAATTAACTCGATGAAAAATTTCAAATATGTATTAAAAACACCAAATGTAATAGTAGAAAACAAAGGAAAATTTAAAGATATTCCGGCGATTTTAGTTGCAGCTGGACCGTCATTAAATGAAGAAATTGAAAATATTAGAAAAATAAAAGATGAAGGATTAGCTTACATATTTAGTGTAGGATCTGCGATAAACACATTGATTAAAAATGACATTCATCCACATGTAGCAACAACTTATGACCCAACTGAGAATAATCAGAAAGTTTTTCTGAAAGTAAAAGAGCAGGGAATCAAAGACATCCCTTTGATTTTTGGTTCATCAGTTGGGTATGAAACCATAGAAAATTATCCTGGGAAGTTATATCACATGATAACCTCACAAGATAAAATTTCGAACTATTATCTTGACAATGAAAGTACTGAACCAATAGATATAGTGCTTGATGCTCCAACTATTGCAGTAGTGACACTTCAATTGTTATATTATCTAGGATTTAATCCGATAATATTGGCAGGGCAAAATTTAGCTTATGTGGGCACAAAACAGCACTCAGAAGGAGTGTTTTACAGCAGCGACTTATCAGATAAAGAGTTAGAAAGTGCAATTGATGTAAAAGATGTATATGGGAATACTATAAAAACAAACAATGGATACAATTCCATGAGACAACAAATGGAAAGCTATATAAATCAGCTTAAAGATTTGAAAGTAATTAACACTACAAAAGGAGGGGCAGCCATAGAAGGGGCTCCTTTCATAGAACTAGAAAAAGTGATGAAAGAATATCTAAATAAGAAAGTGGTAAAAGAAGATTTTCTTGATAGTTGGAACAAACACTATGATAAAAAGAGACTAAAAGAAAAAACCGATGAAATGAGTGTTTACAAAGAAGAAGCTCTGGTATTGATAAGAGAATACTACAATTTATTAGATAAAATGGAGAATTTATTAAAAAATAACAACTTAAAAGAATTACAGAATATGTACAATTTGTTAAACTCAACAATAGATAAAATTGAGGAAAACCCATTTTTTAATACTTTTATTCTTCAAATGAATAGGCTTTATCATCAGCTACTATCTGAAGAAATAAAGATACTAAGTGAAGAGAAAAATGTAAGAAAGAAAAATGATAAATTGATAAAAGAGTATAGGATATTCATGGACAGATGTAAGAATGACATTGAATTATTCAATGAAATATTTGATGAATTAACAGAAAGCATATTGGATTACATTAAAAATTAAGTGGCGAAAGCCACTTTTTACTTGACATAAATATTTATATATTCTAATATTAGAATATATAAATAGAGGAGGCATTTAATGGAGATTGATAGAAAATTATTTAACGAGAAAGCAGATTTGCTTAAATTAATAGCTCATCCCATCAGGCTTTGTATACTAAAAGGCCTGATTGAAAATGGTGAAAACAATGTTACTTTCATGCAAAACTGTCTAGATGTTCCTCAGTCAACAGTGTCACAACATCTATCCAAACTAAGAACTGCTGGGATAATAGAGGACAATAGAAAAGGTAATGAAGTTTATTACAAGATAAAGAATGATGAAGTAATAAACATAATAAAGTTGTTATTTAATTAAATATAGGAGGCTGAAAAATGGGTAAAAAAGTATTAATTGTTGGAGGAGTAGCAGGTGGAGCAACAGCTCTAGCAAGACTCAGAAGGTTAGACGAAAGTGCAGATATCATTCTTTTTGAAAGAGGAGAATACGTATCGTTTGCTAACTGTGGACTACCATATTATATTGGAGGAGAAATAGAAGAAAGAGATCAACTTTTAGTCAGCACACCAGAAAGTCTAAAAGCTAAATTTAATGCTGACATAAGAACATCGAATGAAGTTTTAAAAATCAATAAAGAAGAAAAAATAGTGGAAGTAAAAAACCATAAAACTGGGGAAATATATAAAGAAAGTTATGACTACTTAATATTGTCTACTGGTTCTAGTCCATTAAAACCACCAATTCCAGGCATAGATTCACCAAACATTTTTAGCCTTTGGACTATTCCAGACACAGATAAGATAAAAGGATATATAGATTCTAACAAACCAAAAACGGCAATTGTAGTTGGTGGAGGATTTATTGGGCTTGAAATGGCTGAAAATTTACACAGGCAAGGCCTTGAAGTATCAATTGTAGAAATGCTCGATCAAGTTATGGCACCGATAGACTTTGAAATGGCTCAAATTGTCCATGAACATTTGAAATCTAAAGGGGTAAAACTTCACCTTAAAGATGGCGTTTCATCTTTCTCTTATGATAACGGAAAGACTACTGTCACACTTCAATCTGGAGAAAAAGTAGTTGGAGATATGGTAATACTTTCAATAGGTGTTAGACCAAATGGTGAATTAGCTAAAGAAGCCGGACTTGAGATCAATCAAAGAGGTGGGGTTGTAGTAGATGAATTTTTAAGGACATCAGACGAATTTATATATGCTATTGGAGATGTAATTGAAGTAATAGATTATATAACTAAAAATAAAACTATGGTTCCACTTGCAGGGCCAGCCAACAAACAAGGTAGAATTGCTGCAAACAACATATTAGCTGACTATGATGAAACCTACCGAGGAACACAAGGCACTAGTATAGCAAAAGTATTTGACTTAACTGTTGCTAATACAGGGATAAATGAGAAGAATTTAAATAAACTAGGGAAAGAATACAAAAAAGATTACCAAATAGCACTTATTCATGTAAACTCACATGCAGGCTATTATCCAGGAGGATTGCCAATAACATTAAAGCTCATATTTGATAACGAAGGGAAAGTTTTAGGTTCACAAATAGTAGGTTATGATGGAGTAGATAAAAGAATTGATGTAATAGCAACCGCAATAAGGTTTAATGCAACTGTAAAAGATTTAATGGAACTAGAGCTTGCTTATGCCCCACCATATTCTTCTGCTAAAGACCCAGTGAACATGATTGGATTTACCGCAGATAATCTTTTAAGAGGCTTGACAGAACAAGTACTTTGGAGAGAACTAGAAACATTAGACAAAACTACTCATGTACTATTAGATATAAGAGAAGACGTTGAAAGAGAACTTGGATTTATTGAAGGCTCTATTCACATACCATTAAATCAACTTAGGAATAGATTGAATGAATTAGATAAATCTAAAACTTATATAACCTATTGTGCAGTTGGATTAAGAGGATACATTGCCGATAGAATTTTAAAAGATAATGGTTTTAAATCAATGAACTTAGCAGGTGGATTTAACACTTATAAGACCATGTATATAGAAGATAAACAAGATTATAAACCTACAGCTTTCTCAGATTCAGGTGTAATTGAAACCCCAAAAAAAGAAGAATACATCGGAGAAACAGTTAAACTAAATGCTTGTGGATTATCCTGTCCTGGACCAATCATTCAAGTAGCTGAAAAGATGAAGACATTAAAAGACGGAGACATCTTAGAAGTACAAGCAACTGATCCGGGCTTTATCAATGATATAAGAGCATGGTGTCAAAACACTAAAAACACATTCATCTCTGAAGAAAAACTGAAGGACAGATGGGTAGTTCAGATCAAGAAAGGATTAGCACTATCAGATATAGTTAAAGACGAAAAAGGTTTCATGGAAGTAAGTTCAGGGAAAAAATCAAAGACATTGATAGTTTTCAGCGGTGATCTAGACAAAACTATAGCCTCTTTCATCATAGCAAATGGAGCAAGAGCAATGGGAAATGAAGTAACCATGTTCTTCACATTCTGGGGACTAAATATACTTAGAAAACCAGAAAAAGTTGAAGTTAAGAAAAATTTTATAGAAAAAATGTTTGGAGTCATGATGCCAAGGGGTACAAAAGAATTAGGATTATCTCGAATGAACATGGCTGGCATGGGTGCAAAAATGATTAGAAAAGTCATGAAAGATAAAAATATTCAATCTGTCGAAGAACTCATGGAATTAGCTATAGATTCTGGAATTAGAATAATTGCTTGTCAAATGAGCATGGATGTAATGGGTATAAAGAAAGAAGAACTCTTTGATGGGGTTGAAATAGGTGGGGTTGCAACATATTTAAATGCTGCAGATGAATCCAATGTAAATTTGTTTGTATAGGAAATAAATTTTTACCCTAGACTTAAAATAAATTTTAGTATATACTATAAATGTAAATCAAAATTGTAATAATTACAATTTTGATTTACATTATAAATAAAATATAAACAAAAATACAAGGGGGTAATATTTTATGAACGCAATGACACAAGACAATTTAAGATCAGCATTTGCAGGAGAAAGCCAAGCACATATGAGATATAGAATTTGGGCAGATAAGGCTGACAAAGATGGCTTTCCAACAGTAGCAAGACTTTTTAGAGCAACATCAGATGCAGAGCAAATCCACGCTACATTCCATTTCAACGCTTTAAGAGACATAGTAGGATCATTTTTAGTAGCATCAGGTGGAGGATTTGGATTAGGATCAACTTCACAAAATCTTCAAGGTGCAATAGATGGAGAAATGCACGAAGTAACTCAAATGTACCCTGCTTACATAGCAGTAGCACAATTGCAGGGAGAAAAAGAAGCTGAAAATGCCATGAAATATGCAGTAGCAGCTGAGAAAGTACATGCTGAATTGTACACAAAAGCAAAAGAATATGTAGATCAAGGAAAAGACTTGGATGCAAAAGTAGTAAAACTTTGTCCAGTATGTGGATATATAACAATCACTGGAGAAGAAGACAAATGTCCACTTTGCGGTGCATCAATTGACAAATTCATAGAGTATTAATAATGAGCGCTTTTAAAGCGCTCATTTCTGTAAGGAGAGATATGATGTTTATAGAGATAGTAATAATATCGATATTCATAGCCTTTTTAAGAGGAGGCAAACTTAATAATCTTACATATGTTCGTATAAAAGGAATAGGGTTTATGATATTCGGACAAATGATTTACTCTATCTCGATAAGATATATTGCAAATACAAATAATGAAATCTCAAAATTTCTCTTTTCTAATTTTACAATTATAATTATAATTTCCTTCGGGTTAATTTTATGTGGCTTATACAAAAATAAAAACATATCAGGGATAAAAATATCTATGATAGGGATAACCCTAAATTTAATTCCAACCATTACAAATGGCGGACGAATGCCGGTATCAAAAAATGCACTATTAAAATTAAACATGATCGATCAACTTAAAATTCTGCAAGAGGACATTGTAATCACTCATACTCTCATAACAAATTCAACTAAATTTAAATTCCTTTCAGATATAATCCCAGTTAAATATTTTCTCCCTAAAGTAATTAGCATAGGAGACATAGTGTTATCTATAGGTATATTTCTAATGATTCAGAAATTTATGACTTCTAAAGATGTGTTGCAGTAAATTTTCATAAGATGTACAATTAAACTATAGCCGATAGGGAGTTGATTAGATGAGAAAAGGTATGAGGTATATAATTGTAGTCTTGATGCTATCGATATTATCTGGATGTAATAACGTATATACTCAGCCTGAAGTGATGGGAACCGATATTAGTGAAAACGTTACCAAAGAAGACTTAACTCTAACATCAGAAAAACCAATTAAAACGGTTGAACAATATAAAGAAATAGATCTTCTTTTTGCAGGAGATATTATGTTACATATGCCACAGATAAACAGTGCAAAGTCTTTTTTAGGATATGATTTTACACCGACATTTCAGTATGTAAAGCCGTATATAGAAAAAGCAGATTTTGCGATTGCAAATATAGAAACATCCTTTTCAAATAAGGACAAACCCTTTAGTGGATTTCCTCTATTCAATTCACCTGTAGAAATTTTAGATGCATTAAAGCACACTGGTTTTGATTTACTCTCAACAGCTAATAATCATGTGCTTGACCAAGGCAAAGATGGAATAATTAAGATGATTGATGAAATAGAAAAAAGAGAATTACTTTATGTAGGAACCAGTAAAGACATCTATACACCATATAAGATAGTAGATGTAGATGGCATTAAGATTGGAATTATGACGTATGCATTTTATTTAAATGGTTTAAATAGCAGATTGACTGACGATGAAAGGGATAGGATGATAAATGTATTTGATGAAAAAAGAGCTATCAAAGATATTCAAGAAGCAAAAGAGGACGGCGCAGAATTTATAATTCTATTTCTACATTGGGGAAACGAATATCAAACTATTGCAAGCGATTATCAAAGGCAAACTGCAAGAGTCCTTGCAGAAAATGGAGCGGATATAATCATTGGCTCTCATCCTCATGTAATACAAGACAGTGAAACCCTAGACTTAGGTGATAGGAAAGTAAATGTATTCTATTCACTTGGCAATTTTTATTCAAATCAAAGAAAAGAAACTATGGGTAACTCATTAACAGAAGATGGCGCTATGTTAGATTTACATATAGTTAAAGATAATTTATCAAATGTAGTAAAGTTAGACAGTATTACTTCAATACCTACATGGGGTTACAAGAGAAAAACAAATGGCAAATATGAATATTTTATTTTACCTGTTAAAGATGCCATTGATGGAAATCTCGACATAGACTTATCTGAGGATGTTTTAAAGAGACTAAAAAAAAGCTATGAAGACACCTCTACAAAGCTCAATTTATATATAAATTGACACAAATAGCTCTCATTAATGTATAATATAAGAATAGACCAATGCAAAGGATGGGTAGCTCATGCAAAGTATAATAAATTCTTTCATAAATATAAGAATAAGAGATATCATAGATATACTCATAGTCGCTTTTGTACTTTATAGAATACTGTTATTAATAAAAGAAACTCGCGCTGAGCAATTGATGAAGGGGATAGGAATATTATTAGTGCTCACAAAATTGAGTGAATGGGCAGAGTTATACACTATTAACTGGATATTAAGCAACGCTATGACAGTAGGTACGTTGGCAATCTTAATAGTATTTCAGCCAGAGCTCAGAAGAGGCCTTGAATCCCTTGGAAGGAGTAGATTTTTCACAAAATCATTTGTTGACATCAGGACAGAGAACATGGCAAATGTAGTAGATGAGATAGTTGAGGCTTGTGCATCCTTGTCAAGACAAAAGATTGGAGCTCTCATGGTATTTGAAAGGCAGACCGGTCTAAACGAAATAGTAGAGACAGGTACTAAGATAAATGGAAATGTAAGTGCTGATTTGTTGATAAATATCTTCATACCAAATACACCGCTCCACGATGGTGCAGTTATCATAAAGGACAATATAATTAAAGCAGCAGCTTGTTTTTTGCCTCTTTCTGAGAGTAGTGCAATATCTAGAGAATTAGGGACAAGGCATAGAGCAGCAATCGGCATAACTGAAAGGTCTGATAGCCTAGCAGTGATTGTTTCTGAAGAAACCGGAGCTATATCAGTTGCTGAAAATGGGAACATTTCAAGATATATTGATCCAGAAACTTTAAAAGAAATCTTACTCAACATGTACAAACCCAAGAATGGAAAGGATTCATTCTTGAAATGGAGGTCCAAATATGGAAAAGAAGAATAAAAATTTGTCTTTAAAATTAGCTACCATTGTCGTAGCCGTTCTTCTATGGAGTTATGTTATGAGTGAGGTTAATCCTATTATAAGCAAAGAATTTAAAAATATAACCGTTAATTACTTAAATGTTCAATCTTTAGAAAGGCAGGGCCTTGTAATAATGAGTCCTGAAAGTGCTAAAGTAAATGTTGTGATTACTGGGAAGAAAAAAGAAGTAGATAATGTATTAGCTTCAAATATATATGCAGAGGTTGATTTAGCAGGTTATGGAGAGGGACAAGTGAGAGCTCCTATTTCAGTTAAAATATTAAATAGCACTGCAGATGTATCAATTACTAAAATTTCACCACAAGAAGTCTTATTTACCCTAGAAAAAACTATAACCAAGGAAATAACGATAACACCTGAGACGATCGGAGAAATGGCTGAGAAATACGTTGTGGGGGATATTGTATCTGAACCGGAGACAATAATTATAAGGGGACCAAGAAGTTGGGTAAATGAAGTCGACAAAGCTGTTGCTACTGTAGATGTGACAAACAAGACAAAAGATTTCACAGACACAGTTCCAATAAAACTATTAAATATTGAAGGTGAAGAAGTGGTTGGAGTTGAAAAAGAACCAAGCTTTGCAAAGCTCACTGTGCCAATACTTCAAATTAAAGAATTACCAATAGAATTAATTATAGAAGGAGATGCTCCTGAAAACACTTCAATCACTAATATTTTGCTAAATCCAAGTACGGTCCAAGTAAAAGGATATGAACAAGATTTGAATTCATTAGAAAATATCAAAACAAAACCTGTAGACATAAATCAGTTGTTAGAAGCAAACGAGATAGAAGTAGAATTAGATTTACCTGAAGGAATAGAATTAGTTGATCCTACTACAAAAGTATCTATGTCATATACATTCGAAGAGATAACTGAAAAAATAATTGAAATAAAAGTAAGCGAAATGGAAATATTAAATTTATCTGAAAATTTAAAGCTTGATGATGAAAGCCTAGAAAAAAGCGTTAAAGTAACAGTAAGAGGATTAAAAAACATCCTAGATGAAATAAACAAAGATGATTTGATACCAACTATAGATATTAATAATTTGGATGAAGGCACACATGAAGTAATCCCAGCTTGGCCAACTGTGGATAATGTTGTTATTTCAAAAGTAGACCCTGAAACAATATTTATAAATTTAATCACAAATTAAGGGGGAAATTTATGGAAAAAAAATATGTACTCGCTATCAATCCAGGTTCAACATCTACTAAAGTCTCTTTATTTGAAGGTGAAAAAGAAGTTAAATCTAAAAAACTCGAGCATGACAAAAATGACTTGGGAAAATTTGATCGAATAATTGACCAATTTTCGTACAGATTAGAGGCTGTCGAAGACTGGCTCAATGAAGAAGACATAAACCTTGAATCTTTAAGAGCAGTTGTTGGGAGAGGTGGACTCCTTAGGCCAATGCCTAGTGGAACTTACCTTGTGACAGATGCGATGATACTTGATCTTCAAATTGGCATACAAGGTGAACATGCATCAAATCTAGGAGGAATTCTCGCAAAGCATTTGGCAGATAAAGTTAATATCAATGCATATATTGTAGATCCTGTAGCAGTAGACGAGTTTGAAGATGTAGCACGTATTTCAGGTCTTAAAGAGATACCTAGAAGATCACTTGTGCATGCTTTAAATATCAAAGCAGTTTGCCACAGATATGCAGAAGAACATGGAAAGAAAATAGAAGAACTAAATTTAGTCATAGCTCATTTAGGTGGTGGAATTTCAATTTCTCCTATTAAAAACGGAAGGATAGTTGATGCTAATAATGCAAATCAAATGGGACCATTTTCACCTGAGAGATCAGGTACACTCCCAGTTGGAGATTTAGTAGAACTGTGCTTTTCTGGCAAATATCAAGAAAAAGAATTGAAGAAAATGACTCATGGAAAAGGCGGGCTGGTATCCTATTTAGGTACTTTTGATGGTAGAGAAGTTTTGAAGAGAATAGAAGAAGGTGAAAGTTACGCTAAATTAATTTATGATGCAATGTGCTATCAAATAGGAAAAGAAATAGCTTCCATGGCAACGGTGTTAAAGGGAAATGTTGAAGCAATCTTAATAACTGGAGGATTAGCTTACTCCGACTATTTAGTTGAAAAAGTTAAAGAAATGGTAGGTTTTATATCACCCATTTATGTTTACCCTGGAGAAGATGAAATGAAAGCATTAAATGAAGGTGTGTTGAGAGTATTAAACGATCAAGAGAAAGTTAAAATCTATGAAGAAGAGGTGGAAAAATGGTAGAAACATTTGAGAGCTTATTTGAAAAAACTAAAAAAAGCGGTCCAAAAAAAATAGCAGTAGCAGTTGCACAAGACGAAGATGTATTGGGAGCTGTGAAATTAGCTTATGAAAATAAGATAGTAGACCCTATTTTAGTCGGCGATGAAGAAAAAATCAGAGAAATAGCAAAAGAGCTTAATTTTGATTTATCAAATATCGAGGTAATCGATGAAAAAGACGGTTCACTTGCAGCAAGAAAAGCTACTGAATTAGTAAGCTCTGGCAAGGCATGTGTTCTTATGAAAGGTCTTATAGACACATCTATCATCATGAAACAAGTCCTAGACCATGAAATAGGACTAAGGACAGGAAATGTCATAAGCCACGTAGCACTATTTGAAGTGCCCACATATCATAAAATGTTTATTGTTACGGATGCAGCAATGCTAATAGCACCTGATTTAAATCAAAAAAAGGGAATTATTGAAAACGCTGTCAGCATATCACACAAACTAGGAGTAGATATACCAAAAGTAGCAGTACTAGCAGCAAAAGAGAAAGTATCCGAAAAAATGGAAGCAACTGTACATGCAAAACTACTAAAAGAGATGAATGAAAGAGGAGAAATAAAGGGATGTATAGTAGATGGGCCATTTGCTTTAGACAATGCTGTAAGTAAAGAATCAGCTCGTATCAAGGGCATAAAAAGTGAAGTTGCAGGAGATGCTGATATTTTATTGGTTCCGGATATCGAAGCGGGAAATGTATTATACAAAGCACTAACTTTTTTAGCAAACGCAAAATCAGCCGGTTTAATAGTAGGTGCAAGAAATCCAATAGTTCTTACATCTAGAGCAGATAGCGAAGAAGCAAAACTAAATTCCATAGTATTAGCTACATTTTTGACAAATTAGGAGGATGAAATGACAAGCTACAAGATATTAACTATAAACCCAGGTTCAACATCAACTAAAATTGCAGTATTTGAAGATGAAAATCAAATATTTGAAGAAACTTTAAGACACGATGTAGATGTAATTAGTAAATACAATTTTATCGTTGATCAATACGGATTTAGAAAAGAGATCATACTAAGTGCTCTAGAAAAAAACAACATCAAATTAGAAGATCTAGATGCAGTAGTAGGAAGGGGTGGCTTATTAAAGCCAATTGAAAGCGGTACTTATGAAGTAAATGAAACTATGTTAAATGATTTAAAACAAGCTAAATATGGAGAACATGCATCAAACCTAGGAGCTCTTTTAGCATATGAAATAGCAAAATCCATTGGGAAAAAAGCATATATAGTTGACCCGGTTGTCGTCGATGAATTAGATGATGTAGCACGTATCTCAGGCTTGAACTTAATAGAAAGGCGAAGTGTACTACATGCACTAAACCAAAAAGCTGTAGCAAGAAGGTTTGCAAAAGAAATAAATAAAAAATATGATAATCTAAATTTGATAGTTACGCACTTAGGTGGGGGAGTATCTGTAGGGGCTCATAAAAAAGGAAGAGTTGTAGAAGTAGCAAATGCTCTAGACGGAGATGGACCTTTTTCGCCCGAAAGGACAGGAGGGTTGCCTGTCGGGGATTTGATAACTCTTTGTTTTTCAGGTAAGTATACAAAAGAAGAAATAAAGAAAATGCTGGTAGGCAAAGGTGGATTAGTTTCATATTTAGGAACTAACGATGCTAGAGAAGTAGTAAAGAAGATAGAGAGTGGAGATAAATACTCAGAATTAGTGTTCTATGCTATGGCATATCAAATCAGCAAAGAAATTGGGGCATGTGCTGCTGTATTAAAAGGTGAAGTCGATCAAATAATACTCACAGGAGGCATAGCGTACAATGAAACATTTACAACATGGGTAAAAGAGATGGTTGGGTTCATTGCTCCAATCACAATTTATCCAGGAGAAGATGAATTGAAAGCATTGGCGTTAGGTGGGCTTAGAGTGTTAAAAGATGAAGAAAAATCAAAGGAATACATTGGCTAGGTGAATAAATGTTAAACGATAAAAGGATTAGAATCATAACAGGCCACTATGGAAGTGGAAAAACTGAATTTAGTTTAAATTATGCTATAAAATTAAGCGAATTAAATAAAAAAGTAGCACTTTGTGATTTAGATGTAGTAAATCTCTATTTTAGAAGCAGAGAAAAGGAAGATTTATTAAAAGAAAAAGGCATACGGGTAATAGCTAGTTCCATGCGAGGCAACGCAGTTGACATACCTGCAATATCAAGTGAAGTATTAGCGCCGATTGAAGATAAATCATATGATGCGGTGTTTGATGTAGGCGGAGATCCAGCAGGAGCTAGGACACTGGGTAGATACAATCCCTATTTAAAAGAAGACGACTATGATATGCTCATCGTAGTAAATGCAAACAGACCTGAGACTATGACAAAGGACAAAGTGATAGAATATATTGTAAGGATTGAAGATACATCTAGACTTAAAGTAACAGGACTAATAAACAACACTCACATGCTAAAACAAACTCAAGTAAATGATGTATTAAAAGGCTATGAATTAGTAAATGAGGTATCTTTGGCTACAGGCCTTGATATAAAATATAATGTATGCTTGGAAGCACTTAAAACAAAATTACCAACAAATTTAAAAGGAGAAATTTTTCCCATAAAGCTATATATGCGGGAAGAATGGATGATTTAAAAGGGGGATTCTAGAAAATGGCGAAAGCAAGTGGCAGAGTCACATTTGATGAAGACATGTGCAAAGGCTGTGGACTTTGCGTAACAGTTTGTCCAGTAGACATCATACAACTTGACACTGGGAAACTAAACAAAAAAGGATATTATCCAGCAAGCGTCAAAGAAGAAGACATGGGAAAATGTATTTCTTGTGTAAACTGCGCAATGATATGCCCAGATGTCGTTATCACAGTAGAAAGATTATAAGGAGGGTCACATATGTCAAAAGTTCTCATGAAAGGGAATGAAGCTGTTGGAGCGGCTGCAATTGCCGCAGGGTGTAGATATTTCTTTGGCTACCCAATAACACCACAAAGTGAAGTTCCTGAGTACTTATCCAGAGAATTACCAAAAGTTGGAGGAGTATTTGTTCAAGCTGAATCAGAAGTTGCAGCTATAAATATGGTTTATGGTGCTGCAGGAGCAGGAGGAAGAGTTTTAACATCATCATCAAGTCCAGGAATTGCATTGAAACAAGAAGGAATATCATATCTTGCAGGTGCTGAATTACCATGTGTCATCGTTGATATGATGAGAGGTGGACCAGGGCTTGGAAGCATTCAACCATCACAAACAGATTACTTTTTAGCAACAAGAGGAGGCGGAAATGGAGACTATAGACTTCTTGTACTTGCTCCTTCAGATGTACAAGAACTAGTTGATCTTATAATGCTTGGATTTGACCTTGCTGATGAATATAGAAATCCCGTCATGATATTAGGCGATGGCATGATAGGCCAGATGATGGAACCAGTTGAGTTTAAAGAAGATTTAAAAAGAGAAATTCCTGAAAAGCCTTGGGCTACTACAGGTACAAAAGGTCAAAGAAAACCTAATATTATAAATTCTCTTTACCTTGAAGCAGAATTACTTGAAGAACATAACCATCATCTTCAAGCAAAATATGAGAAGATGAAACAAAATGAAGTAAGAGTAGAAACTTACAACATAGAAGATGCTGACTTGGTCTTTGCTGCATATGGGACAACCGCACGTATAGTAAAGACTGCGATTGCAAAATTAGAGGAAGAAGGGTATAAAGTAGGGCTTATCAGACCAATCTCACTTTTCCCCTATCCATATGACTCATTTAAAAACATCAATCCCAACTGCAAAGGTATACTAACGGTTGAAATGAATGCAGGACAAATGTTAGACGATGTAAAGATAGCAGTAGAAGGCAAGATTCCAACACACTTCTATGGAAGAACAGGTGGAATGGTACCAGGACCTGCTGAAATTGCTGATAAAGCAAGGGAAATTTTAGGAGGTGACAGATAATGGCGGTTATATTTCAAAAAACCAGAGGCTTAACTGATGTTCCAACTCACTACTGCCCAGGCTGTACACATGGAATTATTCACAGACTCGTAGCAGAAAGTCTAGAGGAACTAGGAGTTTTAGACGATGCAATTGGAGTAGCACCAGTAGGTTGCTCTGTAATGGCATATAAATACTTTAACTGTGATATGCATGAAGCAGCTCATGGAAGAGCACCAGCTGTTGCAACAGGGATAAAAAGAGTAAGACCAGATAATTTCGTATTCACATATCAAGGAGATGGAGACTTAGCTTCCATTGGGACCGCAGAAATTGTACATGCTGCACACAGAGGAGAAAAGATATCAACAATATTTGTTAACAATGCAATATATGGTATGACTGGTGGACAAATGGCACCTACAACTCTTGTAGGCCAAAAAACAACAACCTCTCCATATGGTAGAGATAAAGCAACCCAAGGCAGCCCAATTAGAATGTCAGAATTACTTGCAACCATAGAAGGAGCAGTATTTGTTGAAAGAGTAGCAGTAGACACACCAGCAAATATAAGAAAAGCAAAAAAAGCAATTAAAGAATGCTTTCAAGTACAAATAGATAAAAAAGGTTTTGGCATAGTAGAAGTACTTTCAACTTGTCCTACAAACTGGGGACTAACACCACCAGAAGCACTAAAATGGCTTGAGAAAAATATGATACCATATTATCCTTTAGGGAATTTTAGAAGACCAGAGGAGGTAAAATAGTTATGGAAGAGAGAATAATAATCGCTGGCTTTGGTGGGCAAGGAGTAATGGCAATAGGTCAAATGCTAACTTATGCGGGAATGATTGAAGGGAGAAAAGTATCTTGGCTTCCATCATATGGACCTGAGATGAGAGGAGGCACTGCAAATTGCAATGTCATAATCTCAGACAAACCAGTTGGTTCACCATTAGTTGAAGAAGCAAATTCAGTAATCATACTAAATAAACCGTCATTAGATAAATTTGAAGGTAATGTGATAAAAGGAGGAAACCTCTTTATAAATACCTCTCTAATTGATAGAAAATCAACAAGAGATGATATAAATGTATATTACATTCCTGCAAATGATATTGCAACAGAATTAGAAAATCCCAAAGTAACAAATATGGTCATGCTAGGGGCATATTTGGAAGTGACAAAAGCTGTTTCTTTAGAATCTATATATGAAGCATACGGCAAAGTCTTTGGAGAGAGTAAACTCAACCTTCTTCCAATAAATAAAGAAGCAATGGAAAGAGGAGCAAAACTCATCAGAGAACAAATAAAAGTAGAAGCTTAAATTAAGCGTAGGGGACGGATTATATCCTCTACGCTTCTTTAAATAATGATAGGAGGCTTTTTATGCAATTTGATATTATAGAAGGAATTAACACATTATCATTAGACTTAATAGCTACGTTAGCACTTTCAGTGCTACTGCTTATGCTTGGATACGCAATAAGAGGAAGAATTAAATTTTTACAAAAATTTTGCATACCCGCACCAGTTATTGGCGGATTATTGTTTTCTATAATTGTATTTATACTTAGACAAAATAAAGTGGCTTATATTCAAATGGACACTGTGCTTCAGACACCACTTATGATTATGTTTTTTACAACAGTAGGAATCACAGGGAGTTTTAAGGTGATAAAAAAAGGTGGTAAAATATTAATCATCTACTGGGCTTTGACATCACTACTTGCCGTTATCCAAAATTTCATAGGCATAAGCATTGCAAAGTTAACAGATATAAATCCTATGTTTGGCATTATGGCAGGGTCTGTTTCTATGATAGGAGGGCATGGTGGAGCAGCAGCATTTGGTGAGACCGCAGAGAAAGTGATGGGAGTCTCAGGCTCGACAGCAGTAGCCATGGCAGCAGCAACATTCGGGCTAATATCTGGAAGCCTAATAGGTGGACCAATTGCTAGATTTTTAATAGAAAAACATAAACTAAAAGCAAGGGACTCTGAAATAGTACTTGAAGAAACCACAAAAGAAGAAAGCAAGTACCCAATGGATTATACTGGAATTATGTTTAACTTGACAATAATTGTCACAATAATGGTGATTGGCTCGATAATAAGCAATGCATTCACCTCATTTATAAAAAGTATTGGGCTAGGAGAAATTGTTCTTCCGGCATATGTGGGAGCTATGTTTGTAGCTATCATATTTAGAAACATAAACGATAAATTTCATTGGTTCGATCTTGACTATAATATAATTGACATAATGGGAGATGTGTCTCTCGGAATTTTTCTATCGATGGCACTAATGACATTGAAATTGTGGGAACTTATAGGAGTAGCAGGACCAATGTTTATCATTTTGTTTGCCCAAGTTTTATTCATCAGTTTCTATACAATATTTATTGTATTTAGACTTTGTGGCAAAGACTATGACGCTGCAGTTATGGTTTCTGGCATGTGTGGGCACGGTCTCGGAGCAACACCAAACGCTATGGCAAATATGAACTCTGTAACAAGTAACTATGGTTATTCTGCAAAAGCATTTTTGATAGTGCCATTAGTAGGTTCATTCCTTGTAGACATGGTTAACATACCGAACGTGTTGACCTTTATGAACTTAATTATGTAAAAAGAGTAGGGATATCCCTACTCTCCTATTGCAAACATAAACTCACCACTTGCAGCTTTTTTATCTCTCACATAAGCTACACCTTCACCAATACCAATACTACCTCTCACTCTTGTTATGCTCACTTCAATCTCTAAAATATCTCCAGGTAAAACTTTTTCTTTAAACCTAAAATTATTCACACCTGCAAAATAAGCAGTCTTTCCACGGTACTCCTCTTTAGAAAGGATTATCACAGCTCCTACTTGAGCCATAGTTTCAATTAAAATAACCCCAGGCATGACTGGATTATTTGGAAAGTGACCTTCAAAGTATGGTTCATTGATAGTCACGTTTTTAAACCCCTTTCCACTCAAACCTTCATCATCTACATCAACCCGGTCTACAAATAAAAAAGGAAACCTATGAGGTAAGATGCTCATTATTTCCTTTATACCAAAGCTAGTCATATACTCACTCCTTCAAAAAAATAAATTATTGATTAATAAAAAAAATTGTAGTATACTTAACCTAAAATTTGCCTTTAAACTAATATTATGATAATATATATTAGGTTAAAATGCAAATTAATTACAATGATAGTAATAGGAGGTGGGCATTTGCAAAATAGAAATGTAGGCATATCAGGGATAGGAAGTTTTATACCTGAGAAAGTATTGACAAATAATGACCTGTCAAAGATAGTAGACACAAGCAATGAATGGATAGTTTCAAGAACAGGCATAGAAGAAAGGCATATAGCAGATGAGTTTACTGCAACATCTGACTTAGCTACAAAAGCAGCACAAAATGCAATAAAAGATGCTAATATAGACCCAAAAGAAATTGATTTAATAATCGTAGCAACAGCAACACCAGATCATTTCTTCCCTGCTACAGCAGCGATAGTTCAAAAAAACATAGGGGCAGTAAATGCAGCAGCATTTGACATGAGTGTAGGTTGTTCAGGCTTTGTATATGCAATGGTCACAGGTGCAAACTTTATAGCAACAGGTATTTACAATAAAGTACTAGTTATAGGAGCAGAAACACTAAGTAAAATTACAAACTGGAATGACAGAAATACTTGCGTATTGTTTGGAGATGGTGCAGGAGCATGTATATTGGAACCATGTGACGAAAGTTTTGGAATATTAGCTTCAGAGCTTGGGTCAGATGGTGCCAATGGCGAGTGCTTGATTATGCCAGCTGGAGGATCCAGAATGCCAGCAACAGCTAAAACAGTAGAAGAAAATCTTCACACTATAAAAATGGATGGAAAAGAAGTATTTAAATTTGCTGTAAGAGTTATGGACAAATCAACCGTAAGGGTGTTAGAAAAAGCAGGTCTTAAAAAAGAAGATATAGACTATTTTATTCCTCATCAAGCAAATATAAGGATAATTGATGCAGGACTAAAAAAACTTGAATTAAGCAAAGACAAGACTATATTAAACATAAATAAGTATGGGAACATTTCATCAGCATCTATACCAGTAGCCTTGGATGAGCTTTCTAAATCTAAGAAACTAAAAAAGGGAGACAACTTACTCTTGGTAGCTTTTGGAGCAGGATTAAGCTGGGCTTCTGTTGTTATGCGTTGGGCAAAGGAGGATTAACATGATAAAGACTAGAGTGACAGAGCTACTAGGCATTGAATACCCCATCATTCAAGGGGGCATGGCATGGGTAGCAACACACGAGTTAGCAGCAGCAGTCTCACAAGCTGGAGGATTGGGTATAATAGCAGCAGGGAATGCACCAAAAGAAGTGATAAGAGATGAGATAAGAAAGGTAAAAAAACTTACAAATAAGCCATTCGGCGTAAATATAATGTTACTTTCACCTTTTGTAGATGAAGTAGTAGACACAGTGCTTGAAGAAGGAGTGCCTGTAGTAACTACAGGTGCAGGGAACCCTGGAAAATACCTTGAAAGATTTAAAGAAAAAAACATAAAAGTAATTCCAGTAGTGCCAAGCGTTGCATTAGCTAAGAGAATGGAAAAAGAAGGAGTAGATGCAGTCATAGTGGAGGGGACTGAAGCAGGCGGGCACATAGGAGAATTGACTACTTTTGCATTGGTACCTCAAGTAGTAGACGCTGTGAGGATTCCAGTAATAGCAGCAGGTGGGATTGCTGATGCAAGAGGATTTGTAGCAGCATTTGCATTGGGAGCTGAAGGAGTGCAAATGGGAACTAGATTTGTACTTTCCACTGAAGCTAAAGTACACGAAAACTATAAAAACTTACTTTTAAAAGCAAAAGATAGAGATGCTATAGTTACAGGAAGAACTACAGGGCATCCAGTAAGAGTAATAAAAAATAAATTCACAAGGGAATTTTTAGAGTTAGAAAAACAAAATGCACCACTTGAAGAATTAGATAAATTTGGAGCAGGTAAATTAAGACTCGCGGTCGTAGAAGGCGATGTAGAACAAGGATCTGTCATGAGTGGGCAAATCGCTGGACTGATAAATGATATTAAACCATGTAAAGAAATAATAGAAGGTATATGTAGTGAAGCTGAAACAGTTATAAAAAACCTTTCTAAAATGGTAGGAGGGATATAATATGGGAAAGATTGCATTTATATTCCCTGGGCAGGGATCACAATATGTCGGCATGGCAAAAGACTTCTATGATGAAATAAAAGAATCAAGATTAGTCTTTGAAGAAGCTGACGATGCATTGAACATGAAATTAAGCTCACTTGTATTTGAAGGAACAGAAGAAGACTTGATGAAAACAGAAATCACTCAACCAGCAGTTCTAACAGCGAGCATAGCTATGCTAAAAGCTTTAGAAAAAGAAGGAATTGACTGTGATTACACGGCAGGTTTAAGCCTTGGAGAATATAGTTCACTTGTAAAGAGCAAGGCAATGAGCTTTTCAGATACTTTAAGAATAGTAAGAGAAAGAGGAAAGTTCATGCAAGAAGCTGTACCACAAGGAGTAGGTGGAATGGCTGCGCTCTTAGGATTAGATAGAATTTATTTGCCTGATGTATTAGAAGCAGGTAAAGACTACGGAATAGTTGAAGTTGCAAACTACAACTCTCCTGAACAAATAGTAATATCAGGGGAATTAAAAGGCATAAAGATTTCTTGTAAAAAAGCAATTGAACTTGGAGCAAAAAAAGCAGTAGAGTTGCCAGTAAGCGCACCATTTCACACTTCACTTTTGACACCGGCAGGTGAAAAATTAAGAAGAGAACTTGAAAAAATAACTATAAATGATTTACAAAAGACTGTCATATCGAACGTAGATGGGAAACCTGTCGAAACAAAAGAGGAGATAGTTCAAAAGCTCGTTGATCAAGTATCACATTCGGTATTATGGCAGCAATCAATTGAAAAAATGATAAATGACGGAGTAGATACTTTCGTAGAAATAGGACCTGGGAAGTCGCTATCAGGATTTGTTAAAAGGATTGGCAAAAGCATGAACAAAGAAGTAACAACTTTAAATATAAACAACGTAGATACCTTTAGACAAGCAGTAGAGAAACTTACAAAGGGGGCATAGATTTTGAATAAAAAAATTGCCCTAGTAACAGGAGGAAGCAAGGGGATAGGAAAAAGCATAGCAATAAAATTAGCCGAAGATGGATATGACATTGCCTTTACCTATTCATCAGATGAAAATGCAGCAAATGACACTTTAGAGGAATTAAATAAACTTGGCTCAAATTCATTAAGTATAAAAAAGGACATGAGCATAGAAGAAGATGTGAAAGAAGCTATCAAAGAAATCGAGGAAAAACTTGGTACAGTAGATGTATTAGTAAACAACGCAGGAATCACAAGAGATGGACTTTTAATGAAGATGAAAGCTGAAGACTTTGATAGAGTCATAGAAGTAAATTTAAGGAGTGTATTTTTGACAACCAGAGAGATCATAAGACCTATGATTAAAAAGAAATATGGTAAAATAATCAACATTTCCTCAGTAGTAGGTATCATGGGGAATGCAGGTCAAGCAAATTATGCAGCTTCAAAAGCGGGAGTAATAGGATTTACGAAATCAATTGCTAAAGAATTTGCCTCAAGAGGTGTTAGAGCAAATGCAATAGCACCTGGATTTGTAGAAACTGACATGACTAAAGTACTAAAAGAAGATGTAAAAGAAGAAATGCTTAAAAACATACCATTAGGCTACTTTGCAAAACCTGAAGATGTAGCTAATCTTGTGAGCTTTTTAGCAAGTGAAAAATCAGACTATATAACAGGTCAAGTAATACAAATAGATGGTGGAATGAATATATAATATTTAGGAGGAATGTAAAATGGTATTTGAAAAAGTAAAACATATTATAGCAGAACAATTAGGAGTAGAAGAAGACGAAATAACCATGCAAACATCTATGATGGGTGATTTAGAAGCTGACTCACTAGATGCAGTAGAAATAATGATGGCACTAGAAGATGAATTTGAAATCGAAATCCCCGATGAAGATGCTGAAAACTTTAAAAACATTGGCGACATAGCAAAATATATCGAAGGAAAAATTGCATAATATGTCAGATAGAAGGGTAGTCATCACAGGACTAGGAGCTGTAAGCCCTGTGGGGATTGGCAAAGACAGTTTCTGGGATTCTTTGACAAATGGGAAGTCGGGGATAGACTATATAACCAAATTTGACACTAAAGATTTTGATGTAAAGATAGGGGCAGAAGTAAAAGATTTCGATCCTACTCTTTACATGGACAAAAAAGAATCAAAGAGGATGGATCTTTTCACTCAATATGCAGTAGCTGGGACTCACTTAGCTTTTAAAGATGCAAAACTCTCCTCAGATGATCTTGACTCAAATAGAACAGGTATAATCATAGGGTCAGGCATAGGCGGGATATCAACTTTTGAAACTGAAAAAGAAAAACTCATGACAAAAGGACCAAATAGAGTAAGTCCATTTTTCATACCAATGATGATATCAAATATGGCAGCAGGGCAGGTAGCAATTAGTTTTAATATAAAAGGCCCCTCAATGACCATAACAACAGCATGTGCATCTGGGACTCATGCAATAGGAGAAGCTTTTAGGATGATAAAACTAGGAGTTATAGACGCTGCAGTTACAGGTGGAACAGAAGCTGCCATCTCGCCCATGGCTGTGGCAGGATTTACTTCTATGAAAGCACTATCAACTAGAAATGATGAACCTAGAAAAGCAAGCAGACCTTTTGACAAAGACAGAGATGGATTTGTCATAGGAGAAGGAGCAGGCATATTGATCATAGAAGAACTAGAACATGCACTAAAGAGAAATGCTACTATATATGCTGAAATAGTTGGATATGGAGCAACGACAGATGCATTTCATATAACCCAACCGGATCCAAATGCAGACGGAGCAAGGGTAGCAATGCAGCTAGCACTATTAGAAGCTAATGTACCACTTGATGAGGTTGATTATATAAATGCACACGGAACAAGCACATATTACAATGACAAACTTGAAACATTAGCAATAAAAGATTTATTTAAAGAGCATGCAAAAGACATAAACATAAGCTCAACTAAATCTATGACAGGACATCTCTTAGGTGCAGCAGGTGGGATAGAAGCTATAGCAACAGCTTTAGCTATAAAAGAAAGTACAATTCCCCCTACTATAAACTATGAAGTGAAAGATGAAGAATGTGACTTAAACTATACACCAAATGTAAAAGTTAATAGAGAAATAAGGTATGCACTCTCAAACTCTTTAGGCTTTGGGGGACATAACGCAAGTATACTTTTAAAATCATATAAATAATCCTGGAAATTTCCAGGATTATTTAATTTTTTGTATTGTAAGGTAATCTTTTAAAAGGTATACTAAAACTAAGAAGTTACTAACGTTATTGAGTAATATTGCCAATGATTGACTATAAATTAACAATTTATAGATAATATATTAAAGGGGGATTAGATATGTTTAAAAAATTTACAAATGGCTGTGTTGCATTAGTGAATAAGTACTTACCTGACCCATTTTTATTTGCAATCATACTTAACGCAATAGTTTTTATCGCTGGAATTATATTTACTGGACAAGGCCCACTAACCATGATAAAACATTGGGGAAATGGGTTTTGGAGTTTGCTATTATTTTCAATGCAAATGGTTTTAGTATTAGTGCTTGGAAGTGCAATGGCTCAAGCACCACTTTTCAAAAATCTATTAAAAAAGATAGCTTCATTAGCAAAGACACCTGGGTCAGCAATATTGATCACTACATTTATAGCAACACTTGCTTGTTGGATTAATTGGGGATTTGGATTGATCATTGGAGCTTTATTGGCAAGAGAAATGGCAAAGCAAGTAAAAGGCGTAGACTATAGACTGTTAATAGCTTCAGCCTATTCAGGATTTTTAGTTTGGCATGGAGGATTGTCTGGCTCTATACCACTAACTATAGCAAGTGAAACAGGACTTGTAGCAACTGGAGGAGCATTAACAACCCCCATACCAACCAGTGAAACAATTTTTTCACCTCTAAATTTGGCAATAGTAATTTCTATACTCTTACTTATGCCAATAGTAACAAGAGCAATGCATCCTACTCCTGATAAGACTATTACAATAGATCCAAGTCTGTTACATGATGAACCCCTAAAAGAATATGAAATAAAGACACCTGCTGATAAATTGGAACATAGTAAAATTTTGTGGCTGATATTATTAGCATTTGGATTTATATATATAGTTTATTATTTTTCAGAGAATGGTTTTAACTTAAGCTTAGATATAGTCAATATGATATTTTTATTTGTAGGAATACTACTTCATGGTGATTTAAGAAGATATATAGACGCAATATCTGAGGCAACAGCTGGAGCATCTGGAATAATACTTCAATTTCCATTTTACGCTGGTATTATGGGTATGATGACAGGCGCAGCTGAAGGAGCAACTTCACTAGCAGGGGTGATTTCAACAGCTTTTGTAAATATGTCCAATGATAATACTTTTCCACTATTTACGTTTTTAAGTGCAGGAATAGTTAATATATTTGTTCCTTCAGGAGGCGGGCAATGGGCAGTACAAGGCCCAATTATGATGCCAGCAGGTTCTGAACTCGGAGTACCAGCAGCAAAAACAGCATTGGCAATCGCATGGGGAGATGCTTGGACAAATATGATACAACCTTTCTGGGCATTGCCAGCACTTGGTATAGCTGGACTTGGAGCTAGGGACATAATGGGATATTGCATTATAACTTTGTTACTGAGTGGAGCAATAGCAAGTGTAGCATTTTTATTATTATAATAAAATAATAAATTAAATAATCCTGGAAAATTCCAGGATTATTTAATTTCTAAGTATTCTATGGGACTAAATTCAATGTTATAATTTAATCATTCGATGAACGAATGGAGAAATGGTGAAATCTGTGGAAATAAAAAAATTTATTTTTTACTCCAAAACTTAAACTCAAAAAGATGATGCTAGTTGACACATAGAATAAACACTAGATACACAAATAAATTAGGTAATGTTACTGTGATTTAAACATCTATAATAAATATCTATATTGACGAAGTAAAAAAATCCAACTCAAACGTGGGAAACGCACAAAACACAGTATGATAAAAAGAAAAGTCAATTAAATGTATGTTTGGATTAGAAATGGGCTTGTTAACTACTTTTAGAAATATCTGTACCTGTTAAAAATCCTTCTCCTCAATTATCCATCCTTATGATATAATCTACTAAGTAACTTAGTAGATTATTTTAGATTGGAGCAGATTATGAAAAAAACAGCAATAATCATCATGATTATAACAGTGATTTCGAAAGTATTTGGGTTTTTTAGAGAATTGGTTTTGTCGTACTTTTATGGTGCTTCAGCTATATCTGATGCTTACCTCATATCACTTACGATACCTGCGGTGATATTTTCTTTTGTTGGTACAGGGCTTTCCACTGGGTTTATTCCAATGTTTAGCCAAATAAGAGAAAAACATGGAGATAGTGAAGCAAACAAATTCACAAGTAATATTGTAAACATCTTATTATTGATTTCTACTGTATTGGTAGTGGTAGGGCTTATTTTTACTGAACCTATTGTAAAACTTTTTGCATCAGGTTTTAAAGGACAAACCCTTGCCATGGCGATAAGATTTACTAAATTGAGTTTAGTAGGTATATATTTTACAGGTACTACATATATTTATAGTGCATATTTACAGCTTAACAATAGATTTTTAACACCTGCTTTGATTGGTGTGCCATATAATATAATTATCATCATAGCAATAGCTATCAGTGCTAATCAAGATCCATTATTTTTGATATTGGGAAGTGTATTGGCAACAGCATCACAGCTATTTATTTTAATCCCTTCTATCAAGCGGTCTGGATATAGGCATAAATTCAGTATAAATTTTAGAGACGAACATCTAAAAAATTTAATGTTTATAGCTTTACCAGTAATTGTTGGAGTATCTGTAAACCAGATAAACACATTAGTAGATAGGACCATAGCTTCGGGGCTAGTAGTTGGAGGAATATCTGCATTAAATTATGCAAATAGGTTAAACGGCTTTGTTCAAGGACTTATAGTTACACCCGTTGCTACGGTGCTTTATCCAAGCATTTCTAAGATGGCTGCAAATGATAATATAAAGGGACTAAAGGCAGCTATAAACGAAGCAATAAATTCAATTAGCATATTGATTATGCCTATTACAGTTGGAGCAATGTTATTTGCAGAGCCTATAGTTAAGCTACTTTTTGGCAGAGGAGCATTTGATGCAAATGCAATTTCATTGACCACAAGTGCTTTAGTGTTTTATTCAATCGGCATGATTGGATTTGGACTTAGAGATATCCTATCTAGAGCCTTTTATTCACAGCAAGATACTAAAACTCCAATGATTAATGGTTCAATTGCTGTAATAATGAATATAGTGCTAAACATTATTTTGTCAAGGTATATGGGCATAGGTGGTCTAGCTTTGGCTACGAGTATTTCAGCTATATTTTCAACGGGTTTGTTGTTTGTTAACTTAAGAAAGAAAATAGGAGCTCTTGGGCTGAAGAAAACTGCGATAACTCTTGCAAAGCTAACTTTTGCATCAATCGCTATGGGTGTCATTGCGTGGTTTATCTATAGAATACTACTGATAAAAACAATAGAAGAGATTGCACTCATAGTAGCTATTATCATAGGAGCTTTAGCATATTTTGGGATTATTTTAACATTAAAGATTGATGAAGTAGATAATATGATTAAATTAATCAAGACAAGGCTAAAAAGGATGATGAAGTAGGAGGGATAAAATGGCACTTCTTGTTACAGGTGGCTTAGGTTATATTGGCAGTCATACTTGTGTAGAACTCTTAAATGCAGGGTATGAGGTTGTTATTTTAGACAATTTAAAAAATAGTAAAATGGAAGTCTTGAAAAGAATCGAAGAACTAACATGGAAGAAGCCCAAGTTTTATAGGGAAGATTTGCTCTATAAAGATGGGTTAGATAGAGTCTTTAGTGAAAATAAGATTGACGCTGTGATACATTTTGCAGGGCTTAAGGCAGTTGGAGAATCAGTTGAAAAGCCTCTTATGTACTATCAAAACAATGTAATAGGAACTATAAACTTACTACAAGTAATGAAGGGACACAATGTAAAGAAAATCGTGTTTAGTTCTTCTGCAACTGTATATGGGGATGAAAACAAAGCTCCATTTACAGAAGACATGAAACTCAAGGCTACAAATCCCTATGGCTGGAGTAAGTTTATGATTGAGCAAATCTTAAAAGATATATATGCAGCAGATAACTCATATAGTATATCAATTTTAAGGTATTTTAATCCAATTGGGGCACATAAAAGTGGAAGAATTGGTGAGGATCCAAATGGAATACCAAATAATCTCATGCCTTACATAACTCAAGTAGCTTTAGGGAGAAGAGAGAAGCTTTATATATTTGGGAATGATTACAATACTCATGACGGAACTGGAGTAAGGGATTATATTCATGTAGTAGATTTAGCTATAGGTCATTTAAAAGCATTGGAAAAGATAAATAAAGGTTCAGGGTTATTTATTTACAATCTAGGTACAGGAATAGGCTATAGTGTGTTAGATGTAGTCAAAGCATTTGAGAAAGCGAATGGAGTAAAAATCCCATATGAAATAGTGGATAGAAGACCTGGAGATATCGACGTATGCTACGCAGACCCTACTAAAGCAAAATTAGAGCTTGGATTTGAAACTCAGTTTTCTTTAGAAACTATGTGCAGAGATTCATATAACTGGCAGCTAAATAATCCAAATGGTTATGAAAGTTTGTAGGTGATAAAATGCTTTTATTGAATGAAAGAGAGTTTCTAGTTGAATACGGCAAGAAGCTTATCGATAAGAACCTAACGAAGGGCACAAGTGGAAATCTCTCAATTTTTAATAGAGAGAAGGAATTATTTGCTATAACCCCAAGTGGGATTGACTACTATGAAACTAGGATAGAAGATATAGTAATAATGAATTTAAACGGAAATGTAGTAGAGGGAAATAAAAAGCCATCAAGTGATTACAACTTACATAGGATATTTTATGTAAATAGAGATGACATAAATGCCATAGTTCATGCACATACTGTTTATTCAACAGTACTATCTTGCTTGAAGATGAGTTTACCAGCAGTACATTATATGATAGCATCAGCGGGGAAAGATGTTAGATGTGCTGAATACGCGACTTTTGGCACTGAAGAACTAGCAAAAAATGCTTATGATGCGATGAGAGATAGGAAAGCAGTTTTATTAGCAAACCATGGTGTACTAACAGCTGGTAAAGATATCTTTGAAGCATTTAGTATATTAGAAGATGTGGAGTATGTGTCTGAATTGTATATAAAAGCTAAAAATTTGGGAGAGCCTGTAATAATTGACGATAAAGAGATGGGAAAAATCATAGAAAAATTCAAAAGCTATGGTCAAAAATAAGGAGATGAAATTATTTCGTCTCTTTTATTTTACCTACACTTTAGTTTTGTGGTAAAATGAAGAAAATATTTTTTATTGAGGTGCAAAAATGGCAAATGAAAAAGGTAGTTTAGAAAAAATAGTTCAGATATACAATGATTTAAACAAAGCTGAAAAGAAAGTTGCAAAGTATATTTTAGAAAACCCAAGAGATATAATTCATTTTTCAATCACAGAACTAGCTGAGTCAAGTGGTGTTAGTGAGACAACAGTATTTAGAGTGTGCAATAAACTTGGATATAAAGGCTATCAAGATTTAAAGATAAATTTAGCTGGAGAGATCATAAAGCCGATAGAAAACATACATGAAGAAGTTAAAGAGGGTGATGATACATATTTAATAATGCAAAAAATATTAAAATCTAATATTAATAGCTTAGATAACACATTGAGATTAAATGATCCAGAGAAAATAATAAATGCAACGCAAATCACATTAAAGGCTAAACAACTTATGTTTTTCGGTATGGGAGGGTCCTTCTCGATCGCAGAGGATGCTCATCATAAGTTTATTAGATTAGGTAAAACTTGCAATGCCGCTTCTGATTCGCACTGGCAAGCTATGTTAATTTCTTTAGCTTCGGAAAATGATGTAGTATTTGCTTTTTCAAATTCTGGAAGCAATAAAGAGCTCCTTGACAATATAAGATTAGCAAAAGAAAACAATCTGAAAATTATTTCCATCACAGCAAATCCAAAATCACCAATTGCAATGGAATCGGATATTTCTTTAATTGCATATGGGAAAGAGTCGTTATTTAGATCAGAAGCGATGGAGTCTAGGGTGTCAGCTTTGATGATAATAGATTGGATATACGTGAATAGTGCGATGATTAGTAAAGATGAAGCATTGGAAAATTTAGAAAAGATTAGAAAAGGAATTGCCTCAAAACGATTATAAAAATAATTTTTATTTTACTTGATTAAATATTATATTATGCTATAATAAAGAAAATATCTTTTATAGCGTAATATAATATTTTTTTATTGGAGTGAGGAAAATGTTTTACATAGGAATTGATATTGGCACTACGAGTACGAAAGCAATTTTGTATGATGAAAATGGGAAAATTAAATCGAAATCATCTGTACTTTATCCCATTTATTCTCCAAGGGCGAATGTAAGGGAGCAAGATCCTGAAGAAATTTTTAATGCTGTTTTGAGTACTTTAAAAGAAGTAAATTCAGTGGCAAAAAATTCGGGAGAGAAGGTTGAGTTTATCTCATTTTCATCAATGATGCACAGTTTGATATGTGTTGACAAAGATGCTAATCCTTTGACTAATTGTATCATATGGGCTGATAGCAGAAGTAGTGAATATGCAGAACAATTTAAGGGAAATGGCATCGGAATAGAAATATATAAACGAACAGGAACACCTTGTCATTCAATGTCACCTTTATATAAAATCATGTGGCTAAGAGATAATGAGAGTGAGATATTTAAGAATACTTTTAAGTTCATATCTATAAAAGAATATGTTATATATAAATTATTTGGAGAGTATTTAGTTGATTATTCAATAGCTAGTGCTACTGGATTGTTTAACATTTACGATTTGAAATGGGACGATGAAGCGTTGAATTTATGTGGTATAGAGGAAAGCAAATTATCTATACCTTATCCTACAACTTACATCATAGAAGGAATGTTAGATAAATACCGCGAAGTTTTAAAGTTTGATGAAGATATAAAAGTTGTGTTGGGTGCCAGTGATGGATGCCTTGCAAATCTTGGTTCAAATGGAATAGATTTTGGGACTGCAGTTGTTTCGATTGGGACCAGTGGTGCAGTAAGGACAGTATCAAATAGACCTATTATCGATGATAAAGGGAGGACGTTTTCATATATATTAACTGACAATATGTATGTATCAGGTGGTGCAATTAACAATGGTGGAATAACATATAGATGGTTTAGAGATACATTTTGTAGTGAAGAGGTTGAAATTGCTTCAAAAATGAACATCGAAGCATACGATTTAATAAATAAAATGGTTGAAAACGTTAAACCTGGCAGTGAAGGACTCATATTTTTACCTTTTCTTACTGGAGAAAGAGCACCTTACTGGAATTCAAACTTAAGAGGTTCTTACATAGGTATTTCTGATATGCACAAAAGAGAGCATTTTGCTAGATCAACTATTGAAGGTATATGTTTTGCAATCAATGACGTTTTTAGAGTTCTAAAAGAAACAAATGAGGACATAAAATGTGTGTATGTAAATGGTGGATTTACAAAATCAAAGTGTTGGGTACAAACATTAACCGATTGTATGGATACAAAAATTATCATATCAGATAATTATGAGAGCCCAACACTAGGAGCTCTAATGTTAGGGCTATTAGCAATAGGAAGAGTAAAAACTTTAAAGGAACTTGATTTTATGTTGGAAGATGGAGAAGTGTTTTTTCCAACTCAAAATAAAGAGAAGTACAAGGAACTATTTCAAATATACCAGAACGCTGTAAGTAGTATGACAAATGTGCTAAGTGACTTAGCTCATTTTCAAAATAAATTATAGGGGGTATAAAAATGGATGGACAATTTTATTATGTAGCTGTACTGTTAATTTCTATTGCATTGCTATTATTTTTAATTATGAAGCTTAAACTCCATGCTTTTGTAGCACTTCTCATTGTGAGCATGGGAACTGCAGTTGCCGCTGGCATGCCAATTGAAAAAATAATGGGCACTATACAAAACGGCATGGGAGGGACATTAGGTTTTATAAGTGTGGTAGTTGGGTTAGGAGCTATGTTTGGTAAAATGCTTGAAGTTTCTGGTGGAGCAGAAAGACTAGCCCGTACATTGATAGGAAAATTTGGCAAAGATAGAGCTTCGTGGGCTCTGGGTTTAGCAGGCTTTATCATATCAATCCCTGTATTTTTCGATGTAGGATTTATAATACTTGTTCCTTTAGTTTATTCTTTGGCAAGAGAAACTAAAAAGTCATTATTGCACTATGGAATACCACTATTAGCTGGACTTGCAGTAACTCATGCATTTGTTCCCCCAACTCCTGGACCAGTTGCTGTAGCACAATTAGTGGGAGCTGATTTAGGAAAAGTTATATTATTTGGTATAATTATTGGATTACCTTCTATGATTGTTGCAGGACCAATTTTTGGGAAGTACATCGGGAACAAAATATATGCAGAAGTTCCCGATTATATGGAGCTTGACGAAAATGTAATTAAAGCAGAAGAAAAGGATTTGCCTAGTTTTAAACTGATAATTAGTTTAATATTAATTCCAATTGTTCTCATACTTTTAAACACAACAGCAGGTGTATTTTTAGAAGAAGGAAGTTCAATGAGAAATATATTAACATTTATAGGGCATCCATTTTCGGCTTTGAGTATTTCTACTATTTTAGCTTTTATAACATTAGGAAAACACAAAGGTTTGAGTAGAGATGAAGTAAATAAGGTTGCAACTGCTGCATTAGCACCTACAGGTCTTATACTATTAGTTACAGGAGCTGGAGGGATATTTAAACAAGTTCTAATAGATAGCAATATAGGTACTGTTTTAGCTGAGGGTTTAGCTGATTCTAGTATGAATCCGATAATTTTAGCATTTTTAATTGCAACAGTTGTTAGAGTATCAGTAGGCTCTGCAACAGTAGCAATGATGACTGCAGGAGGGATAATGGCACCACTTTTGCCAGCATTTAATGTTGAGCCTGCTTTGATAGTTTTAGCAATTGCATCTGGATCTACTGTGCTATCTCATGTCAATGATAGTGGATTTTGGTTAGTTAATAGATATTTTGGTATATCTGAAAAGGATACATTAAGATCATGGACTGTAATGGAAACAATAATTGGAGTTGTTGGGTTAATCTGTACACTAATTATAAGTATTTTTGTATAATATATAATAGATTAATAGATATTTAACAAAAGGGTGGTGACATATGAATATTGCATTGATAGGTCTTGGGAAAATGGGATATAATCTTGCATTAAACATGCTTAATAAAGGATATAAAATAAATGCGTTTGATTTATCTCATGAAAATGTTAAAAAAGCAAAAATTGCAGGGGCAAACGGGGTAAAATCTATTAAAGAATTAATTGATATGACTCCAAAAAAAAGGATAGTATTTCTATTGTTACCAGCTGGAAAAGCTGTAGATGATACTATTGAAGAATTACTAAAATATCTTGAAAAAGGAGATATAATCATAGATTCAGGTAATTCACATTATAAAGATTCTATTAGGAGATATGAGTATCTAAAACAAAAAGGCATTAGTTTTCTAGATTGTGGGATCAGCGGCGGACCTGAAGGAGCTTTAAAAGGAGCTTGTTTAATGGTTGGTGGAGAAGAAGAAGTGTTTAAAGATTGCGAGAAAATTTTTAGAGATATATCAGTAGAAGAAGGGGTTCTTTACACGGGGAAATCCGGCAGTGGTCATTTTGTTAAGATGGTACACAATGGAATAGAATATGGAATGATGCAATCTATAGCTGAAGGGTTTGAAGTAATGTATAAATCAGACTTTGACATTGACTATGAAAAAGTTGCACATGTGTTTAATCACGGGTCTGTTGTTAGGTCTTGGCTTATGGAATTAGTAGAGTCGGCTTTTAGCAAAGATAAAGAATTGGACTCTATAAAAGGGGTGATGCATTCCTCAGGAGAAGGAAAGTGGACTGTAGAAACTGCTCTAGATTTAGGAGTTCCAGCTCCAGTTATAGCTTTATCAGTATTTATGAGATATAGATCACTGGAAGATGATACATTTTCAGGCAAAATTGTTGCAGCTTTGAGAAATGAATTTGGAGGTCATGATGTAGAATTAAAATAATGGAGAGAAAACTCTCCATTATTTTAATTATTTTCTCTAACCAATCCTCTTGCAATAAACATAAAGCTTGCGATAAATCTAAATATAGCTATTATAATAAGTGCTATTGCTATGCTTGTCATATCTTTTATAGCTACTCCCATTATTGGAGCTATGGCTGATACTATGGCTGTCAATGTGTTATATATAGCTATATATATTGTTCTATTTATCGAAGGTGTTACTTCTAAGAGCATATTAAACAATATTAAATTTGTTCCAGCAACAGCTATCCCAATTATTATGTTAAATAGAACTAACATAAAAATATTTTTTGATAGCACATAAAAAATAGGTGTTATAGCCATTCCCATAAGTGCTATTCCAAGGGCAAAATTATTCCCCTTTTTATCTGCAAACTTTGCCCATTTTGTAAAGGAAAGTATAGAAGATAGACTACTTGATATTGTTATAGCACTTAACCAAAATTCATTAGCACCTAACACTTTTATGGTATATATATTGAATAGGGGTTGAGCTCCCATCCACCCTATATAGAAAAATGCGGATATCAGTGTGAATATGAGATAATTCTTCTCTTTTGGCAAATTTTTAAAAGTTGCTTTTAATGAATCTATGTATCTTGTAGATTTCTTTTTTCTTTTCATACCTCTAAATTTAAAAAAACTTATCACTTCTGCAAGAGAAAAAATAAACGCGAAAAAGAAAAATATTTGATATAGCCTTATTGAACCTTCATTTGTTTTAGGGATATATGTAAGTAATTGTCCTGAGATGAAAGTAATAGCCAATGCAAAGATAGTTGAGTACTTATTTCTAAGTCCCATAGCATTTCCTCTATCTTCTATGGAGAATACATCGCCTATGCTTGATTGGTATCCCATAGTTGCCATAGCGCCAGGTAAGTTCATCAAGCCTATAATGGTTATAAATAGACTTGCTTGGTTAACTCCCTTTAAAAAAGGTAAAATAGCTAGCAAAAGATAAAATAGTTTATGTATAAACATGATAGTTCCGGTGGTTTTCTTTTTATTGCTTAAACTTTCTATTAGTATTGCTCCTGGAATATATGCGAATATGCTCACAAAATATGGAAAGCTAGTGAGATAAGCTATTTGATAGTCCGTAGCTCCTAATCTTTCAGCAAATTTTGCTAAATAGGGGTTAACTAGATTGAATGCAATTGCCGCAAATACTCCATTTATTATATTAACTTTTATGTTGTACGATACCAATTTTTCTTTAAGCGATACTCTGTCGCTCATCATATATCCTCCGAAATATAAAATTTAGAGACACAAATTATTATACATTAGATTTATCTTTTTTACTATATATTATTAAAATTAATTCTAATTATTAAAAATGTGTAAATTGTGATAGAATTAATATAAATATAGACATTTGAGGTGGATTGTGAAAAAATTTCTTTCTTATATTATTGTACTATTTGTAGTAATCGTAGCATTATTGACTTTGCAGTCAGAGGATGGCAATTTCTCATTTGATTCTTTAATAGGTTCAGATGAATTTGAAATTCATTTTATTGATGTAGGGCAGGGAGATAGTACTTTAGTGATCACTCCAGATAAAAAAACAATGTTAATAGATTCAGGGACAAAAGATAGTTCAAAAGTATTGATTGACTATTTAAAAAATATTGGGATAGATACTATTGACGTATTTGTTTTGACTCATCCTCATTCTGATCATATTGGAGGGGCTGTTGATGTGATAGAAAACTTTGAAGTAAAACAAATTTTAGACAGTGGGTTTGTACACACTAGTCTAACTTATGAAAAATACCTAGATAAAATCGATGAAAAAAACATTCCATTTACAGTTGTGAAATCTGGTGATGAGTTTAGCTTAGGAGATGCTTTAGTTTTGATATTAAGTCCTGATAAACCAATGGAAGATGCAAATAACAGCTCGATTGTGATGAGGGTTGAGTTCCAAGATTTCTCATGTGTTTTTACTGGAGATGTCGAAGCACAGGTTGAAGAGGAAATCATCAAGAGTTATCCAAACATCCAATCAGTTTGCTTAAAAGTTGCCCATCATGGGAGTGATACTTCTAGTAGCAAAGCATTTTTAGAAGCAGTAACACCAGAAATTTCAGTAATACATGTTGGTAAGGATAATCCTTATGGACACCCAAACAAGGATATTTTAAAGAGATTGACAAATATTAACACAAAAGTGTATAGAACTGATCTTGATGGTACAGTAATTATCAAGTCAGATGGTAGTGATTATTCAGTAGAAACTACAAAGTAGGTGGATTATATGAAAACAATTGGAATTGTCGATAGATTTGAGGAAAATCTCGTAATAGTAGAGTTATTTGATGACTTTTATTTATTTCCGAGGGGATTGTTCCCTGAAGATATTTCCGAGGGAGATGTTGTATCGATTGACATAGAAATTGATAAGGAATCAACATCTGATAGAAAAAAGAAAATGGAAGAGAAACTAAAGAAATTAATCGAAAAAAATGAATAATGGGGGGTTTTTATGCTTTATGGTATTGAAAAATTAAACTTAGCAAATTTACCTACACCAATTGAGAAATTAACAAAAATATCAGAGCTTTTAGACAAAAATATGTACATAAAAAGAGATGACTACACAGGTCTTGAGTTCTCGGGAAACAAGATCAGAAAGCTTGAATTTAGCGTAAAAGATGCAATTAATAAGGGAGCAAACCATCTAATTACTTGTGGAGCTATTCAATCTAATCACGCAAGAGCTACAGCAGTTGTTGCTGCAAAGTTTGGACTTGGATGTACACTTGTTTTAAAGGGTAATGAGACAGATGATTTAGACGGGAATTATTTTTTAGATAAATTATTTGGCGCAGAGATTACTTTTGTGTCAGCAGATGATTATGCATTTAGGCGAAACGAGATAATGGAAAATACTAAAGAACAATTAAAAAAACTTGGAATGAAACCATACATAATACCTGAAGGAGCATCAAATGGGATTGGCTCATTAGGTTATTTAAATTGTTATGAAGAAATTTTAATTCAAGAAAAGTCTCTTGGCATAGAGTTTGATGCAATTGTAGTTGCAGTTGGCTCTGGGGGGACATATGCGGGCTTATACTTAGGCAATCAATTGCATAAATCAAATAAAAAAATAATTGGATTTAATGTCTCAAGCACTGCTGAGCATTTTATTGGTAGAATATGCGAACTAGTAGACGAAACATTACCATTATTGGATGGAAATTATGATGTAAATAAAGAGGACATAAAGATAATTGATGGATATGTAGGCAGAGGATATGCTATAAATAGAGTAGAAGAATTAGAATTTATTGAAAGAATAGCTCAAAATGAAGGGATTCTTTTAGATCCGGTTTATTCTGGAAAAGCTTTTTATGGCTTAATTAATGAAATCCAAAATGGCAAATTTAACGATTTAAAAAATATCTTATTTATTCATACTGGTGGGCAGTTTGGGATATTTCCTAAGAAAAATTCATTTGAGCTTTAGTTATTTCATGCTAAAGCTCATTTGATTTATCTTGTAAATAGTTTATCTACATTTTTTAACTTTTCTTTTTTGTAAACATATAATTTAATATCTCAAATTTTTCATTGTCACATCTATGAACTCTTAAATGCAATAGTTTATAATTTATGATTAATATGTTACAATTTAATATATATATATTTTCGAAAGGATGTGCATTTATGGTAAACCCAATAGTGACAATAGAAATGGAAAATGGTAATAAAATTAAGTTAGAACTTTATCCAGATATTGCTCCTATAACAGTTGAAAACTTCATAAGTTTGATAAAGAAAAATTTTTATGATGGGACAATTTTTCATAGAGTAATAAAAGACTTTATGATACAAGGAGGAGACCCCGAAGGTACTGGAATGGGTGGCCCTGGGTATAGTATTAAAGGTGAATTTAAAGAAAATGGGTTTGAGAATAACTTAAAGCATGAAAGAGGAGTTATCTCAATGGCAAGGGCAAGTGATCCTAACTCGGCAGGCTCTCAGTTTTTTATCATGCATAAAGATGCTCCTCACTTAGATGGTGGATATGCTGCTTTTGGTAGAGTCATTGAAGGCATTGAAGTTGTAGATGAGATTGCAAATGTTAAAACTGATTTTAGAGATAGGCCAATTGAAAAGCAAGTTATAAAAACTATAACAATTGAAGAATAAAACTAGGAGGCTAAAAATGGAATATAGAGTTTTTGGGAATAAATATATAGCAAGGATAAATAAGGGAGAAGAGATCGTAGAAAAAATCAAAGAACTTGTGGAAAAAGAAAACATCAAACTAGGCACAATCACAGGCATAGGCGCAGTAGGCACTGCTACTATAGGGCTATTTGATACAAACACTAAAGTGTATCATTCAACTAGTCTTGAGGGTGATTTTGAAATAACAAGTTTAATAGGGAATATTTCCACTAAAAATGGAGAAACTTACCTTCATATGCATATAGCATTGGGAGATGAACAATACCATGTTTATGGTGGACATTTAAATGAGGCTGTTGTTAGTGCAACTTGTGAATTGGTGATAGAAAAAATAGATGGTGTTGTGGAAAGAGAGTTTGATGATAATTCAGGTTTAAACTTGTATAAATTTGTAGATTAGGAGGGGTCAAATGAAAGTCAAGAAGGCTGTTATACCTGCCGCAGGACTAGGCACGAGATTTTTACCAGCTACAAAAGCTCAACCTAAAGAGATGCTTCCCATAGTTGACAAACCAACACTTCAATATATTATAGAAGAAGCTGTGGAGTCTGGGATTGAAGAAATACTAATAATTACAGGTAGAAACAAAAAAAGCATTGAAGACCATTTTGACAAATCAATTGAACTTGAACTCGAACTTGAAAGAGCAGGAAAGTTAGAGCTTTTAGAAGAGGTGAGGAGGACTTCTGATTTAGCAGATATATACTATATAAGGCAAAAACAACCTTTGGGGTTAGGACACGCTATATACTGTGCTAAGACATTTATTGATAATGAGCCTTTTGCAGTGCTATTAGGAGATGACGTAGTATATAATCCTGAGAAACCTTGCTTAAAGCAGATGATAGACATTTATGATGAGTACAAGACTACTATACTTGGGGTTCAACCTGTAGACAATGACGAAGTAAATAAATATGGGATAGTAGATGGTAAGTATATAGAAGACAGAGTCTATAAAGTTAAAGACTTAGTTGAGAAACCTCCTAAAGAATCCGCTCCGTCAAATATAGCTATATTGGGCAGGTATATAATTAGTCCTTCAATATTTGAAGTATTAGAACACACTAAGCCAGGGAAAAATGGTGAAATACAACTTACAGATGCATTGAAGGAACTTGCAAAGAGAGAGGCAATGTATGCTTATGATTTTGTAGGTAAAAGATATGATGTAGGAGATAAATTAGGGTTTTTAGAGGCAACTGTAGAGTTTGCACTTAGAAGAGATGATTTAAAACTAGATTTTTTAAAGTATTTAATAGAATTAGTAGAAAGTGAGAGAGAGGGACTTAATGATTAAGCTTGTAGGTTTAGATTTAGATGGGACATTACTAAATGAAAATCATGAGATTTCAAATGAAAACAAAGAGATAATCGATAATTTAAAAGAACTTGGGATAAAAGTAGTGCTCGCTTCTGGCAGGGAAATAGAGTCTATGATTTGGGCTAGCAATGAATTAAGGCTTGATACACCTCTTATAGCATTAAATGGTGCAATCGTGACAGATAATACAGGAGAAAAAATATTATTTGATAAATCATTGAATTTAAATAAAATTAAGGATCTGTTCATTGACTTATACAATGATGGTAGATTTATGCTTATATTTTTTAAGGACGAGGTAATTGCTACGGACAACAATGACGATTATTATAACTTGTTTATAAAGTACAGCAACGTAATACCAAGAAGGGTAAACGACGTGGTAAAATATTTAGAAGATAACAACTTATGGAATTTGGTATATAAGATAATATTTTCTGACGAGGAAGAAGCGCTTATCAGTTTAAGAGACAATATTAAAGACAAATTAGATGAAGACTATACTTTAACTTTTTCAATGCCTTTTTATTTAGAACTTTATGATTCACATGTATCTAAAGGCAATGCTTTAGAGTTTGTTGCGAAGATGTATGGAATAAATAGTGACGAAATAATGGCTATAGGAGATGGAGAGAATGATCTTTCGATGATAGAATTAGCAGAAGTTGGAATAGCCATGGAAAACGCACCAGAATATATAAAAGAAAGAGCAAATTATGTCACTAGTTCAAATATAGACAATGGAGTATTTCATGCAATAAAAAAATTTATATATAATGAATAGCCCGAGTAATCGGGCTATTATAATACAATAAAGACCAAGATCGAAGTGATTAAATTGCTTAAGAAGTTAACCATATTGTTGTCTACTATTCTAATTCCTCTAACAAGTTGAGCATTTCCATTTTGTGTTATTTTCTTTTCTGTTAAATTGTTAGTTTGATTATCTAGATATTGTGCTTGCACAGTAGCTCCCAGCACACTATCTATTATAGAACCTAAGAACCCTAAAATCATACATATTAACATAAAATACATGCTCATTACTAAATCTTTATATATTATGAAACTAAACCCAAATGTTAGAACAGATATGAAAGCAGCGCCTAAAAAAGAAGCAAATAAACCTAAAGACGAAATCCCGCCAGATATACCTTTTGGCACAGGTTTAAATGTTATTATTCTAACAGGATTTTTTTTGCTCAAAACACCTATTTCAGATGCCCATGTATCTGCAGTAGAGACAGCAAATGAAACACTAAATGCCAAGAAAAACTCAGGAGATTTATTTACATACTCCAACAATACAAATATTGCCCCTATAACACCATTTGCCAATACTTGAGTATAATCTCTTTTTCCGGTCTTGTCATTCACTTTCTCAAATGCCTCTTTAGATTTCTCTTTAAATTTAGTTAAAACACTTGAGGATATAAAAAAACTGACCAGTATAATAAAATGGTAAATGCTCCCAAAAGAGTAAATAATACTACCTAGTATTACAGCTGTGACAGCACCACTTATTGTAAGAGAATCTTTTTTATATGCTGGATATACGATAACTAGCGAGAGAATTATCCCAATAACTATATTTATTATTATCAATCTATCACCTCTATAAATAAGCTAAGACATAGTATATCATGCTTGTACCAAGTGGCACTGATAAATTGTCAAATCCCTTTGGAGTGAATAACTCTAATAATGTTGCCGAAAAAGCAAGAATGAAAGAATAAAACAAGTTACTTGTTGGGTTAAAAATGCTTAGAATTATATAGGAGACTATAAAAGTTGCAATAAACATAGTTATACTTCCTATTAAGCTTTTTTTACTTCCAAAGACTTCGAATTTTTTTCTTCCATATTTTTTCCCTATGACCGCGGCGAAACCATCTCCATATCCCATAGTTAGTATACCTAAAGCGCCAATATATGAGTAATTAGTGTTTTTAAAGGTTATAAGAGATAAAATAAATAGTGAAATAGCATAGTAAACAGTTCCTAAATCTTCTTTACCGCCACCTCTTTCCATAGCTGTGAACAAATTTTTCTTATAAGAAACATAATTTAAAACTACAAATAAAGCAGGTACTATGCTTGCGTAAATATAATTATCAAAGAATATCATTGCTATAATCCACCAATTAGATACACCTATATGGATAAATTTTCTACTCCCTTCATCTTTTAAGATATTTTTCTTTGTCAGCAGTGTCGAAATACCAATAACTACAAATACAAATATAATAGAAATTATTATACCAATTAAATTATTCATTTTATATCACCATTTTCAATTGTTTTTTCACTTCTAGAGCAATTTGAGTTTTTCTCAAACTTGATACCACATTTCTTTTATTAAGGCAATCATAAGAATTTTTTCTTACTTCATTTAATATTTCTTTATAAATATATGCGGCTGTTAGTACAGGGTACTTGCTGTCATCATCAAATTCAGAAATTAAATCTAAGGAATCGTTGTAAAGTTTTTCTGCTAGTTTTGCTTCATACTCCCATAGATTTACAAAGTTTTCGTTTATGATTTTTTTAGAAAGATCATCATAACTATAGTTGTATTTATCCATTAACTCTGTTGGCAGATACACTCTGCCATTATCATAATCTTGGCCAATATCTCTTAAAATATTTGTTAATTGCATAGCCTTTCCTAAATTTATAGCAGTTTCTCTTAAAAAACTATGATTTTTTGTCGCCAAAATTGGGAGAATCATTAGACCGACCGTTCCAGCAACATAATAACAATATTCCATCAGATCTTCTTGCGTTAAAAAGTGTTTAAAATTATAATCCATTTTTTGGCCTTTTATCAAATCAAAAAAAGGTTCTTTTTTTATTTTGTATTTTTTTGTGACATCATTTAAAGCTATCCATATTGGCTTATCTGGAGTAATGCCGCTAAAAAACAACTCCAGCTCTGACTCCAAATTCAAAAGCATGTTTAAATCGTTATATTCATCGATGCTGTCATCACACAATCGACAAAAACCATAAACTGCGTATATAGCATTTGCTTTTTCTTCTGGTAATAGGCTAAAAGCTTTATAAAAGCTTTTAGAATGCTCTTTAATAATGTCTTCGCAATATTCATAGCTATTTTTAACTTCCATATAATTATCATGCCTCCCTCTTTGAAAATAAATATACCCAGGATTAAGGACCATAAAGCAAACCGTTGTTAAAATTACAATTTTATGTTAAAATCTTAAAAAGATTTAGAATAATATAACGAGGTGAATTATGAAAAAGAAAGTAATAATCATAGGAGCTGGTGTTGGAGGGTTAGCTACTGCTGTTAGATTACAGTCTAAAGGTTATGATGTTACAATATATGAAAAAATGGATAGAGTTGGAGGAAAAATGAATTTGATTACAGGGAATGGTTTTAAGTTCGATTTAGGACCGACCATAGTCATGATGCCTCATATCTATGAAGATGTATTTGTGGCTGCAGGAGTAAGTCCTAAGGATTACATTCCTATGGAGAAAATAGAGCCAATGTATTCACTTTATTATGATGATGGTGAAAAACTTAGTGTAAGCACTGATTATGTTGAAATGAATAAATTGTTAGAAAATATAAGCTATAAAGATACTCAGGGATTTTATGAATATATAGCTGAAATCTACAAAAGATATCTAGTTGCAAAAAATGATTTTATTGAAAGATCATTCAGAGGACCAAAAGATTTTTATAACCCATATACTTTGAAACAAGCATTGAAGTTAAAAACTTTCGACAGCGCATATCATACAATTTCAAAATACATTGAAAATGACAAACTAAGAAAATTATTGAGTTTCCAAACATTATATATCGGAGTTTCTCCATACAATGGACCTTCAATATATACTATTATACCTATGATAGAAATGGTTTATGGAGTATGGTTCATTAAGGGCGGTATGTATACTATGGCAAATTCGATGGAGAGACTGTTTAAAGAAATGGGTGGGGAAGTTAAACTAAATGCTGAAGTTGATGAAATTCTTTTTAAAGATAAAAAAGCTATTGGAATTCGAGTGAATGGAGAAGAAATTTTCTCGGATTATTTAGTTTGCAATGCTGATTTTCCTTATGCTATGAAAAAATTAGTAAAAAATGATGAAATTAAAGGGAAATACACAGATGAAAAAATAGATAACATGAAATACTCTTGTTCGTGCTTTCTAATGTATCTTGGCATAGATAAAAAAATAGATCAATTGGATTGCCATAATGTGTTCTTCGCCAAAGATTTTGATAAAAACATAGAAGAAATATTTAGCGGCATTGTACCAGAAGATCCATCCTTTTATGCTTATGTACCTACAAAACTCGATGAAAGCCTAGCTCCAGAAGGTAAAGAATGCCTTTATGTATTAGTTCCAGTTCCCGAGTTATCAAAAAGTAAAGCCAACTGGGATGAAGATTTTATAACACAATATAAAGAGAAGATATTAAATATAATATCTGAAAAAATTGGAGATAAAAATTTAAATTCACACATAGAATTTGAGAAAATATTTACCCCTAAGAATTTTGAAATAGAGTTAAATGCATATAATGGGGCAACATTTGGATTAGCTCCGACATTATTCCAAAGCAATTATTATAGGCCTCACAATAAATTTAAATATGCAGAAAATCTGTATTTTGCTGGAAGTAGCGTTCATCCTGGAGCAGGGGTACCTATAGTATTGACTTCTGCAAAATTAGCATATGAGGAAATAATAAAAGATGATATGGGTGAATAGATATGACATATAAATTAAAAACAGCAATTATAGCTTTTTTTATTATACTGTTATTATTCATATTTCTGATGTTTAAAGCAGAACTTAAAAACATTGAATCTTTAAAAGAAGACTATCCTGATTTAAATGATACGGTCTATAATTATAGAATAGATTCATTAAAAGTATGGGCTATTAGATTAGTTATATCATTTGCTGTACCGTTTATATTTCTAATAAGTGGGCTATCTCAAAAGATAAGTATATTTGCACAAAATGGGCGAAGTTTGTTTGTGAGTGGAATAATTTATGGGTTTATTTTTTTCGGCATCATGTTTTTGGTTAATTTGCCAATTAACTACTATAGCTCATATTACATTGGCCATAAGTATGGGCTTTCAAATCAGACTTTACTAAGATGGTTTGAGCTAAATATTAAATCTTTCTTAGTAAACGATGCTATCATGTCTTTATTTATATTTATTCCATTTATGATCATATACAAAAGCCCTAATATGTGGTGGTTTAATTTCTGGCTTATTTCAATACCAGTTATAATTTTTATCGTTTTTATATCCCCATTTGTGATAGATCCCATTTTTAACAATTATAGGCCTCTAGAAGATGGAGTGCTTAGGGAAGAAATAAGTGAAATCCTTAAAAAGGTAGAACTAGAAGATGCTTCAATTATGGTTGTGGATAAGAGTAAAGACACAAAGGCCATGAACGCTTATATGACTGGGATTTTTAGTGCTAAGAGAATAGTTCTTTGGGATAACACTATCAACAATTTGGATACAAAAGAAGTCGTGAGCATCACGGCACATGAAATAGGGCACTATGTAAAAGGACATATATGGAAAAATATATTATTTGGGATAGCTGGAACATTTGTAATTTTATTTTTATTAAATGTTTCGGCTAGTTGGATTTTAAAAGAATCAAAAGGAGCATTTGGATTTAGAAACATGACAAACATGGCTATCATACCATTATTTATCATATTAATAAATCTATTTAATTACTTAGGTAGTCCTATTCAAAATTATCTATCAAGAGAATTTGAAAGACAAGCAGACAGATTTGAAATTTCACTCACGGAAGATAGAGTATCAGCAGTATCCGCTTTGAAAAAATTGAATCAAAATAATTTAGGACTGCCGAGAGCTTCAAAATTTTATGAATTTATGTTTTATTCACATCCTTCTTTAGAAGAGCGCATTGAATTTTATATGACAGAAGAGTTTGAAAAAATTTAAAAAATAGTTGATTTATATTTGCAGTGTGATATTATTATATTAGGTAAACGATTACCCAATTAAACGATTAACTAAAAGTGGTGGTAAAATGTCGATAACGATAAAAGAGATAGCAGAACTTGCAAACGTTTCTAGCGCTACTGTTTCTAAGGTGTTAAATGATAAGGCACCGTATATTAGTGATGAGACTAAGAAAAGGATATTTGAAATTGTAAACAGAGAGGGTTATATTCCAAATGCTGTTGCTAAAAGTTTGAAAGTAAAATCTACAAAGACGATAGGAATTATTATACCTGATGTGATGAACTTATTTTTCTCTGAATTGGCTCGAGGGATTGAAGATGCTGCAGAGAAAAGAGGGTATTCGGTTATATTATGCAATTCTGATAACAATGAAGAAAAAGAAAAAAAATACATACAAGTTTTACAAGAAAAGATGGTGGATGGAATAATCTTAACAGCTTCTGAAAAAAGTGTGGAAAGGTCTCTTAATATGAGAAAAATCCCCATGGTTCTTTTAGACAGGGATATAAATACAGATGTAAAAGTTGGGAAAATATTTGTAGACAATGAAACTGGGGAGTATGAAGCTTGTAAATATCTGATTGACAAAGGCATAAAAGAAATTGCATTTATTTCGTCAAATGTGATAAGTAAATCTTCTAGTCAAAGATTAAGTGGATATAAGAAAGCTTTATTAGATAATGGAATAGATGTGGATGAAGACTTAATTTATTTAGATAGTTACACTATAGAGACAGGTTTTAACGGAGTCAATGAGATATTAAAGAAAAGAAATTTCAAAGGAATTTGCTGTGGGAATGATTTAATAGCAATAGGTGCAATAAATGCACTTGAAGATAAGCAAATAAATGTACCTCGCGATGTAAAAGTGATTGGATTTGATGATATTCAAATCTCAAAATATATAAATCCACCACTGACAACTGTAAAACAACCTATTTATCAAATGGGAAAAGAAGCAGTGGATATGTTAATCAATATGATACATGGCAATGAGATGGAATATGAAATTATCTTAAAGACAAGTTTGATTGAAAGGATGAGCTGTTGATGGGTAAGATTGTTGTCATTGGAAGTATAAATCTTGACTTGGTGGTTGAAGTTGATGAGATTCCAAAATTAGGAGAAACAGTCATGGGCAATTCTCTTTCACAAATACCCGGGGGAAAGGGAGCTAATCAAGCTGTTGCTATGGCGAAGTTAGGTTGTGATGTAGATTTTTTAGGGAAAGTAGGGAATGACAATTTTGCGGATTTAGTATTGGAATCAATGAGAAAAGCAGGAGTTAATACTAGAAATATTAAAAAAGAAAACACTTCTACTGGCATAGCTCTAATTAATGTAGATAAAAAAGCAAATAACAATATAATTGTGATTGCTGGAGCAAATGGAGAAGTTGATGAGACATATTTATTAGGACATGAAGAAATAATAAAAAATGCAGATGCGGTGGTATTTCAATTGGAGATACCGATAGATACAGTAAAATTTGGATTAAAACTAGCTAAAAGGCACAACAAATTGACAGTATTAAATCCAGCACCTGCATATGAACTTGACGATGAAATCATTGAAAATGTAGATATCATAATACCTAATGAACATGAACTGTCAAGATTAACTCATATGGAAATCAAAAATGAAATTGATTTAACTGTAGCGAGTAAGTCTTTGATTGAAAGAAATGTAAAAAAAATAATTGTTACATTAGGAGAAAAGGGAGCACTTTATGTAGATAAAAATACTACTAAGTTATACCCAGCATACAAAGTAAATGCAGTAGATTCAACTGCTGCAGGGGATGCATTTATAGGAGGGTTTGTTGGCAACTATATTCAAACAAAAGATATCAATAAAGCAATTGATATGGGACAGAGAACAGCAGCTATTTCAATTCAAAGATTTGGAGCACAGACTTCATTGCCTACACTAGAGGAAGTATTAAATTTTTAATAGGAGAGAGTGTTTATGGGAAGAGAAATACTGAGAATGGAGAACATTTCAAAGAGCTTTCCTGGAGTAAAAGCATTAGATGATGTGAGATTTAATGCTTATGAAGGCGAAGTTATGGCTCTTTTAGGTGAAAATGGGGCGGGGAAAAGCACTTTGATGAAAATTTTATCAGGTGTATATACAAAGGATACAGGCAAAATTTTGTTAAATGGGAAAGAGCTAGAAGTTTTAAATCCTAAAGATGCATTTGATAAGGGAATTGCCATTATTCACCAAGAGCTCAATCTAGTACCCAACCTAACAGTTTATGAAAATATATTTTTAGGAAGAGAAGAAACTACTACATATAAAACGTTAAAAAAAGATTATATGATAAAAGAAGCTAAAAAGTTACTAGATAGGCTTAAAGTTGACATAGATCCAACATTAAAAATAAATGAGATATCTTTAGCAAAACAACAGATGGTTGAAATTGCAAAGGCACTATCTTTAAATACTTCTGTAATCATAATGGACGAGCCAACTGATACATTGACAGATAAAGAAGTAGATATATTATTTGATGTTATAAGAGAATTAAAGGCAGAAAAAAAAGCAATCGTATATATTTCCCATCGTCTGAAAGAAGTATTTGAGATTTGTGATAGAGTTACAGTATTAAGAGATGGTAAATTCATAGATGAACGTTTAGTAAGCGAAATAGACGAGGAAGAGATTATTAAATTGATGGTTGGCAGAACATTAGATGAACAATTCCCATATTTGAAAACGAATACAAGTGAATTTGTTTTTGAGGTAAAAAATTTAACTAATAAATACGTAAAAAACATATCTTTTAGTCTAAAAAGAGGAGAAGTGCTTGGCATATCAGGGTTAGTAGGAGCTGGGAGAAGTGAATTGGGGAAAACCATATTTGGATTGTATCCAATTGATGAAGGAGAGATGATATTAGAAGGTAAAAAAGTGGAATTTAAATCCCCCAAAGAAGCGATCGAAAATGGGATAATGTATGTATCAGAAGATCGAAAATCTGAAGGGTTAGTACTTACTATGGATGTAAAATCTAATATAACACTTTCTTCACTAGATAAATTTAAAAGGGCACTAGGTCTTGACAAGAAAAAAGAAGAAAGAATTTCAGAAGATTATAGGAAGAAAATTAATATTAAGACTCCTACTTTGACTCAAAAAGTAAAGAATTTAAGTGGAGGAAATCAACAAAAAGTAGCAATTGCAAAATCCCTTTTAACTCAACCTAAAGTACTCATATTAGATGAACCAACTAGAGGAATAGATGTAGGAGCAAAGAGAGAGATATATGATTTATTGAATGTAATTAAAAAAGAAGGGCATAGTGTAATCATGATATCTTCAGAAATGCCTGAAATTTTAGGAATGAGTGATAGAATAATTGTAATGCATGAAGGTAAGATAAAAGGAGAGCTGACTAAAGAAGAAGCCACTTCTGAAAAAATAATGAACTATATCATAAAGGAGGAGGAAGACAGGATTGAAAGCAAAATTAGCTAAAGCAAAGCCATTTTTAGGGCTTGTATTGATAGTGATAGTAGTAAGTATTTTAAGCCCAAATTTTTTTACAAAAGATAATTTATTAACTGTTTTGCGACAAACTTCTATAAATGCAATAATTGCAGCGGGCATGACTTTTGTTATATTAACTGCAGGGATAGATCTTTCAGTTGGTTCCATATTAGGATTTTCAGGAGCAATATGTGCATATTTATTGACCAATGGAACAAATGTAATATTAGCTTTTTTAGCAGCAGTTTTAGTAGGAGCAGTCTTTGGTCTTTTTAATGGGGTGGTTATTACCAAAGGTAAAGTTCAACCTTTTATTGCAACTTTAGCTACTATGATCCTCTTAAGAGGTGCGACTATGGTATTTACAAATGGAAAACCAATAGCAGTAAAAGGAGAAAGTGCAACAAATACGCTAAGATACATAGCAAGGGGAGAAATACTTGGTATTCCTGTAGCAGTTGTTATGATGATTGTTGTTTTTATAATTTGCTATCATATACTTCACAATACAAAATACGGTAGGCATGTATATGCGGTGGGAGGAAATGAACAAGCTGCATTGCTTTCAGGAGTAAACACTGACAGAGTTAAGATGTTAGCATATATGATTAGTGGGATTTTAGCTTCGATTGCTGGGATTATTGTTCTCTCAAGGCTATCTTCAGCTCAACCAACTGCAGGAGACGGCTATGAACTTGATGCAATTGCTGCTGTAGTATTAGGAGGCACATCTCTAGCAGGTGGACAAGGCATGATTTTAGGAACTGTTGTTGGTGCTATGATTATAGGGATATTAAACAATGCTTTAAATCTACTTGATGTTCAGTCTTATTATCAAATGATTGTCAGGGCAATTGTAATATTGATTGCAGTTTTGTTAGATAGAAAAGATAAAAACAAATAGCAGTTCTAAACATATTACACGAGAGGTGATTGTATGAAAAAACGAGGGATACTAAATGGAGAACTTTCTAAATTGATCGCTGAAATGGGGCATATGGATATGATTCTCATAGGTGATGCTGGAATGCCTGTTCCAAAGGGTGTAAAACTTATTGACCTAGCCTTAGTAGAAGGAGTACCGCGATTTATTGAGGTAGTAAAAGCAGTATTAGAGGAGTTAAAAGTAGAAGAAGCTTATATCGATTTAGAATTAAAAAGTGTAAGCCCTAATATGAAAAAAAACCTCGATTCTATAATAAATGGTGAATTTAAAGTGACTGAGGTAGAACACGAAAAACTAAAAGAAATATCTAAAGAATGCAAAGCAGTTATTAGAACAGGAGAATTTACACCATATTCAAACATAATATTAAAATCTGGAGTTGTGTTTTAAGTTTATAACAGCTTTTGCTGTTTAAAAATAAAAGAATAAAGGGAGGAAATTGATATGAAAAAATTAATGGCATTGATGATGGTACTAGTTCTTAGTATTTCACTTGTTGCATGTACTACTAATTCTAACGAAGGAGAAGAAACAAATGGAGGAACTACTGAAGGGAAAACAGTTGGTCTTGTAGTTTCTACACAATCAAATCCATTTTTTGTAACACTTAAAGAAGGAGCAGAACAAAAAGCAAAGGATTTAGGGGTAGAGTTGATAGTACTAGACTCACAAGATGATCCAGCAAAAGAAGCTTCAAACGTAGAAGACTTAATAACAAAGCAAGTAGACCTTATCATAATCAATCCAACTGATTCTGATGCAGTAGTAAACAGCGTATTGGCTGCAAATGATGCAGGAATACCTGTTATAACAGTAGATAGGGCATCAAACGGTGGAGAAGTAGTTAGCCATATTGCATCTGACAATGTTGCAGGAGGGAAAATGGCTGGAGAATTTATAATTGAACAGCTAGGAGGAAATGGCAAAGTTGTTGAGCTAGAAGGGATAGCTGGAACAAGTGCAGCTAGAGAAAGAGGAGAAGGATTTAATGCTGCATTAGAAGGGACAGGAATAGAAGTAGTTGCAAGACAAACTGCAGATTTTGATAGAGCAAAAGGATTAGATGTAATGGAAAATATACTTCAATCTCAACCAGAAATAGATGCTGTATTTGCTCACAATGACGAAATGGCTTTAGGTGCATTGGAAGCAATAAAAGCAAGTGGTAGAGATATAATTGTAGTTGGCTTTGACGCTACTGATGATGCAGTTAAAGCTGTAGAAGCAGGTGAAATGGCAGCAACAGTTGCTCAACAACCTGGGTTAATGGGAGAAATTGCTATTGAAACAGCTCTTAAAGTGATGAATGGAGAACAAGTGGAAGCTAACATACCTGTTGAATTACAATTAGTTACAAAATAATAAAAAAATAAAGTAGTGAATAATTCACTACTTTATTTTTAATCTCATGTAAATTGAATTGCCCATGGGATTGTCATTAAATGGCTCTATTTCTTCAAACCCATATTTTTTGTATAGCCTTAAGGCAGTTTCCAAATATGGAAGTGTATCTAAAATTATGTATTCATATCCTATGTCTTTTGCTTCCTCAATGACTTTATCAATTAGTAAATGTGAATATCCATTCCCTCTGTATTCAGGCTTTATATATAGTCTTTTCATTTCACATGTTGATTCATTTACTTTTCTTAAAGCCACACAGCCAATAGGGGTGTAATCTAATTTCAATAGAAAAAGTCTTCCGTATGGAGGAGCATATTTTGTCATAGGATTTTCAAATTCTTCATCATAATTCTGCTCAGACAAATATTCCCTGAACTTCCCATCCTTTTTTATTAGCATATTTGTATATTCTTTAAATAATTCTCTGACAGATTCAATTTCATAATAAGCCAATACAACTTCTGGCATACAATCACCTCTCATGTTTTTCATATATAATTTATCATTTTATAGCACTAATTACAATGTTATTGAAAATAATGACAGTATTTGATAAAATGTTAAATAGATAACATATTTTAATAATATTTCAAGAATGGAAAGGATACAAAAACAATTAGGAGGGATAAAATGGATGTAACTAAATTAGCTGATGGAATAACTAAATTGTCTGCAAGTTTAGATGGAATATTGTTTGAAGGAATGTGGGAGATACCAAATGGAGTATCATTGAATTCTTACATTGTAAAAGGTGAAAAAACTGCAATAATAGACGGCTTTTGCGATTGGGAGGGAGTGCCTGAAAAATTATTTGAACTTCTAGATAAAGCGGAAGTTAATTTAGAAGATATAAAATACTTAGTGATAAATCACATGGAGCCTGATCATTCAGGATGGATTAAGGATTTTAAGAAACTTAATACAGATTTTGAAGTAGTATGCACTAAAAAGGCAGCAAACTTAATGAAAACATTCTTTGATCAAGAAGAAAATGTAAGGGTAGTACAAACTTCAGATACACTTGATTTAGGGAATGGCAAAGTTCTGGAGTTTCATGAAGTGCCTAATGTGCATTGGCCTGAAACCATGATGACTTTTGAAAAATCCACAAAGACAGCATTTACCTGTGATTTATTTGGAACATATGGAAAGACAGACTTTGATTTTGATGACAATTTAACCGATGAGGATTTGAGATATTTAAATGATGAGGGCTTGAGATATTATTCAAATGTCATGATGACTTTTTCACAGCAAGTAAAAAAGGCAGTTGATAAATTTGAAGAATTAGGTGCAAAAACAATAGCACCAGGTCATGGAATAGTTTGGAGGAAAGATCCAAACAAGATAGTTCAGATGTATAGGAACTACATCGATTATGCTCTAGGGTATGGTAGAAAAGAGATAACTATATTATGGGGATCAATGTACGGACGAACTGAAGAAGCAGTAAGAGAGATTGAAAAATATATCATTGGGAAAAACATAAAAGTAAATATCCATAGATTACCTGAGACAAATTGGGGAACTATGCTTAAATCTGTCTTGAGTTCATCAGGAGTAATAATTGCAGCGCCAACCTATGAATATCAGATGTTTCCACCAGTTGCGTGTGCATTAGAAGAGATAGGCAGAAAAAAAATACTTAAAAGACATGCACTTGCATTTGGATCTTATGGATGGACTAGTGGACTTCAGAAAGAATTAGATGATATAATGAACAGATATAAATTAAATTGGGATTTTGTTGATACTTATATATTTAATGGCAAAGTCAGAAAAGAAGATATAGATGTAATTAAAAAAAGAGTTGATGCATTAATAGATAAAATTGGGATTTAGGTGAGGAAAATATGCTCAATTTCTTGGAATCATTTTCGCCAGTTCAACAAGCACTTATAGCGAGTCTTTTTACCTATGGTGTAACGGCATTAGGTGCTGGATTAGTATTTTTCTTTAAAACTATAAATAAGTCTATTTTAAATGGAATGCTTGGCTTCGCAGCGGGAGTAATGATAGCAGCGTCATTTTGGTCGTTACTAGCACCAGGCATAGAAATGGCAGAGAATTTAGGACAAGTACCTTATTTAACAGTAGCGATAGGATTTTTATTAGGCGGAGCTTTTCTGTATTTAGTAGATAGATTGATGCCCCACTTGCATATGGGGCTTGAAAGTTCGAAAGCGGAAGGTCCTAAGACATCTTTGCAAAGGAGCATACTTTTAGTACTTGCAATCACATTGCATAATATACCAGAAGGTTTGGCTGTAGGAGTAGCTTTTGGAGCAGCAGCTTTAGGAGATGCATCAGGAGCGACCATCGCAGGGGCTAGCGTACTTGCGCTTGGGATAGGACTTCAAAACTTCCCTGAAGGAGCTGCAGTGTCTATTCCTTTAAGAAGAGAGGGATATACAAGAGGAAAAGCATTTTTTTTAGGGCAATCATCTGGAATTGTTGAACCTATATCCGCAGTTTTGGGAGCTTATGCAGTAACGGTTATTCAGCCAATATTACCATATGCTTTGGCATTTGCAGCAGGAGCTATGATATATGTAGTTGTAGAAGAGCTTATTCCTGAAGCTCAGATGGATTCAAAACTTGGCAAATCAAGTACAGATATATCTACTATTGGCTGTATGATAGGATTTACAGTTATGATGGTATTAGACGTAGCATTGGGTTAGATGAATATTCATCTAACCTTTTTTAAATTTAATTAATGTTTATGGAGTTATGATTATATTAATTCGGGTATAAAAATACAAATAATATTAGGAGGTAAGAATATGGAACAACAATTGATGTTTCCAAGGCTATTTGAGCCTATAAAGATTCGAAATGTCGAAATAAAAAACAGAATTGTTTTCTTGCCGCATGCAACGGTTTATCCAGACCAACAATTTATGCACACTTTAAGAGAAACTTACTATTATGAAGAAAGAGCTAAAGGAGGAGCAGGTTTAATTGTTTTACCAAGCCAAGTGGTTCAGCCATCTGGAGTATTTCCTGGGTTAGGAGTAGGGTTCAAAAAAGAAAACATTCCAAATTATAAGATAACTACTTCAAGAGTTCATGCACATGGGGCTAAAATGTTTGTACAACTTACACATATGGGAAATCAAACTAAGAGTGTAGAAACTTTTCAACCTACATTAGCTCCATCAAATATACCAGATTTAACTGTAGGTGAAATGCCTCATCAAATGAGTATAGAAGAAATTAAAGAAATGATTATGGCTTTTGCAGATTGTGCAGAACTTTTAATGACGGCTGATTTTGATGGCGTAGAAATAAAAGTGGGACATGATGGAATACTTGGTCAATTCGTTTCATTAACTAAAAATAAAAGAGAAGATGATTATGGAGGAACTACTTTTAACAGAGCAAGGGTTGTTTTAGAAATATTAGAAGCTATCAGATCGAGGATAGGGGATGTTCCTCTTGGAGTTAGACTTGGTATTAATAGATACTTGGAAGGTGATTATGGAGTAGACGAAGCTGTTGAGTACGCAAAAATATTTTCGAAAGTTGCGGATTACATAAGTGCAGATACAGGAACTTGGGAAAGTATTGACATGTTAGTACCAAGCATGAATATTCCACATGGATTTTTATTAGAAGATGTAGACAAGATAAAAAAGGCTACGGGGAAAATTGTCATTGCAAATGGAAGAATTGTTTGGCCTTCTACTGCAGAAGAAGCTCTAGAAAAGGGATATGCAGATATGGTAGGTATGGCTCGTGCTCAAATTGCTGATCCATATTGGGCAAAGAAAGCTTATGAAAATAAACCAGATGAAATAAGAGGATGTCTTGGGTGCAATCAAAAATGCATGAGTAGATTACTTTTAAATTTACCAATTAGTTGTGTGCAAAATCCCACTTCAGGTAATGAAGAGGAATATGGCGAAGATATATTATACAAAAGAGCAGATGAAAAGAAGAAAATTGTAGTAGTAGGTGGAGGGCCAGCAGGAATGAAGGCTAGTGAAATATTTGCTAGAAGAGGCCATGAAGTTATACTTTTTGAAAAAGAGAAAGTTTTAGGTGGTAGAGTAAATTGGGAAAGTAGAATTCCTGGTAGACGTGGAGTATCTGGAGTAAGTAGATACTTAATCCATATGCTTGAAAAACTAGAAAATGTAGATATTAGGCTCGGCATTGAAGCTAATGAAGATATGATTATGAATGAAAAACCAGATATTGTAATTATTGCTACAGGATCGACATCAATTAGTGGCAATGAAGGATATCTAAATACGATTGATGTTTTAAACAATGGAGTTGAAGGGGACAATATCGTAATATTTGACAATGACTCAACAACAGAAGGTATGGGTATGGTTGAATGGATGTTAAAACATGACAAAAACGTATATTGGGTAGCTCCAGGATTTTTTAACGGGCAAAACATCACTGCTCCAATTTTAATAGATTATTTTAAGAGAATTCAAGGCAATCCAAAGCTACATTTGAAGCCAATGAGTATTATTACAAATAAAGATGGGAAAAGATTAAGTCTATTTAACATTTATTATAATTTGGCTGAAACAATCGATAATGTCGACAATGTTGTCGTGACTGGGGTTAAAGTTGCAAATGATTCATTGTATTTATCACTTAAAAATAAGCATGAAGAAGTGTATGTTATTGGAGATGCTGCTGCACCTAGAGATATTGCTTCTGCACTTCAGGATGCAGTTGGTCTTATAAAGAGAATTCCAAGAATATAAGGAGTGTAAAAAATGGACAAGTACAAATGCACAGTTTGTGGGTATGTTTATGATCCGGAAAAAGGAGATCCCAGCTCTGGAATTGCACCAGGAACTAAATTTGAAGATTTACCAGATGATTGGTTGTGTCCTGTTTGCGATTCACCAAAGTCAAAATTTGTAAAAGTTGAATAAATAAAGGGTAACATTAATGTTACCCTTTATTTATTCTTGAAAATGCTTTAGTTGCTCATTTACTAGATTCGGAATACAATAAATGCATTAAAGAAAATATTTTATTAAAAAGCCCTTAGTTATTGAAGGGGCTTTTTAATTTATTATTTTTTACAGCCAATATTTCTGCTATTATGCTAATAGCTAATTCTTCAGGAGAATTTGTGGCGATATCCAATCCTATTGGAGATTTTACTTTTGATAATTTATTTTCATCAATTCCATTAGATAAAAGCTCGTCAAAAATTTCTTTTATCTTTTTCTTGCTTCCCATTAAACCAACATATTTGGCATTAGACTCTACCACAGCCTTAAGTGCTTCACAATCTTCTCTGTGACTTCGAGTCACAATACATATATAACTATTTTCATCAATAGGATATTTACTTAAATTTTCACTTATACTTCCTAGGACTAGTTCATCTGCGTCTGGGAATCGCGTTTTATTCAAGTAATCTTCTCTGTCATCGAATACAGATATTTTAAAGTTTAGAGTTTTTCCAATTTCATACAGCGCTTTACCAACATGGCCAGCACCACAAATAATCAATTTAGGCTTAGCTTTATAGATTTCTATAAAAACATCTACTTCTCCACCGCAAATCATTCCGATATCAGGGGAATTTAATGGTAGATTGTAGGTTGCAGAAGTATTGGTTTTCATGCAAGATTTTGCTAGATCAATGACTTTAAGTTCTAAAGCACCGCCGCCTATTGTACCAATAGTTTCTCCATTTTCCAATACAATCATATCAGCACCTATCTCCCTTGGAGTAGAACCTTTTGCATTTATAATAATCGCATGTGCAAATATCACATCTTCATTTGATAGCTCAACTATTTTTTTTAATATATTAATATCCATTTTTATCACCCTTTGACAATCCGTGTAATAGTGCCTCTAAAACTCCTCCTGCAACAGCTCTTGCTTTATCTGAAATAGTGTAAATATAATCTACTTCTGCTCTAGGATCAATATCTCCTATCTTTAATCCCTTTGAAACAAAGAGATTTTCTCTTATAAGACCTCGGACAACTCCATTTATTGAGGCTTTTACTTTTTCATTTCCTACATAACAAACTACATCACCCTCATTAACTAAATCACCTATTTTTCTAACGTGTTTTATTAAACCGTCTTGAGGAGATTTTATAACCCTTTCTTTCCCGTATCCCATGATAATTCCTGGAATTCCTGTATTTAAAGCGGCACAACCATTATATATCACTCTTCCAAGGTAATGACCTCTTTGCGTCTCTATTACATAATCAACATCATCACCAGCACAAAATCCTGGTCCTACACCAATAGTTATTGGAGCCATATACTTATTGGTTCCCATATTTCTTTTAGCGAGTATTGCATCAACAACTGCAACCGGTTTAATTTGATCAATGCAAAGAGCTTTTTCGTCAATTAACACTGGTACATTTCCATCTCTTAATATTGTCTGCGCAATTTCAATATTGTCCGCATATATAGCTTTTACGTCCTCAACGACTGTTTCTCCATCGTATATGGCTTCAGAGAATGAAACGGTTCTTCTAATCGAAAGTGGCTTTTCAATTTCTAGAGCAATCACATTAAAACCAGACATATAAAGTCTATGTATAATACCAGACGCAATATCACCTGCCCCTCTAACTATTACTATTGGCATCACTTTTCCCCCAATCATACATTTCTCCAAAAACTATTTTTATAGATAGATCGTTTTCTAGATAATTTTTAATTTTAATAGCATCATCAATATTTGAAATCTTGTTCAAGTATAATATTTTTTCTCCCACAGCATCTTTAAATAGGCCATGACTACTTTTCACTAAACGTATTATCGAATCAATATCAATAAAGTCATCAATACTTTTATCTGTTAATTTACAAAAGATCTCTGGTCTGTGACAAATTTCTTTAATTGGTTGATTTAATGAGTCTAAGCCAATTACACCAACTGTTTTTGTTGTGTATTTAGATATCACAGGTTCTGTATCATTTGGAGCTTTAATAGGTTTTTCTCTTGAACCATCAGATTCAATTAACACATAATCGAATATATTTAGTGCTATTATCTCCTCTAACAGCTTTAAATCTAAACATTTTACTTTTAGCCCTATTGTTGTATCAGCATAGAACGTAACAGACTGCGCTTTAGGGATATAGTCTTTTGGGAAAGAACCAATAAAAACTTGATCATAAATTGCCATATTTGGATTGAACATTGCTGTAGATGTAGTTACCAAGACTTTTTTGCCACGAATGGATAATTCTTTGGAAAGCTTTTCAATTGTAGTAGTTTTACCACCGGCACCAACAAAAGATATTATTTCAAATTTTGACAAGTCAATATTTAATTTTTTATAGATATATTCCATATCATACTCCTTAAATCATTATTATTTATTATAACATATTAGAATACATTGTATTAAATATATGCAAATATATTAGAGTTTTATATATAAATCATTCAATAGATGAAATAAAATTTTATTATAATGGCATTATGTTTATAATTAAATTTCAAATGGTATAATATTTTCAATAGTATATTAAGTTGTAGCCCGGAGGTAATATATGAAAAGCACGATCGTTAGGATAAAAGAGTACAAGAATAATGCAAATGGTGCTGAAAAAAAAATAGTAGATTTTTTATTAGAAAATCCGGAGCAAGTAGTAAATTATACCATTCATGAATTGGCAGAGAAAACGTATTCTTCGGCTTCAACTATAGTTAGGTTATGTAAAAAGTTAGGATTTAAAGGCTACAAAGATTTTCAAAAATCATTAGTATATGAATTAGCATTAAGGAAAGAAGTTTTAGATGAGAAAACTCAGGAAATAACAAGAGAAGATTCTTTAGAAAGTATCATTGAAAAAGTAACATACAAAAATGTCATTTCTTTAGAAAACACTATGAAACTTATTGATTTGGAGATTTTAGAAAGATGCGTTGACATATTAGATAATGCAAACACTATAAACTTCTTTGGTATGGGATCATCACTTCTAGTTGCAAAAGATGCTTACCTAAAGTTTTTAAGGATAAATAAACCTTGCTTAATAAGTGATGATTGGCATGCACAATTGCTTCAAGCTAGAAATATTACTAAAAATGATGTTGCAATTGCAATTAGTTATTCAGGGATGACAGAAGAAGTACTTAGATGTGTACAAACAGCTAAAGAAAACAATGCACCAATTATAGCTATCACAAGATTTGAAGAAAATCCACTTTCTTCAATTGCTGACTATAATCTTTATGTTTCAGCGACAGAATTTATATTTAGAAGCGGTGCGATGTCTTCAAGGATATCTCAGCTGAGCATAATTGATATTTTGTTTACAGCATTTATAAATAGAAATTATGATAAATATTTAAAACAATTTCAAAAGACGCATATACAAAAACCATACAAATCAATAGATTAAAGAAATTAGGAGGAGAAATATGGCAAATATTGAAAAGCTTACAACAGAAACAAGAAACCCAAAGACATACAAATTAGATGAAATGTCACCTTTAGAGATTGTTAAAGTGATGAATGAAGAAGATGAGAATGTAATTAAGGCTGTAAGAAATGAATTAGAGAATATAGCAAAAGCCATTGAAATTTGTACAGAAGCATTAGAAAATGGTGGCAGATTAATCTATATGGGAGCAGGAACAAGTGGAAGACTTGGGTTGTTAGACGCTGTAGAATGTCCACCAACATTTGGGACTCCGGATGATTTAGTTATTGGATTGATTGCTGGAGGGGAGAAGGCTTTTATTAAAGCTGTAGAAGGGGCTGAAGATAGTACAACATTAGGCGAAGAAGATTTAAAGTCAATAGGAGTAAATGATAAAGATGTTGTTATTGGAATTGCTGCAAGTGGAAGAACTCCTTATGTCATATATGGACTTAGATATGCAAAATCAATAGGCTCAAAAACTATAGCAATAGCATGTAATAAGGAATCTGAAGTTGGGAAAGAAACAGATTTAGCTATAGAAGTAGTTACAGGGCCTGAAGTGCTAACAGGATCTACGCGATTAAAAGCAGGGACAGCACAAAAAATGGTATTAAATATGATATCGACAGGTACAATGGTTGGTATTGGTAAAGTATATCAAAATTTAATGGTAGATGTGGTTCAGACAAACGAAAAGTTAAGGACTAGAGCTGAAAATATTGTAATATCAGCTACAAGTTGTAGTAGAGTAGAAGCCAAGAAATATCTTGAATTAGCAGGAGGGAACGCTAAAACTGCAATTGTAATGATCTTGAAAAATTGTTCATTGGAGGAAGCGACTGAGAGATTAACAAAAAGTAGAGGACATATTAGACTAGCTCTATTAAATTAATATAATAAAGGGGAGGAAAAACATGGATAATAAAGAACTCGCTAAAAAAATAGTTGAACTTGTAGGTGGCAAAGAGAATGTTTTAAAAGCAGCTAATTGTATGACAAGACTTAGAGTTACAGTTAAAAATCCTAGTTTAGTAAAAGAAGAGGAGTTAAAAAACACTGAGGGTGTACTTGGAATTGTTTTTGACGGTAATTATGCTCAAATTGTTTTAGGACCAGGAAAAGCAAAAAAAGTTGCAGATATATGCATAGATGAGCTTGGTATTCCTAAGGATATGTCTGTGGATGAAGATTGGGTAGAGAATAAAGAAGAAATGAAAGCTATGCAGAAGCAAAGTCCTTTTAAAAACGCTATAAAAACGATTGCTGATATATTTATACCTCTAATTCCTGCAATTATTGCCGCTGGTTTATTCAATGGATTAGCAAGTTTGATTTCAACATTGCAAGGACAAGCTATATTACCAGCTGAAGGCACATGGAAAGTTATACAATTGTTATTTGCACTAATTGGTGGAGGATTTTTAAGTTACTTTGCAATTTATACAGGTATAAACTCAGCAAAACAATTTGGTGCGACAGAAGGTTTAGGTGGAATGCTTGGTGCAATATCTATTAGCCCAAATATTGTAGCTATTTCTACAATTTTTGGTTTATATGATGCTGATGTACCATTGAATTCAATATTGACTACTGGTAAAGGTGGTATAATAGGAGTAATATTAGGCGTTTGGATACTATCAAAAATAGAAAAATGGATAAGAAAGAGAATACCTGATGTATTAGATTTAGTTGTTACACCGTTTTTAACATTATTGATAACTTCATTATTGTTTGTTTTTATCATAATGCCTGTCACCGGCTACATTTCGGACTTACTGGTAAGTGGGTTGAGCTTAATCATTGGGTCTTCAAACTCAATTGTTAATATTATTAGTGGGTATATATTAGCAGCTATATTTTTACCAATGGTTTTACTAGGACTTCATCACGGGCTTATTCCTATATATGCAATTCAATTAGAAAGTTTAGGAGGAGTGTCATTATTCCCTGTACTTGCAATGGCAGGTGCTGGACAAGTAGGAGCAGCTATTGCCATTTATATCAAAGCTAAGAGAGTGGGAAATCATAGAATGCAAAAGATAATAACAGGAGCGTTACCTGCTGGATTCCTAGGGGTTGGTGAACCACTTATTTATGGAGTTACATTACCATTATTTAAACCTTTTATAACAGCAGGTCTTGGAGCTGGATTTGGTGGTGCATATATTATGTTCAGCAAAGTAATGGCAAATGCATGGGGGCCTTCTGGATTAGTAGCCATACCAATAATGAAGCCTGAATCCATGTTAAACTATTTCATTGGATTAGTTATTTCATACATTGCTGGATTTATAATAACTTATTTTGTTATGAAAGATAATGAAGTTAAAAATGTATAGTAATATTGGTTACTCAATTTATGTTTCCACATGGAGAGAAAACATAGAAGCTCTGTCCTCTGTATATACAGAGGGAGCTTCTGTGTTCACATCATTACATGTACCTGAAGAAAATAAAAATGATTTTATTAGTGAGTCTATTGAAATGATAAAGACTATTAAAAAAATAGGATATAAAGTAATAGCGGATGTATCAACTAGGACATTATTAAATTTTAATGTAAGCAATCTCGATGAATTAATTAACATGCTGGAATTAGATGTAGTTCGAATAGACTACGGTTTTACCGATGAAGAAATAAATCGAATAAAGAGTCAGTGCTTGATAGCTATAAATGCGTCAACAATAAGTGAGACAAGTTTAGTGAAATTAATTAATTCTCATAAAAATATGATTGCTGTTCACAATTTTTATCCAAGAACTGATACAGGATTAGATGATGAACAATTTAGAGGCGTCAATAAAATGTTATGTGATAACGGACTGAAAGTGTATGCATTTATACCAGGTGACATAAATCTAAGAGGTCCTATTTTTGAAGGCTTACCAACAATAGAAAGTCATAGAAGAAATTCACCTTATGCTTGTTTTGTAGATATGGATAAAAATTATTCTGTCGCTGGTATAATAGTTGGTGATGGTATATTGTCGGATTTTGAGAATAAATTGATTTCTAATTATAGGGAAAGTGGCATTATTAGTGTTCCTATAGTATTGGATCAAAATTATAAATATCTAAATGGTGCTGTTTTTAGTATAAGAGAAGATTCTCCTTATTCTTTAATTAGGTTGAAAGAGTCAAGAGAATATTCTTCTTTTGGAGAGATTATAATGAATTATAATTGCATAGAAAGAAAAACTGGAAGTTTGACTATAGATAATTATAAATATGCACGCTATTCTGGTGAAATACAAATAACAAAAAGAGATTATGGTAAAGATGAAAGAGTTAATGTAATTGGGAATGTAAAAGATGATTATAGGTTGCTTTTGAGAAGTATAAGAAATAGAGATAAAATTAAAATCATTGATATTTAGGATGTGAACTGAATGTTTAATATATTTAAAAAGAATACAATGGACGAAATAATAGTAAAATCTCCAATAACTGGTAAAATTATCAAAATTGATGAAGTACCTGATAAAGTATTTTCAGGCAAGTTAGTTGGCGATGGAATAGCTATATTGCCTCAAGATAATTATGTTTATGCACCTGTTAATGGAGAGATAGTCCAAATAGCACCACAAAAGTATGCAATAGGGTTTAGAACTAAAGAAAATATTGAAATTCTGATACATTTAGGTATTGATACAGTTAAACTTAAAGGCGAAGGATTTGAGGTTTATGCTAGTAAAAATCAGAGAATTAAATCTGGCGACAAACTTATCAAAGTTGACTGGGATTTTGTTTCGGAAAATGCAAAATCAATAATATCACCAATAGTTATTACAAATATGGAGATAATTAAAGAATTAAAAATTATTCCTAATGAATATGTAAAAGCAGGAGATGATTTATTCTCAATTATCTTGAAAAATTAATAATTAATCGAGTAAGTATTTTACTTACTCTTTTTTATTAGCTAAAATAGGGTATCAATATTTTGAAAGGGGCAATACAAATGAAATTGTTAATAAAAAATGCAAAGGTAATTACACCTTATGAAATTTTAAATAATAGAAATGTAATAGTAGAAGACGGAAAAATAGTTGATGTTACTTCTGATGAAGTATCTTCAGAAAGTTTTTTGGAAGTTATTGATGCTAAATCAAATTATCTTTCTCCAGGATTTATAGATATACATAACCACGGTAATTCTGGTTATGATTTCATGGATGCAAATTTTGAGGCTTTTGATGAAATATCAAAATTCCATTTAAAAAATGGAGTTACGTCATATTTACTGACAACTATTACTTCTAAGCACGAAGATTTGATCAATGTTTTGAATACAGGAAGTGCATATATCGAGTCAAGTATGAGATATTCAAATATGGTCGGGATTTATTTAGAAGGGCCTTATTTCTCTAAAGAAAAAAAAGGAGCGCAACCTGAAAAATACCTTAAAAATCCGACAATAGAAGAAATTGATGAATTCATAAAAGCTTCAAGAAATCATCTAACAGTCGTTTCAATAGCTCCGGAGATGGAAAATTCATTAGACGCAATACGATATTTAAATGAAAAAGGGATTAAAGTTGCTATGGGACACACAAATTCAACTTATGACATCGCAAAGAAAGCCATTGATGCTGGGGCAAGCATAGCCACGCACCTTTACAATGGGATGAGGACTTTCAGTCATAGAGAACCAGGAATAATCGGCGCTAGTTTAACTGATGAAAGGGTTAGGTGTGAAATTATAGCTGACATGATACACATCCATAAAGCAGCCATAGAATTGGCAATAGATGTAAAAGGATTTGATTCAATAATTCTTATATCTGATGCTATGATGGCAGCCGGGAAACTTGATGGTGAATATACTTTAGGAGGACAAGATGTTTCTGTCAAAGAAGGAAAGGCAGTGTTAAAAGATGGAACTATAGCTGGCTCAACACTCACATTAAATAAAGCAGTATATAACCTTGTAAATCATCTAGGCATTAAATTAAATGATGCAGTGAGAATGGCAAGCTTGTCGAGTGCTAGAGCAATTGGCATTGGTGATAAGAAAGGAAGCATAGAAATAGGGAAAGATGCTGATATGATTATATTTGACGAAAAATTAAATATTTTGAACACTATAGTAAATGGCGAAATTCGGTATTACAAAGATATATAAATTAGATATTTAATTTTGGCATTAATTATTGTAGACTAAAGCATGACTACTTTTGATTGATATTAATCGTTTCTCTTCATATAATTAAATTAAAGTAATGAAGAGGAGGGTACTAAAATGTCAGATATGTCTAGTAGTCTACAAAACTCATCTAATGGAAAAGGACAAAACATTCAAAGATTTGGCAGAGTGTTAAGTGGTATGGTTATGCCCAACATAGGTGCATTTATTGCTTGGGGCTTAATCACAGCAATATTTATACCCACAGGGTGGTATCCGAATGAAAATTTAGCATCATTAGTTGATCCTATGATAAAATATTTACTTCCACTTTTGATTGGCTACACCGGAGGCAAAAATGTAGCTGGGCAAAGAGGTGCTGTTATTGGAGCAATAGCTACTATGGGAGTAGTGGTTGGTGCAGAAGTTCCTATGTTTTTAGGAGCTATGTTAGTAGGACCTTTGGCAGCATATCTTATCAAAAAATTTGACAAAGCTATTGAAGGTAAAGTAAGAGCAGGCTTTGAGATGTTGGTTAACAATTTCTCATTAGGAATCTTAGGTGCAATACTTGCTATTTTAGCTTATTTGGCAATTGGGCCATTAGTTGAAGGACTAAATAATATTTTAAAATCTGGAGTTGAAGCTATAGTCAATGCTGGATTGTTGCCATTAACATCAATTTTTATTGAACCGGGGAAAATTCTCTTCTTAAACAACGCTATAAATCATGGAGTTTTAGGGCCAATCGGTATACAAGAAGCTGAAGAAGTTGGAAAATCAATATTTTTCTTACTTGAAACAAATCCTGGTCCTGGTTTAGGAATATTATTAGCATATTGGGTATTCTCAAAGGGATCAGTTAAACAATCAGCTCCTGGTGCTGTCATAATACATTTTTTAGGAGGAATACACGAGATTTATTTCCCTTACGTACTGATGAATCCGATATTAATTTTAGCAGTCATTGCAGGAGGAGCAAGTGGAGTATTGACATTTTCAATATTTAATGCAGGACTTGTCGCAACACCTTCTCCAGGCAGTATAATTGCATTGATGGCTATGACACCAAAAGGAAACTATTTAGGAGTGCTTGCTGGTGTTATCATATCCACCGCTGTAACATTCTTAGTAGCATCTTATTTTGTAAAGAGAAGCTCAGATAAAGTGACTGAAGAAGACCTATCTGGTGCAAAAGAAAAAGTTAAAGAAATGAAATATAAACCACAAGAAAAAATAGTTTCAGACAATGTATTAACAAATGTTGATAAAATAGTATTTGCATGTGATGCTGGGATGGGTTCAAGTGCAATGGGAGCTACTACTTTAAAAAACAAACTAAAAAAAGCTGGATTAGATATTGAAGTACTACATTGTGCTATTGAAGAAATTCCTGCTGATGCTAAGGTAATAATAACTCATAAGAGTTTGACAGAAAGAGCCAGAGTAAAGGCACCAAATGCTTATCATATTTCTATTGATAACTTTATAAACAGCCCTGAATATGACAAGTTAGTGGACAGACTATTAGGCAATTGATTGTGTAAGCAGCGAAATTTTTTTCGCTGCTTCCTTTAAAGAGGTGGTATCTGTGATATCAATTAAACTTACTCAGAGACAACGAGAGATAATTGAATTGTTGATCAAAGAAGATAAATTCTTTACTATTTCTGAGATAGCCAAAAAATTGAACATTAGCAATAGAACAGTATCAAGAGAACTTAGGGATTTATATTCATATCTAGCCTTCTTTTCTTGTTCGATAGAAAGCCGTGCTGGAAAGGGTATCCGCTTCGAAGGGAAAAAAGAAGATATTAAATTACTTTTAGATAATATAAAGAAAAGCGGAGAAATAAAAAATTACACACAGAATCAGAGAATAGTTTATATATTGACTGAACTATTGAATTCAAATGAACCATTGAAAATTAGCAATTTTACTTCTTCTTTAAATGTCACAGAAGGTACTATTAGCCATGATCTAGATAGAGTTAGCGAAAGACTAAAAAAACATGGTTGTGAGTTGGTTCGAAAACCTGGTGTTGGGCTTTATGTCAATGCGAGTGAGTCTGATAAGAGGAGGGCAATAGTTGATTTAATATATGAGAATATAGAAGAGACAGAATTAATCGATATAATCAGAAATAAAGATCGATTGAGCGTGGAAACAAGAGAGAATCTAGTTAATTTAGTAAGTAAAAACACATTATATGAACTTGAAGGGTTGTTAATCAACAATGAAAACAAATTAAAAACCACTTTAAATGACAGAGCATACATTGGATTACTTATACATTTAGCGATTGCAATTGATAGGATAAATAAAGGAGAAAATATAATAATTGATAAAGATTATTTAAACATATTGAAAAAATGTGATGAATACACTGAAGCAGAGCGGTTAGCAAAATCAATTGAAGAAAAGTTTGATATTTTGATGCCTGAAGATGAAATAGGTTATATTACAATGCATATTATTGGAAATCAAGGTATTAAGTTGACCCAAATCAATGATGACATAATTAAAATATCCTCTGAGATTTTATCTAATGCATATGATGAGTTAGGTTTAAATATAAAGGCTGATAGACAATCAATAATGTGGCTTGCTACACATTTGCAACCTGCACTGTATAGATTGAAAATGAATATGGAAATAAGAAATCCACTTTTAGAAGAAATAAAGACAAATTATACCCAGATATATAATGTAGCTGTAAAGGCAGTTGATCCTATCGAGAAAAAGTTAGGGATAGTGATACCTGATTCAGAGATTGCTTATATTGCTATGCATATTGGAGCATCAGTAGAAAGGAATAAAAAGAATCTAAAAAAATATGATGTGATTGTAGTATGTGCAACTGGAATGGGAACAGCTACTCTTCTTTCAACCAGATTGCAAAACGAGTATCAAAACTTAAATGTAGTAGATGTAGTTTCCTCATTTAATCTAGAAAAAGTGTTAGAAATAAATAATGTTGATTTTATAATTTCAACTGTACCAATTGACTATGGTAAGAAACCTATAGTTTTAGTTAATCCGCTTTTACTTAACAATGACAAAAAGTTAATTGATGATTTTTTGAAAAATTTCGATAATGTCAGCAAACCAAAGGGAGAAAACATATCAAAATCAATTGAAAAAATAGATCTTAATAGCTTAAAGGGTTATTTAGATGCAATAATTGAGATTCTAAAAAATTTTGTCGTTTATGATATTTTAGAAGTGGATTCATTAAATTCATTGATTGAATATATAAGTGATATTGTTGGTAGAAATGATGTAGAAACTTTAGATATAAGAAAGGACTTATTTAAAAGAGAAAGATTAGGAAGTACAGTATTAGACCAATATAATGCAGTTTTACTTCACGCAAAAACTACTGGAGTAGATAGACTTATTTTCGGGGTAATACGGCTTAAAAATCCAATATATATAGAAAATAATGGTAATAGAGATAAAATAGATTTAGCTTTGATAATGCTTGCTCCTAAAGATGCAAATAAGAATGAACTAAGAGTGATGAGCTTTCTAAGCTCAAAGATTATCGAAGATGAGAATTTTTTATTTACTTTAAGAAATGCTGAAAAAAACTTGATACGCGAATTGTTAGAGGATTATTTTAATGAATTTTATGAAAAAGTTCATAATGAAATTAGAAAATTGGAGGTATGAGAAATGGGGTTAAATCTGTTTTCTAATAAAAGTAAAAAAACAGAAGAACAGGATACAGATGTTTTGTTGAAAGAAAATATTTTATTGAATTTACCCAAAATGGATAAGTACGATGCCATAAGATTTGCAGGAGAGCTTTTAGTTAAGAGTGGCTGCGTAGAAAAACCATATATTGAAGCAATGATAGAAAGAGAAGATGATTTAACCACATATATTGGTAGTGGAGTGGCTATACCTCATGGAGTTGGAAAGGCAAAAGAGTATATCAAAAAATCAGGGATAGTAATTTTACAATTTCCTGAGGGTATTGATTTCAATGGAGATAAAGCATATCTTGTAATTGGAATAGCGGGGAAAGCTGATAAGCATTTAAATATTTTAGCCAATATTGCAACAATAATTGGCGAGGATGAAGAAAAGTTAAATGAACTTATAAAGACTAAAGATGTAGATTTTGTTTATTCAACTTTTACAGCTTAATTAAAGGAGGAAAAATATATGAAAACAAAAGCAGTAAGACTTTACGGAGCTAATGATTTGAGATTGGAAGAATTTGATCTTCCTGAGATAAAAGATGATGAGATATTAGTTGAGATAGTTTCAGATAGTATTTGTATGTCAACTTATAAATGTGCAATTTTAGGAGAGAAACATAAAAGAGTTCCTAAAGATGTATCTGAAAATCCAATAATAATTGGGCATGAATTTGCAGGCAATATTGTGAAGGTAGGGAAAAAATGGCAAAATCAATTTAAACCTGGAACTAAGTTTGCTCAACAACCAGCTTTAAATTATAAGGGTAGCATGGCATCTCCTGGATATTCATATATGTATTTTGGCGGTGATGCAACTTATGCAATAGTTCCACCGGAAGTAATGGAGTTAGGTTGTTTGATTAATTATGAAGGTGATGCATACTATGAGGCGAGCTTAGCAGAACCAATGTCTTGTATAATAGGAGCTTATCATGCAACATATCACACAGAAATGGGAAAATACACTCACTTCATGGGTATAAAAGAAAATGGAAACTTAGCTATTTTAGCTGGAGCAGGCCCAATGGGACTTGGGACAATAGACTATGCTTTACATGGAGATATAAATCCTAAGCTAGTAGTTGTTACAGATGTGGATAATAGCAGGTTAGAAAGAGCTAGGGAAATTTTTGAAGATGAGGCTAATAAATGTGGGATAAAGCTTATCTTTGTAAATACAAAAGAAACAAGTGATCCTGATAAATATTTAATGGAGATATCAGATGGGCATGGGTATGATGATGTATTTGCAATGGCTCCAGTAAAAGAAGTGGTAGAACAGGCTGATAGGATACTAGCAAGAGATGGTTGTTTAAATTTCTTTGCAGGTCCAACAGATACTAATTTTAAAGGAGAAATCAACTTTTATAATGTTCACTATAATTCAACCCATGTAATGGGGACTACAGGCGGGAATACAGATGATTTAATTGAGTCTTTAAGATTAACAGAGAAGAAAAGAATAAATCCAGCATGCATGGTAACTCATATTGGTGGATTAGACAGTGTAATTGAAACTACTTTAAATTTACCAAAAATTCCAGGCGGTAAAAAATTAATTTATACACAAATAAATATGCCTTTGACTGCAATCTCAGACTTTAAAAATAAAGCTAAAGAAGATAAACGATTTGAAAAATTAGCTGAAATAGTTGAAAATAATAAAGGATTGTGGTGTACTGAAGCAGAAAGATATTTGCTTGAAAATTTTAGGTAAGAATTTTAAATACTGGTTGCTCTTTTCTCTCTAAAAGGTTAGAATAATTATTGATATGTAATATATGCAAATTTTTGATAGAAAGGGTTATGATATGAAAAAATTAGAAGTAACACTTGAAAATGAAACAGGTTTACATGCTAGACCTGCAAGTCTTTTAGTCAAAGAAGCTTCAAAGTACAAATCTAATATAACTATCGAATTAGATGGACAAGAATATGTTGCCAAGAGTATTATGTCTGTTTTGAGTATGGGAGCTGGGAAGGGTACTCACCTGATCTTCAAAGCAGAAGGAGAAGATGAAGAAGCAGCTATTGAAGGCATTAAAAATTTAATTGATCAAAATTTTGGAGAATAAAAAACGCACGGTTTATCGTGCGTTTTTTTAAAATGAATAACTTTCTCCTATATCAAAAACTTTTGTTTCGCTATAGATATTTTTTTTCTTAAACTCTAATGGGTCAGCTTTTATTAATGGGAAAGTATTATAATGCATTGGTATAGCAAGTTTAGGTTCTATAAGTTTAACAGCTTTAATAGCATCATCTATATCCATCGTATAATTACCACCGATTGGAAGTATTGCTATGTCTATACCATTGTGGAAAATGGAGAATTATTACTCAATATGATCCGCTTTACCTCTACTGATAGATGGAAAGTTGGGTATAATTATATGAAAACATTATATATTTTATCGTAAACAACTTTAAATTTTCTACTATGTTTATTTGTGGATTATTGAGGAATCGCTATTTGGCTTATTAGATCAAAAGGATGGGATGATACTTGTTCTTAGAATGTCAAATATACAAAATGGGGTGGTAAATTATGATAAATTAAAATATTTACTATAATAAGTGTTAAGTGAGGGAGAAAGAACCTAATAAATGGTTGCTACGAAAGGGGATCTATTAATTACCATAACAAATGGTAGTAAGGACCTTGTTGGAAAGGTTGCGGTGTTTGACTCTGATGAAATTAACTCCATCCAAATACCTGTGCCTTATATCTCGACACAAAGGAAATAAATTCAAAAGTATCGAGATACTTTAATTGAATCAAAAAAAACTAAGAAAAGAAGCAAACGATAATGTAAACAATACGAATGAATTTTCAGAAACATCATTATAAAATTAGACTCGAATGTGATCGTTTTTGAGCATCAGTGCATAAAGAAATAATTCACTAAAGTTTTTCCTTTGATATTTTTATAGTGACATTACTTTTTATATAGGAGGTTAAGTATAAATAATGATTGCTGAGATTTCTCATAAGAATGTTGATATTAATTCTGAGGACCAATTGACTGGAAATGTTTTTGGAACATTAAGATATTTGCCGTATTCCGTTGCCCTACAGATAATAAAAGATAGCTTTCTACCAGCTACAGTAAACTCATTTCTTAACGATTCGTTACCAATGGAAATAAGTGGTGAATGGGGTAATAATGTTCATTTTTGGAAGCACTATTATGGGTCGCAAACAGAACCGGACGTTGTAATGGAGTTAGAGAATGTGGTAATAATGATTGAGGTAAAATATAACAGCAATTTGTCCGGCGATGATCAGTTAATTCGTGAAGCAGACCTACTTATAAGAAATTATCCTGATAAGGTGAAGTTTCTAATATTACTCGCTCGTGAAGAATCTGCAACTGCTATCTACAATGAGCATAAAACAAAGATTCCTCTTGAAGTATCTTTTGGTTATATAACTTGGCAGCGATTATTTGACGCAATAAACAAAAATAAGGACAATAGTATTATATGTAAAGATTTATCATCGCTATTAAATGAAAAAGGATTCGCTGGTTTTAGGGGATTCAATTTTATGAATGTGGAAACGAATAAAGCTTTTGAAGTAGTACAAAAAGTTCATAAAAATGTACAGGAGTTTATATCACGCAGTATTACTCTTGCAGTGGAAAAAGGTGAATTTGAACTTGCTCCGATGACTGGAAATAATACATTTCTCAGATGGAGCAGTGACCGTGACTCAAATGCTTGGGCATACTACAGCTTCATTGTAGTATTCCAATTGTCTCAAAACACTAATTATGGAAATGAGTACAGCAATGGTTCATTATATGTCTTAGAGCTTAATTTTAGAGATTTTGAAATACCAATGGCTAATGTTGCCCGCTTCGATTATGCTAATATATCTAAGGACTTGTCTACAAGTCCTATTTCCCCAAGTGACCATTGGATTTTCTATGACCCTATATATACTGGTATTATTAAGTATCCGGAATATAAATCTGGAGAAATGTACTGTGGAGTTGTTGATGATCCGCTTGTGCGTTATTGGGGATTAAAACGAGTAATGGGATATGAAATACCCTTATCTGAAATCACTAATGACAATATTTATGAGATAATCTTCGGCACATTCAAGAAATTGTCCACAAATGAATAGCTAAAAAGAGAGGCAATATCCCTTGTGAGATAATGCCTCTTTCTTAATTTCCCTTATCGGTTGATTCTTCGCTTGAAGATAGTAAGTCGAAAATGTACTTGTTTTGAAAATTCCTAAGTTGAACTCCCTTTATCGTGCGTTTTTTAAAATGAGTAACTTTCTCCTATATCTAAAACTTTTGTTTCGCTATAGATATTTTTTTTCTTAAACTCTAATGGGTCAGCTTTTATTAATGGGAAAGTATTATAATGCATTGGTATAGCAAGTTTAGGTTCTATAAGTTTAACAGCTTTAACAGCATCATCTATATCCATCGTATAATTACCACCGATTGGAAGTATAGCTATGTCTATCCCATCATCTCTTAATAGTTTCATATCCATTGAAAGACCTGTATCTCCAGCATAGTATATCTTTTTGCCCATCATTTCGATAAGAAAACCACAAGGATTGCCCGCATACAATATTCCCTCATCAGTCTCTATAGAAGATCCATGAAGTGCTGGTGTGAGTTTAACAGAACCAAAATCAAATTTATATCGCCCACCTATATGCATTGGATGAGTATCGATTCCGAAAGTGGATAAATATCCTGCAATCTCAGCATTTGTTATAACTAGTGCATCGTTTGCATTTGCTAGATCAATAGTATCACCTAGATGATCTTGATGACCATGGGATACAAATATATGGGTTATATTGTTAATATCAATGGGTAGAACTTTAGCCAAAGGATTTCCTGTTATAAAAGGATCAAATATTGCTTTAAACCCATCATTTTCTAATATAAAAACTGAGTGACTCAAATATGTTAATTTCATACATATTACCTCCTTAAGAAAATTATACCCTCAAAAATAGTAAACTAATAAATATTTTTGAAAATATGCAATATTGACATTATAGATTTAAAGGACTATAATAATAGAGTATTAAGTCAAACGTTTGCACTTAAAAATGAAATCGGTTACAGAAAGGGGAGTAAAAAATGCGAAAAAAGAAATTTTTTGCTATTGCAGCTGTCATGTTATTGGTATTAGCTACTTTAGCGGGATGTACTACAGGCGGAACTAATGAAGAAAATACAGGTGAAAATAACGGAGGAGAAACTTCAACAGGTCCAACTATTGGGGTTGTTTTACCAACTAAAGATGAACCAAGATGGGTACAAGACGAAACTAGATTTAAAGAGGCATTAGCTGATACTGATTATTCAGTAGAAATTTTATTTAGCCAAGGTTCATCAGCAAAAGAAAAAGAAAATGTTGAATCACTATTGACTAAAGGAATTAAAGTATTAATTATTTGCCCACAAGATGGTGAAGCAGCAGCTGCTGCAGCTGAAGCAGCTAAAGCTGAAGGCGTTACTGTAATCGCTTATGATAGATTGATTACTGGAACAGATGCAGTAGATTATTATGTAACTTTTGACTCTGTAGCAGTTGGAGAAGCACAAGGTCAATACTTGATTGATAAAGCAACTGGAACAGGAAATCCATTGTATCTATATGCTGGAGCAGCATCAGATAATAACTCTTTCCTATTCTTCGAAGGAGCTTGGAAAGTTCTTCAACCAAAGATTGCAGATGGAACTTTTGTTATAAAGAACTCATCAGAAGCTGTTGCATTACAAGATAAACAAGAGCTAACAAGAGATGAAATGAGCAAAATCATCAGCCAAATAACCACTAACTGGGATTTCAATGAAGCAAAAAATAAAGCTGAAGCAAATCTAACTTCCGTTGGTGCAACAGATAAAGGTGATGTATTTATTCTTGCACCAAATGATGGTACTGCAAGATCAATAGCAGATGTATTTGCAGCTGATTCAGATATTACTAGCTATGTAATCACTGGACAAGATGCTGAAAAAGCATCAGTTCAATATATTATTGATGGCAAACAATCCATGACAGTATTTAAAGATGTTAGAACTCTAGTAAAAGATTCTATAGCTATGGCAGTTTCAGTACTTGAAGGAAAGACTCCTGAAACAACTGGATCATACAATAACAATGTCAAAGATGTTCCTGCAAAACAAACAGAAGTTATAGTAGTAGATAAAGAAAATGTTCAAGAGGCATTAATTGACTCTGGATACTATGATGCATCTGAATTTACAGGGCTATAAAATTTAATATTTGTTAGGTATAGTGAAAGTCATAGACTTTCACTATTTCCTTATTGACTTATTTAAAAGAGGGGTTGTTTTTATGGACAGTGTAAATAACTCAGATTATATACTTGAGATGAGAAATATTACCAAAGAATTTCCAGGGGTTAAAGCATTAGATAATGTTAATTTTAAAGTTAAAAGAGGAGAAATACATTGCCTAGTTGGTGAAAATGGTGCAGGTAAATCAACTTTAATGAAAATATTATCAGGCGTTTATCCATATGGATCATACAATGGAGAAATTATCTTAAATGGACAAGTACAAAAATTTCAAAGCATTCAGGATAGTGAAAAAGCTGGTATTGCTATAATTTATCAAGAGCTAGCATTGGTTCCTGAGATGACAGTTTATGAAAACATATATTTAGGACATGAAATAAAAAATGGCATAAATATAGACTGGAATGAAACTATTTTACAATCAAAAAAAATGTTAGAGAAGGTCAGGTTAAATATTAACCCTGAAATGAAAGTAAAATATCTCGGCGTTGGGAAAATGCAGCTAATTGAAATTGCAAAAGCGTTCAGCAAAGATGTTAAATTGCTTATATTAGATGAACCAACAGCAGCACTAAATGACGATGATGCTGAGAATCTACTAAATTTATTAATTGAACTAAAAAAAGAAGGAATAACTTCTATCATGGTATCACATAAACTTAAAGAAGTAATCCAAGTAGCAGATACTGTGACTGTACTTAGAGATGGGAAAACTATATGTTCTTTAGATGCACACAAAGAAGAAGTCTCTGAACCAGTTCTCATAAAAAATATGGTTGGAAGGGAAATAGCAGACGTATTTCCAAAGAGAAAAGTTAAAAATATTGGTGACACAATATTTGAGGTAAGAAATTTAAATGCTATTGATCAAACTACATCAAAACATATTTTAAAAGATGTAAATATTTATGCAAGAAAAGGCGAAGTAGTTGGAATTGCGGGGCTTATGGGAGCCGGAAGAACTGAACTCGCATATAGTATTTTTGGAAATCCAAAAGGATACAAGGTTAGTGGTGAAATATACGTAGAAGGTAAACTCATGAATTTTAAAACTCCTTATGATGCTATTAAAGCGGGAGTTGCATATGTTACGGAGGATAGAAAAGGGGAAGGACTAATACTAATTCAAGACGTTAAAGAAAATACTACCCTTGCAAACTTGAGAGCTATTGCTAGAAGTGGAGTAATTGACGAAAATAAAGAGATAACAGTAGCAGATGAATATAGAAAAACGTTGAATATAAAGACTCCTTCAATTGAACAAAAAGTGCAGAACCTTTCTGGTGGGAATCAACAAAAAGTATCTTTGGCAAAATGGCTATTTACGATGCCGAAAGTTTTGATTTTAGATGAACCAACAAGAGGAATAGATGTAGGCGCTAAATTTGAGATATATAATATTATAAATGATTTAGTCAGTCAAGGAATGTGTATAATAATGATATCTTCAGAGCTACCAGAAATTTTGGGTATGAGTGATAGAATATATATTATGTCGCAAGGCAAGATAACAGGAGAATTACCAATTGAAGAAGCAAATCAAGATAAAATAATGGAGTATGCAACAATCTAATATTCGCATGAGGAGGTAATCTAAAATGTTTTTTAGTGACTTAAAAAAAATGCTTAAAGAGAATATAAGAGATTACGGAATGTTTATAGCGTTATTCGCAATAATAATTGGCTTTAGTATTTTAACTGATGGCGTATTTATATCACCTAGAAATATAAGTAACTTAATAAATTCTGTGGGATATATAGCAGTATTAGCAGTTGGTATGACTTTGATAATTGTAATTCGCCATATAGATTTATCAGTAGGTTATTTAGCAGGTTTTGCAGGAGCAATTGTTGCAATTCTTTTGACAAGATACAATATGTCGATATTTGTTGCAATACCAATTGTTTTGGTTCTAGGCATAGTCGTTGGTTTATTTAATGGTTTTTTAGTCGGAAAGGTAGGAGTTCCAGCATTTGTTGTTTCACTTGCAGGCATGATGATATTTAGAGGAGCATTATTACAAGTTACAAATCAGACAGGAACTATTATAATAAAAAATCAAACTTTTAATAATATAGGAAATGGATTTATTCCTGATTTCCCTTTTATTAACATTGAAGGAATTCATGTTGTGACGCTAGTGATTGGAATTCTAGGCATATGTTTGTACATTATAAGTGAATTTAGAAATAGAAATAAAAAATTAAATTATAACTTTGAAGTGCCTTCAATGCCTATATTTACATTGAAGCTAGTCTTAGTTTCAGCGATGATAGGATACATTACTTGGATACTTGCACGATACAATGGACTTTCTTGGACAGTGGTAATAGTATTAATTGTAACAGCATTATATAATTATCTAACCAATAAAACAGTTCTAGGAAGGCACATTTATGCTGTCGGAGGTAATCCCGAAGCAGCAGCATTAAGTGGAATAAATGTAAAAAACATTACTTATTTTGTATTTGCTTCCATGAGTATGTTATCAGCACTTTCTGGAATACTCTATACATCTAGACTACAGTCAGCTACCACTACCGCTGGTATGGGATTTGAGCTTGACGCCATAGCTGCTGCATATGTTGGTGGAGTTTCTGCTGCAGGAGGAGTTGGAAAAGTTACTGGCTCAATAATAGGAGCTTTAGTAATGGCTTCATTATCTAATGGTATGAACCTTATGGGTGTAGGAATATCATATCAATATATCATAAGAGGAGCTATTTTAATATTAGCCGTAGTATTTGATGTAGTGACAAGAAACAGAAATTCTTAACAGGGCTCTTGCCCTGTTTTTACTTAGAGGGGAGAAATGACTAAGAGAACTTATTTAGAGATAAAAACCATACTTATTATTTTATTTGCAGTTTATGTTAGTTTTATGATAATGGATATTTTTTATAGCAATTTGTTCATTTATTCAAACTATCTAAAATTCATAGGCATTGTATTAGTTGGAGTATTAACTTTTGTGGAAAGAAAACATTCAATTTCCATAAAAGATATTAATCTATTGAACTTAGCGATGATTTTAACCATTATTTCAGATTATTTCTTACTTTTTGAAGGAAACAATTACATCATTGGAATTGGGATATTTTCTTTGGCACATTTAATCCATGGGATTAGAATGGAGAAGAATAAAACAAAAGTTATTTTTATTAGATATATAAGTTATTTAATCATCACAATAACTTTGTACTCTGTATTTCTAGATACACCTTATGAAATTGATTTAATCGTCTTTGTAAGCTTATTTTATTTTGCAAATTTACTCTCTAATTTATTGAGAGCTTTGGATGTTTATAGACATAATAAATTCCCATTAATAAATAGCTCTTTACTCGTAGCAGGGTTTATACTATTTTTATTATGTGATATCAATGTAGCGATATACAATGTAGTACCACTTAACACAGCTAATATTTTTTTATACATTTTGAGTGATTTATCACTTAGACTTATGTGGTTTTTTTATTTACCTTCACAGATTTTTATTGCTTTAAGTGGATTGGATTTTGAGTACTAATAATAAATGTTATATTTTTGGAATATATGGGTATTACACAAACAAATATGTTTAGGAGGTAAAATATGGACAATTCTCAAAATGTTTACCCAGTAAAAGACGATGTAGTAACTACAAAAGAGTGGATTATAACAATGCTTATACTTTTAATTCCTGTAGTAAATATAGTAATGACATTTGTTTGGGCATTTGGAAGCAATACTAAACCTAGTAAAGCAAATTACTTCAAAGCTAGCATACTATTCTGGTTAATTGGAATTGGATTATATTTAATTATAATGTTTACTGGCATTTTTAGTTTTGGAATATTGAATTCATATATTTAGGGTATTATTAATAAGGAGTATATGCTCCTTATTCTAAATTTTGGAGGGATTTTTAATGAATGAAACAGTTAAAAAACAGCTAGATCATAGGACAATTAGGGAATTTAAGGATGAAAGAATCCCTGAAGAAACTTTTAAGACTCTAATGGAGGTAGTAAGAAGAACCCCTACATCTAATGGAATGCAGACATGTTCAATTATTCGAGTTAAAGACAATGATAAAAAAGCATCAATAGCAGAAATTTGTAATCAAGAATATGTCAAGAGAACTCCAGAGTTACTTATATTTATAGTTGATCAGTTTAGAAATATGATGATAGCAAAAGAAAAGGGCGGAAAAATTGAAAATGCAAGAGATATGGATAGATTTTTTCAAGGTTTTACTGATGCATGCTTAGCTGCACAAAATCTTGTTGTCGCTGCTGAATCAATGGGATTAGGAACAGTATATTTTGGAAGCATTTTAAATGACCCACAAAAAGTAATTGACATATTTCATTTACCAGAGTTGACGTTTCCTGTAGTTGGGCTAGGAGTTGGGTATCCAAATCAAGAACCACAGCTAAAACCTCGTATGGATATGAGTTTGAGGTTATTCGAAGACAACTATACAGTTTTTGATAGTTATTTAAAAGAAATTGAAGAATATGATAGACAAATGACTGAGTACTATGATTTAAGGGATGCTAATAAGAGAGTAGATTCTTTTTCTGATCAAATAGTGGCTAAACTTAATAATCCAGCTATAAAAAGGCAAGAAATTCTAAAAGTGATTAAAAAACAAGGATTTGATTTAAAAATATGAGACTTTTCATCGCTGTAAATTTCGATGAGAAAACTTTAAATAATATCTACAAAGAAGTAAACTCCTTAAAGGATCAATCTTTAAAAGGAAGATTTGTTCATAAAGAACACATTCATTTGACAATTAAATTTTTGGGAGATGTTCTAGACGAAAAGGTGAAAGAAATACAAAAAATGATATTTAATACTCACTTTGATCCTTTTGAGATTGCAATTAGTGGTTTAGGTGTATTTCATAATAAACATGGAGACATATATTGGTTAGGGGTTAAAGAAAATGAGGATTTATCAAGATTATACAATGATATTCACTATAGACTTAAACAAATGGATTTAAAAGTTCAAGAGAGAGACTATACCCCACATATAACACTCGGTAGGAATGTAGTACTAAGAGATAAATTGGAGAAAATAGACTTTACTGATTTTAGCTATATGGTAGAACAAATATCTTTGTTTAAATCTTTTAATGATGAAAATAGACTTATACATGAAGTTATTGCAGAGAGTAAGAGAGATAAAACTTTTAGAGCTAAAAAATAAGTAAAGGGAAATTAACAAAAAGTAATAGAATTTCAGAAAATTTTAGATGTATAACAACAAATGTGTAGAATATTAGCGCTTATTAGGATATAATTAATAATTATATCCTAACTTTTTAGGGGGTGGTTTAGTGAAAGAGTCAGATTTTCTTAATACAGTTAAAAAGATGCAATCTGATGAATTGCTCGAGAGAGAAGTATATTTAAGGCTTTTAAATAGCATAAAAAATGAACATGATAAAGAAGTTCTTAAAAAAATTGCAGATGAAGAATCCAGACATTATGAAATATGGAAAGAGTATACAAAAGTTGATGTTAAACCTAATATGCATAAAGTTAGATGGTATGTTCTACTTGGCAAATTATTAGGTTATACTTTTACTGCTAAAATTATGGAAAAACGATTAAACGAATTTAATCAGATGGCTACTAAAGAATTTATAGATGAATTAAGAGAAAGTGTGTCTGATATTGACATTATTTTGAGAGAAGAAGACGAACATGAGATAGAATTGTTAGCAATGATAGATGAAGAAAGGCTACAATATGTCGGATCCATTGTTTTAGGATTAAATGATGCTTTGGTTGAATTTACAGGAAGTCTTGCTGGATGGACTTTTGCTATGCAAAACAATAGACTAATATTGTTAGCGGGTCTTATTGCAGGAATTTCAGCAACATTATCCATGGCATCTTCAGAATATTTATCAACTAAAAATGAAGGTGGCAAGAATCCTTTAAAATCTGCCAGCTACACTGGCATCGCTTATCTAATTACAGTATTAGCCCTATTAATACCATATGCGATTTTGCCAGAAAAAAGCTATACTATAGCCTTAATTATAATGCTTGCATTAGTAGTAGGGATAATTGCTGCATTTAATTATTATATATCTATAGCTAAAGATTTATCCTTCAAACATAAATTTAAGGAAATGGCATCCGTTAGTTTAGGAGTTGCTGCAGTATCGTTTTTAATTGGACTTGTTGTCAAACAATTTTTAGGACTTGATATTTAAAAAAATATGGTAGGTTTAAATATGAATAAACTCTCAAAAAAATTTTATATTTATGCACTTTTATTAGCTGTTTTTATAACTTTATCGGCTTTTTTGGGCTATAATTATTTTTCCAATGCAATCGAAAATCAGGTTAAATCAAGAGCATTATTTGAAACAGAGAGCAAAATAAAGCTAGTAGAATCTACTTTTAAAGTGCAAGAGCAAATTGTTGAAGATATTGCTTCTTTTATTAAAATCGAACCATCAAGAGAAGATATTAAAAAGTATCTAGAGGTATTAATGAAAGAAAGGGAGCAGTTTACTGCCGTTTATATAGGAATGGCGGATGGTGAACTATTAGCTGGAGAAGATTGGAATCAACCATCAGATTATATAGTGACTGAAAGACCATGGTATGTAGAAGCTGCAAAGGGAAAAAAATTAGTCTACACTGAAGTATATCATGACGCATATTTAGATAAATCGACCATTACCATTGCGAGACCTTTTTATGATAAAGCTGGAGAATTGAAGGGAGTTATTGCAGCTGACATAGATTTGAGCACAATTTCTCAGATATTAAATCCATATGGCAGTGATGATGAAGGAGTATCTTTTCTTGTTGATTCAAATGGGGTTGTAATAGGATACGACGCTAATAATGTTAATAAATCCGAGGACAAAATTACTATTTTTGAAATATTTCCAGAGTTTAAGCCTAACAGCGAGAAATTTATTGAAAACATGAAGTACGAAGAAAATCAAGGGTTTTTATCATATTATTATATTGAAAGTTTAGATATGTTTCTTGTTAATTTTGTTCCTGTTACTGGCACTTTGAAAACTGGACAGCAATTGATGCTCATTTTTATGATATTTGCATCGGTTCTTTTAATTGTGATTTTTGTTTTTATCATATTTCAAAGGCGAAATATCATTCGCCCAGTTGAAGAATTAGTTGACGACATTTTGAATATTCCGATGCGATTAGATGTCGATTATAGAATCAACGAAGATGATGATCTTCTCTATGAAGTGCGTAAAACTATTAATGAATTGCTGACTAATAAAAACGAATTATTAAAGAAAATGGAAGTTGCACAAGACGAAATCACTACAATTGCAATTACAACTGAATCAATGTTGGCGATAAATAGAGCAGCAAATACAAATAGAGAAATAAATGAGATTTATGACTTAATCTTAACTGAATCATTAAAAGCAATTAAACATGCAAAATTAGGTAGTGTAATGATAAAAGAGGATAACGAATTAAAAGTAGTAGCTCACAGAGGTTATCGAAGCACTGAAATAAACGAATTTTCTTTACCCATAGAAGAAAGTTTTATTTACAGGGCTACAAATGGAAAATTAGATACTGTCGCTTTGATTAACGATGTATCAAATTTTGAGATATTTGTGCCATTGGAAACTACTGAAGGAGAATATTATATTAAATCTTCTATAGTAGCTCCTTTATATGTAAAAAATGTATTTTATGGCTGCATAAATCTCGATGCAATTTATGAAAATGCATTCGATGAAAAAGATTTAAAATTGATGGAATTCATTCAAACTAACACTGAAATTGCAATTAGTAACTATATAATGAATCATGCTAACTTCTATTTAGCAACTCATGATTCACTTACAGGAGTTTACAACAGAAGTTATTTCACTCAGCTGTTTGAGAGCTTTAAAGAAAGAGCTGCAAGGTATAATGAAACATTCCATTTAGTGATGTTTGATTTGAATAATCTCAAGTACATCAATGACAATTTTGGACATCTGGCTGGTGATGAGGCAATAAAAACTTTTGCCAAAAGGTTATCAGTAATTATTAGGAGAAGTGACGTTTTCGCAAGATATGCTGGAGATGAATTTATCGCAATATTTTTAAATACTGATTATGATAGCTTAACTATTAGACTTAACGAGTTATTGGAAAATATGGAACAGAGTTCAATCGTGGTTGATAGTGGAACGATAATCGTATCTTTTAGTTATGGTATAGCTACATTCGGTGAGGACTCCACATCCTTAGATGAATTAATAAGAATTGCAGATAAAAGAATGTATGAGATGAAGAATAAAAATCGTAAAATAAAAGGATAAAGATATGAAAAAGAATGATAACAAATTTATTAATGCTGTATTTTATGCAATACTAGCTGCAGCCTTTTATGGAATTAGTACACCTTTTTCTAAGATATTATTAGATGTTCTTTCGCCTACTTTTTTATCAGCTTTATTGTATTTAGGTGCTGGATTTGGTATGCTATCAACAAAACTACTAACATTGAATGTAAAATCTAAGAGTGAGGCAAGTTTAGATAAAAAAGATTTTCCATATATAGTTGCGATGGTAGTATTAGACATATTAGCTCCCATACTCCTAATGATTGGACTTGTGAGAACAAGTCCTTCTACTGTATCATTACTTAATAACTTTGAAATAGTAGCTACTTCAGTTATTGCTCTGATAATATTTAATGAACAAATAGGAAAGAAAATGTGGCTAGCAATTGGATTGATAACATTATCTTCGATTATATTATCGATTGATACACTTGGTGAAATTAGTTTATCTGTTGGAGCAATATTTGTTTTACTAGCGACTGTTTCATGGGGGCTTGAGAACAATTATACAAGAAAACTTTCAATTAAAAATCCTATAGATATAGTTATCATAAAAGGTTTGGGTTCGGGATTAGGTGCATTAATTATTGCTATGTATTTACAAGCAATTGAATTAAATTACACTTATATAATTGCAGCATTGTTTTTGGGATTTATTGCGTATGGACTTAGCATTTATATGTATATAAGAGCGCAAAGGGACTTAGGGGCTGCTAGGACGAGTTCATATTACGCTATAGCACCATTCATTGGAGTTTTAACTTCTTGGATATTGTTTGATGAAGCAATCAACCTGAGATTTATTTTTGCGTTGGCTATTATGATTATTGGAGTTTACTTCACTATAGCAGAAAATCACGAACACGAACATGAACATAAAGAACTAGTGCATGAACATGCTCATAAGCATGATGATTTACATCATAATCACGTTCACAATTATGAGGTTAAAGGATATCATTCTCATGAGCACAAACATGAAAAGCTGGTTCATTCTCATCCGCATACTCCGGATATTCATCACAAACATTCACACTAAAATTTAGAAATTGAAAATATTTTGATTTCTAATGGGAGCAGATTTATATTTATATTCCCATTAGAAATTTTAGCTTCATCATTATTATCCCCATATTCATGTAGCTTAATGAAATCTCCATTAACTTTTAATTGAATGTTTTTCTCAATATTTTTTAAATTCATGACTATTATAATGCTGTCTTTACCATCCAAATACTGATAAGCTATGCAATCATCATCTGTTTCTAATAACAAAAATTCTCCGCTCATTATGACTTCTCTATTTCTTAATTCTGAAAGGAACTTAAAATACTCTAACTTAGAAGAGTTTTCCGTTTTTTCCCATTCCATATCGGTTCGGTTTAGAGGGTCTTCTTTTCCTTCCATGCCAATTTCAGTCCCATAGTATATCACAGGTATTTGAGGATATGTCATAATAAAAGTCAAAGCTTGTTTATAGTACTCATCTGCAAAATTTCTGTGTTTTGATATAAACCTTGGATTGTCATGATTGTCAATAAATAGGGCATTTTTTGAATTGTTAAAGACTTCCAAATCAGCTTTTATGGCATTTTTCAATTTGCTAGATTTTCCGTACTCATTGAAGGTAGTAGTTATAGCTTTGTAGAGTGGATAATTAGTGAAACCTGTTATACCAGTATCTTCATATTGTTTAATATAATGTATATTTTCAGACCAAACTTCTCCTAAAAAGTAGAAATCAGGGTAATTCTCTAGAATATTTGAAGTAAATTTAACCCAGAATTCTTTTGGTACGTGTTTTACAGTATCCAATCTATAGCCATCTATTCCTGTTTCTTCTATCCACCACAATGAGTTTTCTAAAAAGAAATCAACAACTTCAGGATTGTCAAAGTTTAAATCAGGTAACCCCATTAGCCACCCTTTTTCAACTTGCGTTTGATCATTCCAGTTAAAAATTTCTTGATTTTCATTAAACCAGTCTTTGTAATTCTCATCATTTAACCATGGTGAATCATACCCTACATGATTTACTACATAGTCTAAAATAACTTTCATATCTCTTTTATGAGCTTCATCAACAAGTAATTTCAAATCATCCATAGTGCCTAAGTAAGGATCAACTTTATAAAAGTCATTAATCCAGTATCCATGGTAACCATCTTTTCCATTTTCCATAACAGGTGTTAGCCAAATAGCTGTGGCACCGAGAGATTTAATATAATCCAATTTTTCTATGACGCCTTTTAAATCTCCTCCATGTCTCTTTTTTAAATCAGTCTTGTCTACATCGTAATTGTTGCTTTGATCAGCATCATAAAATCTATCAGTCATGATAAAATAAATCAACTCGTTACTCAGATCATCGCCATTTTCTATTACTGTTGTTTCATCAGAGTGATCATAAGTACATGATGTTAAAACTAATGAAAGCAAGATAAAATAAATTATAAATTTCTTTTTCATTTTGTACCTCCGAATTAGTATAAAACTATTATAACAAATTTATACTTTCAATAAAACTAACAATTAATTGACACTATCGTTGTTACAAAGGACGATACAACAATTAAATTGCCAATAAATAAGAATATTGCTTATGTAAATGGTGAAGAGAAAGAGCTTGAAGGAGTAGTGGTATACAACGGTATAAAGACATATGTACCACAAAGTGCATTAGAATTAATAAAATAAAAAGTTTGTAATTTACTTTCCTAATATTTCATCTTAAAAAGATGAAATATTAGGAATTTTTTTTATTTTGATTTAAAAAAAAGGGTATAAATAAAATGGTGATGATTATGTTAATCAATTATTTTGTTACAGCTTTTTTAAGATACAACAATTCTTTTTTGTTGCAAAAAAGGAGTGAGGAAGCAAAAATAGCACCAGGAATGTGGTATGGTGTTGGTGGACACATTGAGAGCAACGAATTTCAAACTCCAAATGTAGCTATTTTAAGAGAGATATATGAAGAAACTGGGTTGGATAGTAATGTTATTGATTCAATCAATTTGAAATACGTAGCATTAAACTATGAAGATAGCATATATATAAATTACATATATTTTGGATCAATTAAAACTAATAAAGTCATTGCGAATGATGAAGGAGATTTGACCTTTGTAGAAATTGAAGAGATTAAGCTAAAAAAATTTCATCCCCTAATAAGTGCGTGTTTGGAACATGGAATTAATGATAATTCAAATGCTATTTATACTGCCATATTAGATGTTAATGGGAATACAAAGTTTGTTGAGATTAGAGGTGAAATTGATGAACGATGAATTACTAGAGAAATATAAAAAAGATTGGAAAGATTTTGTTGTAAATGGGATTATAAACGATGATGTAGAGGAATTTGTTAAAAAATCATGGTTGAGATGCAAGGAAAAGTCAGTGAACTATAATTTAGGAGAAGGGAAACTTATTGCTAAAGAAGAATTAGAAAAAGAAAGGGAAAAAAACAAAGAGCTGATTTCTATTGCATTGCCAATCATGCAAAATTTAAATGATCTCGTTATGGGAACAGGATTTGCACTTGTTTTAACTGATAGGAATGGTCTTATTTTAGAAGTAATAGGAGAAGAGAGTATTTTAAATGAGACTAAAAAACTCAACTTTGTTCCAGGAGCTATATGGTCAGAAGAGTATGTAGGGACAAACGCGATAGGTACATCTTTATGGGAAAACAAACCTATTCAGATAATTGGAGCGCAACACTATTGCAAAAGTCACCATAATTGGACATGTTCTGCAGCACCAATACATAATCCAAGTGGCGATATAATAGGGTGCATTGATATGTCAGGGCATTCTGAGAAGGCACATACTCATACTTTAGGAATAGTTGTTGCTGCAAGTTATTCTATAGACAATCAACTGTTATTGTCTCAAACTCATGCGATTTTAAGTTCAACTGTTGAAGCGGTATCTGATGGTATGATAATAGTGACTGACGATTACAAAATAAAACTTGTTAATAAATCTGGAGAAAAAATATTAGGCGTTGAATCTGATAGACTTATAGATTTAGATATTAGAAATATACTAGGGACTCGAATATTTAAACACACTGAAGCATTTTTGGATAGAATAGATTGGGTTTTTATTATAGATGAGAAAAAGATCCCATGTAGTGTAAAAGTTTCTAATATAAATATTGGAGAAAAAACAAAAGGCATGGCAATATCATTTAAAGAGATGAAAACAGTTCAACATACAGTCAATTCTGTATATGGCAATAAAGCAATTTATACATTTGATGATATAGTTACAAACAGTGATACTCTAAGAAAGGCAATTAAAGAGGCGCAAAAATTTGCACGTACAAAAGGTTGTGTTCTCATCGAAGGGGAAAGTGGAACTGGTAAAGAATTGTTTGCTCACGCGATACACAATATGAGCAGTAGAAGTAATGGTCCTTTTGTCGCAATAAATTGTGCATCACTACCAAAAGATCTATTTGAAAGTGAATTGTTTGGATATGAGAAAGGAGCCTTTACTGGAGCAAATAAGGAAGGGAAAATAGGAAAATTTGAACTAGCAAATGAGGGAACCATATTTTTAGATGAAATAGGTGAGTTGCCCTTAGATTTTCAGGCGAAGCTATTAAGGGTTTTAGACGATTTTACTGTCACCAGAATAGGCGGCAAATGGCCTAAAAAAATTGATGTAAGAATAATTGCGGCAACCAATAGAAATCTTTTAGAAGAAGTTAAGAAAAAGAATTTTAGAGAAGACTTATATTATAGGATAAATGTTTTCAGAGTATATATTCCACCTCTAAGAGAAAGAGAAGGGGATGTGTTCTTATTAGCTCAACACTTCTTATCTAGACTTAATAAGACTAATAATACTTACAAAACTTTTTCAAAAAAATTTTTAGACTGTTTGAACTTATACCCATGGTATGGGAATGTAAGAGAACTTGAGAATATTATAGAGAGAGCATTTTACTTATGTGAAAGCAATGTTATTACATCAGAATGTCTACCCAAGGAAATATTATTAGGAAGCAAAAATAAAAATGAAAAAGAAGATTTGGATTTTACTTCAATACGAACAACCGAAGAACATATTTTAAAAAATGTATTGTCAAAGACAGGAGGAGATGTATTAAAGGCATGTGAGATTTTAGATATGAGTAAATCCACAATATACCGTAAATTGAAATTATTGGACATAAATCCTAAGGAGTACAGATGAAAATTCCCAACAATGAGATTTTAATTCCCATTGTTGGGAATTTTTTTATTTTATTAATTTTATCATTGAGTTAATTAACACTTTAAATAGATAAATAAACTGGCATGAAAATTGCATATTATATTGTTAAAAGATTTATGGAGGTGAGTTAATGAAAAGATTTATCATTGAGTTTGGAATGGGTTGTGATTTTCATGGACAAGATGTTACAAAGGCTGCACAAAAGGCTGTGAAAGATGCTGTTTCACGATCATGTCTAAGCGGACTTGTTGAGATATTGAACATAACTGATTTAAGTGATGGCATAAAAGTTAAAGCAACCGTAGCTGTTTCAAGACCTGATGAGGTAGATATAGAAAAAGTAAAAGAGAGCTTGCCTGTTGGCGAAAAGGAGGTGATTGTGACAAAGGGTGGTCTCTCGGTTTCAGGATTATATATTCCTGAATTTGGAGACAAAGATGATACGATAGAAGCTGCGTTAGCATGTGTAGAGGTAGTGATTAAGTAAGGAGGGGATTTTGTTGGAACTCAATAATACTAAGATAATAGAAATGTATAAGACGATGAAGAGAATCAGAGAATTTGAAACCAATGCAAGTAAATTATTTGCTGAAGGGCAAATCCACGGGTTTGTACACTTGTATATTGGCGAAGAAGCAGTAGCTACTGGAGTATGTGCAAACCTTAGAGAAGATGACTATATTACAAGTACTCACAGAGGTCATGGCCATATAATAGCCAAAGGTGGAGATGTCAAGTACATGATGGCAGAATTATATGGTAGACAAACTGGCTATTGCAAGGGCAAAGGTGGATCTATGCACATTGCAGATGCTACAAAAGGAATAATTGGGGCAAATGGAATTGTTGGTGCAGGTCAAAATATTGCAACTGGAGCTGGACTTAGCGCTAAATTAAGAGGAACTGATCAAGTATGTGCATGCTTTTTTGGAGATGGATCAACAAATCAAGGAACTTTTCATGAATCACTAAATCTTGCAAGTATTTGGAGATTGCCAGTAGTCTTTGTTTGTGAAAATAATCTATATGGGATTTCAATGCATCAATCGAGACACCAAGCTATCCAAGATATAGCAGATAGAGCTGTAGCTTATAACATACCAGGAGTTGTAGTTGACGGAAATGATGTATTTGCTGTTTATGAAGCAGCTAATGAAGCTATTGAAAGAGCAAGAAATGGGCAAGGGCCAAGCTTGATAGAATGCAAAACTTATAGACACCATGGACATTTTGAAGGCGATCCTGCTAAATACAAACCTGCTGAAGAAGTAGCTGAGTGGATGAGCAAAGATCCATTACCTAGATTGGTAAATTATATGCTTGATAATAATATTTTGAGCAAGGAAGAATTAAACGAAATAGACAGACAAATCAACGATGAAATAAAAGAAGCCATTAAATTTGCTGAGGAGAGTCCATGGCCTCCAATAGAGTCTGTTGTCGAAGACATCTATACTGATATAGTAGAGGAGGTAGAAAAATGAAGAATCTAAGCATGATGGAAGCAATTAGAGAAGCAATGACTAAGAAGATGAGGGAAGACCCTACGGTATTTGTTATGGGTGAAGATGTCGGCGCATTCGGAGGATGCTTTGGAGTTACTGCAGGAATGTTCGATGAATTTGGAGCAGAGAGAGTTCGTGATACTCCTATATCAGAAGGTGTCATAATTGGATGTGCTGTTGGCGCTGCAGCAACTGGTACTAGACCAATAGCAGAATTGATGTTTATAGATTTTGCAACTGTTGGCGCAGATCAACTGGTAAACCAAGCTGCAAAAATGAGATACATGGTAGGCGGTAAGATTAAATTGCCAATGGTTGTTAGACTTCCACTAGGAGCTGGAACTAGAGCAGCTGCACAGCACTCTCAGTCATTAGAAGCATGGCTAGCTCATATTCCAGGGCTTAAAGTTGTATATCCAAGTTCCCCTAATGATGCATATGGGCTTATGCTCAAAGCAATAGAAGATGATAACCCTGTAATTTTTCTTGAACACAAATTACTGTATGGTATTAAAGGCGATGTTGATGAAAATTCGAAACCAATAGAATTTGGCAAGGCAGATGTAAAAAGAGAAGGAAAAGACTTAACTGTAGTAGCAACAGGGAAAATGGTTTATGAAGCATTGAATGCAGCAGAAGAATTAGCTAAGGAAGGAATAGAGGTAGAAGTTATTGATCCAAGAACTCTGTTCCCATTTGACAAAGAAACTCTATTTAATTCTGTTGAAAAAACAAACAAATTAATCATTGTAACAGAAGAAAACAAGAGGGGTAGCTTTGCTGGCGAAATTTCCGCAATAGTTGCTGAAGAATGCTTTGACAATTTAGATGCACCTATAATAAGGGTTTGTTCAGTAAATTCTCCTGTGCCATTCTCACCTGTTCTTGAAGATTATTATGTACCTAATGCGGGAGATATAGTTAAAGCAGCAAAAAAAATGTTCTAAGAGAAGCAACTTTAAGTTGCTTCTCTAAAGAGGGGATAAGATGAAAACAATTGGAATAATAGCAAATCCAGCTTCAGGCAAAGATATAAGAAGATTAGTATCTCATGCTACTGTTGTTGATAACAATGAGAAAATTAATATAGTTAAGAGAATAATTTTAGCATCACAAGGTACTGGGGTAGAGAATATATATATAATGCCTGATACCTTTTTAATAGGGCATAAGGCTATAGAGGATTTAAAATTATCAAAGGAACTTAAAATACCAGTTGATATTTTAAGTATGAAAATTCAAGGAAACTTAAATGACACAATCAGAGCAGCTGAACTGCTCGAGGAACTAGAAGTAGGTGTAATAGTGGTTTTAGGTGGGGATGGTACTTTAAGAGCAGTAGCTAAAGGGAATTCTAATATTCCAGTTATTGGCATTTCAACTGGTACTAACAATGTATACCCAAGGATGATAGAAGGCACTGTAGCTGGTATGGCTGCATCAGCTATTGCAACAAACATGTGCGACAAATACAACTCATGTATTAGAGATAAGAGAATAGAGATTTATAAAGGATCAAAATTATTGGATATAGCCTTGGTAGACTGTGTTATATCTAAGCAGACATATGTAGGATCTAGAGCGATATGGAATGAAGAAGATATTGTAAAAGTAATAGTGTCTAATGCTCATCCTGCTGCTATTGGATTTTCAACTATAGTAGGTGTAAGAAAAATAATATCAGATAAAGATGATTTTGGAGCCTGTGTAAATTTAAATGTTGGAGACAAATATTATCTAGCACCAATTGCTGCTGGGACCATGAAAACTATAAAACTTGATGAACCTACAATCCACAAAGTCGATGAAAGATTTGATTTAGAATTTGATTTCAACGGAATTATGGCTCTCGATGGTGAAAGGGAAATTCCATTTAAGATTGGCGAGTCATATGGATTTAAGATAACTAGAAATGGACCCATAAGGGTGAACATAAGAAAGACTATTGAATCTGCACAAGAAATAGGATTCTTTGCTTGTAAATAAGGGGGATTGTCATGGCTAAAATTATTGTAATGCCAAAACTAGGTTTAACAATGAAAAAAGGGAAAATAGTAAAATGGTATAAAAAAGAAAATGAAGAAGTAAAAAAAGGAGATAAATTATTTAGTATAGAAACTGACAAATTGACAAATGATTATGTAGCCGATGAAGAAGGTCTATTATTAAAAATTATAGAAAACGAAAACAGCACTGTAGATTGTTTAAAACCAGTAGCTATTATTGGAAATGCAGGAGAAGATATTTCTAATTTAATAGAAGTAAAACCAAATACAGAACCTATGCAAGAAAAAGATGATAAAACACCAATAAAATCTGTTGAAGTAGAAACAAAATCTGAAGAAAAAGTAAAGATTTCACCTGTAGCAAAAAAACTTGCTATAGAGAACAAGATAGATTTTACAAAGATAAAAGGTTCAGGTCCAAACGGAAGAATAGTGCTTGAAGACATAGAAAAGGTATTAGAAAATAAAAATCAGATTAAGATGACTCCTACTGCTAAGGTAATTGCCGAAAGTGCTGGAGTAGACATTGCTGAATTAAATAAAGATGAGAGAATTAATAAAGAAGATGTATTGAGGTATAACCTCAACAAAGCATATGAAAATATAGTTCAACCAATTGATAAGAGAATTCCAATGAGCACGATGAGAAAAATCATATCCGAGAGAATGTCTCAAAGTGCATTTACAGCACCAACTGTAAATTATACTATTCCTATTGACGTGACAAAATTAAAGGAAATAAAGGAAGAAATATCAAAAGAATATAAAATTACTTACACCGATCTGATTGTAAAAATAACTTCAGCAGTACTATTAGATTTTCCACTTCTAAATAGCTCTATTGATGGGGAAGAGATAATAACACGAAACTATGTAAATATGGGTGTAGCAGTAGCATTAGAAGAAGGGTTATTAGTTCCAGTTGTCAAAAATAGTCACATCAAATCTTTAAAACAGATTTCTTTAGAAATAAAAGATCTCACTTACAGAGCAAAGACGAATCAATTGACAACGGATGAGCTAGATGGTGGAACATTTACAATAACAAATATTGGGAAGTTTGGCGTAGAAAGTTTTACACCTATAATTAATCAGCCACAGTCAGCTATTTTAGGAATAAATGCCATAATTGACAAAGCAATAGTTAAAAATGAACAAATTTATGTAACACCAGTTATGAATTTGTCTTTAACAGCTGATCATAGGACGGTTGACGGAGCAGTAGCAGCTCAATTTTTACAAAAATTAAAACTAGCTCTTGAGAACCCAATAGCTATGCTAGTGAGGTGATTAGATGAAAGTAGCTGTATTAGGAGCTGGACCTGGTGGATATGTATGCGCAATTAGATTGGCTCAATTAGGAGCTGAGGTAACAGTCATTGAAGACAAACATATAGGTGGAGTGTGCTTGAATAAAGGATGCATACCAACTAAAGTTTTACTTCATTCAACAGAAATATTTCATTTATTAAACAATGAGAGTTCTTCATTGGGATTAAAAATGGATAATTTAAAAATTGATTACGAGTTGTTGAGTACAAGGAAAAACTTAGTAGTAACTCAACTAGTTGAAGGGGTTAAATCTCTATTTGATTCTAACAATATAGAATTTATAAATGGCAGAGGAAAACTGATTAACAACAACGAAATAGAGATTACGACCCCTTATGGTATAAAATGTTTGAAATTTGATAGAATTGTAATTGCAACTGGCTCAAGGCCAACGATTATACCAATTGAAGGAAATAAATTAGAGAATGTATTTACAAGTGATGAATTGCTTAAGATTGATTATATCCCTGACAGCATATTAATTATAGGCGGAGGAGTCATAGGAGTAGAATTTGCAAATATATATTCTAACCTTGGAACCAAAGTTACAATTGTAGAAATGCTACCTAATTTAGTAGCAAATATGGATTATGAAATAGTATCTTACCTTGAAGAAAGTTTAAAAGAGAAAAATGTCAATATATATAAAAATACAAAAGTAATGAGCATTTCTAAAAATGGAAAAGAACTCAGGTCAGAAATAGATACAGGGGATAGATCATTTTATGTTAATTCTGACCTTGTTTTAATGGCAACAGGCAGACGACCTAACATTGAAGACATAGGATTAGAGCAATTAGGCATTAAGTTTAGTAATAAAGGCATTGAAACAGATGAATTATTTAAAACAAACATTGAAAATATTTACGCTATTGGAGATTGCACAAATGGGATTCAATTGGCTCATCAAGCATCTAGTGCAGGGATTGCAGTTGCAGACAGTATTTGTGGCAAATATGCTCATATTGATTTTAATACCATCCCATTTTGTGTTTATACTAAACCCGAATTAGCAGGTGTAGGAATTACCGAACAAGAAGCCCAAAAGAATAAATTGAATTATAGAGTTGGTAAATTCCCGTTGTATGGCAATAGCAAAGCTGTGATTAATGGAGACACTCAAGGAATAGTAAAGATAATAATTGATAGTGATACAAAAGAGGTATTAGGAATGCACATTGCAGGTTTGAACGCAACTGAATTAATAGAAATTGGAGGGCTAGCGATAAAGCTTGAAGCGACTGCAAACGAACTTGTAAATATGATATTTGCTCACCCAACAGCGAGCGAATCCATTCATGAAGCGAGTATGGATGCAATTGATAGAGCTATACACAACATATATTAAAGTGAGTGATTCTTAATCACTCACTTTTTTTAGCTGGACAAATTTGGGTATAATTCATAGGGAGATACAAAAACTGTGGCAAAATACTGTGACAAATGAAAGATTTTATGCTATAATTATTCACGTATTAAAAACTAATTAGTTAGTTAAACAATCAAATAAAAATACAAGTTCTAATCAAAGAGCAAGGAGGGTTTATATGGCAAAAAAATATGTATATTCGTTTAAAGAAGGTTCAAAGGAAATGAAATCCCTGCTAGGTGGGAAAGGCTCTAACTTAGCTGAAATGACAAATCTTGGATTACCAGTTCCTCCTGGATTTACAATTACAACTGAAGCTTGTCTTAGGTTCTATGACGAAAAAGAACAATTATGGCCTGAACTTCTAGAAGAGGTTTATGAGCATTTAAGAGAAGTGGAAGAGCAAACTGGGAAAAAATTCTCTGACACAGAGAATCCTTTACTTGTATCAGTAAGATCTGGTGCGGTTTTCTCTATGCCTGGTATGATGGATACTATCTTAAACTTGGGGTTAAATGATGTATCCGTTAAAGGTCTTGCAAAGTCAACTGGCAATGAGAGATTTGCATATGACAGTTACAGAAGATTTATTCAAATGTTCTCTGACATTGCAATGGGACTTTCCAAATCAAAATTTGATGCGATATTAGATGGATTAAAAGAAGAAAAGAACGCATCATTAGATACCGACTTAAATGCAGATGACATGAAAGTCTTAGTTGAAAGATACAAAGAGCTTTACAAAAAAGAAATGAATGAGGACTTCCCACAAGAACCAATGAAACAATTAGAATTAGCTATAAAAGCGGTATTTGCTTCTTGGAACAACCCTAGAGCTATCGTTTATAGGAGATTAAATGAGATCCCTAATGATTTGGGAACAGCAGTAAATGTTCAATCAATGGTATATGGCAATATGGGAGAAACATCAGGAACTGGAGTAGCGTTTACAAGAAATCCAGCTACTGGAGAGAATAAATTATATGGAGAATTTCTAGTAAATGCTCAAGGGGAAGATGTTGTTGCTGGTATAAGAACACCTAAGCCTATTTTAGAATTAGCTGAAGTTATGCCAGAAGCTTACCAAGAACTACAAAGAATCGCTCATATATTAGAAGCACATTATAGAGATATGCAAGATGTTGAATTCACAATTGAAAAAGGGAAGCTTTACATGCTTCAGACAAGAAATGGGAAAAGAACAGCTCATGCTGCTATAAATGTTGCTGTTGACTTAGTAGATGAAGGGGTTATATCAAAAGAAGAGGCAATCCTAAGAATTGAACCAAATCAACTAGACCAACTACTACACCCATCATTTGACGAAAAAGTGCTTAAAGCATCTAATCCTATTGCAAAAGGACTTCCAGCATCACCTGGAGCTGCATCTGGAAAAGTTTATTTTACAGCTGAAGAAGCTGTAGAAGCATCAAAGAGAGGCGAAAAGGTTGTTTTAGTTAGACAAGAAACTTCGCCTGAAGACATTGAAGGAATGGTTTTAGCAGAAGGAATTTTAACTGCTAGAGGCGGAATGACATCACATGCTGCTGTAGTTGCAAGAGGAATGGGGAAATGCTGTGTAGCTGGCTGTAGTGATATTAGAGTTGATGAAGAAGCAAAAGAAATTAGATCTAATTCTCTAGTTATAAGAGAAGGAGAATTTATCTCTATAGATGGTTCAACAGGAAATGTTTATTTAGGAGAAATACCAAAAGTTCAAACTGAATTATCTGGTAAATTTGGGATTTTTATGTCTTGGGTTGACGAAACAAGAAGACTCAAAGTCCGAACAAATGCTGACACACCTAGGGATGCTGCTGCAGCCGTTAGGTTTGGAGCTGAAGGAATAGGCTTATGTAGAACTGAGCACATGTTCTTCGATGAAGCAAGAATTCCTGCTGTCAGAAGAATGATAGTTTCTAAATCATTAGAACAAAGAGAAAAAGCATTAGCAGAATTATTGCCATTACAAAGAAAAGATTTTTATGAAATCTACAAAGTCATGGGAGAAAGACCTGTAACTATAAGATTGTTAGATCCACCATTGCATGAATTTTTGCCAAACAGAAAATCAGATATTGAAGCATTAGCTCAATCAATGGGAATGGAATATAAAGAATTAGCTGATAGAATTGAAGAATTGCATGAACTAAACCCAATGCTTGGACATAGAGGATGTAGGTTAGCTGTAACTTATCCTGAAATTTACAGAATGCAAGTTAGGGCTATAATTGAAGCTGCGTTGGATTTGAAACAAAATGATAACATGCAAGTAATCCCTGAGATTATGATTCCATTAGTAGGAACAAAAGCTGAATTAGCATATGTCAAGAAGGAAGTTGAAGACGAAATAAAGAAAGTATTTGGAGAAAGAAATGATTCATTAGAGTATTTAGTAGGTACAATGATTGAGATACCTAGAGCTTGTGTGACTGCTGATGATATAGCACATGAAGCTGAGTTCTTTAGCTTTGGAACAAACGACTTAACTCAGATGACTTTTGGATTCTCAAGAGATGACTCTGGTAAGTTTATAGAAGCTTATGTAGAAAAAGGTATTTTTAAGAAGAGCCCATTTGAAACTATTGACCAAGAAGGCGTTGGGAAATTGATGGAAATGGCAGTAGAGTTAGGGCGAAAGACCAGACCAGAAATTAAACTTGGCATTTGTGGAGAACACGGTGGCGAGCCAAATTCGGTTGAATTCTGCCATAGGATTGGATTGAACTATGTTTCATGTTCACCATATAGAGTTCCTATTGCAAGACTAGCTGCAGCTCAAGCTGTAATAAAAGAAAAAATGGATATACAAAGAGATAAATAGTTATAATATAAATCCCCTGTAATACTTGCAGGGGATTTATAAATTAAATGAATATTTAACTTTATTTGGGTATATATAAAAAAGACTCTATTTGCTTAAATGAGTTAAATACTTTTTTGGAGATTATTAATGGCAAAAAAAAATAACAATAATTTATTTAACTATAAAAAAATAATACCTGCAATATTGATAATAGCTGGAATAATTATATATTTAATATTTGGTGAAGAAATTACAGTTGACAATATACTCAATATGTCCCCTATAAATAGGGCTGTTGCCAGCATTTTTATTTTAATACTATATTTAATAAAATCCGTGTCAATAGTAGGACCGATAATGGCACTGTACATAGCTTCTGGATTAATTTTCCCACTATATTTGGCAATACCTTTAAATATCTTAGGAGTAGCAATAGGCTTAACCTATTCGTATAGAATTGGATATTCATCTGGAGATTTTTTAAAGGAAAAGATTTTATCAAGATATGAGAAATTAAATGAATTTTACTCTGTTGTAAAAGATAATGAATGGTTTTCTGCATTTATCATAAGGATAGTTGGCATATTACCTCATGATATAGTTAATATGTTTTTTGGATCACTTCGAATTTCATATTATAAATATATGACAGCATCGATTATTGGTTTAATGCCAATGTTGATTATCTCTACTGTCATCGGAAGGACAATAACTGATCCAACTTCACCAGAGTTTTTATTAGCAATTATTATGAGAGTTGTTTTGTCTATTGGTGCAGCGCTAATTTATAGGGCGATTTTAAACAAAGCAAAGAAATCAACAAAGGAGGATAAAATTGAATAAAATAATTGGGTTTATTGGTGCTGGTAATATGGGAGAAGCAATGATTAGAAAGCTCATAGAGTATGATGATTTTAAAAACGAAAATATTATTGCAACTGCAAAAACAGTTGAAACAAGAAATAAAATAAAGAATACATACAATATAAAAGTACTAGAAAACACAAGTGAAGTTGCAAAATATGCGGATTATTTAGTACTTGCTGTTAAGCCACACCAATATGAAAACATATTGAATGAAATAAGAGGATCATTAAAGGAAAATGCTATAGTTATATCAATTGCAGCGGGCATAAGCTCAAACTTCATGAGAAAAAACCTAAACAAAAATACTAAATTTGTAAACATAATGCCAAATACTCCTGTGATGGTAGGTGAAGGGATGATTGCATTATATGCTAATGAAAGTTTAGATACAAATGATATTAATGACTTGTTGTCAATATTTAGTATTTTTGGTAAAGTAGAAGTTGTAGAAGAAGATTTAATGGATGCAGTTACAGCAGTAAGTGGGTCTTCACCTGCATTTGTATATGTGATGATTGAATCTATGGCTGATGCAGCTGTACTTATGGGGATGAAAAGGGATGTAGCGTACACTTTTGCAGCACAAGCTGTTTTAGGTGCCGCTAAAATGGTTCTAGAAACAAAAGAACATCCAGGTATATTAAAAGATAAAGTGTGTTCGCCTGGAGGTACTACTATCGAAGGAATAAAAGAATTGGAAGAAAAGAACTTTCGTGCTGCTGTGATTGATGCTTCAGTAGCAGTAGCAAAGAAAAGCAAGAGCATGAATAAATAAGGAGGGATTTGATTGAAAAGCAGATATGTTGCAGGTATTATTTTAATCATTCTAGGAGTTTTATTTCTTTTAGATGAATTCGATATATTTTATTTTGGGGATATACTGAGGACTTATTGGCCCCTATTAATAGTATTATATGGGCTTGGCTCTTTATTTGACAAAACAAAATCTAAACTATTTAGTGCAATAGTTTTAGTATTTGGAGTAATTATCCAATTAAATAAGCTTAATTACTTAAACAAAGGAATTATGAGTTATTTTTTACCTTCAGTTTTGATTATCGTAGGGTTAAATATGATATTTGAGAGTGAAAAAAATAAAAAAAAAATAAAGGTTGATTTTGACACATCTGACTTTGAAAAAAACACAGTCAAGGAAAATTTTATATCTCACACTGCTTTATTCTCAGGATTGGAATTGAAAGTTATCAATGATGATTTTGCAGGAGCTAAATTAAATGCAATTTTTGGGGGAATTGAGATAGATTTAACAAACGTAAAAACCACAAAAAATATTATCGTAATAGAGGCTAATGCAGTATTTGGAGGAATAGAAATCAATATACCAAAAGATTGGAATGTAAAAATAGAAGGGACACCATTATTTGGTGGATATTCTATGAATCATAAAAGACCTTTTGTTGAAAATGCTCCTACTGTAGTTTTCAAAGGTTTAGCTTTGTTTGGTGGAGTAGAAATAGAATAATACATCGACTTTGTTAAATTAAAAACATAGAATTTTCAAAAAATTCTTTTTTATGATATTGACATATGGTTTTAAGTGTAATATGATAAATTTAGTTAGATAATGAAATTTAACAAAGACATGAGATGAGAGAGTCTTTAAGTCCTCTTTCGTTTTATGTCTTTTTTTATAGTATAAGGAAATCGTTATTATTAGGAGGTGATTTTATGAGAAGAGTTGATTTGACTTTAGTTTTAGAAGAAAATCCTGTAATTGCAGCGATAAAAGGGAAAAACGATCTTGACTTAGCAATAAACTCAAATTGCCCAATAGTGTTTATATTAAACTCAGATATCATGGAGTATACATACATTGTGGAAAAGATACTAAAAGCAAATAAGTACCCATTTATTCATTTAGATATGTTAACTGGTTTAGCATCAAATCCGATCGTAGTGGATTTCATACATGAAAAATTCAATGGTAAATGTGGAGTTATAACGACAAAAAACAACATAGCTGAAGCAGCAGTACAAAGGGATTTAAGAGTTGTACAAAGGCTTTTTGTAATAGATTCTCTTTCCATTGAAATGAATATTAAAAACATTAAAAAAGTAAATCCGGATTTAGTCGAAGTTATGCCGGGTGTTATACCAAAAGCAATAAATAAAATCAAAAAAGAGATTCCAAATATCAATGTAATAGGTGGTGGGTTAATAGAAACTAAAAATGAAATATACGAATGCCTAAAAGCCGGGGGAATTGCTGTTTCTACAACGAAGAAAGAACTTTGGAATTCTTAATATTTTAGGAGGATACAATGGAAAAAACTGTTTATAGCTACATTAAAGCAATGAGGGACATAATTGTTGAAAATAAAGATTTTCTTACTCAATTAGATGCAGAAATAGGAGATGCTGATCATGGTACTAATATGGCGAGAGGTTTTAATGCTGTAGTAGAAAAGTTAAGCGAGGAAGATTTAGATTTAAAAAATGTGTTAAAGAAAGCAGGTATGGGCCTAATTTCTTCAGTGGGTGGTGCAAGTGGTCCACTATACGGAACAATGTTTTTAAAAGCAGCCAATGTAGCCGTAGATAATACTATGGATCCAAATGTACTATGTCAAATGTTTAAAGCAGCATTAGACGGAGTAAAGGAAAGAGGCAAGGCAACCAAAGGTGAAAAAACAATAATCGATGCTATGGAACCCGCATATGAAGCTTTTGTAGAAGTTATTGATTCTGGCGGAAGTGTACAACAAGCTTTAGAAAAAGCATTAGAAGCTGCAAAAGAAGGAGTGGAGTATACTAAAACAATAATTGCCACTAAAGGAAGGGCCAGCTATTTAGGGGAAAGATCTATAGGTCATCAAGACCCAGGAGCTACATCGTTTACATTGTTATTAGAATCTATTTTGAAGAATTATATGAAGTAAGGGGTGAATGAATGGTTGGTATTGTAATAGTTTCGCATAGCAATAAGATTTCAGAAGGCGTAGTTGATATGTGTAGAGAAATGGCAGGTAAAGAGCAAAAAATCATCTCAGCAGGTGGATTAGATGATTATAGTCTTGGAACAGATGCAGTAAAGATAGCAAATGCAATAGAAAATGCAGATTCAGGCGATGGAGTTTTAGTATTTGCTGATTTAGGCAGTGCAATACTTAGTACTGAAATGGCTATAGATATTTTAAAGGACAGTTCTAAAGATATAAGAGTTGAAATAGCTGATGCACCAATCGTTGAAGGAGCTATAGCAGGATCTATAGAAGCATATATTGGAGGAAATTTAGAGTCTTGCCTTACGAAAGCAGAAGAAGTAAAAATTTTTTCTAAATTAAATAAATAATGGAGGAGATAGGGTTTATGAAAAAATTAATCAATAATCCTGAAAATGCAGTAAATGAAATGCTAGAAGGTTTTGTTAAGGCATATCCACAATATGTAAAGAGATTAGAAGATTTAAATGTAATCGTTAGAAGTAATCCTAAAACTGGGAAAGTAGCTCTTGTTAGTGGTGGAGGAAGTGGGCATGAACCAGCTCATGCAGGATACGTTGGTGAAGGTATGCTAGATGCTGCAGTTGCCGGTGAAGTGTTTACATCTCCTACACCAGATCAGGTTTATGAAGCTATAAAAGCTGTAGATAATGGAAAAGGTGTATTATTGATAATTAAAAATTATACTGGCGATATAATGAATTTTGAAATGGCTAGCGATATGGCAAAAGATGAAGGGATTGAAGTAGAACAAGTCGTAGTAAATGATGATGTCGCAGTTGAAGATAGCACTTATACTACTGGCAGAAGAGGTATTGCCGGAACAATATTTGTCCATAAAATTGCGGGTGCAAAAGCAGAAATGGGTGGCAGTTTGCAAGAAGTAAAAAATGTAGCTGAGAAGGTAATTAAAAACGTTAAATCTATGGGAATGGCATTAACATCATGTACTTTGCCTGCAGTTGGCAAACCAAGTTTTACTTTAGGAGACAATGAAATGGAAATTGGCATTGGAATACACGGTGAGCCAGGTACACATAGAGATGAAATTAAGCCTGCTGATGAAATTGTGGATGAATTGCTAAATAAGATATTTGACAACCTTAAATTAGATAGCGGTGATGAAGTTGCTGTGATGGTAAATGGCATGGGAGCAACTCCTCTGATGGAGTTAAATATCGCTAATTCAAGAATAAATGATGTCATAGTGAATAAAGGGATTAAAATAGTCAGAACATATATAGGAAACTACATGACTTCTTTAGATATGGCTGGTTTTTCAATAACTTTACTAAAGTTAGACGATGAATTAAAAGAATTGTTATTGTATAAATCAAACACACCAGCTTTAGTTCAGTTTTAATTTTATAAACAATTTATTCCATGTATATCAAGGGTAAAGAAGAGAGAGAACCGTTGATAGGTTCTCTATTTTTTTGCTCTTATATAAATAAATATTGGAGGGGTATATATGTCAACATTTATGGCTGAATTAGTAGGTACAGCAATTTTAATCATCTTTGGTGGAGGCGTAGTAGCAGGAGTTTCTTTAAAACATTCTAAAGCTGCAAATGGTGGATGGATAGTTGTAACAGCTGCATGGGCGCTTGCAGTTGCAATGGCAGTATATGCTGTAGGAGACATTAGCGGTGCACACTTAAATCCTGCAGTTACAATTGGATTAGCAGTTATAGGATCATTCCCTTGGAGTGATGTATTACCTTACATTGCAGCACAATTTATTGGTGCATTCTTGGGAGCATGCATTGTTTACCTTGCATATTTGCCACACTGGGAGGCAACAGAAAGTCCAGAAGCAAAACTTGGCGTATTCTCAACAGCACCAGCTATAAGAAACACATTTGCAAATCTTTTAACTGAATTTATTGGCACTGCAGTATTGTTGTTTGGAATTTTGTTCATCGGAAGAAACGAAATATCACCTGGACTAGCACCTTTTATTACTGGACTTTTGATATTTGCTATTGGATTGTCACTAGGAGGACCTACTGGATATGCTATTAACCCTGCAAGAGATTTAGGCCCAAGAATAGCACATTTTGTTCTTCCAATAAAAGGAAAGGGAGGTTCTGACTGGGGATATGCATGGATACCAGTTGTTGGACCAATACTTGGAGGAATTTGTGGGGCATTGTTATTTAAGCTGATTTTTGGAATGTAATTTTTATATAATAATATTGGATTTAAAGTTTAGAATGGAGGGCTAAAATGAAAAATTATGTAATGGCATTTGACCAAGGTACCACTAGTTGTAGGGCAATATTGTTTGACAAAGATGGTAAAATAGTTGGTGTTTCACAGCAAGAATTTGCTCAAATTTATCCAAAACCAGGATGGGTTGAACATGATGCTATGGAGATATGGGGAACTCAAAGCGGTGTAGCAAGACAAGTTTTAGAGGTAAATGGCATAAGGCCAGATGAGATTGCAGCAATTGGGATTACTAACCAAAGAGAAACAACTGTAGTCTGGGATAAGAACACAGGAAGACCTGTTTACAATGCAATCGTATGGCAATGTAGAAGAACTGCTGATATATGTGAAGAGTTAAAAGCAAAGGGTTATGAGGATTTAGTCAGAGAAAAAACAGGACTTGTAATAGACGCATATTTTTCAGGAACAAAGATAAAATGGATATTAGACAATGTAGAAGGAGCTAGAGAAAAAGCTGAAAGAGGAGACTTATTATTTGGGACAATGGACACTTGGCTTATCTGGAATTTAACTAGAGGTAAAGTCCATGTAACTGACTATACAAATGCATCTCGTACAATGATTTTCAACATAAACACTCTAGAATGGGATGATGAGCTGTTAGAAATACTTAACATACCTAAATCAATGTTACCAGAAGTAAGACCTTCAAGTGAAATATATGGTACTACTGATGAAAGAACATTTGGAGGAGCAAATATTCCGATTGCTGGTGATGCTGGAGATCAACAAGCAGCACTTTTTGGCCAAGCTTGTTTTGAAGAAGGAATGGCTAAGAACACTTATGGTACAGGATGCTTTTTACTCATGAATACAGGAGAAAAACCAGTAAAATCAGATAATGGTCTTTTGACAACTATTGCTTGGGGAATAGATGGAAAAGTAAATTATGCATTAGAAGGAAGTATATTTATTGCTGGTGCCGCAATTCAATGGTTGAGAGATGAATTGAAATTAATTTATGATTCACCACAAAGCGAATATTATGCAAAATTAGTTCCTGATACTAATGGTGTTTATGTAGTACCTGCTTTTACAGGACTTGGAGCACCTCACTGGGATATGTACGCAAGAGGAGCTATCTTGGGATTAACCAGAGGTGTAAAGAGAGAACATATTGTTAGAGCAACTCTTGAATCTATAGCTTATCAAACTAAAGACGTTATTAGAGCTATGGAAGAAGATTCAAAAATCAAATTAAACAGGTTAAAAGTTGATGGAGGCGCAAGTGCTAACGATTTCTTAATGCAATTCCAAGCAGATATATTAGGAGTGCCTGTAGATCGACCAAAAGTATCAGAAACTACAGCTCAAGGAGCAGCTTACCTTGCTGGATTAGCTGTTGGATTCTGGAAAGATAAAAAAGAGATTGAAGACAAATGGGAGCTAGATAAAACATTTGAAGTAAATATGGAATCAGAAAAGAGACAAAAGCTATACAGCAAATGGTTAAAAGCTGTAGAAAGGTCTAAAGACTGGGAAAGAGATTAATAGCGAGGTAATGGATATGTACGATTGTTTAATTATAGGTGCGGGTGTGGTAGGTGCTGCCACAGCCCGCGAACTATCAAAATATGATTTAAAAATAGCAGTACTAGAAAAAGGGACAGAAGTTTGCCAAGGAACGAGTAAATCAAATAGCGCTATAGTCCATGGCGGATATGACGCTACTCATGGCTCTTTAAAAGCGAAACTAAACGTAAGAGGCGAAAAATTATTTGAAACTTTATCAAAAGAACTAAACATCCCCTTTGACAAATGTGGTTCTTTAGTGCTAGCTTTTAATGAAGAAGATGAGAAGAAGTTACAAGAACTATATGAGAATGGACTTAAAAATGGCGTAGAAGGATTAAAAATCATTGACAAAGACGAAATATTAATGATGGAACCACATGTTTCTAAAGAGGTAACTAAAGCGTTGTACTGTAGTGAAGCTGGAATTGTTTGCCCTTTCAATGCAACTTTTGCTTTTATTGAAAATGCTATGGACAATGGAGTGGAGTTGTTTTTAGATGAAAAAGTTATAGAAATAGAAAAAAATGACGACGCAATTTTAGTGCGCACTGAAAAAGGTAGCGAATTTCAAACAAAAATTCTAATTAACTCTGCTGGACTGTATTCAGATGAAATAGCAAGCCTTGCAGGAGACACAGAATTTACAGTAAAACCAAGAAGAGGAGAATACAGAATTTTAGACAAAAAGGTTTCAGATATTGTAAAACATGTTATTTTTACTACTCCTACTAAAGCTGGGAAGGGAATATTAGTTTCTCCAACTGTTCATGGCAATATAATTGTTGGACCAACGTCAGACCCTGTAGAAGATAAGGAGGACACAAGAACTACTGATTCTGGAATAAGCAAAGTTGATGAGGTTGCACGAAAGCTTGTGCCTGAGTTGGCATTGAATGAAACAATCAGATTGTTTTCTGGCTTAAGGGCTTCTATATCACAAGGTGATTTTTTGATATATGAATCTAAAAATATCAAAGGAATGATAAACCTAGGTGGAATAGACTCTCCCGGTTTAGCTTCATCGCCTGCTATAGCCGAGGAAGTACGTGATTTTGTTTCAAGGCATTTAGATTTAGTAGAAAAGAAAAATTTCATCAAAGAAAGAAAAGCAATACCACACTTTAACGATTTGAGTGACGTAGAAAAAGAGGAAATACTCAAAAAGAATCCAAATTATAAGAGAATAATTTGCAGATGTGAAATGATAACAGAAGGAGAAATAATAGAAGCTATTCACAGAAATGCAGGAGCTAGGACTGTAGATGGCATTAAAAGGAGAGTAAGGCCAGGGTCAGGGAGATGCCAAGGAGGATTTTGTGGTCCGAGAATACTAGAGATACTCTCTCGAGAGTTAGGAATTCCTGTAGAAGAAGTATTAAAGGAAGGCCAAGGCTCAAATATTGTTATTGGGAGAACTAAAGGGGTGCTTTAAATGGAATATGATTGCATAGTAATCGGAGGAGGTCCAGCAGGACTTGCAGCTGCTATTGAAGCAAAAGACAATGGAGCTGATAAGACATGTATAATAGAAAGAGATAGAGAGCTAGGGGGCATTTTGAATCAATGCATTCACAATGGATTTGGTTTGCATGAATTTAAAGAAGAACTTACGGGCCCAGAATATGCATACAGGTTTATAGAAGAAGTGTTAAAAAGAGATATAGATGTATATTTAAACACCATGGTAATGGATATATCGAAAGACAAAGAAGTAGTTGCACTTGGTGATAGAGGATTGATGAACTTCAAAGCAAAATCAATTGTATTGGCTATGGGATGCAGGGAAAGAACTGCAGGAGCTATAGGGGTTAAAGGTTTTAGACCATCTGGAGTATACAATGCGGGGATGGCACAGAGATTAATTAATATGGAGGGATATCTCGTAGGCAAAGAGGTAGTCATATATGGTTCAGGCGATATTGGACTCATAATGGCAAGAAGAATGACTCTAGAAGGAGCTAAAGTGAAAGCAGTTGTTGAGATTATGCCTCATTCAAGTGGACTTAATAGAAATATTCATCAATGTTTAAATGATTTTGACATACCGCTTTTATTAAGCCATAAAGTAGCAGAAATTCATGGGAAAAATAGAGTTGAGGGTGTCACGATAGCAGAAGTTGATAACAAATTTAATGAGATTGAAGGCACACGAGAATATATAAGCTGTGACACATTGCTTTTGTCAGTTGGACTTATTCCGGAAAATGAATTAAGTCAAAAAGCTGAAGTGAGTTTAGACCCTAGAACAAAAGGAGCATTTGTTGACAGCAATATGCAAACAGAAATACCAGGTATTTTTTCATGTGGGAATGTACTACACGTACATGATATAGTGGATTTCGTGACAAGAGAAAGCAGGATTGCAGGGAAAAACGCAGCTAGATTTGCAAGGGGAGAATTAAACAACAAAAAATACGTAGATGTATATCCTGGAGATAAGCTCATTTATGTACTTCCTCAAAAGATAGCTCTTGATGATGAAAATGGAGCATTGATATGCTTTAGAAGTAGAAAAATATATCGAAATCCAATTGTAAAGATTTATACAGAAGACAAAGTATTAAAAGAAAAAAAGTACAAGATTATAGTTCCTTCTGAAATGATACAAATACCTTTAAAAAATGATGTGATTAAGAATATAAATGGAAGTATAAGAGTTGATATTGAAGGTGAAGAAAATGATTAGAGATATTACGTGTATCGCTTGCCCAGTGGGATGTGAAATGAGAGTTGAAGATACAGAAAATGGATATTTAATAACTGGATATACTTGTGCTAGAGGTAAAGAATACGCTCTACAAGAAATTACAGATCCAAGGAGAATTTTAACTTCTACTATTGCCGTAGAAGGAGGTATATTACCTGTGCTTCCGGTAAAAACAGATAAAGGTATTCCAAAAGATATGATATTCAAATGTATGGAAGAGATAAATAAAATAAAAGTAAAAGCCCCAATATCTTCAGGAGATATAGTATTAGAAAATGTATTAAATACTGGGGCTAATGTAGTCGCTACTAGAAACATACCTAGTAGAAAATGAGTTAATTTAAAGCATATCATGGAGATGGGAGAGAGATATGCTTATTTTGTTGACTTATATTTTAAATAAAAACCACTTGCAGGTTGTAAGTTCATACTTTAATTCAAATATTCTTTTTAAATCATCAATGATACCTTCACATCTGTATATAACCATTTTATTGCCTGCTATTTTTTCTTCTTCTTTGAAGATAATCTTATCTATTTTTACAACAGAACTTGTTTTATCCTCAGATTCTATTCTAAATCTCAAAGGGATTGGATGATTTGTATTGTTAAACCATGCTATCATTTCAATGGGTTTCATAACTATTTTCATAATAAATCACCTCACAATATATTATAAGTAACTTGACATCATAGGATAATTTTCTTCAGCAACTACGCCACCAATAATAGGATCTATTCCAGAATAAAGGAATGAAGATCTTATAACAGAATCTTGCCCGAATTTAGTTCTTATGTGGTCGATAGATTTGTCTAGAAGTATGTCTTTTTCATTAAAATCTTCAAATAAAGATAATTGAATGAAATCTTCGTCTAAAAGTGATGACAAACTTATTGAGAAACATCTAAGTGGGTTATAATCCCACATTTCTTCGAACAGAGTAGAGGCTGTCTTATATATTGTGTTTGTTGAAGAAGTTGGTATGTGCAATTTTTTTTGATGTGAATAAGAGAAAAATTCACTTGTTTTAAGAGATACCGATATAACATGTGCTCTCATATTTAACTCTCTAAGCCTCATTCCCACCATTTCTGAAATTCCCAAAATAACTTTCAACGCTTCATCTTTAGTGGTTACGTCAAAGGGAAGAGTTGTTGAATTCCCGATTGATTTAACTTTTGATTTATCAGATTTTACATCTGAAGATTCTATTCCATTTGCGTATTCCCAGATTAAAAGACCAGGTTTTTTAAGCCAAGAATAGACATAATTTTTATCCAAATGAGCTAATTCACCTATTGTAAATATTCCTCTGGAATTTAATTTTTTCTTTGTTCTATGACCTATCATAAAAAGATCTTCTACCGGTAAAGGCCACATTTTTTCTGCTATTTCATTATAAAAAAGGGTATGTATTTTATCTGGCTTTGTAAAATCAGAGGCCATTTTCGCTAAAAGCTTATTTGGACCTATTCCTATATTTACAGTAAACCCCAATTCTTTTTTTATCCCTTCTTTCATCTTTTGGGCAGCTTCCATATAGGGTAAATTTCCATTTGAATAATCTAAAAAAACCTCATCTATTGAATAACGTTGAATATTAGGGGAGTAATCAGATAAAAAATCTACCATCGCTTTACTTGCTTTCATATACCTTTCATAATGAGGTTCGACAACTATAAGCTGAGGGCACTTTTCTAATGCACTATATACAGTCTCGCCAGTTCTTATTCCATATTTTTTTGCAGGAATTGATTTTGCCAAGACTATCCCATGCCTTTTTTCTTGATCTCCACCAACTATAGAAGGGACTTCTCTTAAATCTAAATTAGATCCCATTTGTAGATTATAAGCAGCTTCCCAAGAAAGATAAGCTGAGTTTACATCGATGTGAAAAACAATTCTATCATTCATATTAAAAACTCCCATCAGAAATATTATGATTTTATTGTATATGAACAAATGTTCGATGTCAATATATATTTTAAATTATTTAAAAGGGGTATAATTAGAAAGTAAAGAAATAAAGGGAGATGGTGAGATGAAAGTATTTTTAGTTAGAACTGAATTGAGTAATCTTGACAAAGAATATAGTTTAATAAAATTTAGAGAACCCGTAGATTTTGCGTATTTAGCAGGGAACTTAAGAGATTATATAAAGGATAAATGTGAGTTAAAACTCATTGACTTAGCAGTAACAAAAATAAATTTAAAAAGAGAATTACTTGATGAAAAACCGTCTCTTATTGTATTTCAAGGATATTTCGGGCAAGAAAGTACTTTAAATGAACTTAGCAGTTTATCAAAAAATATATTGCCAGAATGCATTACAGCAATAGTAGGAGAGTTATATCCTAACAAAGACTTACCATTTATAGATTTATATTTCAATTCAAATCCTATTGAACAATTTAATGAAACTTTATTGGGTATCGAAGTAGATAGGAGCCTAGAAGAAATAAAAAATAAAGTAGAAAATGTAAATCTTCAGGTTCAAGAAAATATCAATCTCCCAGATAGAAGCATATATAGCGATATAGATAAATATTATTTCTTAAACAATGAAGGTATTATAGAAATTTACACTAGTTTTAGAGAGACTATATACGATAAAGATCTTATTGGCATAAAAAATGGTAAATTATATGATATTAAAGAAATATCTATGCAAATGGACAATGTAGTTTCAAAAGGTATGTACTTTAAGGATTTTGATTTATTTGAGGATGCATTGAGATTAAAGAGTATAGTAAACTTACTTAGTGAAAAAATGGTCAATAAGACATACTATGCTGTTGGAAATTGGCACACGATAAAAGAAAACGAAGAGATCATAGAAAAGTTTGCTCAAATTGGACTAAAAGCTTTAATTATGCCTTTGGAGTTCCCTGAGGATGAAGAAACATGGATTACCATGGGAGAAGTTATAGAAATTTTAAATAAGTACAATGTGGAAATTATAATTTATATAGAAAAAGCTTTAAATGAAGAAGAGGAAGAAACATTGATTTATTGGCTTAAGGAGAGAAAACAAGCCTTAGTCTATTTGGGAAATGATGCATTAGATAAAAATAAAAACATTTATAAAAAGTTATCACTTAAGTTTATTCAATGGATAAGATGGTTTAGCAAAGTAGGATTTAAAGAAACTCAAAGGAGAAGAAAATATTATAAAATTGTGATATGAAATATTTAGATATTTCGTATCACAATTTCATGAGTTACAGGACCTATCATTCTCAGCATAGCGGTCACTCCACAATATTTCTCTTGAGATAATTTAACAGCTTTCTCTATTTTTCTAATATCTAAATCGGTGCCTTTAAATTCATAAATCACATGAAATGAAGTGTATACTTTTGGGTGTTCTTCGGTTGCGGTTGCTCTAACTTTAATTTGTATATCATCGATTTTTACTTTCATTTTATCTAAAATCATCTTTACATCAATCCCAGTACACCCTATGAGGCTTGCTAACATGAGTGCTTTGGGTCTTGGACCAAGATCATTGCCACCATTTTCAACACTTGTATCGATTATTATATCGTGTCCATCGATGTTCATTTTATAGGCAGTATTTCCAATTAAATTTCCAACAACTTCTACTTCTTTCAACATATCAACTCCCAATTAAGTATTTGCATCAGATATTTACCCAATAGGTTATGAGACAAACCTTTCTTTCAAATTTTCTTTATATATGTCAAAAATCTCAGATTCTTTTATATTTAAACTTGGCCTGTCAATTATAATTCTGCCACTATCAAGCATTATTATTCTATCGGAGTATCTTAAAGCATCTCTTATATTATGTGATACCATTAAAGTAGTTATTTTATTTTTTTGTATCAAATCTCTAGTTTTTTCTAATACTAAAGCCGAAGCTTTTGGATCTAAAGCTGCAGTATGCTCATCTAATAATAACAATTTAGGATTCTTCATACATGCCATTATCAGGGATAAACTTTGTCTTTGACCCCCAGAAAGAAATTTTACTTTCTCGTTAATTTTGTTTTCCAAACCAATATTGAAAGATTTTAGAATTTCTATATACCTATCTTTTTTCTGTTTGCGAATGAGTTTATTTAGAGTGAAGTTCTCTCCCTTTTTGTCTGCCAGAGCTAAATTTTCTAAAACAGTAAGATTTAGAGATACAGATTTTGAAGGGTCCTGATGGACTCTACTTATACGTGTTGCTCTTTTTTCTTCAGCTTCATTTGTTATATCAATGCCATTTAATATTATATTTCCATTATCTGCTTTCTCATTTCCAGAAATTAAATTCAACAAAGTAGTTTTTCCACATCCATTTGGTCCTATTATAGCAGTGGTAGTATTTGCTTTTATTTTTAAATTAAATTCATCAAACACAACCAATATATTATCTCTATCAAGATTAAAGCTCTTTTGCAACTTTTTTATTTCCAACATATTTTGTTCCTCCTATCTTAGTTTTTAATTTCTTGATATTTGTCTGAGATGCAAAATTATTATATGAAATAAACAATATAACGATGATTGCACTGATAGCTCTTAAATCTGTTGGATTTAAACCCAGCTCAATAGCTACTCCACCTATGATCTTATATACACATGCACCTAATATTGAACGAGTTGTCAATTTAATTAGTGAAGAATTTTTTCTTATACTGTCGCCAATAATGACTGACGCTAATGCAGTGACAATTATAGAGTTTCCCATGGTGATATCTGCAAATCCTTGATATTGAGCCATTAAACTTCCACTTAGTGCGACAAGACCATTTGAGAGCATAAGTCCCAATGCTTTGAATGAATCACTGTTTTTACCTATTGATTTTACTAAAGTTTCATTATCCCCTGTTGCGATTAGCAAATATCCAATTTCCGTTTTTAAAAATATATCCAATAGTATTTTGATAAAGAGTGCAATCAAAAGAGCTAAAAAAATAGCAGAAGTATTAGAAAATAATGTTTGCTGGTTAAAAAGTGCAACATTGGCTTTTCCATTCAATCTTAAGTTAATAGAATAGAGTATTGTCATCGTTAAGATACCTGACAGTAGAGGTTTTATTTTTAGCTTTATATATAAGAAAGATGTTATGCCGCCAGCTAAAACACCAAACACAAATGACAAAAGCGTAGCAATATATGGGTTGAAACCCGATACCGCAAACTTTGCAAAAACAAAAGCTCCTAGTGAAAAACTTCCTTCTACAGTTAAGTCTGCGATATCTAATATTTTATATGTCAGCATTACCCCCATTGCAAGGACTGCAAATATAAGTCCTTGCTCTATGGATGTTTCCAATAAATTTATCATTACTATAGTCCTCCTTATTTGATACTCACAGCATCTTTGAATACATCATTATTTATATCTATATTTAATAGATTTAAAGTTTGTTCATTGTATACCGTGGATATAGTTTTAGCTTTTTCTACAGGAATTTCTGAAGGCGACAATCCATCGACTAATATTTTTTTAGCCATTGAAGCAGTTTGCTTGCCTAGCTCATAATAGCTGATTCCATTTGTTATTAACAATCCACCTTCCACATGGGCTTCTTCAGCTCCGACAGAAATTATTTTATTCTCATTTAGTTTTTGTGAAATAACAGTTATTGCCGAAGCTATCATATTGTCAGTGATTGCATAAAAACCGTCTATATCTTTTACAAGTGAATCCATAGCTTGAGGGATCTCATTTATATTAGAAACTCCTTTTTCAACTATTTCGAGATTCAATTCTTTAGCTATTTTTTTTGCGTTATCAATCTGAATTTCAGAATTATTTTCACTTGTGTTGTATAAGATTCCTATTTTTTTAATATCAGGATCTAATTTATTAAATATTTCAAGCTGCTCTTTAATAGGACTTTCATCGCTAGTACCTGTGAGATTAGTATTAGGGTTATCTAGAGATTCAACTAATTCACTATAAACTGGGTCAGTCACAGCACTAAAAAGTATAGGTATGTCTTTGGTAGCTTGTTTTGCACTTTGAGCAGCAGGTGTAGCTATAGCATAAATTAAATCTACACCGTCATTTGCAAATTTTTGTGCGATAGATAATGAAGTTGGGATATCGCCTTGTGCATTTTGATATTCTATTTTTACATCAACACCTAATTCTTCAAGTCCATCTACAAAACCTTCTCTAGCAGCATCTAACGCAGGGTGATCAGCTAGTTGTACAATGCCAACAGTAAATTCATTTTCATCATTTGAAGAACTGCAAGATGATATTAGTAAAGCTGAACACAGTAACAATACGATAAATAAGTTTTTTTTCATTTTTAATTCCTCCTTTATAAAATAAAAAATCTCTCGTTCCTATAAAATATATAGGGACGAGAGATATCTCACGTGGTACCACCCAAATTGTGACAATTGTCACCACTCATTTTCAGACCTAACAGTCTTATTCCATGTAACGTTGGAAAAACGAATTTGTCTACTCTAAAATCATTTCAACAAATTAGCTTGGGAGTGTACATTGTTTCAGGATATTATCGGATTCCACCAACCTCCGACTCTCTTTAAATATCTCTTTGAAACACTTCTCTCCTTCAAAGCTTTTATGTATTAAATACATGATAAAGGTATTTTATAGTTTTGTCAAGCTAAATTTATAAATTTTATTATTCTTGATAATATGTTAATATAATATTAAACAAAAAAGAAAGAGGCAGATATTATGGATGAAAAACTGATTAAGGATATTAATTTTATAGTTGAAATTGATAAGATGAAGAGTATTTATAGGAGAACTGAAGTCATAAATGAGAAGAAAAGAGAAGATGATGCCCAACACTCGTGGCATATTGCTATCATGGCTATGGTGCTTCATGAATACTGTGATGAAGAAATTGATTTACTAAAAACTATAAAAATGCTTTTAATACATGACTTAGTTGAGATATACGCTGGGGATACATTTTGTTATGACAAAATAGCAAATGGAGATAAAAAAGACAGAGAAAAAATCGCAGCTGAAAAGATATTTGGCTTATTAGAAGAAGACAAAGGTGAAGAATTTAAAGCTCTTTGGGAAGAATTTGAAGCGATGGAGACCCCAGAAGCTAGGTTTTCAGCATCTATGGATAGACTTCAACCAATGTTAAATAATTACAATAATGGTGGAGGAACTTGGAAAGAATATTCTGTTCCCAAAGAAGATATCTACAAGAGGATTGAGCCAGTAAAATACAGTTCTAAAAAACTATGGGAGTTTGTTTTATACATGTTAGAAGATGCTCAAAAGAAAGGCTACATAATAAAAGATTAGGGTGGATAAAATCAATTAAAATATCAATATTTTATGATAGTAGTAGCTATAATGGGTAAAGGTGTAAAGAGAATTATAAATATCTAGGAGGAGTTTATAATGATTAAAAATAAAAGTTTTTTAATAGCCATATTTTTAATGACAATTCTTTTACTATCAGGGTGTACCAATAATGAGAATGAAGAACTATTAGCTCAGAAAGATGAAGAAATAAATCAATTAAATAAAGAAGTTGAAGAATTGAATAAGAAATTAAAAGATCTGGAACAAGAGTTAGAGGAAACTGATAATATGGATAAATATAAAAACAATGAAGTATTACTAAGAGCATTGGAAACAGTAAACTATCTCAAAAATAAAGATATGGAAGGCTTAGCTAGTGTGGTTCATCCGTTAATGGGTGTTAGATTTACACCATATGAACATATTGATTTGCAAAATGATTTAGTTTTCACAAAGGATAGAATAACTACATTTTTAGAAGACACTCAAGAATATACTTGGGGATCGTTTGATGGCTCAGGAGAACCAATTGTAATGACATTTAGCGAGTACTTTGATAGATTCATATACGATGTAGATTTTGCAAACCCTCATATGATAGGCAATAATTATTCAATTGGAAAAGGGAACAGTTTAAACAATATATCAGAAGCTTATCCAGATGCATACTTTATTGAGTTTCATTTTACCGGATTTGAGCAAGAATATGAAGGTATGGATTGGCGAAGTTTAAGACTTGTTTATGAGAAAATGGATGGAGTATGGTATTTAGTGGGTATAGTTCATGGAGAATGGACGATATGATTACAATAGAATGGAGGAATATCTATGTTAGGTGGTTTTTTAATCGGAATATTTGTAGCTTGGATTCTATCATTCTTTGGCATTGATAGTATGATAATTCAAGGATTGAATGAACTTTTCAAACTAGAAATTACCAGTGCTGGTTATTATACTTTATTTGCGTTGATTGGTCTAGTTGGGGGAGCTATTAAAAATAAGTAATCAAGGTATGGAAAAAGTTTGTTAAAAGTTTAATTTAGTAGTATAATAACTAATGTAAAAATAATTTAAAATAAAGCTTGGAGGATTTCTATGGAAACATATGTAAAATCAGTTGATTTATCTAAAAGATTTGGGGATTACATTGCAGTCAATAAAGTGAATTTAGATGTGAAACAAGGCGAGATATATGGATTTTTAGGGCCAAATGGAGCAGGTAAAACCACTACTATTAGGATGCTTACAGGCACTTTAAAGCCATCAGAAGGAGAAGTCCATATTTGCGGGTTGCCTCTTAGAGATAGGGAATTAGAGATAAAGAGAATGATAGGTGTTATTCCAGACGAACCTAAACTATATGAAGGCTTGAGAGGAAATGAATTTTTAGATTTTATAATTGGGATATACCAATTAAATAAAGACGATATAATTCCAAAGATAGAAGAACTGTCCAGTGCATTTGGGGTAGATTATTTAAATGACTACATTGGTGACTATTCTCATGGGATGAAACAGAAGTTAATGCTCATTTCTGTACTTATGAGAGAACCAAAAGTTATGTTTTTAGATGAACCCACAGTGGGTTTAGATGCAAGATCAGCTAGGCTATTAAAAGATTTGCTCACTAAAACAGCTCAAAAAGGCTCTACTGTATTTATAACTACGCACGTGTTGGAAATAGCTGAAAAGATGTGCGACAGGATAGGGATTATTAATGAAGGGAAATTGATAGCAGAAGGGAACTTAGAAGAATTAAGGTTGTTGAGTAAAGAAGGGAACACTAGCCTTGAAGACCTTTTCTTAGAATTGACGGGTAATGAGGATGTCGTTGACATAGTGGAGGCGCTTTAAAATGAGAGAATTTCTACTATTAAATAAATACGCATCAAAAGTTACAAAACCAAATAAAAACAGTAAGATTAATTTCTCAGGCATATTAGGATGGATTATAACTATAATTGTAATGCTTTCTTTAACTATTCCTTTAGGATTAGTTTTTTATCAAATAGGGAAGGCTTTGATTATTCCACTAACTAGCCTCGGCTTAAATTATGATGGATATTTATTTGACATTTATATGTTTATTTACCCACTTACACTAGGCCTAATGTCAGTATTGACACTAGTTCCAAGTATGGTGTTTAACATATACGAATCCGAAGATTTAGAGTTTTTATTTACATTGCCAATTAGAAAATCAAGTATTTTCATATTTAAGTCAATCATGGGGCTTTCAATGGGCATGATTCCGCTTGCCATGCTTGTCGTGATCGGAATAGTATATGCAATATTAATCGAAGCAAATATAATTCTTAGTGTAATGGCAATATTACTTTTTATATTACTTTTGTTATTTTTATCGCTATTATTAGGTTCGGTTTTTGCTAGAATAATGACAAAATCGAGTGCTAAAACCATTTCACAAGTATTTTTATATGTTAGTATAATCGGTTATGTAGTGATAATGAATTTAATGCCAAGACAGATAAATGCTTCACCTGAAGAAACATTAAATAGTTTTAATTCATTTTTTGGAATTATCCGTGGAGAATATTCGTATTTATTGCCGATAAACTGGTTTATGTATTTAACAAGTTTAGATCTAAAAACAATAGGTCTAGTATCACTATCTATAGTTATTATGGGATATTTTATATATAAGAATTCCAACCACTTTGCATTGGAAAGTGGCAGAGGAAAAGCTAAAGTTGCAAAGGGAGTTAATGTTTCAAGACACCCTGTGATAAATAAAGAACTTAGATTAACTTTTAGAAATCCTCAAAATTTATTTGGAATTGCGTATGCAATTGTATTTCCTGTAATTATGTTGTTAATAAACAAACAGTTTATAAGCGGGGCTATGTTTGTGGCTTTATTTGCTTCGATGTATACGTCAAATTTAAGTATGCAATTGATGAGCGTAGAAAGAAAAACATGGCCACTTACAAGGCTTTTACCTGTTGATGATGGTTTCGTATTAAAAGTTAAAGCTATGATACCTGCTGCAATTTACACATTAGTATATCTCATAGTTTTAATTGTTGCATACTTTGGAATAGGTCTAAATCCAATCATGTTTTTAAGCATCATTCCGATGATTTCAGTACTGTTATTTTCGTCCTATTTTGGGCTATATATATTTTTAAAGGACCCAAACAGAGACTCCAATGGGCCAGCAGTAAAGCTTAGTTTTAGAGAAAGTGTTTCAATACAATTCACATCCTTTTTATTTGGATTAGGTTCGATAATACCATTTGTTATGTTAGACTACATAAATGAAAATTCAAAAATATGGTTTAAAATGATTGCTTGGTTTGGACCTTGGATAATTTTGATAGCTACAGTAGCTATTACAACTAAAACTGTAAAATCAGCTAAAAAAGCCCTGCAAAATTGGGAATGATTTTAGTAGCCAAAAATAACTATTGATAATTATCCTAAACTATGATAATTTAATATAAATAAATACCTTTAAACTAATCCAGAGAGGTTAGAAAGGAGAGCGGATAAGCCTTCTTTTAAATTGATAGAAGGCTTTTATTCTAGCGCATCCTTCAGGTAAAAAGGAGGAAAAAAATGTTAAAAGGAAGAAATCTTGTAGATCCAGAAGACTTTACTTTAGAAGAGCTAGAAAGTATTTTTGAATTAACTCAAGAGATAATTGAAAATGAAAAGGATTTTAACGATGTTTGTCGTGGGAAAATCCTAGCTACTCTATTTTATGAGCCTAGCACGAGAACCAAATTTAGCTTTGAAGCTGCCATGCTTAGATTAGGCGGCCAAGTAATCGGTTTTTCGGAGCCAGGCTCTTCTTCTGTAGCGAAGGGAGAGAGTTTAGCAGATACATTAAGAACAGTTGGAGCTTATGCAGATATAATTGCGATGAGACATCCAAATGAAGGTGCTCCAATTCACGGAATAGAGTATTGTCCAGTTCCGTTGATAAACGCAGGAGATGGTGGGCATCAACACCCTACTCAAACGTTAACTGATTTATTCACTATATTAGATGCACATAAGAGATTGAATAATCTCACAATTGGTTGCTGTGGAGACTTAAAGTTTGGCAGAACCGTACATTCACTTCTTAAAGCAATGTCTAGATATGAAAATGTAGACTTTTTCCTAATCTCACCTCATGAATTACAAATCCCAGATTACTTAATGAATGAATTAAAAAGAAAAAATATAAAGATACATGAAGAAGAAAGACTCGAAAATGTCATAGACAAATTAGATGTGCTTTATATGACAAGAGTCCAAAAAGAAAGATTTTTTAATGAAGCAGACTATGTTAGGTTGAAGGATAGTTATATATTGGACTTAGAAAAATTAAAGAATGCAAAAGAGAACTTAGCAATATTGCATCCACTCCCAAGAGTAAATGAAATAAAAATAGAAGTGGATGATGACAAAAGAGCTTGGTATTTTAGACAAGTTAAAAATGGAATGTACGTAAGAATGGGACTTATTGCAAAACTTTTGGGGGTAAGATAAATGTTAGAGATCACTAGTATAAAAAAGGGAATTGTTATAGATCACATAAAACCAGGAATGGGATTAAAAATATTTGAATATCTAAAATTGGATAAAGCAGATTACACTGTGGCTCTTATAATGAATGCTTCAAGCCAAAAATATGGAAGAAAGGACATAATAAAGATCGAAAACACTATCGATATAGATTTAAATGTATTAGGCTTTTTAGATCCTAACATTACTGTAAATATAATCGAAAATGAAGTAATTATCGACAAAATTAAGTTGGCTATGCCTGAGTATGTTGAGGATATAATAAAATGTAAAAACCCTAGATGTATAACTACTGTAGAAAGAGAAATAACACATAGATTTAAGTTAATAGATCAACAAAATGCAACTTATAAATGCGTATACTGTGATCATATATACAAATGGGAGTAATTTAAATGCTTATAAAAAATATACGACTGGTTGATAAAGAAAAAGATTTTTTTACAGATGTATTGATAAAAGATAATAAAATAGTTAAGTTAGGTGAGTCGATAGAATCAGAGGATGAAGAAGTCATAATAAACGGCAAGGAACTTGTGCTGATGCCATCGTTTATAGATTTACATGCACATTTTAGAGACCCAGGCTATGTTTACAAAGAAGATCTTTTAAGTGGAAGCAGGGCTGCAGTTAGAGGTGGGTTTACTTATGTAAATCTAATGGCAAATACGAATCCAATATGTTCTGATGAAAAAATTGTCTCATATGTGTTGCAAAAGGCCAAAAATATTGGACTGATCGATGTCAATCAGACTCTTTCCATAACCGAAAACTTTGATGGAGTCTCTCTCAACCATCTAGATCATATTTCTAAAGCTATCAAAGTAATATCTGATGATGGGAAGGGGATAAAGAGTTCTAGAGTTATGTATGAAGCACTCATAAAAGCAAAAGAGAAAGACTTAGTAGTACTGATACATGCTGAGGATGAAGAAATATCAAAGATAGACTATAGATTAGCAGAAAACTTGGAGACAATAAGGGATATATATATAAACAAAAAAATAAATGCTAAGTTACATTTAACCCATGTGAGCACAAAAGAAGCTATCGAAGAGATTGAAAGAGCAAAGGGCAAAAATGACAATGTAACATGCGATGTGACGCCTCATCACATCGCACTTTGGGATAATGATTATAGAGTAAACCCACCTATTAGAGAAAAAGAAGATGTAGATAGGCTAATAAAAGCTATAAAAGATGGTGTAGTAGATGCAATAGCAACTGACCATGCACCTCATAGTATAGAAGACAAACAAAAAAATGCTCCAGGAATGGTGGGCCTAGAGACTGCATTTAAAGTAGCATATACCACTTTAGTAAAATCAAAATGCATTGATTTAAAAAGATTATCATGTTTATTAACTTATGGCCCAGCCAGAATTTTAAATTTAGAATATGGAATACTACAAAGCGGGAGTAAAGCAAACTATGTAATCGTAGATTTAGAAAAAGAATCTGTTGTAAACTCAAATGATTTTTATTCCAAATCAAAGAACACTGCATTTGATGGCATGAAGTTCTATGGAGAAATATTAATGACAGTTAAAGATGGAGAAATAAAATACCTTGATGATGCTTTTAAAAAGGAGAGATTTTGTGATAATTGAGAAGCTTTATAATAGAGTTGAAGAAAAAGGATGTGTATGCGTAGGACTAGATACTGCTATTGACTATATACCAGATCAAATTAAAAACAAGTATCAGGACATCGATGAGGTTGTATTTCAATTTAATAAAAGGATTATCGATGCTACTTATGACATTGTAAGCACATATAAATTACAAATAGCCTATTATGAGGCTTTAGGGATCAAAGGATTGATCGCTTACTCAAAGACTTTGAAATATCTAAAAGCAAATGACCTTATTTCGATAGGGGATATAAAAAGAGGAGATATAGCAACTACAGCGATTATGTATAAAAGAGCACATTTTGAGGGTGATTTTGAAGCCGACTTCATAACTTTAAACCCATATATGGGATTTGACAGCATCATGCCTTATTTAGACAATATAGCAAATGGTGACAAGGGCGTATTTGTGCTTCTTAGGACTTCAAACCCAGGTGCCAAGGATATCGAATACTTAAAGTGCGAAGATGGTAAAGAAATTTATTATCATGTAGGAGATAAATTATATGAATTATCAAATCAATATTTATCCTCGTGTGGATATTCACCGATAGGTGCAGTAGTAGGTGGGACACATATTGATGAAGCAATAGAGATAAGAAACAGATATGAAAATATGTTTTTCTTAATCCCTGGGTATGGAGCTCAAGGAGCTAAAGGAAATGATGTGAATCTGTACCTTAAAAATGGGAATGGCGGAATAGTTAATTCCTCGAGAGGGATAATAACAGCACATAAAGGCAAAGAAGATGAATATGAGAATTTCAATCAACATATTAGAAAAGCAGTCTTTGATATGAGGGAGGATATTGGTTTTGAAAGAAGGTAATATTGAGTGTAATGTCATAGACAATAGAGAAATTGCTAACAACATATATAAGATAACTTTACGAGGTCATGTTTTAGGAAATCCAGGTCAATTTTATATGGTTAGAGCTTGGAACGGTCTTGATCCTTTCTTATCAAGGCCTCTAAGCATATCTGATATTCAAGATAAACAAATTAGCTTTGTATATGAATTAAGAGGGAAAGGCACGAAAGAACTAGCTTCAATTAAAACTGAAGAATTAGTTCAACTGACAGGTCCACTCGGAAATGGGTTTACTGTGAATGAAAATTTGAAATCTGCAGTAGTCAGTGGTGGAATAGGCATAGCTCCAATGATTTATTTACTTAAAAAATACCACAAAAACATGGATATGTATGCTGGCTTTAGAGCAGAACCTTACCTAATTGATGAATGTCTTGCTCATTCTAATAATTTATATATAGCATCTGAAGAAGGCTTAGGTTGGCACAAAGGACTTGTTACAGAACTGATAAACGTTGATGATTACGATGTGATTTACGCTTGTGGGCCAGAACCTATGTTAAAAGCAATAGCTAAGATGGCACAAAATAAAACTATGCTTTATGTATCAATGGAAAACTATATGGCTTGCGGGATAGGAAGCTGTTTAGGATGCACAATTCAAACAAGAGATGGGATGAAGAGAGTTTGCAAAGATGGGCCAGTTTTCGACGCAAAAGAGGTGTATTTTTATGAATAGCACTGTAGAGTTTTTAGGAATAAATTTTAAAAATCCTGTAATTGCAGCCTCGGGAACTTTTGGCTATGGAAAAGAGTACGATGAATACTTTGATATAAGTATATTAGGCGGTATATCAACGAAAGGTTTGACACTACATGAAAAAATAGGAAACCTTGGAAGAAGAATATATGAGACTCCTTCAGGGCTTATGAACAGCATTGGTTTACAAAACCCAGGCATCAATAGATTTATAGAAGATGAACTTCCCTTTTTATTGAAAAAGGACATCGTAATATTAGCAAATTTAGGTGGCGACAGTATTGAAGAATATGTTTTAGGGGCTAAAAAGTTAGACGAAACTGATATACCTATCATAGAACTCAACATATCCTGCCCTAATGTAAAAGAAGGTGGAATGGCATTTGGGATTGATGAAAAAGTAGCCTATGAAGTTGTTAAAGAAGTGAGAATGGCGACAAAAAAGAAACTAGTTGTAAAACTTTCACCAAATGCTAAAGATATTTCTAAAATGGCACAAGCTTGTGTAAAAGCAGGAGCTGACGCATTGTCATTAGTTAATACTTTCAACGCACTTGCGATTGACATAAATAAAAGAAAGCCAATATTTAATAACATTACAGCTGGATTATCAGGACCTTGTATTAAACCCATAGCGCTTAGGATTGTGTATGAAGTAAAAAAAGCAGTAGATGTTCCGATCATAGGCATTGGTGGAATAATGGACTATGAGGATGCAATTGAGTTTATCATGGCTGGTGCTACTTTAATACAAGTGGGTAGTGCAAATTTTAGAGACATATACGCCTCAAAGAAGATTGTAGAAGGAATTGAAGAATTTATGAAGAAAGAAAAAATAAGCAATTTAAAAGAAATCACAGGGATAATTGGAGGTAAATGATGGAAATATTAGATTTATTAATTCAAACTGGTGCTATATTAGAAGGCCATTTTTTATTGTCATCAGGTAAACACAGTGACAAATATGTTCAATGCGCAAAGCTACTTCAATACCCAGATAAAGCTGAGATTGTAATAAAAAAAATCGTAGAAAAAATAAAAGATCTAGATATTGATGTAGTGGTTGGACCTGCAATGGGTGGAATAATTGTAAGCTATGAAATTGCAAGACAACTTGGCAAGCCATCTCTATTTACTGAGAGAGAAGATAATATAATGAAATTAAGAAGAGGTTTTGAGATTGAGAAAGGGCAAAAAGTGCTTATCGCAGAAGATGTAATAACAACTGGGAAGTCATCATATGAAACTATTGAAGTAATTGAGAGCTTAGGAGGGGAAGTAATTGGAATTGCAGCTATAATCGACAGAACGGTCGAAAAAATTAACTTACCCTTATATTCTGCATTAAAGTTAGATGCAACAGTATATGATGCAGATGAATGCCCCTTATGTAAAGCTGGTTTAGCGCTAGTAAAACCTGGCAGCAGAAAGTTTAAATAAAATTAATAGTTTAAAAAATAACACCTCTTTAAATTTAATAAAATAGGTGTTATTCTATTACTATGGAGATGATTTTATGCTAACAGGAATAGATATAGTAAAAAATGAGAGAATAGAAAAAATTTTAAAAGAAAATAAAGATGCATTTTATAAAAGAGTTTTTACAGAAAATGAGCTGAACTATATAAAAGCGAAAAAAGAATCTACAGCAACTATAGCTGGACTATTTGCTGCAAAAGAAGCAATTTCCAAAATGATTGGAACTGGCATAGGAGAAATTTCATGGAAAGACATAGAGATAAAACACAATAGTCTAGGTAATCCGTTTATATCTTTGAATAATAAACTTAGATTAATATTTAGTATGTTGGGAGTTGAAGATGTAGACATATCAATTTCAAATGAGAAAGATTATTCAGTAGCTGTGGCTGTAGCTTTAACAAATAAAAGTTCTAAAGTAGAAATACCAATTAATATGCCCTATCGATTAAATGAAAGGAAGCTGGAATCACACAAAGGAGATTATGGGAAAATCGGAATTATTGCTGGATGTATTGGAATGACAGGCGCTTTATATTTATCAGCTTATTCCGCTTTAAGGAGTGGAGCTGGGCTAGTCTACGGATTAGTCAATATGCCTTTATTAAATATAGCTAATATTGTTCCAACGGAGGCGATAATTGTAGATATCGAAAGTTATGTATTGAATAAAATAGACATCAACGAGTTTACGACAATGTTAGTAGGTCCTGGGATGGGAATTGGTTATAAACAAAAGACCTATACTAATTATTGCATAAATAATTTTAAAAACACACTAATAATCGATGCAGATGGTTTAAATAACATCTCAGATGATATCGAAATTTTTAACGAAAGGATTGGGAAAACTATAGTCACGCCACATCCTGGAGAAATGTCTAGATTGATAAAAAAAGACGTAAAATATATAAATCAACATAAAGAAGAATGTGCAGTTGATTTTTCAAGAGAAAGAAATGTAATTACAGTATTAAAAGGGCATGAAACAATAGTAACAGATGGCAACTCTGTTTATAAAAACTATTCAGGAAATCCTGGTATGGCAACAGCAGGAAGTGGCGATGTCTTATCTGGGATAATCACATCTTTTGTTGGGCAGGGATATAATCCTTATGATGCTTGTGTAATGGGGGTATATGTGCATGGGCTAGCTGGTGATTTAGCTAAAGAAAAGTATGGAGAATACGGAATGACAGCAAGAGACATTATAGAATTTTTGCCCAAAGCAATTAATTGTATAGTAAAATAATATTGTACTGGAGATGCATGATATGTTAACAAATCACAGAGAAACATTTCTTGAAATCAATTTAGACAATGTAGAACATAACTTCAATGAAATAAGGAAAATAGTGAATGACAGAACTATAATAATGCCTGTAATTAAAGCTAATGCTTATGGTCATGGCTCAGTAGTATTAGCTAAAAAATACTTGCAAATTGGCGCAACTAGATTTGCGGTGTCCATATTAGATGAAGCAATTGAACTTCGAAGAGAAAATATAAATGTTCCTATTTTGCTTCTAAATTATACTAACCCTAGAAGATACGAAGAAGTTTTATCGTATGACCTAATTCAAACGATATATAGATATGAAGATGCAAGGGAATTATCTAAAAAAGCTATGAATCTAGGGAAAGCCGCAAAGATACACATAAAAATAGACACAGGGATGGGCAGACTAGGTTTTTTACCAACGGATGAATCTATCGACGAGATACTAAAAATAAGCACTCTTCCGAATATAAGCATAGAAGGTATATTTACACATTTTGCAAAAGCAGATGAAAAAGATAAGACAGAGACAATTGAGCAATTTAATAAGTTCATTAAAATTGTAAACAACCTAGAGCAAAGAGGTCTATATATTGAGCTTAAGCATGTTTCAAATTCTGCAGCAATAATCGATTTACCTGAATTTAATTTAGATTTAGTAAGACCTGGAATAATTCTCTATGGACTTTATCCTTCAGATGAGGTAAATAAAGATAGGATTAATTTAAAACCAGTCATGACTCTTAAGTCTGTGATATCAAATGTAAAAAATGTACCAACACATACTGGAATTAGTTATGGACACAAATTTATAACAGAAAAACCTTCAAAAATTGCAACAATTCCTATTGGATACGCAGATGGGTATACAAGGTTATTATCTAACAAGAGTAAAGTTTTTGTTAATGGTCACTTAGCGAATGCAGTAGGCAATATTTGTATGGATCAATTTATGATAGATGTCACAGAAATACAAGATGTAAATATTGGAGATGAAGTTGTATTATTTGGAGACAAAGAAGAAGGATATCCTCATGTTGATGAAATTGCAAAATCAATAGGTACAATTAATTATGAGATTACATGTATGATGAACAGAAGAGTACCGAGAGCATATGTTGAAAATGGAGAAATTGTTGAGATTGTAGAGTATTTGACAGACTGAACTATTGACATAGTTTTTAATAAAGATATATAATCATCATGTAACATTATTTAAATATCTCTAAGCCGATAAGGGAGGTGGATTTCATGGCACAAGTTAATTTTAGACTTCCAGTAATATTGAGCGAAAGTGACATCATGTTTAGACAGCTACAATATTTGTGTAATAACGGTTGCAAATGTAAAAAATATCAAGAATTTGTAAAAGCTTATGAGGAAGTCAGCCAAATCAACTTAACCCTTGCAGAAATAGGCATTGAGGAGGATATGATTGACTTGATGTATTACGAAATGAACTTGGGGCATAGATTTTTATGATAGTAAAAAGAGGAGAAATATATTATGCGGATCTTAGTCCTGTGGTTGGCTCAGAACAAGGCGGAGTAAGGCCTATACTTATAATACAAAATGATGTTGGAAATAAATATAGTCCTACTGTTATAGTAGCAGCGATTACATCTCAAATAAATAAAGCGAGGCTTCCTACACACGTTGAGATTACTGCACAAGATTTTGGGCTACCAAAGGACTCTGTAGTGTTATTAGAACAAATTAGGACTATTGATAAAAAAAGGCTTAGAGAAAAAGTGGGAAAATTCGATGACGAAATGATGGAAAAAATTGATACGGCACTTAAGATAAGTGTTGGACTTGATAATTATTAATAAATACATATTTTAGCAATAATAAGCACTTAGAAATTTTAAAGTGCTTATTATTTTTGCTTATTTATAGTATAATGAAGGTTGACAATTAGTTGATAATTTATAGTGAGGTGTTTTTTGAATGAAAATAAAGAAAAGATTAATCATATTTGGGATGACCGGAATAATTGTTGGTACTGGATTATTTATGAGTTTGGGTGATGCCAATAGCTTTGCAAGTGCTGGTTTAGAAACTGACCCATTGATAACTTTAAGTTACTTAGAGCAAAGAATTTCAGAAGTAAAGAAATATGTTGATGATAAGATAAGTAGTTTAAATAACACTAGCTTAAATAATTTAGTAGTAATAGAACTTAAAAACGGGCAAAAGATAATTGGCAGAGAAGGAACAGAGTTTATATTGAGAAGTGGAAAAGCTATTGCAAAAGTTAGTGATTTAGGAGGAATATCAGACGTTACAGATGGTGTTGACTTAAAAGAAGGAGAAAATATCCCTAGAAATCATCAACTGATCATTCCAAGAGATGATGGTAGAGGTCTAGTTATAATTGAAGATTCAACCTTCGTCTTAGTCAGAGGTGAATATATAATTGAATGAAAATAAAATACATTACGAAGTAAAAATGACAAGTGAAGTTTCAAAAGAAGATGAGCTATCATTTTTAAAACTCTTCAACTTTATTTTTAACAAAAATATGAGTAGCTCATGGTTTGATTGGAAATACAGGAAAAATATTTATGGTGATTCAATTCACGTGTTTTGCTATGATGATACAAATTTAATTGGAATAAGATGTTTCTGGAGAAATGATTTAAACAATCAAATTGCTTATCAACCATGCGACACTGCTGTCTCAGAAGAATATCGCAAAATGGGGATATTTTCTCAGATGAGTAAATTAGCTCTAGAAAAAAGCAAAGGTTCTTTTATTTATAATTTTCCAAATGAAAATTCACTCCCAGGTAATTTAAAACTCGGGTGGCAAATATATAAAAAGAGGTATTTAAGCTTAAACGTTAATAAAGGTGACTTGGACAATAAAGTAGATTATATAGATGAAGACTATTTAAAATGGAGATTTGCTAACAAACCAAACACTAAATATTACTATTCAAGTGGAAAAGAAGTATCATATTTGCTATTAAAGAGAAAAAATGGCATTTATTACTATTTAGGGAATTTCAATCCAGCATACAATGATTATTTTGAGAAAACAAATCTTGGAATCATCCTTAAGTATGTAGATAAAGAAACATTATTTTATAAGTTATTTAAAAAAAATAGCATTACAGTGTTCTATGATAATAGGTTAGAAAAAAAAGATTTCCCTGCTATTCCTATGAATAAAGCAGACTATTTTTAGATGAAGGTGATAATTTGAATAAGAGTAAAATAAAAAAAATACTCAAAAAACCAATGAGCATAGTAAATAGAATTTACACCAAATATGTATATTTTAGATGTCCTAAAAAAGACATCTACGATGTAGATCATCTTATGGAGTTAAATGATAAAGTTATTGTATTTGCGCCACATGTAGATGATGAGACAATAGGTTTAGGAGGCACTTTGTTAAAATACAAAGAGAAGTTAAGTGAAGTGTATATTGTATATATAACAGATGGAAGTGGAGCAACTACAGATTTAAACGAAGATGAGCTAATAAAAGTAAGGAAAAATGAAGCGCAAACACTTAAAGAAATTTATGGAATTAGAGATATTATTTATCTGGATTATAAAGATTCCAAAGTGAACTATAGAGATGACAAATTAATTCGCGACATCAAAGGAGTTGTTGAAGACTTAAACCCTACTATCATATACATGCCATTTTTAATAGACTCACATATAGATCATTACAATACTTCAATAGCTGTTTTAAAAGCATTAGAAAACATAGATAATATTGATAAAAAAAATATAAAAATACTGTGTTATCAAGTCAATAGTCCAATCATGCCTGAACTTATAACCAATATAACAGCTCTTACTAAGGAACAATTTGAAAACAAAAAAAGAGTTTTCAGAGTTTTTACTTCCCAATGGGCTATGGGATTTGATGTATTTATTTTACTTGATGAAAGGCAGAAAATTTATTATAAAAAAGGCGTAGCCGCAGAAGTATTTGTTAAGGCAGACCTAGATTCACTAGCTAAAGCTTCAAAATACCTTATAGAGAATAACTACAATCCTTTGGACTATGTACAACTTAGCGGTGAATTCAATTTGATTAAAGCGTTCAGGAATAATAAGGATAAAAAGAAAGAGTTTAGCAGAAAAGTTAATGAAATTCTCTTCGGAGAGGAGGGAGGCTCTAATAAAATGAGCCATTTAACTTGAAAGTACTACATTTAATCAGTGGAGGAGATAGTGGAGGAGCAAAAACTCATATTATATCTCTGTTAAAAGGCTTAAGCAAATCGATAAATGTTAAATTGATATGCTTTATAGAAGATTCATTTTATCAAGATGCTCTAAAAGAGGGAATAAACATTGAAGTTTTTAGGCAAGATAAGAGATTTGATTTGTCTGTGGTTGATAGATTAGTAGCAGAAATAGAAAAAGAGAATTATGATATAATCCACTGCCATGGCGCAAGAGCTAACTTCATAGCTACATTTTTAAAAAGAAAAGTAAATAAACCATTTGTTACAACAATTCATAGTGACTATAAGCTGGATTTTAAAGACAATTTCTATAAAAGGCTAGTATACACAAATCTAAATAGGATTAGCTTGAAAAAATTCGATTATTACATCGCTGTTTCAGATACTTTTAGAAATATGTTGATAGATAGAGGCTTTAGACGAGACAAGATTTTTGTAACATATAATGGTATTGATTGTGACAAAGGAGAGCATTTTATATCTAAAGAAGATTTCTTAAATAGATATGAAATCAAATATGATAAAGATGATGTGTTTGTGGGTATTTTAGCTAGGCTAGATAAAGTAAAAGACCACGTTACATTTTTAAAAGCTGTAAATGAGGTATTAAAAAAGCACAAAATTAAAGTCTTAATTGCTGGAGAAGGGCCTGAAAAAGAAGAAATTGAGAAAATGCTAAAGGAGTATGGCATAGAGAAAGATGTTTATTTATTAGGATATGTAAATGATGCATATTCTTTTATAAATGCAATTGACATAAATTGTTTGACTTCTGTAAGCGAGAGTTTTCCTTACACAATCCTAGAAGGAGCCAAATTTAAAAAACCTGTAATAACAACAAATGTAGGCGGTATAAACAAACTTGTTAAAAACGGAGTAAATGGATTTCTGATAGAAGTAGGTGATTACTTAGAATTAGCCGATAAAATAGTCTACTTAGTTGAAAATGAAGAAGAAAGGACTAAAATGGGGCAAAGACTACATGCTGATGTTTGTGAAAAGTATTCGTACAATTCTATGGCACAGAATCACATAAAGATTTATAATCATATTTTAAGCTCTTCCCCAAAAGTCCTAATGTCAGGTTATTTTGGATTTGACAACAGCGGAGATGATGCAATACTCAAGGCCATAGTCAATGATTTGCTTGATTATGACAATGATTTAAAAATTAAAGTTTTATCTAATAACCCTGATAAGACCGAAAAAATGTGTGAAGTATTTTCTGCTAATAGATTTAAAATAAGAGAAGTTATTTCTTCAATTAAAGAAACAGACTTATTGATCAGTGGTGGAGGAAGTTTGCTGCAGGATATAACTTCTACAAGATCCCTTTTATATTATTTAGCTTTGATGAAATTAGCGCTCATGTTTAAAAAATCAATTTTTGTATATGCAAACGGGATTGGACCTATCAATAAGAAGATGAATAGAATTCTAACACGCAAGATTCTCAACAAAGTAGACTATATTTCATTAAGGGATAATTTATCTAAAGAATACTTAGAAGAATTGGGAGTAAAAAACAATAACATAAAAGTTACTGCAGATCCTGTATTTACACTCAAAGCAACTGATGAAAACTTAGTGAAAGATATATTAAAAAATGAAAAAATACCAATAGACAAGCCAATCGTAGGTATTTCAATAAGAAGATGGAACGATGATCAAAAAGTGTTAACAGAATTTAAAAAGACAATAAATTATCTGATAAACACTAAACAAGTAAATGTCATTTTAATACCAATGCATTTTAAGGAAGATATCGAAATAAGCAATCGCTTATTAGAATTGACAAATTTAGAAGGATGCTTTATCCTTAGAAATGAATATCCTGTAGAAAATATATTAAGCATAATTAAAAAAATGGACTTAATCATATCCATGAGATTGCATACTTTGATATATGCAGCATCTCAAGTAACGCCCATGATTGGCGTTGTTTATGATCCAAAAGTAGAAGGATTTTTGAAGGAAATGGAGTATGATTATTATGTCGATTTAAAAGACATAAAATCAGAATATCTAATTGATTATATCGAAGAAATATACACTAATAAACAAACAATAGTAAACAAACTGTCAGAAAAAAGGGAAGATTTAATGAAATTATCTAAAGAAAATGTTGAATTAGTCTACAGCTTGTTGGGAAGGTGAATGGATGAGAAAAGTAAATTTCTTTGGAATAAATGTTGAAAATACAACTCTAGAGGATATCAGCAAAGATTTAGAAAATGCATTGTTAAACAAGAAAAAAACAACTGTATTCACGCCAAATACTGAAATAGTTATGATGGCAAAGAAAGACGAAAGTTTAATCAAATTAATAAACTCTGCTGTCCATGTTATACCAGATGGAATAGGTTTAATCTATGGAGCCAAGTTAAAAAACATAGAATTAAAAGAAAGAGTCACCGGCTATGATACATCCATAAAATTATTAGAAATTGCTAATAAACATGGCTTAGGGCTATATCTTCTAGGGGGAAAAGCTGGAGTAAGTAAAGACGCATTTGAAAACATATTAAAAAAATATCCCAATATCAGATTGTGTGGGTATCATCATGGATATTTTAGTGGTTCACACACAGGAAATGATAATTCTTTAGAAGAACAAGAAGTAATTGAAGACATAAATAGATCTAAACCTGATATAATATTTGTTGGATTTGGATTTCCTAAACAAGAAATATGGATAGATAAAAACAAGGATAAGATTAATGCTACAGTTTTGATAGGAAATGGCGGAGTGATTGATGTACTCTCAGGGAGAGTAAATAGAGCGCCTGACATATTTATTAAATTAAATTTAGAATGGTTTTATAGATTAATTAAAAACCCTTCTAGAATAAAGAGACAAATATACTTACCCATGTTTTTAATTAAGGTAATATTTGATAAAAACGCTATAAACGAGTTAAATTAGGAGGAGATTTTATGAATATTGACCAACTTTGTGTAAATACAGTTAGAATGCTAGCAGTAGAGGCTGTTGAAAAATCAAAATCTGGGCATCCTGGCATGCCTTTAGGTGCAGCGTCTATGGCATATACTTTGTGGGCGAAGGTCATGAATCACAATGGAAAAAATCCGAATTGGATAAATAGAGATAGATTTGTTTTATCAGCAGGTCATGGATCGATGTTATTATACTCATTACTACATTTGTTTGATTATGGATTAACCATTGATGATTTGAAGAATTTTAGGCAATTAGATAGTTTAACACCAGGGCACCCTGAATATGGCCATACCAAAGGGGTAGAGGCTACCACTGGGCCATTAGGCCAAGGAATATCGATGGCTGTAGGAATGGCAATCGCTGAGACTCATTTATCTAAAATATTTAATAGAGATAAATTCAATATAATTGACCATTACACATATGTAATAGCTGGAGATGGAGATTTGATGGAAGGTGTAAGCAATGAAGCATCTTCTTTAGCAGGGGCATTGAAACTCGGAAAGTTGATAGTACTGTATGATTCGAACTCAATTTCAATAGAAGGCAGTACTGATATTGCTTTTACAGAAAACGTCAGAAAAAGATATGAGGCATTAGGTTGGGAAACACTTTATGTCGAAGACGGAAATGACTTAAAAGCAATAGAAAAAGCTATATTACAGGCAAAGAAAAATTTGAACCAACCTACATTAATTGAGATAAGAACTCACATTGGTTACGGCACAGAGAAACAAGACAGTGCATCTGCTCATGGAGAACCATTGGGAGAACACAATATAGAACTGCTTAAGAAAAACTTAAATTGGGAATATAAAGCATTTGAAGTGCCTGATGAAGTTAAAAGTCATTTAAAGGAAGTATGTGTTAACTTAGAAAACAAGGAAAAAGAATGGAATGAGATGTATAAAAAATACATGGATGTATATCCAGAGTTAGCTAAAGAGTTAAAAGCTTGGATTAATAAAGATATACCTGTTAATTATCTAGACTCAGATGATTTTTGGAATTTTGAAAAAGATTTATCGACAAGGGAAGCGTCAGGAGTATTGATTAACAGATTAGCTGAAGTTATTCCAAATTTAATTGGAGGCTCTGCAGATCTATCACCATCTACAAAGACGTATATGAAAAACAGAAAAGATTTCTCTAGCGAAGATTACACTGGCTCAAATATTCACTTTGGAGTAAGAGAACATGCGATGGGAGCGATATTAAATGGACTTTCTTTACATGGGGGAGTTAGACCATTTGGGGCTACATTCTTCATATTCTCTGATTATATGAAACCTGCAATGAGGCTATCGTCAATGATGAAACAACCTGTCACCTATGTATTGACTCACGATAGTATAGGAGTGGGAGAAGATGGTCCAACTCATCAACCTATTGAACAACTAACTGTGTTTAGAGCACAACCCAATTTTATAATTTTTAGACCATGTGATGCAAGAGAAACTGCTGCTGGATGGTATACAGCAATAAAATCCACAGAAACTCCTGTTGGACTAGTTCTTTCTAGACAAACACTTCCTTTGTTAAGTGGAACAGGGAAAGATGCATTAAAGGGAGGATATATCTTAAGAAAAGAAACTAAAAAACTGAAATTGATATTGTTAGCTACAGGTTCTGAATTGAATTTAATTTATAAAGCAAGTGAAATATTAGAAGAAAAAGGTATCGGAACAAGAGTGGTAAGCATGCCTTCATTCGAGTTGTTTGAAATGCAAGATGATGATTACAAACAAAAAGTCCTACCTTCTAATGTAAGAGCTAGAATTGCTGTAGAAGCGGGATCATCTTTAAGCTGGTATAAATACGTCGGCTTAGATGGAAGAATCGTTTCTATCGATAGTTTTGGAGCTTCTGCACCTGCTAACAAACTTTTTGATAAATTTGGACTTAGTGTTGAAAAAATAGTAGAAAATGCACTAGACTTAATTAATTAAGGGGGAGCCAATTGGCTTCCTCTATTGATGTGTAAATTTATATTTAATATTTCAAATAAATGTGTTATATTAAATATTCGGAGGATAGTTATGAATATAAAATTAGTTGCCATAGATATGGATGGTACATTATTAAACGATTATGGGGAAGTAAGTGATGCAACAATTGAAGCATTAAAAGCTGCTCAAAGGAAAAATGTGGAAATTGTCATTTCTACAGGCAGAGTTTTGAAATCAGCTCTTTATTTTGCAGAAAAATTGGGGTTAAAGAGCTATACAATAGCTTCAAATGGCGCAATTATAGCTGATAGAGATTTGAATATTATTTATAATTCGCCGATAGACAACCAAACGATCAAAACTGTTGTCGAAGTAGCAGAACAAGAGAATATTTACTTTCATTTTTACAATGAAAACACTTATTTCTCAAATAAATATATAAGTGAAATAGATAAGTATTACAATTCATCTAAAGAGAGATTAAAGGGTCAGAACATTAACTTTGAGCTCTTTGATGATATAGATGAAATAATTAACCGAAAAGACTTAAATATTTACAAATTTTTATTCATTGATGATGATTTGAATAAATTAAATAAAGTAAGAGACAGATTAAGAGAAATAGAAGGGGTTAATATATCAAAAAGTGGGTTCAATAATATTGAACTAACCAGAAGTGATGTATCGAAAGGACAGGCATTGCAATATGTTTCAAATTTGCTTGGAATTGATAGATCAGAGATCATGTCAATAGGAGACAATGACAATGATATTTCTATGCTAGAGAAAGCTGGTATTTCAGTAGCCATGGGCAATGCAGAAAGAGCAATAAAAGAAATTGCTGACTTCGTGACAAAAACAAACAATGAAGACGGAGTAGCATATGCATTTAGGAAATTTATATTAGAATAGGTGATAAAATGGCATTAAATATAGTGTTAGTTGAGCCAGAAATACCTCAAAATACTGGCAATATATCAAGAACTTGTGCTATTACTAAAACAAGACTTCATCTTGTCAAACCACTTGGCTTTTCTGTTGACGATAAGCACTTAAAAAGGGCAGGACTTGATTACTGGGATCTACTCGATGTATTTTACTATGATAGTTTTCAAGAATGCATTGAAAAGTTTAACGACTATCCTTTTTATTATTCTACAACTAAAGCAAAAAAAATTTATACAGATTTTAAATATGAGGATGAATCTTTCTTTGTTTTCGGAAAAGAGACAAAAGGGTTGCCAGAGGACTTAATATACAAAAATATAGATAAAGCAATAAGGATACCTATGAGAGGTGATTTAAAAAGATCACTAAATTTATCTAATTCTGTAAATATTATTTTGTATGAAGCGCTAAGACAGTTAGGTTTTCCTGGATTAGTGTAGAATAAAACTAAAAAAGGAGGATACAAATATTATGAGTTTAATAATCCCTGTTCTTGGGGGATTGGGTATGTTTTTATATGGCATGACTATGATGGGCAGTGGATTAGAGAAAGCAGCAGGAAATAGGCTTAAATCAATCATAGAAGCGCTAACCACCAATAGACTTATGGGAGTTTTAGTCGGTACAGTTGTAACTATGATTATTCAAAGCAGCAGTGCTACAACTGTAATGGTAATTGGATTTGTTAATGCTGGTCTTATGACTCTACCGCAAGCTGTTGGAGTAATAATGGGAGCAAACATTGGCACAACCATAACAGCTCAATTGATTGCATTTGATTTAGAGTTTATAGCACCGATTGCAGTAGCTGTTGGGGTTGCAATTTGGATGGCAGCTAAAAATAAAAGTGCAAAATCATATGCTGAAATTTTGATTGGATTTGGGATACTTTTTATTGGCATGGGGATGATGAGTGATGGATTAAAACCATTTGCTGAATTGCCTGCTTTCACAAGAATAATCACCAGCCTAAACAATCCAATACTGGGGATGTTAGTAGGATTAGGTATTACGACATTGGTTCAAAGTAGCTCTGCGTCAATCGGATTGTTAGAAGCTTTAGCAAAACAAGGATTAGTCAATATTGGCATATCATTACCCATTCTTTTCGGCAGCAACATTGGTACAACAACAACGGCATTAATATCGAGTGTAGGTGCTAATAAAACAGCAAAGAGAGCTGCTGTAATTCACTTTCTATTTAATGTAGTCGGAACGATTTTTTTCATGACATTGTTGAGTTACCCAATCAAACAATTAGTTGTATACATATCACCAAATGATGTTACAAGGCAAATTGCAAATGCTCATACACTTTTTAATGTCATAAACGTAATTTTATTGTTTCCATTTGCAAACTTACTAGTAAAAGCAGCAGAAAAATTAATTCCTGGCGAAGATGAAGTTGAAGTAACCGAAGCAATATATTTAGATAAACGTATCATACAAACTCCTTCTATAGCTCTAGCGCAAGCAAAGAAAGAGACTTTGAGAATGGGTGAATTAGTTAATGATAATATCTTATCATGCCAGAGGGTTTTAATTGAAGATAAAATAGACGAAGTAGACTCTATTCTTGAAAAAGAACAAATAATAAATAAAATTCAAAGAGAAATAACAGATTATTTAGTCGCGCTTTCCAATGCTCCGCTATCAGACGAGCAGCATACAGACATAAATGCAATGCTTTATATAATAGGTGACATTGAAAGAGTAGGAGATCATGTAGAAAACATCACTGAACAAGCACAATTCAAATTTGAAAATAACATATATTTCACACCCAATGCTATAGATGAACTTACTTATATGTTTGAAGTTTGTAAAAAAGTATTTGAAACAGCTATGGTATCATACAGAGATACAGATGAAAGTCTAGCTAGACAAGTACTTGCTCTAGAGGATGAAGTGGATAGACTTGAAAAACAAAATAGAGCTAATCACATTGAAAGGCTCAATCAGATGCTTTGTAGCACTGGAGCAGGAGTAGTATTTTTGGATGTAATAAGCAATTTAGAAAGAGTATCCGATCACTCAAGAAATATTGCGATGTATGTATTGGATAAATTTAAAGAATAAAAAAATTTTATATTGAATTATTTAATATAGTAAGTTATAATTAAAGCGAAGAAAAGTTGTTAATTTAGTAACAAAATTTAATAGTTTCGATTCTGGATGATTATTACGGGAGAGACCGTTAAGGCGCCGAAGGAGTAATTATTTAAGCTAGCCACTTAGATATGAACCTCTCAGGCAAAAGTACCGCAATATGACAGAACTCTGGAAAGTGACATTACACCGAAGGAGCAATCTCTTATAGAGAGAATCTCTCAGGTCAATAAACAGAGTAAGTAGGCAGACAGTCTATTTATTCTGTTTTTTTTGTAATATGTGGTATATATAGATTAAATATAAATTTAGGAGGTTAAATTATGTTATACGATGTTGTAATAATTGGGGCAGGACCTGCAGGACTATCTGCGGGATTATATGCAGCTAGAGCAAGGCTAAACACTTTGATTATTGAGAAAGATGTAGCTGGAGGTCAAATTGTCACTACTGAAGAAGTAGCTAACTATCCAGGATCAATAGAAAATGCAACAGGTCCTTCACTAGTAGCTAGAATGGTAGAGCAAGCAGAAAGTTTTGGTGCAAAAAGAACAACTGACACCATTAAAAGTGTTGATTTTTCAGGTAAGATAAAAGTTCTAAAAGGCGAAAAAGCTGACTACGAAACTAAGACAGTTATAATTGCTACTGGAGCGACTCCAAAGAAAATTGGATGTCCTGGAGAAAAAGAGCTAACCGGTAGAGGAGTATCATATTGTGCTACTTGCGATGGTGCATTTTTTGAAGATTTAGAAGTATTTGTAGTAGGTGGCGGCGATGCTGCAGTTGAAGAAGCAATGTTTCTAACTAAATTTGCTAGAAAAGTTACTATAATTCATAGAAGAGACTCTTTAAGAGCAGCAAAATCTATACAAGAAAAGGCTTTTGCAAATGAAAAAATTCATTTCATGTGGGATACCGTTATCACAGAGTTAAGAGGAGATGAACTACTAGAGTCAATGGTAGTTAAAAACCTAAAAACAGGGGAAGAAAAAGAGATATTTGCTGATGAAAACGATGGAACATTTGGCGTTTTTGTGTTTGTAGGATATGATCCCGCTACACAATTATTTGAAGGTATCATCAACATGGAAAAGGGCTATATAATAACAGATGACAAAATGGCAACAAATATACCAGGGGTATTTGCTGCTGGGGATAATAGAGTAAAACCACTAAGACAAGTTGTAACTGCAACCTCAGACGGTGCAATAGCAGCTACACAAGCAGAGAAATATATAGAAGAAAATATTTTTGAATAAGGAGGAGTAGTAATGATCGAACTAAACAAAGATAATTTTGAAGAAGAAGTTTTAAAAGCTGAGGGGACAGTATTAGTAGATTTTTGGAGTCCATCTTGTGAACCTTGCAAAGCATTGATGCCATTTGTTCATAGTTTGGAAGAAAAATATGCAGATAAAATCAAATTTACTTCATTGGATATTACAAAAGCTAGAAGAGTAGCAATAGGACAAAAGGTTTTGGGTTTGCCAGTAATTGCTATATATCAAAATGGCGAGAGAATAGATTCAGTTGTAGGAGACGAAGCAACAGAAAAAAGTGTTGAAGAATTAATCAAAAAATATTGTTAAGCCTCTAACTCATTTGAGTTTAGGATATATGTGAAATATTTAAGGGAGGTGAAGTAAATGCGTCTAGAATTAGGTAATGTCCTAATTAAAGATGTACAATTTAGCGATACAACTAAACTTGAAGAAGGTGTACTTTCAATAAATAAACAAGAATTAATTGATATATTAATGGAAGATGAACACTTGAAAAAAGTAGAAGTTGATATTGCTAAACCAGGAGAGAAAGTAAGAATTACACCTGTAAAAGACGTTATTGAACCAAGGGTAAAAGTAGATGGTCCTGGAGGAATATTCCCAGGGATTTTATCAAAGGTAGATACGGTTGGCTCTGGAAAAACAAATGTATTAAAAGGCTGTGCAGTAATGACAACAGGTAAAATTGTCGGTTTCCAAGAAGGAATTGTCGACATGTCAGGACCAGGAGCAGACTATACTCCTTTCTCAAAACTAATAAACATAGTTTTGGTTTGTGAACCAGTTGATGGTTTAAAACAACACGAACATGAAAAAGCTGTCAGATTAGCAGGATTTAAAGCTGCTAAGTATCTTGGGGAGACCGCTAGAAATATCATTCCTGACGAAGTAAAAGTATATGAAGTTGATACATTTACAGATGGATTGAAGAAATATCCAAATTTACCAAGAGTTGGATATGTACAAATGCTTCAAACTCAAGGATTATTACATGACACATATGTATATGGTGTAGATGCAAAGCAGATAATACCAACTATAATGTACCCAACAGAGTCCATGGACGGTGCAATTGTCAGTGGAAACTGCGTTTCAGCATGCGATAAAAACACAACTTATCATCACCTAAACAATCCAGTAATTGAGGATTTACTAAAAGTACATGGTAAAGAGTTAAACTTTGTTGGTGTTATAATTACAAATGAAAATGTATATTTAGCTGACAAAGAAAGATCTTCAAATATGACAGCAAAATTAGCTGAATATCTTGGATTAGATGCTGTTATAATATCACAAGAAGGATTTGGTAATCCTGATACTGACCTTATAATGAATTGCAAGAAGATTGAAGCTAAAGGAATAAAGACAGTAATAATAACAGATGAATATGCAGGAAGAGATGGTGCAAGCCAATCTTTAGCAGATGCTGATAAATCTGCAGATGCAGTTGTAACAGCTGGGAATGCAAACGAAGTAATAACATTACCTCCAATGGACAAGGTCATTGGTTCTTTAGAATATGTTGACATAATAGCTGGCGGATTTGATGGTAGTTTGGCTAAAGATGGTTTTATTACTGTTGAAATTCAAGCAATAACAGGCGCTACAAATGAAATAGGATTTAGTAATTTAACTGCTAAAACATTTTAATACAGTTACGTTTTATAATAAGGAAAGGAAGTGGAAAAATGTCAATCTTTGATGAAAATTCAAAAGTTATCATCATTGGTGACAGGGACGGAATCCCTGGACCAGCGATTGAAGAATGTATAAAAACCACTCCTGCAGAAGTAGTATTTTCAGCAACAGAATGCTTTGTCTGAACGGCTGCAGGAGCAATGGACTTGGAAAACCAAAAAAGAGTAAAGGAACTAGCTGAAAAGTATGGCTTAGAAAACACAATAGTTGTTCTAGGCGGTGCTGAAGCTGAAGCAGCAGGATTAGCTGCAGAAACAGTTACAGCTGGTGATCCAACTTATGCAGGTCCATTGGCAGGAGTCTCGTTGGGACTCAGAGTTTATCACGCAGTAGAACCAGAATTTAAAGAGTCAGTAGATCCAGAAGTATATGATGAACAAATCGGTATGATGGAAATGGTTTTAGATGTTGACTCAATAATAGAAGAAGTAAAAGGAATGAGAGAGCAGTATTCAAAATATTAATTCTCCAACTAAATTTAGGAGAGGAGGGAAACAAATGGGGAAAATAAAAATAGTACACTATCTAAATCAATTCTTTGCAGGAATTGGTGGAGAAGAAAAAGCTGATTTCAAACCAGAAGCAAGAGAAGGAGTTGTAGGACCTGGTATGGCACTACAAGCTGGTTTTAAAGATGAGGCTGAAATAGTTGCTACAGTTATATGTGGAGATAGTTATTTTAATGAAAACATAGAAGAAGCTAAAGCAAAAGTGCTTGAGCTTGTTAAACAATACAATCCTGATTTGTTTATTGCTGGGCCAGCATTTAACGCAGGAAGATATGGGGTAGCTTGCGGTGCTATAACTGAAGCAGTTCAAAATGAATTAAACATTCCAGCTTTAACAGCAATGTATGAAGAAAATCCAGGAGTTGATTTATATAGAAAATCAATATACATCATTCCTACAAAAGACAGCGCTGTTGGGATGAGAGATGCAGTGTCAAAGATTGTACCATTTGCATTGAAATTAGCAAAAGGGGAAACGATTGGTTCACCTGAAGAAGAAGGATATATCAAGAGAGGTATAAGGGTTAATTATTTTGCTGACAAGAGAGGCTCTCAAAGAGCTGTTGAAATGTTAATCAAAAAAATAAATGGTGAAAAATACGAAACTGAATACCCAATGCCAGATTTTGATAGAGTAACTCCAAATCCAGCGATAAAAGATATTACTAAAGCAAAAATTGCTCTTGTAACATCTGGTGGTATCGTTCCAAAAGGAAATCCTGACCATATCGAATCAAGCTCTGCATCAAAATATGGCAAGTACGATATAGAAGGAATTATTGATTTAACTGAAGATACTTTCCAAACTGCACATGGTGGATATGATCCAGTATATGCTAATGAAGATGCTGACAGAGTTTTACCAGTTGATGTATTGAGAGATTTAGAAAAAGAAGGCAAAATCGGCAAACTTCATAGGTATTATTACGCAACAGTAGGAAATGGAACATCAGTTGCAAATGCTAAGAAATTTGCTAGTGAGATTGGAAAAGAGTTAGTGGCTGATGGAGTTGACGCAGTTATACTAACTTCCACCTGAGGCACCTGTACTCGTTGCGGTGCAACAATGGTAAAAGAAATAGAAAGGGCTGGATTACCAGTTGTTCATATTTGTACAGTAGTTCCTATTTCATTGACAGTAGGTGCAAATAGAATAGTTCCAGCAATTGCGATACCTCATCCACTTGGAAATCCACAATTAAGTCCAGAGGAAGAGAAAGCATTAAGAAGGAAGTTAGTAGAAAAAGCATTAAAAGCTCTAACTACTGAAGTAACAGATCAAACAGTATTTGAAGATTAAAATATAATAGTATTTATGAAAGGGTGATATTTATCACCCTTTTCTAAAATACAAAGAATTTTTTGGGGGTGACTCTTTTGAGTAATGCGGTTATTAAAGGTGCAAGCTATATATTGGTACATGCGCCAGATATGGTTGTTCACAATGGAACAACCCAAACTACAGAAAAAATATTAAATTCAAATTCAGAGTATCTTAAAAATTTAAGAAATAGTTTAAGAACTTATGAACAAGCAGTAAACTATTTACCAAATCAAGTTTATATCGGGAATAAAACACCTGAAGATCTTAAAGCTATACCACAGCCATGGGTAGATAAACCTGTTGAAGGTGCAACTAGAAATGGGAAATTTGGAGAAATTATGCCAGAAGATGAGTTTATAGGCTTAATGAAGATTGTCGATGTATTTGATTTAGTTAAATTGTCTAAGGAATTTACAAAAATAATTAAAACTAAACTTTCTAATCACCCATTAATAAGTGATGAGTTGGTATCAAGACTTAAAGATGGAGAAGAATTCAACGATATAAATAAATTAATAAGTGAGCAAGATGCTGAACCACTATATTTTGATAATAACATAGTTGGATGTGTAAAGAGAGCACATGACATTGACCAAAATTTAAGTGCACATGTAATTTTTGAAAACTTAGTTTCAAAAGCATCTGCTGTATTAGCAGCTCTTCACTTAATTGACAAGACAAAGATAAATCCAGATGATATAGAGTATGTAATTGAATGTTCTGAAGAAGCTTGTGGAGATATGAACCAAAGAGGTGGAGGAAACTTTGCAAAAGCAATCGCGGAATTCGCAGGGCTAAATAACGCTTCAGGCTCTGATATTAGAGGATTCTGTGCTGCTCCAACTCATGCATTGATTTCTGCGGCATCTTTAGTAGGAGCAAATACTTTTAAAAATGTTCTAATAGTATCAGGTGGTTCAACTGCTAAATTGGGCATGAATGGCAAAGACCATGTCAAGAAAGGATTGCCAATATTAGAAGATGTAGTAGGCGGATTTGCTGTATTGGTAAGCGAAAATGATGGAGAAAGTCCTATTCTAAGGAATGATTTAGTAGGCAGACACACAGTAGGCACTGGTTCATCACCTCAAGCTGTAATAACATCATTAGTTACTGCACCACTTGACAGAGGAAATTTAAAGATTACTGACATAGATAAATACTCTGTAGAGATGCAAAACCCTGATATTACAAAACCTGCTGGAGCTGGAGATGTTCCAAATGCAAACTATAAAATGATTGCAGCTTTAGGAGTAAAAAGAGGGGAACTAGAAAGAACTCAAATAAATGAATTTATTGAAAAACATGGGATGGAAGGTTGGGCACCAACTCAAGGGCATATACCTTCAGGGGTTCCATACGTTGGTTTTGCAATAGATGATATCAAATCCGGCAAAGTAAAAAAAGCGATGATCATTGGTAAAGGAAGTTTATTCCTAGGGAGAATGACAAATTTATTCGATGGAGTATCAATTGTAATAGAAAATAATGACGGAAGAAAAGAAGAAAGCAAAGGTATTTCAGAAGAAGAAATCAGAAGCTTTGTAGCAGAAGCTATGAGAGACTTTGCAGCACACCTTTTAGAAGAATAGGGGTGATTATGTGCAATCAGATAACATCGTAAAAACAGTAGCAAAGATATTTAATGATATTGCTGACACTCTTGAAACAGGACAATACGGAGAAAAAATAAGAGTCGGTATAACTACTTTAGGTAGTGAACACGGGATATCTAACGTCGTTAAAGGCGCAGAACTTGCTCAAAAAATAAATAGTTCAATCGAAGTTGTATTGATAGGGCCGAAAGTAGAGACTGAATTAACTCAAGTTATAGTAGAAAACGAAGAGGAAGGCTATAAAAAGATGGAGGAAATGCTCGATAACAAAGAGATAAGTTCCTGCGTTACTATGCACTATAGTTTTCCGATTGGAGTCTCTACAGTTGGACGTGTTATAACTCCTGGAAAGGGTAAAGAGATGTTCATAGCTACCACAACTGGGACCTCTTCATCAAATAGAGCTGAGGCAATGGTTAAAAATGGCATATACGGAATTATTTCTGCCAAAGCCATGGGCATTAAAAACCCAACAGTAGGTATACTCAATGTAGACGGAGCAAGACAAGTAGAGAGAATTTTTAAAGAACTCATATCTAACGGATATGATATAAACTTGACTGAGTCTACTAGAGCTGATGGTGGGTGCGTAATGAGAGGCAATGATTTATTAGCTGGCACACCAGATGTAATGGTCACAGACACATTAACAGGAAATATATTGATGAAAGTTTTCTCTTCATATACAACAGGTGGTAGCTATGAGGCACTAGGTTATGGTTACGGCCCAGGGATAGGAGAAGACTATAACAGGCTAGTATTAATCATATCAAGAGCATCAGGCTCTCCTGTAATAGCAAATGCGATTAGTTATGCAGCAGATTTAGTAAAAGGAAAAGTATTTGAAATAGCAAAAAATGAATTTGAAAATGCAAATAAAGCAAATTTAAAAGAACTATTAAAATCTTTAAATAAAGAATCTGTTAAAAAAGAAGAGAATAAGTTCGTTAAAATGCCAGAAAAAGAAGTTGTAACTGGTACAATAGATGGAATTGACATCATGGAACTTGATGATGCAGTAAGCGTGCTTTGGGAGAATCAAATCTATGCAGAATCAGGCATGGGATGCACAGGGCCTATAGTTATGGTGAACGAAAGGAATTTAAAAGAAGCTATAAATGTATTAGCAAAAGCAGGATACAATGTTAAAAAAGCTGAAGATTGTTAAAAACTTAAGGTTTAGGCCTTAAGTTTTTTGTTTGTATCACAAAAATTTGATATAATACAAGTACAAAGAGGAGGTGAAGTGATTGAAACTTAATTATGAGTTAACTTTAGAACAAAGCCAAAAATTAATAATGACTCCTGAATTAAGGCAAGCAATTCAATTGCTTCAATATAACAGTTTAGAATTACAAGAATATATATTGAGGGAAATAGAAGAAAATCCTTTGCTAGAGTATGAAGATACAATAGAAGAACCACAAGAAATTAGCGATTTTGACCAGATAGATTGGAAGGAATACATCGAAAATTACGATGATATCAGTTATAAACAGGAAATAAATAAAGATGAAAATACTATTACGTTTGAAAATTTTTTCACATCTTCGCAAACCCTTAAAGAATATCTCTTAGAACAATTATCAATGGTTAGTGTAGGACAAAGGGAGTATAAGATTGCAGAATACATCATTCAAAATATAGATAGCAATGGTTACTTAACTGAGAGCACTCAAGAAATAGCGAAAGCTATGGGCGTTTCAGAATCTGAAGTAGAAATAATGCTTGGAGTAGTTCAAACTTTTGAACCTACAGGAGTAGGTGCAAGAAATTTAAAAGAATGCTTGCTACTCCAATTAAAAGATAGAAAAGATTTAATTTTAATAAATATAGTTGAAAATTATTTAGAAGACATTGCGCTAAATAAATTATCAAAGATTGCCTCAGAGCTAAATATAGATGTCGAGGAAGTTCAAAGATATGCAGATGAAATAAAATCTCTTGAACCAAAACCGGGAAGATCTTTTGCAGGAAGTAGTGAAGAAATAAAATATATTATTCCCGATGCTAAATTAGAAAAAGTCGATGGTGAATACGTTGTCCTCATAAATGAAGTAACTATTCCCAAGTTAAACATAAATAATTTTTATAGAGAATTAATTAAAAATTCAGATGAAACAACAAGTCAATTTTTGCAAGAAAAATTAAACTCTGCCGTTTGGATAATAAAGAGCATTGAGCAGAGAAAACAAACATTAACTAAGGTAATAGAATCGATAGTAAAATTTCAAATTGATTTTTTTGAGAAAGGAGAAGGATATTTAAAACCGTTGACACTAAAAGACGTCGCGGAAGACATTAAAATGCACGAGTCAACTGTTTCAAGAGCAACAAATGGCAAATACATCCAGACATCTAAGGGAATTTATGAATTAAAATATTTTTTCTCACAAGCTATTAAGGCAAATGAAGGATTGATTTCATCTGATACCGTTAAAAATACTATTAGAGAAATAATAGATTCCGAAGATTCAAAAAAACCGATGAGTGATCAGGAAATATCTTATAAATTAGAGAAAATGGGTATCTCACTATCACGAAGAACGGTTGCAAAGTATAGAGAAGAGCTAAAAATTCCATCTTCTAAATTGAGAAAAAGATTTTAAATTGTAATCGCTTGATATATTTTAAATTGTTGGGTATAATATGTATGTAAATTTTTTATAAATGGTGGGACAAAATATAGGGCTAAGGGACAAATATTGCCCATGTATGGAGGTGGTCCCATTAGATACTTTTGATGTGTTTAGGATTATTGTACCAGAAGCATTAGAATTATTTGAAAAAAGGTATATGATACTAAGGGAAATTAAAGACAATCAACCAATTGGCAGAAGACTTTTGTCAATTAAGTTGGGGATGACAGAAAGAAATGTCAGAACAGAAGTTGAAAATTTAGTTAAACATAATTTATTAGACATAAAAAATATGGGTATGTATGTTACAGACGAGGGTGAAAATGTATTATCAGAGTTATCTGATTTGTTTAAAAAAATAATGATAAAGCCTGAACTCTCTAAAGAAGTATCCGCTATCTTAGGTGTAAGAGATTGTTATGTGGTTTCAGGAAATTCGTCTTTAAGTGAATTCACTCTCAAAGATCTTGCTAAGACTGCATCTGATGTGTTAGTTAGCACTCTAGAGCCAAATTCAATAGTTGGTGTTACTGGAGGGCATACGATGTTAGCAGTTTCAGAGCAAATTTCTTCTAAAAAAGAGTTTAAAGACGTAACTGTAATACCTGCAAGAGGAGGCTTGGGAACTGATTTAAAGACACAAGCCAATACTGTTGCTTCTAAATTAGCGCAAAATATTGGCGCTAACTATAAACTCTTATACATCCCAGATAGCATAGGTCAAGATGTAAATGAAATAGCAAGTAAAAACAAAGAAATCAAGGACACGCTTGACTTAATTGAAATGATCGACATATTCGTATTTGGCATTGGTAGAGCCGATGTTATGGCTAAGAGAAGAAATTTATCTGAAGACAATATAAAGTTTTTAGAAGAAAATCATGCTGTAGCAGAAGCATTTGGACATTTTTTCGACATTGAAGGCAATGACATTTTAGAATATGGATCAGCTGGATTATCATTGAAGAAGTATTTAAAGATTGATAAAGTTATTGGAGTAGCTGGTGGTGAAGAGAAAGCTGAAGCGATTATGGCTATTTCATCACTCAGAAAAGATATAACTTTAGTTATTGATGAAGCAGTAGCAAAAAAAATAATTTTTAATAAAATTTAAGGAGGAATTTTTTATGGCATTAAAAGTAGGGTTAAGTGGATTTGGGAGAATTGGTAGAGATGTAACTAGAGCATGGGCAGAAAGCAATAATGATTCTTTTGACATCGTTGCAATCAATGAAATAGGCGGTTCAATTGAGCAAATGGCTCATCTTTTCAAATATGATAGTATCTATGGTAAATTCAATGGTACAGTTGAAACTTATGAAGAAGGAATCATCATCAATGGTAAAAAGGTCAAAGTTGTTGCAGAAAAAGATCCTTCTAAGTTGCCATGGGGCGAGTTAGGAGTAGATATAGCAATTGACTCTACAGGTGTATTTAAGAAAAGAGAAGATTTTGAAAAACACTTACAAGCTGGAGCAAAAAAACTAGTAATAACTGCACCAACAGAAGGCGAAGACATCACTATTGTTTTAGGAGTTAATGATGATAAATACGATCCTGCAAAACACAATATAATTTCAAATGCTTCATGTACAACAAACTGTTTAGCACCAATTGCTAAAGTAATATTGAACAATTTAGGAATTAAAAAAGGATTGATGACTACAGTTCACGCATATACAAATGACCAACAAGTTCATGATAAATTCCATAAAGACCCAAGAAGAGCAAGAGCTGCAGCTGAAAACATCATACCAACTACTACTGGAGCAGCAAAAGCAGTTGCGTTAGTATTGCCAGAATTAAAGGGCAAATTAAATGGATTCTCAGTAAGAGTACCAGTTCCAACAGTATCTTTAGTAGACGTTGTATTTGAAGTAGAAAAACCAACAACTGCAGAAGAAGTTAATAAATTGTTAAAACAAGCTAGTGAAAATGAATTAAAAGGAATCCTTGGATATACAGATGAATTGCTTGTATCAAGAGATTTCTTAAAAGACAAGAGATCTTCAATTGTTGATGCTGATTCAACTATGGTAATAGATAATATGGTAAAAATAGTATCTTGGTACGATAATGAGTGGGGCTATTCAAATAGAGTAGTAGATTTGGTAAGCATGATAGCATCAAGGTGGTAAAAAGGTCGGGTCTAATGACCCGACTTATCCATTAAGAAATCATTTTGGAGGTGCATATTTTGAAAAGAAAAAAAACACTTAGAGATATAGATGTAAACGGTAAAAGAGTATTAGTTAGAGTAGACTACAATGTACCTATGGATGATAATTTTAATATCACAGACGATATAAGGATTACAAGCTCCTTTCCTACAATCAACTATCTATTGGAAAACAATGCTAAAGTTATTCTGATGTCTCATTTAGGGAGACCTAAAGGGGAACCAAATAAAAAATATTCGCTAGAACCAGTAGCAAAAAGATTGTCAGAACTTTTGAATAGAGAAGTGATATTTGCTGATGATGATAGAGTAGTTTCAGAGAAAGTTATAGAAATGGCAAACAATATGAAACCTGGCGACATTATGTTACTCCAGAACACGAGATTTAGAAAAGAAGAAGAAAAAAATGGAGAAGAATTTGCTAAGGAATTAGCAAGCTTAGGTGAAATATTTGTAAATGATGCTTTTGGCACATCTCATAGAGCCCATGCTTCAAATGTTGGAGTCAGCAAATATTTACCTTCAGCATTAGGATTTTTGGTAGAAAAAGAAGTAAATGTGATGGGAAAAGCACTAGAAAATCCAGATAGACCTTTTGTCGCTATACTAGGTGGGGCTAAAGTATCAGATAAAATTGGTGTTATTGAAAATTTACTATCCAAAGTAGACGCTATAATAATCGGTGGTGGAATGGCTTTTACATTTTTAAAAGCCAAAGGATATGAGGTTGGCAAATCTTTATTAGAAGAAGATAAAATAGAATTAGCAAAAGAAATACTAAATAAAGCTGTTGAGAAAAATGTCGCTATAGCTCTACCGGTAGATGTAGTCGTAGCCAAAGAATTTAAGAATGACACAGAATTTAAAACTGTCCCAATAGATAAAATACCTGATGATATGATGGGTTTAGACATTGGGCAAGAATCTGTGGAGCTATTTGAAAATATAATTAAAGAAGCAAAAACTGTAATTTGGAACGGACCTATGGGTGTGTTTGAAATGGATAATTTCAATAAAGGTACTTTTGAAATAGCTAAAGCTTTAGCAAAAGTCGATGCTATTACAATAGTTGGAGGAGGAGACTCTGCTAGTGCAGTTGAAAAGGCAGGACTAGCAGACAAAATGACACATATTTCTACAGGAGGAGGAGCTTCCTTAGAATTCTTAGAAGGAAAAGTATTGCCTGGAATAGAGGCTATAAGCGATCTAGATTAGAAAGAAAGGGGTAACTATATTGAGAAAACCTATTATAGCAGGTAATTGGAAGATGAACAACACTATAAAACAAGGAGAATCCTTGGTTAGTGATATATTGGGAAAAGATCTAAGCAGAGATGTCGAAGTTGTTATTTGTGTACCTTTTACTTTTTTAGATAGAGCAAGCAAATTAGTCACAGGCACTCAAATTAAATTAGGAGCTCAAAATATGCATTGGGAAGAAAAAGGTGCTTATACTGGAGAAATATCTCCTGTGATGTTAAATGAAATAAAAGTGGAGTATGTTATAATTGGACACTCTGAGAGAAGACAATATTTCAATGAAACAGACGAAACTGTAAACAAAAAAATAAAGTCAGCACTAACATACAATTTAACACCAATTGTATGTGTTGGCGAAAGTTTAGAAGAAAGAGAAAATGGCAAATATAAAGAATTAATTGAAAGCCAAGTCACAAAGGCTTTTGAAGGGATAACAAAAGAGGATGCAGTTAAAACTGTAATCGCCTACGAACCAATATGGGCAATTGGCACAGGGAAAACTGCATCGAGTGAACAAGCTGAAGAAATATGCGCTTTAATAAGATCAATCTTAGAAAAATTATACGATGCAGACACTTCTCAAAAGATAAGAGTGCTTTATGGTGGAAGTGTAAAACCAGATAATATTAAAGAATTGATGAATATGGAAAATATAGATGGTGCGTTAGTAGGTGGCGCAAGCCTTAAAGCGAATGATTTTGTTCAGCTAGTCAACTATAAGTTGGAGGAATAATATGTCAAAAAAACCAGTAATGCTTATGATCCTAGATGGATTTGGTCTAGGCAAAGAATACGAAGGAAATGCTGTTTATTTAGCAAAAAAACCAAATTATGACAAAATAGTTTCAAAATACCCACACAGTACTCTTTATGCTAGTGGACTTTATGTGGGATTACCTGAAGGACAGATGGGTAATTCAGAAGTTGGACATTTAAATATTGGCTCAGGAAGAATTGTATATCAAGAACTCACTCGAATTTCAAAAGAAATTAGAGAAGGCAATTTTTTTAAAAAAGAAGAGTTTTTAAATGCAATAGCACATGCAAAAGAAAACCACTCAAAACTACACTTGATTGGGTTGGTTTCAGACGGTGGGGTTCACAGCCACAACACTCACCTTTATGCACTGCTTGAATTGATGAAAAAACAAGACTTTAACGATGTCTATATACACGCAATACTTGACGGTAGAGATGTGCCACCAACTATCGGTAGCGAGCATTTAAGAGAATTAGAAGCAAAGATAAAAGAAATTGGAGTAGGTAAAATTGCAACAGTTTCAGGCAGATACTATGCTATGGATAGAGACAAGAGATGGGATAGAGTAAAACTCGCATATGATGCTATTGCCTTAGGGATTGGCAAAGCCATGTCAAATCCTATTGATGTAGTGGAATCATCGTATAAAGAAGGGGTAAATGATGAATTCATTTTGCCTACTGTGATTCTAGAGGATAATAAGCCAGTAGCAACGATTGAAGATAACGACTCTATAATATTCTTTAACTTTAGACCTGACAGAGCTAGGGAACTCACAAGAGCTATTATTGACGATGAATTTACAGGTTTTGAAAGACCACTGAGGAAGAATTTGTACTATGTCACTATGACTGAATACGATAAAACTATTCCCCATGTGCATGTCGCATATAAAACTGACAATCTAGTAAATACTTTAGGCGAAACCATAAGTAAATTAGGTTTAAACCAATTGAGAATCGCTGAAACTGAAAAATACGCACATGTGACATTCTTTTTCAACGGGGGCAGAGAAGTGCCATTTGAAAACGAAGATAGAGTGCTTATACCATCGCCAAAAGTAGCCACTTATGATCTAAAGCCAGAGATGAGTGCTTACGAAGTAAAAGATGAAGCAATAAGACGCATTAAATCAGGTAAATACGATTTAATTATATTAAATTTTGCTAATCCTGACATGGTTGGGCACACAGGAGTAATTCCTGCTGCTGTAAAAGCAATTGAAACAGTAGATGAGTGCATGGGAGAGATACTCGATTGTATGCATGAAGTAGGAGGAGAGGTGTTAGTGACGGCAGATCACGGCAATTCTGAGTATATGTTAGATGAAGTCACAAAAACACCGGTAACATCACATACTTCAAACAAGGTACCATTTATACTTGTAAGTGATAGAGATGTCTCTTTAAAAGATGGAATACTTGCAGATATAGCTCCAACTATATTGCATTTACTTGACATTGAAAAACCAAGTGAGATGACAGGAGAAACATTGATTATAGAAAAATAATACAGAAAATAATTAAAAGGATAGGAGTGGTAATAAATGAGCATGATAGTTGATATTTATGCTAGAGAAGTACTTGATTCGAGGGGAAATCCTACAGTTGAAGTTGAGGTTTATACTGAAAATTCTTTTGGTAGTGCAATAGTACCATCTGGGGCTTCAACTGGTATATACGAAGCTGTTGAATTGAGGGACAACGATAAGTCCAGATATTTAGGAAAAGGCGTATTAAAAGCAGTAGAAAACGTAAATGAGATAATCGCAGAAGAATTAATAGGAATGGATGTATTTGATCAAGTTCTGATTGATAAAACCATGATAGAATTAGATGGTACTGACAATAAAGGTAAGCTTGGTGCCAATGCTATACTTGCAGTATCAATAGCAGTTGCTAAAGCAGCAGCAAATGAACTAGGATTACCACTTTACAGGTATATTGGTGGAGCAAATGCAAAGACTTTACCTGTGCCAATGATGAATATATTGAATGGTGGACAACACGCAGATAACAACGTTGACATTCAAGAGTTTATGGTAATGCCAGTAGGTGCAGAGAACTTTAAAGAAGCTCTCAGAATGGGCGCAGAAGTATTCCATAACCTCAAAGCTGTATTAAAAGCAAAGGGATTGAGCACTTCAGTTGGCGATGAAGGTGGATTTGCACCTAATTTATCAAGCAACGAAGAAGCTCTTAAGACAATAGTAGAAGCTATTGAAAAAGCTGGATATGTGCCAGGAAAAGATGTTATGCTTGCTATAGATGTAGCATCGTCAGGGCTTTACGATGAAGACAAAAAAATATACTCATTAAAAGGTGAAGGAAAAGAACTAAACGCAAAAGAGATGATCGATTATTACGAATATCTATTGGATAAATATCCTATCATTTCAATAGAAGACGGACTTGCAGAAGATGATTGGGATGGATGGAAATTGATGACTGAGAGATTGGGTAGTAGGGTTCAAATTGTTGGAGATGACTTATTTGTTACAAATACAGATAGGTTGCAAAAAGGAATTGAGCTAGGAGTAGCAAATTCAATATTGATTAAATTGAATCAAATAGGGACAATTACAGAAACATTGGACGCTATTGAACTTGCCAAAACTCACGGATACACAGCAATAGTATCACATAGATCAGGAGAATCAGAAGATTCAACAATCGCTGACTTAGCTGTAGCTACAAATGCAGGACAAATTAAAACTGGAGCACCATCTAGGACAGACAGAGTAGCTAAATACAATCAGTTGTTGAGAATAGAAGACGGTTTATATGAAACTGCAAAGTATAATGGAATAAAATCATTCTACAATTTAAAAAAATAATGTATTGACATATGTAATAATTGCACATATAATAAATGCAGATGCGAATCATTCGCATCTGCATTTATTATTACTAGGAGGAATTACAATGAAAAAAAGAATTATTTATATTATATTATCACTTGTACTAATAATTTCAATTTCTGGTTGCGTTAGAGATGAAAATGATATTGATGCTGAAACAAAACCAATCATAACTACTACGCTTTTCCCACAATATGATTTTTCAAAGATTATTGTAGGAGACAAATTCGATGTCATCATGCTACTTCCCCCAGGAGTTGAGGCGCATTCATTTGAATTAACACCCAAAGATATGAGTACAATAACAAATTCTGATTTATTCATATACACAGGAGATACTATGGAGCCATGGGTCAACAATATCATGGATACATTAGTTGAAGCAAATGTAAATGTTTTGGACTTGAGTGAAGGCATCAAATTAAAAAAATTTGAATTTGAAGGCCATGAACATCACGAAGAGGGCGAAGAACCTGAAGAACACGAAGATTTAGAGTATGATCCACATTACTGGACAGATCCAATGAATGCTAAGGTAATGGTGGATGAAATTTTAAAAGCGGTAGTATCAATTGACAAAGCCAATGAACAATACTACACAAAAAATGCAGAAGAATTAAAGGAAAGCTTAGATAAACTCGACGAGGAAATAAATCAGGTGGTAAATAATTCGGAAAGCAAAACCATCATATCAGGTGGGCACTTTGCTTTTGGATATTTTGCTGATAGATATGGACTAGAATACACCTCCCCTTATGAAGGGTTTTCTCCTAACGCTGAACCCTCAGCACAAGCCATAGCAAATTTAGTAAAAATTGTCGAGGAAACAGGTGCTAAAGCAATATTTTATGAAGAATTGGTCGATCCTAAAATTGCAAAGATAATTTCAGAACAAACTGGTATAGAGATGCTAGAGTTACATGCTGCGCACAATGTATCAAGAGAAGAACTAGAATCGGAAGTTCATTATATCGATATCATGAATAAAAACTTAGAGAATTTAAAAAAAGGGCTTGGTTATAATGAATAAGCTAATTGAAGCTAAAGACCTAAATGTAAATTACGGTGAAGAAAAAGTATTAATAGATGTAAGTTTTACGATTTATGAAAATGATTTTATTGGATTAGTCGGAGAAAATGGGTCTGGTAAGACAACTTTAGTAAAAGCATTACTTGGAATTATCCCAAGTACAAGCGGGAGCATAAATTTTATTGGCAATAAAAATAAAATGACTATTGGGTATCTACCACAAATACTAGTTACTGGGAATATTAAATTCCCAGCACTAGTACATGAAATAGTTGGGTTAGGCTTACTTGGAAACAAGAAATATCCTAAAAAAATCACTAAAACTGATATGGAAAAAATAGAAGATACTTTAACTAAAGTTGGAGCGATAGATTTAAAGAACAAAAGAATAGGTGATTTATCTGGAGGACAACAGCAAAAGGTACTATTAGCTAGGGCATTAGTTAACAATCCCAATTTACTAGTCTTAGATGAACCCACTAGTGCACTTGATCCGAAAGCTAGAGAAGAAATATTTGATATAATTGACAAGGTAAATAAAATGGGAACAGCTATCCTATTAGTTTCTCATGATGTACAAAGCCTTATGAAGAGAGCGAAAAAAATAATGTTAATTGATAGAAAAATACTCTATTATGGTCTTTCTCAAGACTTTAATCAGAACTCATATTAGTTAGGAGAAAGGTGATTTTATGAATATTATTGAAACGATAAGTGAGGCAATGTCATTTGTGTTTATGCAAAGGGCAATGGTGGTAGGCATATCTATAGCTTTTATCAGCTCCATTTTAGGATCATTCCTCGTATTGAAAAGATATTCCTTAATTGGAGACGGGCTAGCTCATGTCAGTTTTGCAACAGTTGCTTTAGCATTAGCTTTAGGTCTATCACCTCTTTTTGTATCATTACCTTTAGTAATTTTAGCTTCGATACTCATTATGAAATTAAACGAAAAAGCATCTTTAAACGGAGATGCGAGTATAGGTTTAGTCTCTTCATTTTCAATTGCGATTGGAGTAATTATAGCAAGCAAAGCTAAAGGGTTTAATACCGATATAAATAGTTACTTGTTTGGAAGTATATTGGCTATAGATAAAACGGATAGTTACATTTCTGTGATAATGTCTATAATTATGATCATCATAGTATATATATTTTATCAAGATTTATTGGCAGTTACATTTGATGAAGAATTTTCTAAAGTATCAGGCGTAAATACAACTTTTATCAATTATCTACTATCAATATTAACTTCTATCACAGTAGTACTAGGGATGAGAGTACTAGGCACTTTGTTAATCTCAAGTTTGATTATTTTCCCAACGATTAGTTCTATGCAAATAGCCAAGAGCTTCAAATCACTTTTGATTATTGGGGTATGTGTTGCTATCTTTTCAATGATAACTGGACTCATAGGCTCATATGTATTTAACATTCCATCTGGACCAAGTATAGTATTGACAAATACACTTGTGTTCGTGTGTTTTTACACAATAGGTAAATTAATAAAGAGATAAGTGGTGATATTAAATGGACTCAAATGTTAAAGAAATATTAAATTCAAAAGGTATAAAGGCAACTAAACAACGCATATACTTATATGAACTTCTAAGAAAACAAGATAGGCCACTAACTGCTGAAGATATATATTTACTAGCAAAAAATGAAATAGATTGTTTCAATTTGTCGACTGTATATAGAATTTTAGATATTTTCGTAAAAAACAACATCATAATTAAATCTAAGCTAGATATTGACGAAAAATTTTACTTTGAAATAGCCCGTGAAAAACACAGACATTATTTACTTTGCATATATTGCAATCAAATAATACCTTTATCGGATTGCCCAATTGAGAAATACGAAAAAAAGATTGCCAAAGAAACAGGCTACAGCATAGTTGATCACAATCTAGAGATAAAAGGGATCTGCCCGAATTGTAAAAAGAGGCATCAAATACACTAAAATTCTCAAATTTGTTTGATTTTAAAGTATCTCTATGATAGAATATTAATGTTAAAGGATAATGTTATGGGAGGTGTGATATGGCAACATTTTTTGCTGTATTGATGCTCATTTCAAGCTTAGTGCTTATAGTGAGTGTATTAATGCAAGAGAGTAAACAAGAAGGCTTAGGCGCAATTGGAGGAGGTGCAACTGATTCCATTTTCGGAAAAAGCATAGGTACAAGTAAACAGGCACTATTAAGGAAGGTCACAATAGTTGCGTCTGTTGTATTTATGATTTCTGCGTTGGGATTGGCAATTTAAAACTAAATAAGAGGGGGAAGATTGATGAATATCGCGCTGATCGCAGCTCCTGTCGTTGGAGTTGTTGCTTTGTTATTTGCTCTATACAAGGCAACTTACGTGAATAAGAAAAAGCCTGGTAATGAAAGAATGGTAGAGATAGCCTCTTACATTCATGAAGGAGCGATGGCTTTTTTATTAAGACAGTATAGGTATTTAGCAGTATTTATTTTGGTATTATTTGTAGTTCTTGGTCTATTGATTAGCTGGAAAACCTCTATAACATTTTTGTTTGGAGCATTGTTTTCCGTATTAGCTGGTTATTTTGGGATGAATGTAGCTACTAAAGCTAATGTAAGAACTTCTAATGCTGCGATGGAGAGCGGTATAAACGAAGCCTTGAAAATAGCATTTTCAGGCGGTACAGTAATGGGAATGAGCGTTGTAGGACTTGGCATACTCGGCGTTAGCGTATCCTACATAATTTTTAAAGACCCTGAAATTATAACTGGATTTGGTCTAGGGGCATCATCCATTGCATTATTCGCAAGAGTAGGTGGAGGAATTTACACAAAGGCAGCAGATGTTGGGGCTGACTTAGTTGGTAAAGTAGAAGCTGGCATACCAGAAGATGACCCAAGAAACCCTGCCGTCATAGCAGACAATGTTGGGGACAACGTAGGAGACGTAGCTGGTATGGGAGCAGACCTATTTGAGTCTTATGTGGGTGCAATTATATCAGCAGTGACTTTAGGACTCATCGCATATGGAGATAATGGAATCTATTTTGCATTAGCATTTTCAACAGTTGGAATATTAGCTTCAATTATAGGTGTATATTTTGTAAGGGGAGATAAAGACCCTCAAAAATCTTTAAATACTGGAACAGTAGTAAGTTCATTTATCACTTTGATCATGGCATTTGTGTTAAGCAATGTATTTTTAGATAGTTATAAACCTTTTATCTCAATAGTAGCAGGGCTTGCAGTCGGTTTACTAATTGCAAGAATAACTGAATATTATACATCCTCAGATTATAAACCAGTTAAAAGAATTGCAAGAGAATCAGAGACAGGAGCTTCAACAAATATTATTGGAGGACTATCTGTCGGAATGATGTCTACAGCTCTTCCTATTATAGTAATAGCTGCAGGTATACTCGTTGCATATTATGCGTCTAACGGCGCAACCGATCCAGCTCAAGGACTATATGGGATAGCATTAGCTGCAGTTGGGATGCTTTCTACAGCTGCTATGACTATAGCAGTAGATGCTTATGGACCAATAGCAGACAATGCAGGCGGAATTTCTGAAATGTGTCAATTGCCTAAAGAGGTAAGAAAAATTACTGACAAGCTTGATTCAGTTGGGAACACTACCGCAGCTATTGGAAAGGGATTTGCAATAGGGTCAGCTGCTCTTACTGCTTTAGCACTATTTTCATCCTATACACAAGCAGTTTCTCTTTCAAGCATAGACATTACAAGACCAACTGTAATTTCAGGATTGTTTATTGGAGGTATGCTTACTTTCCTATTCTCTGCAATGACAATGGACGCTGTAGGAAAAACTGCTTTTAGCATGATTGAAGAAGTTAGAAGCCAATTCAAAGAAAAACCCGGCATTATGGCTGGCACTGAAAAACCTGATTATGCAAGATGCGTTGATATAAGCACAAAAGCAGCGCTTAAAGAGATGATAATCCCTGGATTATTAGCTGTTTTTGCACCTGTATTGATAGGTATATTGTTAGGACCTGAGGCATTAGGTGGATTATTAGCAGGATCATTGATAACAGGAGTTTTGATGGCTATATTTATGGCAAATTCAGGTGGTGCATGGGACAATGCTAAGAAATATATAGAAGAAGGAAATCATGGTGGAAAAGGCAGCGATGCTCATAAAGCAGCTGTTATTGGAGACACTGTAGGAGATCCTTTTAAAGATACTGCAGGTCCTTCTTTGAACATATTAATAAAACTAATGACGATTGTTTCGTTAGTATTTGCAAAAGTATTTTTAACTTATGGTGGAATATTGTTCTAAAACTAAAATCCCTCTTTGAGGGATTTTTTTATGTGATAATTTACAAAAAATATGATATAATTCAAAAGTAAATATTTGATTTAAAGAGGTTGAAAAATGTGATTGTAAATATAGATGGCATGAATATAAATTACATAGTTGAAGGAGAAGGAAGTCCAGTAGTTGTATTACATGGATGGGGTGCAAACATTGAAACTGTCATACCGATAGTAAATGTTCTAAAAAGCTCATATCAAGTATATGCCATTGATTTGCCCGGATTTGGGAAATCAGATGAACCTCACGATGTATTTGGGAGTTTTGAATATGCAGAAATCGTCAAGAAATTCATAGATCATTTTAATTTAGAAAAAATTTCATTGATTGGGCATTCGTTTGGCGGGAAGCTTTCGATAATTATAAGCTCAACATACAAAGACTATGTCGATAAATTGGTTTTGATAGACAGTGCAGGGCTTATATCTAAGAGGACTTTATCATATCACATAAAAGTGAAAAGCTATAAATTAGCTAAAAAATTATATAGATTGTTTTTCTTTTGGAAAAAAGAAAATGAAGTTGCAGAAATTATAAATAGAAGATTTGGATCTGATGATTATAGAAATTCTTCTGGTATAATGAGAAGAATATTGGTAAAAGTAGTTAATGAAGATTTATCTTATTTATTAGAGCAAATTGAGTGCCCAACTCTTTTAATTTGGGGAGACTTGGATGATGCTACTCCATTGTATCAAGCAAAAATCATGGAAGAGAAAATCAAAGATTCGGGTTTAGTCGTATTAGAAGGTACAGGGCATTTTTCATATGTCGAAGATTATAATAAGTTTGCTTTAGTATTGAAATCGTTCTTCAATATAGAACAATAATGGCCTTGGAGGGAAATTTTTTGAAATACACTACATATTTATTTATTATTTTGTTTTCTTTATTTGTAACTTTAGGATTTAGTAAAAGAACAAGAAAATTTTTGCATATGTCTCAATTAGAAGGATATGAAGCTAAAGAATATTTAAAATGGTTGAAGAACAATCTAGATACTGCTTTTAATTTAAAAAGTGCAGCAAAGCCTGTAAAAAAACCACTTGTGATGACTGAAAGAGCAAATCGATTGTTTAGATGCAATTTTTTAATAAATGTAATATTACTAGCTGCTTTCGCATCGTCAATACATTTAATTTTTAACAGCATTCCAATTTCTACATTCAGTTTTTTAGCATTTTCCTTTATATTTTACTATTTACAACCCATAACAATTTATTTATCAACAGCTATCATGAACCCCTATGAAGTACATATCAATAGAGGATATTATTTACAAGCTCAAAATAAAATCATGAACAGGAAAGACTTAACAGTTATAGGGATAACAGGAAGCTTTGGGAAAACGAGTACAAAATTTACAGTTGCTACTATTCTTTCAGAAAAATACAAGGTGTTAAATACACCTGAATCATATAATACTCCAATGGGCTTATCAAAAGTCATCAACAATGAGCTCAAAGATGATGATCAAGTTTTTGTCGCAGAAATGGGAGCAAAAAAAATAGGTGAAATCAGAGAACTTGCGGAATTAGCTAAACCTAAGATTGGTATAATAACTTCAATAGGACCTGTTCACATAGAAACATTCAAAAATATCGACAACATCATGAAGACAAAATATGAACTAATCGAAGAATTGCCAACAGATGGCATCGCGATATTTAATTACGACAATGAATACGTAAGGAAATTGGCAGATAAAACTTTTAAAGAAAAGATATTATATGGCATAGAGCTCAAAGATAAAGTGGATATCTATGTAGATGACATTGAAATATCTGAAAAAGGTTCTTCCTTTACATTAAAACACAAAGATGGACGAAGCATAAGATGCACTACTAAATTATTGGGTAAACATAATATATACAATATACTTGCAGGTGTAGCAGCAGCACTTGCTATGGGTTTAAATTTTGAAGAAATCAAAGAAGGAATAGCTAAAATCGAGCCAGTTGAACACAGATTAAACTTAATAGATTCTCCAACCGGTGTTATAATAATTGACGATGCGTTTAATTCTAACCCTGAAGGCACAAAAGCTGCATTAGAAGTGATCAGTCAATTTAAAGAAGGCAAGAAATTCATAATAACCCCAGGTATGATTGAATTGGGGGAAATGGAAGATAGATACAATAAAGAATTTGGAGCTAACATTGGGAAGGTCTGTGATTACGCTATATTGGTAGGCGAAAAAAGGACAAAACCAATTTACGAAGGTTTAAAAGAGTCAAACTTTAAGGAAGACCATATATTTGTTGTAAACAGCTTAGATGAAGCTACTAAGATAATTGGGAATTTAGCAAAGCTAAAAGATGTTGTATTGTTCGAAAATGATTTACCCGACACATATACAGAATAGGAGGTCAAGCCATGAAAAATGTTGGAATATTATTTGGAGGAAGAAGTGTAGAGCACGAAGTATCTGTTATAACAGCAATGCAGATCATTGAAAATATAGACAAGACGAAGTTCAATCCCATACCTATATATGTAAACAAAAATGGTGAGTGGCTAGTATCAGAATCATTTCTTAAATTTGAAAGCTTTAAAAATGAAAAGTATGAGAATGTAAAAAAAATTATACTGTCTCCAAACTATAAAGATCAAAACTTGTATATACACCCAAACGATATTAAATTATTTACGAAGAAAGACTTAGATAGTATAGATGTTTTTTTCCCTGCATTCCATGGTACCAATGGTGAAGATGGCACTATACAAGGATTACTTGAACTCATAGGTCTGCCTTATGTAGGGGCAGGGGTATTAAGTTCTGCAGTTGGCATGGATAAAATAATCATGAAAGATATTTTTAAAGCTAATGACATCCCTGTAGTGGATTACACATATTATTACAGGAGTTCGTGGAAAACGAACAAAGAAGCTGTGCTAAAAGACATTGAGTCTAAGATTACTTATCCGTTATTTGTAAAACCAGCAAATTTAGGTTCGAGTATTGGGATCAGCAAGGTTAAAAGCAATGAAGATTTAGAAAGCGCTATAGAATTAGCTTTTAGTTATGACAGAAAAATCATAATAGAAAAAGCCGTTGAAGATCCAAGAGAGATCAACTGTGCTGTCATGGGATATGAAGACGATTTAGAAGTATCATTATGTGAGGAACCACTAGGGTGGAAAGAAATACTATCATTTGATGATAAATACGTAAAACAAGATAGCAAAACGACAAAAGGAGACAAAAACAAAAACATACCTGCAAACCTATCTGATGAAATAAGGACAAAAATTGAAAATTATGCTAAATTAGCATTCAAATCCATTGATTGCAGAGGAAATGCAAGAATAGATTTTCTTGTGAAAGAAGAAGATGTCTATGTCAATGAAATAAATACAATGCCAGGTTCAATAGCGTTTTACCTATGGGAAGGCAGAGGGTATAGTTTTAAAGAGTTGATATCTAAAATGATAGATATAGCTATAAAGGCTCAAAAAGACAAAGAAGCAAATATGTACACTTACGACTCAAATTTGTTTAAAAGGACTCAATTTGGGGCAAAAATAAAAAAATAAGATAAATTATGCTGCGCAGTATAAGTGCAGCATAATTTGTTAGAAGTATTGGAGGTATACCATGCCAATAAAAGAAAGAATTATTGAAACGATGAGCTCAAAAGAATATAAGCCACTGCTTAAGGAAGAATTGGCATTCATCTTTGGCATCAACAGAAAAGATGAAAAAGATTTCTTTAAAATCCTTTCTTCACTAGAAAAAGAAGGGCTCATAGTAAAGAATAAAGAAGATAGATATATTTTAATAAACAATGAACATATGGCAATAGGTAAGATTGAAGCAAATGAAAAGGGATATGGATTTCTAATTCCCAACGATAAATCAAAAGAAGATATATTTATTCCACCTGAAAATATGGATTCAGCTATGCACAATGACACAGTTATAGTAAATATAACTAGAAAAGCAGGACCGAATAAAAAAGCCGAAGGTGAAGTCATAAAAGTTTTAGAAAGGGCAAACACTGAGATAATTGGAACATTTGAAGACAATGGAAACTTTGGCTTTGTTGTTCCAGATAATCCCAAAATATATTACGATGTATTTATTCCTAAAAATGCAAAAAACAATGCAAAAAATGGGCAAAAAGTCATTGTAAGTGTAACAAAATGGCCAGATTATCACAAAAATCCTGAAGGGGTCATAAAAGAAGTACTTGGGTACAGTTACGAGAAGGGAATTGACATACTTTCAATTATCAAAGAATACAATTTGCCGACTGATTTTTCAGATGAGGCAAAAAAAGAAGCAAAACGAGTGGCAAAAATAGAACCAGATGACAAAGACAATAGGGTCGACTATAGAAATTTGACTGTATTTACGATCGATGGTAAAGATGCAAAAGATTTTGACGATGCAGTGTCGATAGAAATGTTAGATAAAGATACATTTCTTTTAGGAGTTCATATTGCAGATGTATCCCATTATGTAAGACCCAAAATGCAACTCGATAAAGAAGCACTTCTAAGGGGAAATTCTGTATACTTACTTGATAGAGTTATACCAATGCTTCCCGAAGAGTTAAGCAATGAGATTTGTTCATTAAATCCTGATACAGACAGACTCACACTATCTGTAATGATGAATGTTGACAGGTCTGGGAAAGTCATAGATCATAAGATTTACAAGAGCATAATAAAAAGCAAAGCTCGATTAGTCTATGACGATGTTTCTGATCTTCTGGAAGGAGTAGAAAGCGATTATCCTAAAGAGTTATTAGCTGTCAAGGATGAATTATTCACAATGAGCGAGCTCATGGAAATTTTGCGTAATAGAAGAGAAAAAAGGGGCAGTATTGATTTTGATTTTCCTGAAAGCTATATTGAATTAGATGAAAATGGCAAAGCAATAGATGTAAAAAGGCTAGATAGACGAGTAGCCAATAGAATGATTGAAGAGTTTATGCTTGTCACAAATGAAACAATAGCTGAACGATTTTTTTGGGCAGATACTCCATTTATATATAGGATACATGAAGAACCAGATCCAAAAAAAGTCGAACAATTTATTAAAGTACTGTATAATTTTGGGTACAGACTAAAAGGAAAAGACCTGCACCCTAAAGAATTTCAAAGAATAACAAAAGAAATCAAGGGTAAGAAAGAAGAAGCACTTTTATCAAATCTTTTGTTAAGGACTCTACAAAGAGCAAAATACAGTGCAGAATATGATGTGCACTTTGGACTTGCAGCAAAGTATTATACGCATTTCACTTCACCTATAAGAAGATATGCTGATTTACAAATACACAGGATAATCAAAGATTATATAGATGGGACTTTATCAGAAAAGAAAGAGAAGAAATTAAGAGAAACTCTACCTGAAGTAGCTGAGCATGTATCAATGACAGAAAGATTGGCAGATGAAGCTGAACGCGACGTTGACGACTTAAAGAAAGCTGAATACATGAGTTCGAAAATTGGAGAAGAGTATGTAGGCTTAATATCAAATGTAACTAGTTTTGGAATGTTTGTGCAGCTAGAAAATACAGTAGAGGGACTTGTTCATTTTAGCAATATGAAAGATGATTATTACTTATTTGATGAAGAAAACTACCAAATAATCGGAGAGATGACGCGAAAGATTTACCGAATTGGAGACGAGGTAAAAATACGCGTAGTCGGCACGGATTTAGTCAAAAAAAATATAGATTTTGAATTAGTTTATGATGAAACTGTTATACAGGGAGTGATTTAATGAACAATAATCAAATTAAAGTCGCTGCAACTAACAAAAAGGCTAGGCATGACTATTTTATTGAAGACACTTTAGAAGCTGGAATTGTCTTAACAGGAACTGAAGTTAAATCGATACGTCAAGGGAAAGTGAACATAAAAGATAGTTATGCAAATATTGAAAATGGCGAAGTTTTTTTATACAATATGCATATAAGTCCATATGAGCAAGGAAACATTTACAATGTAGATCCATTGAGAGTGAGAAAACTGCTCTTAAACAAAAGAGAGATCAGGAAGTTAATTGGCCTAACAACGATTAAAGGATATACGCTAATACCCCTTTCACTGTACTTTAAAAATGGCAAAGTAAAAGTAGAACTGGCAATAGCAAAGGGTAAAAAACTCTATGATAAAAGGGAAACTATAGCAAAGAGAGATGCTGAAAGAAAGATCCAACAAATGGAGAAGGAAAAATACAGATAAAAGCTAGTGCAATTTGACATTTTACCCCCTTTATGCTATCATAATAGTGTAAATATGGGGGCGAAATTGGTTTCGACGGGGGTCGTGAATCAGGAGTAGCGAGTCGTTGTCGCCAAGCAACGTAAAAAGTGGCAACAAAAAATAAACGCAGATAATAATTACGCATTAGCAGCTTAATTTAAGCTGCTCGTTCTATCTATGTTGCCCACGGCATAGAATAGAGCGTCAAATTTGTGGGGAACCGAGTCTAGCAAAGCTTTGAGCTAGAAACGGAATCTATGAAGCTACTGAAGCTTTCATCCTGCCAGTAGGAGGTTAGTTTCAGGAAATTTAAATTACTGGCTGCGCTCGGAGAAACTCCTGTGGATCGGTTCTCGGACGTGGGTTCGACTCCCACCGCCTCCACCAAAAAAGGATAAAACGAACACTTCCTCGGAGACATTGTTCTTCTTGGATCGAGTGTTTGCCCTTATTTTATCATATACGTGTTACAAATAATCCTAGGAACACAATAAAAGCACCCGCATGAGATTTTACCTCTGCGAGTGTTTTCTTTTACTTAAGGAATAAAAAAGTCATTAAAGTCGTTGGAAAGGCTTTATTTTTTTGTCAAATTTTAATATTTATATCGCACATTGTGTTTCAAACAAAAAACACTACTTCTTTTTATGGTATAAAATCTGTTTTTTAAATGGAATACATATAAATAAAGTAGTGGAAAAGTTAGGCACTTATGAAGAACTTAAAAAAAACTTGCAAAGCTACTTTTAAAATTTTATGATTAATAAAAGTGAGATATTAATATGATAGAAATTATAATAAACAATAATTCTCTTGTGAATCATGATGAAAATAAGATTGGTTTAGAGATACTGATGCTACTGTTTGTTCTGCACTATATTTTTAAGTAGTACATAATGAATTAAATTGGGGGAGATAAGAATGATTTTCGTGTTTTTTTTAATATTTGCCATTTTATCTTTTATTAGTGTTTTTATGATATTTAAAAAACAACAAAATAAACTTTTGCTACTTATACCTATTTATCTTGGATGTATATCTTTAATAGCATTGTATTTAAATGATATAGGTATTTTTGGGTTAGGAGGATTAGTTATAATACCAATAACGATATTAAGAAAAAGAGGTATTAGGATTTAATAGATGTTTTGAGGGTGTAAATTAATTTGCATAAATTGATTAAGGATTCATCCTTTTGTAATAATTTAAAATAGGATTTTGCCAAAGCAAAGGACAGGTATTCAATTGAATGTCTGTCTTTTTTAGAAACTGTAAAAAATTAAACTTTGCATCAAATCATCGCCTAAAGACATACATAAAACAAATGATGATTTAGATTTAGTAGAAAAAATATGGTAGAAATTAGTTAAAGTATATGATAGAATAGAGAAAATCAAGGATATTTGATTAAACCAATTTATATATACTAGTGGTTTATTGTGAAGTAATAATTATTTATATAAATGAAAGTTGGATGGAAATGAAAAAGTATAAAATAGCAGCAATACTAATGATTATTCATGGTGGTATTATTGAGTTGGGTGGTTTTTTAGCTCTTATTCCTGTTATATTATATGGCACTGATAAAGTAAATGTGGGACAATATTTTTCTTTCATCGTTCCATATCTACAAGAAAACTTCTATCTTATGATGATAATTAGTGGAATATTTGGTATTGTTAGACTGATTGGAGCAATTGGACTTTTAAAAAACAGGATGTGGGGATTGGTACTATCAGTTGTCAATTGTGTTATTACAATGGCGCTAATGATATTTATGCTTCCAGCTGGAATTATAGATGGTATTTTTGCCTGTACAGCATTAATTTTAATTTTGACACAATATTTTGGTAAAAATAAAATCGAAGAGTAAGATTATTTTATATGTTTTGGTTTAATTAGAGATACAAATTCTATAGGATCATTAGAGGAAATGAAATAAGTTAAAATAGATGTGCGTACTATTTATTAGCGTTATTATTAAATTGTATTAAGATTTCAAACATTAGACATACGTAAGCATTAATACAAAATGGAAGCTCTGTGAAATCAGAACTTTTTTTGTTTTTCTATTACTTAAATATCTTTCTAACGTTTCAGCTCTTTTGGATTCAATTTTATCGGGATTTAAAGAAAAAATTTAAACAAATCTAAAAAAATTAAGAATAAAATAGACATTATTAGATAATAAAAGATAAACGCCATAATATTTCGTCAAATCTATTGATTAATACAGTATCTGAGGCTATAATATTATTAGACTGTTTCACAATGTAGGGAGTATTATGGTTTATTATAAAAATGGAAGAATAAAGGGTAGATAATTTTTTTCGCTTTCAACTAACAAATTCGGAGGTTATCAATATGTACATGAGAGTTAAAAGGTTAATTGATATAGTATTATCAGCAATAGGCCTAATCATACTTTCTCCGATATTTTTAATCATAATAATAGCAATTAAGGTTGACTCTCCTGGACCTGTTCTCTTTAAACAAAGGCGTATAGGAATCCATAAGAGCCATTTTGATATATTGAAATTCAGAACCATGAGAATAGATACACCTAAGGATACACCCACACACCTCCTTGAAAATCCGGACCAGTGGATTACGAGGGTAGGTAAATTTTTGCGTAAAACGTCGCTAGATGAGTTACCTCAAATCATTAACATTTTCAAGGGAGAAATGTCGATTATAGGACCTCGACCTGCTCTTTGGAATCAATATGATTTGATAGAAGAAAGAGATAAGTACGGTGCTAACGATATTCCAGTAGGTCTTACTGGATGGGCACAGATTAATGGTAGAGATGAACTTGAGATTGACGAAAAAGCAAAGCTTGATGGAGAGTACGCTGAGAAGATAGGGTTTCTCATGGATGTCAGATGTTTTTTTGGAACTATATTTAGTGTACTTAGAAGTGACGGTGTCGTAGAAGGCGGGACAGGGAGAAAAAATGCTGAAATAAAAAAATAAATAAAGTAGGCTATTTGGGACCAAATTCATATCAAACACAGCTTACATGATGAGGTGAAAAGATGAAAAAGATATTAATCACTGGCAAAAATAGTTACATAGGTACATCTCTAGAGAACTGGCTCATGAGAGAACCAGAAAAGTATAAAGTTGATAAGATTGATATGAAAGATGGGTCATGGAAAGATAAAGACTTTTCTCAGTATGATGTTGTTTTTCATGTAGCTGCAATAGTTCACCAAAAAGAACTACCTGAGATGAAAGAGATGTATTTCAAGGTGAATAGAGATTTGCCTATTGAAGCGGCTAAGAAAGCAAAAGAAGCTGGTGTCTCACAATTCATCTTTATGAGTACTATGGCAGTTTATGGGGAAGAGGGTAAACTTGGAGAAGAAGTAGTTATTAATCGTAACACACCTGTTAATCCAAAGACCTTCTATGGGGTCAGCAAATTTGAAGCTGAGGTAGAACTTAACAAGTTAAATGATGATAGGTTTAAAGTTGTTGTCTTGAGACCTCCGATGGTATACGGGCCAAATTGCCCAGGAAATTATGCTAGATTAGAAAAGTTGGCTATCAAATCACCAGTATTTCCTTACATAGATAATAAGAGAAGTATGCTGCATATAGACAAGCTTTGCCAGTTTGTTAAGGAGTATATTGATGAGGAAGTTAGAGGGTTGTATTTCCCACAAGACGATGAATACATAAATACAAGCTTAATGGTTAAAGAAATAGCTGAGAAGAATGGTAAGTCAATTCATTTATCAAAAGCTGCTGGTACAGTTATAAAACTAATCGGAAAAAGATTTGATTTTATAAATAAGGTTTTCGGTAATTTGGTTTATGCAAAAGTTTAGATAGGAGTACCTACTTATGGAGCAGATAGATTTAAGTTTAGCAATAGTTACATATAATAATTCAAAAATAATAGAGAATACAGTAAAAAGCATTATATCAAGTATTCCTAGCGAATACTCATACAAGTTATATATTATCGATAACAACTCAAAAGACAACACGCTTGATTTAGTGAGAAAAGTCGATGGGAATATTGAAATTATTGAACTTGGAGTTAATAAAGGATTTGGTTATGGTCATAATTCAATTCTTGATATCATTAATTCAAAATATCATTTTGTAGTAAACCCTGATATTCAAATAGAAAATTCTGATCAAATAAAAAAAATGGTTGAATTTCTTGATAAGAATCAAGACGTCGGAATGATATCTCCTTTGATATTAAGCCCAGATCTTTCAATTCAATATTTATGTAAAACAAACCCAACAGTATTTGATATGGTTATTAGAAGAATTTCTCCTAATATTTTTAAACAAAGGCAAGATAGATATATTATGAAAGAAACAGGGTACAACAAAATTATGAAATTGGATTATGCGACTGGTGCTTTCATGGTATTTAGAACCAATATATATAAGGAGCTAAATGGCTTTGATGATGCATTTTTTATGTATTTAGAAGATGCAGATATAACAAGAAGGGTAAATCAAATTTCAAAGGCTATATTTTATCCTGAAGCAAGAGTTATTCACGCTTGGGAGAGAAGTGGACATAAGAGTTTTAAATTTGCAATAATTACAATTAAATCCATGATTATTTACTTTAATAAATGGGGATGGAAGTTAATCTAACAATTTGGAGGATAAGGAAATGACTAAAAAAAATAGAAGAATTGCAGTTGTTGGTCTTGGTTATGTAGGGTTACCGTTAGCGATAGAGTTTGCAAAAAAATATGATAATGTGATTGGATTTGATGTTAATTCATCAAAGCTAGATAAATATCGACAAGGAATTGACGTTACAAAGGAAGTAGGTAATGAAGCTATAATAAATAGTAGTTGTTTATTTACTGATGATGCAACAAAGTTACATGAGTGTGATTTTATAGTTGTTGCTGTTCCAACACCTATTAATAGTGACAAAACCCCAGATTTATCTCCAGTTATTAGTGCAAGCAGGTCTGTTGGAAAAAACTTAAAAATTGGAACAATTGTTGTTTATGAATCTACAGTATATCCAGGCACAACGGAAGAGATATGTGTCCCAATTTTAGAGGAAGAGTCTGGGCTGAAATTCGGGGTTGATTTTACAGTAGGATACTCACCTGAGAGAATTAATCCTGGAGATAAAATAAATACTTTAACGAAAATCGTAAAGATAGTCTCTGGTTCTGACCAAGCAACTTTGGAAGAGGTAGCTTCTGTTTACGAATCTATAATCGATGCGGGGGTTTATAAAGCGGAGTCAATAAAAGTAGCTGAAGCAGCAAAAGTTATTGAGAATTCTCAACGTGATATAAATATAGCTTTCATGAATGAGCTTTCTATGGTGTTTAACATGATGGGGATAAATACAAATGCTGTTCTTGAAGCAGCGGGGACAAAATGGAATTTTTTGAAGTTTAGACCAGGGTTAGTAGGAGGTCATTGTATAGGCGTAGACCCATATTATTTCACCTATAAAGCTGAACAACTAGGATATCACTCTCAGATAATTTTATCTGGAAGAAAGATAAATGACGATATGGGGAAATATGTCGCAAATAATATCATTAAGCAAATGATAAAATCAGATAAGAAAATAAAAGGTTCTCGTGTTGCTATTTTAGGAATAACTTTTAAAGAAAATTGTGCCGACGTAAGAAATACAAAGGTAATTGATATTATTAAAGAGCTAGAAGAATTTGGAGTTGACTTATTAGTGTATGATCCAATAGCCGATATTGACGAGGTAAAGAATGAATATGGTATAATGCTTGTAAATAAGGAAGATTTAGTTAATCTTGATTGTGTAGTAGTTGCAGTAGCACACGAAATATTTAAAGATTGCAGCTTTAAAAATCAGATTCATAACTATTACAAAGATTCTAACAGAATTTTGATTGACATAAAAAGTATCTATAATAGGAATGAGTTTGTCAATGCTGGCTATTCATATTGGAGTTTATAAATTATGGATAATCCAAAATTAGTTTTTGTAATATTACATTATAAAAATATAAGTGATACTTTGGAATGTATTAATTCAATAAGGTCATTGAATATAATGGATAGTAAAATTGTGGTCGTCGAAAATGGTTCATTAGACTCAAGCACAGAGGTACTGAAAAAGTATTTGAAATCAATCGATGTCGTTTTTAATAATAATAACTATGGATTCGCAAAAGGAAATAATACAGGAATACTTTATGCTAAAGAGAAGTATAACCCAGAATATTACTTTGTTATTAATAATGATATAACAATTGAAGATGCTAATATTGTAAGCGAAATTTCGAAAATTTATAATATGTATGAATTTGACGTATTGGGTCCTAAGATAATTGCAAAAAATGGAATAAATCAAAATCCAAATTACTTAGTGCTTAAAACCACTAAGGATATTATCAAACATTTAATTAGGCTTATGATAATAAACTTACTTAATACCCTTGGATTATATGAAATTTTCAAAGGGGAAAAAAGTACTAAAATGGCTAGAAAAAAGGAAGATGATGATTCTGTTTTAGTAGGAGTGCCACTTCACGGTTCAGCTTTGATTTTTTCTAAAAAGTATGTTGAAAAATATGAAAAGCCATTTAATGAAAGCACATTTCTATTTGGTGAAGAAGAATTTTTATTTTATCGTAAGAATAGAGATAATTTGAATTTCGTTTATACTCCTGAGATTATAGTACATCATAAAGAAGATGCATCTTTAAATAACATTTATAATAATAGCAATAGGGAAAAACTTAATTTTGTTACTAGGAACAGCATTAAATCTTTAATACAACTTCTATTGCTAAAGATCGTTAATAAAATGGGTGGGCGTAAAGATGAATGATTTAGTTAGTGTTGTGATTCCAACATATAAAAGACCCCTTTACATTGAAAGAGCTATTGAGAGTGTTATTAATCAGACATATGATAACATCGAAATAATCATTGTTGATGACAATGGGTTAGGATCTGAAAATCAAAGGAATACGGAGAAAGTACTTGAAAAATACATTATTAATAAAAAAATCAAGTACATTATAAACAAAGAAAATGTTGGTGGCGCTGTGTCAAGAAATAATGGAGTAGCGCATGCCTCTGGAAAGTTTATTTCTTTTCTTGATGATGATGATACTTATGAACCAAATAAAATAATGGAGCAGTTGAAAATTATTACTAGTGATAAAGCTACAGATGCATGTTATTGTGGGATGTCGTATATCAATGAAAAAGGAATAAAGATAGGGAAAAGAAGTATTTATTTAGATGGATCTTCAGATTTATTGAGTAGACATATCTATAGACCTATAACTGGGACTCCTGCTTTGTTAATAAAGCGCAGTGTATTTGATGATATAAATGGTTTTGATCCGTTAAAAAGGTATCAGGATGCAAATCTAATATTTAAATTGCTTGCAAATGGCTCTAAATTTAAATGTGTTAAAAAAGAATTAGTAAATGTGTTTTTGCATTCAGAAGAAAGAATAACTAATCCTGTGAATAGAATTAAGTTAGAACTTGAGTATATTGAGAATAATTTAAAATATTTAGATAAGATGACTTATAATAGTTCTAAATTGTTGATTGATAAATATCATATGTTGAAAATATTATCAACTCAAAATCATGATGCTAAAAAAATATTAAAAGTGATAAAAACTATTAATTTTAGAATGTTTAACTGGATGAATCTACTTGGGTTTGCTAACTATATAATGATAACACTAAAAACTAATCAAGATTTAGATAATTGCAGAATACAAAATTAAAAATATATAGAGATATCCACATCTAAAATTAAAAATTCAATAGATTTTGCAATTAAACAATTAATTATAAACATTATACTTAAGAACAGAAAAAAAGGCATAGAAAACTAAAGGTTAAATTTAACCCTTTTAAAAATTCAATTTTTAATTTTAAATTAAGAAATCAAAGTTTTAATAGCAAGTTGCTTATCTGAATTACCACTTTTATATATTAGAATAAATGATATTAATTGAGAAATACATGCAAGCAATATATTTGATTTTAAAGATACAGTATTTCTAACTTTGGAAGTGTTAATTTGAATAAAATTTTTAATCTGAGCAATTGATATCTGGCAAATAGTTCTAAGTAATTTTTGCCATTTGACACTATCACAAGGCATTGAAGTATTTAATCTGTAATTATGATGAGTGGTAATGTTCTTAATCCTTCAACATTTTGAAGTGGAGCAATGATCTTTGCAACTAAGTTCATATTGAAGTTTGCCATTAGTATTAACCTTTTTTGACTTAGGGCATAAATCTTTAATTTTATCAGCAGACCCTTTTTCCTACAAATACCATCATAAGTCATTGGTAAAGAAGGGTCATTTGGGCAAAGAGGAATACCAAATTCACTAAATCTAGGCTCAGGTAAACCTTGAGAATTACGAGGATTGATGTTAATAATAGGTATGATATTTTTCTTGTAAAGTTGAGCATATTTCTCAACATCTGAATTAGGATTGGTACTAGCAAAGAACTTGGCATGAGATTTTGATTTTTTTAGTTGTGACTGATAAAACTTAGGA
>NZ_SRIB01000030.1 GCF_004684055.1 Soehngenia longivitae
AAAAATATAGAGAATAATTCTCCTTTTGATATAATGTAATTGGAAAACCACAATAAAGAAAGGAGAATATTCTCTATGAATAATATTATACAATTAATAGCTGAAAAAGTTAAGAGGGAAATAGAAGAAAGTGTAATTAAAGTTATTGAAGGTGAGGTAAACCTCGATAATATCGTAGATTCAGTAGGAGAAATGGTAAATGATATTGGGACCAAAACTATGCTAGCAATAATTGATGAACTAAATGATATTATTAAAAAATCTCCCGAAAGAAGTAAGAAATATCATATTCATAAAAGTAAAGTAAGTAGAACACTAATTACTAGGTTTGGGGAATTAGAATTTGAAAGGTCATACTATAAAAACATAGAAAAAAACAATTATGTATATATACTTGATGAATTGCTAGGCATAGAGAAATATGAAAGAATAGAAGGAAATCTAAAAGGAGAAATTTTAGATAAAGCTGCAAATGTAAGCTATGAAAAAGCAGCAAAATTATCAACACCTGTACCAATAACTAGAGAAACAGTAAAGAAAATAATAAGAGAAAATGGAGTAATAGACAACCTAGAACTTGAAATAAAAGAAAAGAGAAAGGTTAACACAATCTACATAGAAGCTGATGAAGACCATGTTCCAATGCAAAATGGAAATAATAGAGAGATGAGATTAATTTATGTATATGATGATAAAACGGAAGTAAATAAAGGTAGAACAAAACTTGAAAACATAAGATATTTCACAGGAGAAATGCATCCAGAAGATATGTGGTTGGAGGTTGCAACATATATTGATGAAGCATATGATTTAGATTCAGTAGAAAAAATATATATAGCTGGAGACGGAGCAAACTGGATAAAATCTGGGACAAAGATAATTAAAGACAGTAAATATGTACTCGATCATTATCACTTAAGTAAGTATGTAAAAACAATAACAGCACATCTAGGAAGGCTTGACAATCCAATATGTATAGAAGAAGCCCTATGGGAATATATGAAAGCAGGGAATAAAAAAAGTACAATAGAAATAATAAATTTGGCAATAGAAGAAACACCGATGGGAAGTAAAAAAGAAAGCATGAAAAAAGCTAAAAGATATATATTAAATAATTGGGAAGGAATCCAAAAATTATTTGGAGAAGAAAAATATAGATGTAGTGCAGAAGGGCATATCAGCCATATACTATCAGACAGATTAAGTTCAAGACCAATGGGATGGAGTGTAATAGGGGCAGATGAAATAGCACGAATGAGAACCTACAAAGCAAATGGTGGTAGTATAAAAGAGTATTATAGAAAACTAAGGACTGAAAGAAGCAAGGAAGAAAAAAAACTAAAACAAGATGAAAAAATAATAAATAGCATAAAAAGAGCATATAACAATATAAATCCAGATATAATGATAGATATGCCATATATATCAAGGACAGAAGGTAGATGGCTTAAAGATATGCTTAGAAGTTCAAGTTTTTAAAGTTTAATATAATTTAAAATACAATATAAACAAGTACAAAATAGCCTATTACCTTAGGTTTATTAAGGTAAAGTAAAATTAAAATTACAAATTATTACAATATATGATTATGGAGCTATTATTCTAAATATTATTTAGAAAATTATTATTAGTTGTTTTCCAACAATTAATTGACACTATC
>NZ_SRIB01000031.1 GCF_004684055.1 Soehngenia longivitae
ACCTCCTTGAAGCCTAGTCTTCCTTTTTAAGGGTTGCGCCTCTTCTTTACATCTATATGCGAATGAGCTGGATAGTACAAAAGTTACTGAATATCTAACGAGGTTGTATTGTTGTAAAGTAGAGAGGTTCTAGACTTTATCTGTAAATATATTAAAAGCTGGTGATTTTATGTTTTATGTTGGTATTGATATTGCTAAACAAAACCACGAAGCTTCTATTATTGATTCTAATGGTAAGCTTCTTGATAAAAGTATATCCTTTTCAAATTCTCAAGTAGGTTGCAATAAATTAATTGCCTTGCTTGAAAGATTTGAAGCTGATACTTCCAATACCGTTATTGGTATGGAGGCTACTGGTCATTATTGGGTTAGCCTTTATTCTTATCTATTGGATCTAGGGTTTACTGTTTATGTTATTAACCCTATTCAATCTGATGCATTTAGAAAGATGTATATTAGACAAACCAAGAATGACTCTAAGGATTCTTTTATCATTGCTCAAATTATGCGTTTCGGTGAATTTTCTACTACTTCTTTGGCTGATGAAGATATCATGGCTTTACGCCAATTATCTAGATACCGTCTCGCTTTAGTGGATGAATGTTCTGATTGGAAACGCAAGTGTATTGCTCTTTTAGATCAAGTTTTTCCTGAATACTCTAAGCTTTTTTCTGATACTTTTGGAGTAACTTCAAGGGAGCTACTCTCTAAATATCCTACTCCTGAAGATATGTTATCCATCGATACAGAGACTCTTTCCAAGCTTCTATCCGAAGCTAGTAGAGGACGTTTTGGTATTTCAAAAGCTTCTGAAATACAAGAGTCTGCTACTAATACTTTTGGTGTTAACTTTGCAAAAGATGCGTTTGCATTTCAAATTAAACAAATTATTGCTCAAATTAACTTTATCGAAGATCAACTTGAAGAACTTGAAACTGAAATTTCTACACTTCTTCACCAGACCAATTCAGTTATTACTACTATTACAGGTATTGGTGATGTTCTTGGTGCTATTATTATTGGGGAAATTGGTGATATTTCTCGTTTTGAATCTGCACCCCAACTTGTTGCCTATGCTGGTCTTGATGTAGCAGTAAAGCAATCTGGTGATTTTGTAGGAACACAGACTAAAATTTCTAAACGTGGTTCTCCATATCTTCGTAGAGCAATTTGGTTAGCTGCTACTGTTGCAGCTTTTAAAGATCCAGCCTTATCAGTCTATTATCAATCACTTAGGGCAAAAGGGAAACATCATTTAACTGCCATTGGAGCCGTTGCTAGAAAAATGTGCAATATTATCTTTGCAGTCCTTCGTGATAACAAACCTTACGAGCCTCACGTAAAGTAACTTACATAATTTAACTTAATTCTAGCCTAAATTTTTCCCTCTATATTTAGGTCTATTTGTTTTGCCTAATTTTACATAAGAATTTGTGGCATGTTCTGTCAAGTGATGTTTTACTCTTGACGGGTTCTGACAGAAATTCTATAATCGCAAAGGCAAAATAAATTAATTTATCTCTTGACTTTTAATAGCTGGTCTTA
>NZ_SRIB01000032.1 GCF_004684055.1 Soehngenia longivitae
TATATAATTTTTTTAATGAGCATTTTCCCTTGAAAATAATAATAGTATTAAATCAGTCTATGTATTTATTTTGTGATCATGTATTTTTATTTTTTCATGAGTGTAAGTCCATCATATAAAAGAAATTGCCTTAATTCTATTCAGGATAGGATACAATTATTTCAAGATTAGATTTTGCATCTTCTATAATTGAAGGATCGTCTATTCCACACTCTTTAAAGGATTTTTCAATTATTGAATCAATATTAGCTTCATAATCTTTATCTACTAATATATATTTCCTAATCGTTCTAAATATTTTAAATATTTCTTCATCACTATAATCATCAGTTAAAAAGTTATAATTACCAACTGAAAGACCAGAAATATTATTCTCTTGTTTTTTAAATAACATCCATTTATTATCAAGTAAGACCACAATATCATCTTCATACTGTGCATACTTAGCACCCTTAATTTCAAAATTTGCTTGCCCATTCTCAGTTGGAATTCTATCTCCCTCCACAGTTGATTCAACCTTTCCCAAGATGTCACTCTTATCAATTTCGATTGGAACTTCATATCCCATATACACGTATATATTATCATTTACCATAATCAAACCATCGAAATTTTCATCCGGTGGTTTCGTTTGAATATTACTGCAACCTGTCATAAATATTACTATGTAGATAAAAAATATAGCAAATAAATTAAGCTTTTTCATAATATC
>NZ_SRIB01000033.1 GCF_004684055.1 Soehngenia longivitae
CTGAATTAGGATTGGTACTAGCAAAGAACTTGGCATGAGATTTTGATTTTTTTAGTTGTGACTGATAAAACTTAGGATTATTTTCAGCAACATAGGACTCAATTCCAGTAGTATCGGTAATTAAAATTGAAGATAAAAAGGGGTTAATTTTCTGGGATATTTCCTCACTAAAATCAACTAAATTATTAAATAAGTCATTAAGATCATCCGAGAATTCGGATTTAAATCTAGAAAACTGAGACTTATGAGGAATCTTTAAAAAGCCACAAAACTTACGAAGTTCAGAAGAAATAGAGAGAAAAGTAATTAAAAGATCAACAGAAGGAATAGATAAAATGTTTTTAATAATAAAGGCATTAAGCATAGATTCAAGAGAAAAGTCCCTTTTTGTACCAAAATGAGAATAATATTTCCGATAAAAAGAAAAAGGTATAAAATCACTAATATTAATAAATTGGTTTAATAGAGAAAGAAAGTCATCTTGATTTTGATTATAAAACTTATCAAAATCATTAGAAATATCACAAAGATTTAATTG
>NZ_SRIB01000004.1 GCF_004684055.1 Soehngenia longivitae
TCCTAAGTTTTATCAGTCACAACTAAAAAAATCAAAATCTCATGCCAAGTTCTTTGCTAGTACCAATCCTAATTCAGGTTTTGATGTTGAGAAATATGCTCAGAGTCAAATGCCTAAGTTTGCTTCTTCCAATCCCGATGCTAAGCTTACTTATCTTAATGGGCATTTTGGTTACTTTTTAAAATGTAGTATCTCTACTAATGCCCTTGGTCTTGTTAGAAATATTAACTTCTATGATTCTGATAACAATCTTTATGAAGATTTAAGGCCTCAGGATGTGAAGAATTCTTTTGATGCAAAGTCATTGATTCCGTCTTTAGAAACCTTTTTTCAGTTACATCCAAATTTTACTTATAATTATTTTTTAGGTGATTCCGGTTTTGATGCTGATGATAATTATGCTTACCTTTACAAGAAAAATATCATGCCTATTATTAACCTCAATCCTCGTAATTCTCAAGGTTTACCTGAACCTGGATTTAATGAATTTGGTGTTCCTCTTTGCCCTAATGACCCTTCTTTACCAATGACTTATGATGGTATTTGTAGAGAAAAGGGTCGTGCTGATAGAATTAAATATTTATGCCCTAAGTCAAAAAAGATTAATAGTAATGGCAAACTTGAATATGAACTTAGTTGCAAAGATCCTTGCACCACTTCAAAATGTGGAAGGATTAAGAACATTACCGTTCATCATAATTACAGATTTAATACTTCAATGCCTCGTGATAGTGTCAAATGGCAAAAATTATATAGGCTTAGAACTATTTGTGAAAGATCAATTGCTCAGATTAAAAATTTTATTCAAATTAACACTTCTAAAGTTAGAAATACTGTCTCTTTAAAATCAGATATATTGCTTGCATGTATTTCTCAATTAATATCATTTATTCTAATATATAAAAGTGGTAATTCAGATAAGCCACTTGCTATTAAAACTTTGATTTCTTAATTTAAAATTAAAAATTGAATTTTTAAAAGGGTTAAATTTAACCTTTAGTTTTCTATGCCTTTTTTTCTGTGCTTAAGTATAATGTTTATAATTAACTAATTGTTTAATTGCAAAATCTATTGAATTTTTAATTTTAGCTGTGGATAACTCTATATATTTTTAATTTTGTATTCTGCAACTATCTAAGTAAATAATCTATATAAATAACGAAAAATAGAATGAAATGATTATGTCAGAGAAAAAATATGATAAATAAAAAGCTACTATAATAAAAGGTCCAAAAGGAATAGGATCTTTCATCGACTTAATTTTAAAAACAAGTAATATTATAGAAATGACCGCTCCTATTATAAAAGATAAAAGTATCATAAGTATGGTGTTTTTCAACCCAAGCGAAAAACCTAAAGCTCCAACTAAAGTAACGTCTCCTCCTCCCATGCCACCTCGTGATATAAGTAAAATGAGTAAGAAAATACCAGCCCCTGCGAGTAGTCCAAATAAGCTATCTAAAAATTCAAATGAAATCCCGTACATAAAGTAATTACCGATTTTATACAATATATTTAATCCCAGTACACTAACAACTAAACCATCGGGTATTATTTGGTGTTTGAGATCTATTATAGTAATACTAATTAAAAAAGATGTAAGCAAAGATAAATAAATAAACTCAAGAGTAAATCCATATGTTATAAAAAAAGATAAATAAATAATTCCGTTAAAAAATTCCAATAATGGATATCTAATGCTTATTTTTTCTTTACAGTATCTGCATTTTCCTTTTAAAAAAAAGTATGAAATAAGAGGTATATTATCATACCACATTAACTCGTGATTACAATTCGGGCAATGAGACCCAGGAAAGACTATGCTTTCTTCCCTGGGCAATCTATATATCAAAACATTTGTAAATGAACCAATAGCTAATCCAAATAGAAAAATTACAATACTCATTTATTGCTCCTTGTCATTTAAAAGCCTCAATATTTATATAGTCTTTTAAGTATTCATATTCATTGTAATAATCAATAATTATCTCAGCTTCTTTTTTAGCTAGATCTTCTTTTCCAAACTTTATATAAGTGTCATAAAGAAGTATATGCGTGTTCACTGCATCTCTTACTCCAATGTGCTTATCAGGCTCTGGCAGAGCCATTATTTGATATTTTTCAAGTTTAGTAGCTTCTATCAAAGTATTTATTGCATTATCGGTTTCTCCTTGTGCTATATAAAACCTAGCTAATTCAATGTGTCTAGAGATGACATATGCAGCATACTCTTTCCCCAATTCATATTCTCTTCTTGCATTATCATAATCGCCTTTTGAATAATATAGCTGAGCTAAATGTGTGTGAAGTTTCCCATCAAATGGGGCAAGATCAGTTGCTTTCTTTGCTAATTCTATCCCTTTATCTAGTTTAGCTAAATCTAATGATTCGTTATAGTCTTTCACATAGATATTGCTTTCAAAAAGCATTCCATTGGGGTTCACAGGATATATTGTATTAATGGCGTGATAAACTTTTAAAGCTTTTAAATCATCGCCTCTATCTTCGAATTTAAACCCAATATTATAAGCATTTGTACAAACTGTATGCACTAAAACTAGTATCAAAAGGATTGATGAAATTATTTTTGAAACCGTTGGTTTTATAGTAATATTTGCTTTTGATTTATCACTTGATAAATTTAGACCAATTAGCCAAAATAATGTCATAGTAACAGCTGGAAAATTCCAGCTAAATTCTATAAAAATGTGAGAAAAAAATGCTATAATAGCTGCAGCAGAACCAATAAAGAATGATTCATGCTCTTTCTTATAATTTACATATAATGAATAAAATACAGATATTATAAATAATAAAAATAAAATTAGACCAATGATTCCTAATTCTGTTAAAGTTTGTATGTAGTGATTGTGAGCAAATCTTGAATACCACTGATTGTTCCCGTACCCCACATAATACGCAGAGAAAAATGTGCCCAATCCGAAACCTAAAATCGGCCTTTCAGTAAATGCCCTTAAACCAGACTTCCAAAATTCAATCCTCCCAATAAAAGATGTGCCGATAAGTGAATCTTTTCTTATTAGATTATCCAAAAAATCAATGTTTATATTTAAATTATCTTGAACTATAGGAGTGATATATACTAATCCCCTTGTAATGATAAAACTAGTTATCAGAATAAAAAGTGTCCTACTAATATCTTCTTTAATACTTTTTTTGCTGTCTAAAAAAATAAAAGGCAATGCTACAAATAATGCAATTAATGCCCCTCTTGAACCACTCAATAACGATGCTATCAAAAAAACAACTGAAGAAAAGGCAAACCTTTTATCTGTGTTCTTTAAGAAGTAACCTAGTGTGAATAAAAACAGCATCACTAAATATGTTCCAAAAGGATTTGGGTTGAAAAAAGTAGAAACTATACGTTGTGGTTTCACAAACACATACTCTAATATGCCTAATAATGCAATTAAAGTCCCAAACAATGTGGCTATTTTTATAGTCTTTATCTTCTCTTCTTTTGATAGATTTATAGTCAAATATAAAACTAAACCATAAAACACTAACTGAAATAATTCAATGATGGTTCTAAGTTTATATACGCTCCAAAAAAAACTTAACGCTGCAAAAGCAATAAAGAAAAGATAAAAATAAAGCGGAGATTTTTTTTCTATGTATATCTTTTCTTTATATCTGAAAATATAATAAACCATACCTCCTAATCCTAAGATTAGGAGGATGTTTACTATTTGATTATCCATCCCAGCATTGAATATTGGGACTAAAGTTAATGATAGGTAGAGATATAGTAGTTTTATCATAATAATATGAAAATTAGTTTATTTTATCATTTCAGGAACTACATAGTAATTTTTCGTTGCAGCATTATATTCAATATCATAGTTACCTGTACCTAATGGATATACAGGTGGTTCTTTTAAATAACCTGCTCTTACTAAATCATCTACACTTTGTGTATAATGCCCTTTTTCTGCAGCATATAAACCAAGTGCGCTTTCTATAGTTCTTACATTAGCATTGTGTGTTTGTTCCTTAGCATTATTTTGCGTCCCTGTAAATCTTGGTATAGCTAGTGCTGCTAAAATTCCTAGTATTGCAATAACAACAACTAACTCAATAAGGGTAAAACCTTTTTTGTTTCTCTTTCTTTGAATGTAATTAATCATTTTTCTTCCTCCTTTGTAATTTTTATAATTTTAAATAGTATTGCCTAAATAGTGTTTATTACTTCAAACATTGGTAAATACATTGCGATGACAATAAATCCTATTATAAGTGCCATAAATACAATCATTAGAGGTTCTAACATGCTTGTAAGTCTTGTCAATGCAACATCTACCTCTTCATCGTAAAAATCAGCTGTTTTTAATAATATGTCGTCAAGTGCTCCTGATTCTTCCCCAATTTTAACCATAGAGTCTACCATTGGTGGGAAAATTTCAATATCTTTTATCATGCGGGATAATGGAACCCCTCGTCTTATGTCTTCTATCCCAGATATGAGCTTATCTTCTACGACTTTGTTATTTACAACCCTTGATACCACCTCCATACTTCTTAATAGTGGAATTCCTGATGACATAAGTGTTGACAATGTTCTTGTGAATCGAGATGTCACAATCTTTGCTGTAGTACCTTTGATGATTGGTAGCTTTAGTTTAATTCCATCATATAGTCTCCTGCCATTTTCTGAATTTATGTAACTAGTTATGCCGAAGACTAATAAAGCTACTATACCTATAAATATATACCAATAGGATTGGAGAAAGTCTGACAAACCTATGAGTATTTGTGTTGGTAAAGGCAATGGCGTATCACTACCTTCAAACATACCTACAAAAGTTGGTAATATAAATATCAACATAAATATAACTACCACTACTGAAACTATCATAAGGACTATTGGGTAAACCATTGAACTTCGAACTTTGTTTTCTGTCTTATTTTCTTTTTCAAAGTGAACAGCCATTCTTTCAAGTATCGTGTCTAAGTTCCCACTAACTTCTCCAGCTTCTACCATGTTAATTAGTATTGTCGGAAAAACTTTTGGATGCATTTTCATGGCCTCTGATAGAGTAACTCCTTTTTGTACATTTTCAGCTACATCGCTTATAGCTTTTTTTAATGTTTTATTTTCTGTTTGAGCAGACAATATATCTAATGAGTTTACAATATTAATCCCAGCATCTAACATCGTATAAAATTGTCTACAAAAAACTGCAAGATCCTTCTTCTTAACTTTTTTTGATAATATCTCAAATTTTGCTTCAGATTCAATATCTCTTTCTATTGAAACAGGTAAATACCCATTGCTTTTTATCATTCTCAATACTTCATTTTCACTAGTTGACTCAACAGAACCATTTACCCTAAATCCACTCTTAGTTACCGCTATATAATTGAATTTCATGGCTAATCACCTTTACAAATATTTTTTAATCTCTTCTTGAGAAATTGCTCTTGATATGGCCATATCCTTTGTAATCTTTCCAGTTTTGTATAATTGCAACAGCGAATTATCCATCGTTTGCATTTTGTTTTTTGTTCCTGTCAACATAGCTGTTTCTATTTGATGAACTTTGGATTCACGAATTAAATTTCTAATAGCTGGTGTTGCGATCATCACTTCGAAAGCTGCTATTCTACCATTTCCATCAGCTTTAGGCAACAATTGTTGAGTAATAATAGCTTGGATTACTGAAGATAGCTGTATTCTTACCTGTTGTTGCTGATAAGGGGGAAAGACATCGATAATCCTATCAATGGTCTGTGGTGCACCTATTGTATGCAAAGTAGATAATACTAAATGTCCTGTTTCTGCAGCTGTAATAGCTATAGAAATAGTATCTAAATCTCTCATTTCTCCGACTAGTATTACATCAGGATCTTCTCTCAATGCTCCCCTAAGTGCGTTAGCAAAGCTCTTTGTGTCTGTCCCAATCTCTCTTTGATTGATAATTGATTTATCGTGTTTATGTAAATATTCAATAGGATCTTCTAAAGTAATTATATGGCATCTTCTATTACTATTAATCTTATCTATCATGGTTGCTAGAGTGGTTGATTTCCCACTGCCTGTTGGTCCTGTTACTAGTATAAGTCCTCTGTTTAATTCTGTCAATTCCTCTATTACACTTGGTAATCCAAGAAATTGCATTGTTGGGATATCGTATGGGATTATTCTTAACGCCATTCCAAAGCTCCCTCTTTGTTTATATGCATTAACTCTAAATCTACTCATGCCTTGGATCGAATAAGAAAAATCATATTCCCCTGTCTCAATAAACTTCTCAAACTGTAATTCATTCATTGTCTGCTTAACTAGATATTCAGTATCTTCCGGATACAATTTTTTATTCCCAAAACTAACTAGTTCTCCATCAATTCTAAAAGTAGGAGGTATCCCTACTGTTATATGAATATCTGATGCTTTCCTTTGTATCCCTTCTAACACAATTTCTTCTATTTCCACTATATCACCTCTAACCTAAAGTAAACCCTACTTTCATTACTTCCTCATAACTAGTCAATCCTTTTATAGCAATATCTGTTGCTGATTCTAATAAAGTGGTCATACCGTTAGCTACTGCTTTTTCTCTTATTTCATCAGTTGTAACGTTAGAGTCTATAAGTCTTCTTATCTCTTCATTAATCGGCATAATTTCGTGAACTGCGGCTCTCCCTTTATATCCTTTATTGCAGGAATTGCAACCTACTGCTTTGTGTAAAATAACTTCTTTATTTAAATCTAAATTTAGCATTTTTTTCTGAGTTTCGCTAGCTATATAACTTTCTTTACATATTGGACACAATAATTTTACTAACCTTTGAGAAACAACACCTATAACAGCAGAAGAAACAATATATGGTTCTATACCCATATCTATTAGCCTAGCTATGGTAGAAGGGCTATCATTTGTGTGTAATGTCGAAAGTACTAGATGCCCTGTTATGGCAGCTCTTACCGCAATTTCAGCCGTTTCGTTGTCACGTATTTCTCCAACCATTATGATGTCTGGATCCTGTCTTAATATTGATCTTAACCCTGATGCGAACGTGAGTCCAGATTTAACATTTACTTGAACTTGATTTATCCCACTTAGTTTATATTCAACTGGATCTTCTACAGTTATTATATTTTTTTCAATTTGATTCAATTCTCTTAATACTGTATATAAAGTAGTTGTTTTTCCACTGCCTGTTGGCCCAGTAACAAGTAACATACCATATGGCTGTCTTAGAATATCATCAAACATCTTAAGATTATGCTCACTTAAACCTAATCCCTCTTTGGAAAAATTAAAACTTGATTTATCTAAAATTCGTATTACTATTTTTTCGCCATATATTGTTGGCAAAGTTGATATTCTCATATCGATTTCTTTATTATTTATTTTGGTTTCAACTCTTCCATCTTGCGGAATTCGTCTTTCGGCTATGTTCATTCTTCCGATTATTTTTACCCTAGTTATTAAAGCTGAGAAGCTTGTTTTAGGTAATTTCATAATTTCATGCAAATCACCGTCAACCCTTAATCTTACTCTTATGTCATCAGAGCTTGGTTCAATATGAATATCTGAAGCGTTTTGTCTTATGGCTTGTTCTATTATTGTGTTAATTAGTCTAACAATTGGAGCAGAAGCTACTTCTGCTTGTTCTTCATCTAAACTCTCTTCTTCTTTAAATTCTAAATTATTATCTTCATTAAAGCCATCGATTATATTCTGAGAAACAACTCTAGAATATAGTTTATTGATTAATTCTTCAATTTCATTACCAGTGGCCAATACTGGTTCTATTTCCTTCTTGGTATATAATCGTACATCATCAATTGCGTAAAAATTAAGCGGATCTTCCATAGCTAATACAATTTTGTTATCTCTAATGTCTATAGGCAGAACCTTATGTTTTCTCATTACCGATTCAGGTAAAAGTTTACTGATATCACTGTTTATTGGATATTTTGCTAAATCTATTTTGGGAAATCCTAGCTGCATCTCTAAAACTTGTAATATATCATCAGCATCTACCCATCCTTTATCTAATAAAATCTCACCAAGTTTTTTATTAGTACTTTTTTGCTCTTCTAGAGCTTCCATTAATTGTGATTTACTTATTTTACCAGAGTAAAGTAATATTTCACCTATTTTTAAAGTATTTTTTTGCATTTTTGTCCTCTTTCTATTTATTAGTTATTTCAAACGTACCATCTTCACCATTATATATTGAAATCTCACCAAATGATATTGATTGTACAGCACCCTTCTGTAAAGAATTACCACCAATAGGTAATGTTATGTTATTACGTTTGTTATTTAAAGTGATAATTAATTTCTTTTTATCTGCATCATCAATTTTTACCTTTTTAATATTATTATCATAATACCTATTATTATACCAATTAGCGAAAACTCCGTTTAACTTAATTTCAGATATATCTGGAGACCTTACTTCTTGGTTAAATGTAATCTCTATTGTTTTATCCATATCAAATGTTGCAGATTCAACAATTATTGGTTTCGTCACATAAACATAATTACTAATTTTCTCTTCTCCAATTCTCCCAGCAATAGAGTATGGAGTAATTCCATATCTGAAATACCTATTACCAAATCTATCTATTAACTCTTTATCACTTAACCCTAAATTAGTTTTTAATTCCCTAGCACTTAATCTGTTGTAATTAGCTTTTATATTTGGTATGAAAGATAAGCCTTCAGATTCAGCATATGGCAGTTGTTTTTTAGCTTCATTCCATTCTTTAATTGCAAAGTATCTTTTCAGGTCGTCCCCAGGATCAATATCAGGACTGTATTGAATTTCATCTGAAATATACCATCTGTACACACTCATCAAATGATCAGGCTTTGTTGAGTCTGTAACTGGAACTTCTGCCACAAACAATTCCCAATTAAAATCTAAAACATCCACAAATAATGGCTGAGGACTATATGGTTTATCAGTATCAATTTCATTAATTTTAATAACAGGATCAGAAGATAATACTGGGATATTGTAATTTATTGTTTCTTTTGGTATATATGCAATAATTTCGTTATTGTTACTTGTAGTCAATTTGATCTCATGTGCTGAAATAGTCTTATCAAATATTTCAAAATTTTTTTGTGGATCTGTAGGTTCTAATTTTTTCTTTTCTTTAATTGTATTCTCCATATTTTGTTGTACAGTATACATGTTTATAGTTCTATCTTCCATGTTTACTATATTTTTATAACCAAAAGAAATTGATGTAATAAAATACGTTGCTATTAAACCCAATAGAGCTATAGATAAAATTAATTCTATTAGCGTATAACCTTTCCCCTTCATAATGGTACCTCCTAATTAGGTCCTCCGATGTGCCAAAGTGAATCAGATATTTGCCTTTTAATAGATGCAAAAATTTCTTCTAATGCATCACTACTGTCAGCTATATAATATGGCTGATTAGGCAGATTACTTTTTGCTCCTGTGGCTATTGCGATATCTTTTAAGCTCCCATAATCTGATCGTACATTAGAAAACCCAATGACAAAAACATTTATAGCTTCATTTGTTCCATATTTATATGATTTTACCAGTTCACCAATCTTTTTAACGTATTCTGTACCATAAGTATCAAGATATGAGCCGTTTCCTATTATAATGCCATTTGGATACGAAATTATATCTATATCTCTATACTCCTTTACATTAGAATTAACATTACCATCCCCAGTAAAATATGATGTGCCAGTTCTATTATAATAATAAAAATATTTACGATCCTGATAATCCCATCCTATATAATCATATATTCTCCCTTCATAAATTGTTGTTTGCCCTTGATAACTATTAAAATAAATAGTATGCCAATAATATTCTGTTGCACTTGCAAATGTTGTGACTCCATCAACCAAAATTATCATAAAATTTTTATTCGTTTTATTTCTGTTTTCTTTTCGTTCATTGAATTCTGTTATTCTGTAATAACCTCTCCTTATCCCATCTCCAGTGTTTGTTCCACCTTCTGCAGTTAGGCCATTAATAGTATCAATAAAATTATATGTTACTTCATCTTTATTTGCATCTAAATTTGCTTTTACATTTAACATTTCTCCTGCCTCATTAGCAGTGGTATTAAAAGGTACTAGACTCAGGTAGATATTAGGATTACTAGAAAACTCATTCACAAGTTCTATGGCCTTAGTTTTCATTATACTTATCCTTTTGCTGTTATAATCATTGGTCCAGCTGCCGCTTAGTGTATACGCCATACTTCCAGAAGTATCTAACACCATACTAACTACTGCCTGTGAATTAGAAACTTCTGTTAGTTTTTTGTCATTCCTGTATGCTAATGTATTAGCAACTTTCCCATAAGCTCTGTCAACAACTTGAAGAGAGTTCATGCTCTCTAATCCAGAATTAATACTTCTATCACCTTTTTCTGGATTTTTTACAGTTAAAGTGAATTCTAATACATTGTCTTCATTAGGTTTGGAATTTTTATTATATACTATATCCAATGTAGAGCCATCGTCAACACTCAATAGTTCTACTTGCTTATGTGTATTAGTTGAACTATCCCATCTCCATTCAACTAACTTATCTTTTGTGTCGTTTAGCATAATATAATTCCATTCTTCGGTAAGTTTATTTGCATTGTCTCTGTGAAGGATAAATACTCCTCCTGCATCTCTAATAGTGTTATTTAAAACCGTTGCTGCAACTCTAATATCAGATTGTATGTCAAATTCTTCTAAAGTCATACTTTCCGCCTTTTGTCCAAGCAAAAGCATACTTGTCGCTGTAGGCACTACGAGACCGATTATAGCTAATACAAGTATCAATTCAATTAATGTGACAGCCTTTCTATTTTTCATTTTATCAGCTCCCATCTAATTAACCCAAACTTGTTCTCCAGGATCTACAGGATTAATGTATAAAATCCTAGTGTATGTAATATCTGTATCATTCAAAGTAGAAGTTGACTTTATTTCTATCCAATCAGGGTAATTTTCATTATTAGATTGCTCTGCTATTATTTCAATTTTTCCATTATCTAATATTAACTCTTCATCATAAAATTCAATTTTGTCAGATCTAATATTATTAAATAACTCATTGTTGTCTTTAAAAAGTGCTTCTTTTGCTAACTCGGCTCCTGAATAAGCTAGATAGTAAGCTTCCATCTTTTGTTCCTGCAATTTAATTTGTTGATTGTTTGTATTCAACAAATGTAAAACCACTGACATGAAAAGTATTAATATAGTAAATATTAATAGAGAGAAAACTAGAAAACTTCCTTTTCTTTTTCTCATAAAAATGCTCCTTTAAATAACTTAATATAATATTAATTATTATAATACTCTGTATTGAAAAAATATTCAATAAATTTTTACTATAACAATAAATATAAGTAGTCTATCCTATTTTTATTTTACCACTTTAAAGCATTATTTGCAACAAAAAAAGCAGGTTGCCCTGCTAAAATTTTTGCCTGATTATGTCATTAACTTTTGTCACGATTATATCTATAGCTACTCTATTGTACCCGCCCTCAGGAATAATAATGTCAGCATATCTCTTTGTGGGTTCTACAAACTGCAAATGAGCTGGTCTTACAGTATTCATATATTGATTTATTACCGATTCAAGTGTCCTTCCTCTATAATTGATATCTCGATTAATCCTTCTTATCACACGCACATCAGCATCTGTATCAACGAAAATTTTTATATCCATCATATTTCTTAATTCTTCATCGTATAATATCAATATACCTTCTAATATGATTATATCTTTTGGTTCTACCAATATCGTTTCTTTTTTGCGGTTGTGATTTTCAAAGTCATAAATTGGTTTTTCAATCGGCTCCCAATTCATTAATTTTCTTAAGTGATTTATTAAAAGCTGATTGTCAAATGCAAACGGATGATCATAATTGGTCTTTACTCTCTCTTCAAAACTTAAATCACTTTGATCTTTGTAATACGAATCTTGTTCAATTACTGCGACATTTTTATCGGTGATAGATTTGTAAATTTCATTTGTTACTGTAGATTTACCAGAGCCTGTACCTCCAGCTATTCCAATGATTATAGGGTTTTTCATTTATCATCATCTCTTTTCTTTCGAATCAAATAAAAAGGTTTAACTTGATTATAAATCTTCATTTTAATTAGTTGTTGAGCATGAGGTGCAGATTCTATAGGCTCATCTTCTTCATTCCACATGTTTTCTATCTTAAATTCAAAATAATTCATATCTGGTCCGAATATTTCTAAGACATCTCCTACTTTAATTCTGTTTCTTTGTTCTATTGTTGCAATTTGCGTACTTTCATCATAATCTAAAATCATCCCTACAAAATCATATTTTCGAATATATGAATTTGTCGTAAATACTTGTGCATTAGTTTTTGCTTCATTATAGAAAAATCCAGTTGTAAAATCTCTGTGGCTTACTTTTCTCAATTCTTCAAGTAGTTTTATGTCGAATTTATAATTAAGCGGGTCTTTATAATAGTCATCTATAGCCTTGCGGTATGCTCCTACTACGGTTGCTACGTAATATGGACTTTTTACTCGTCCTTCGATTTTAAAACTCTTTATACCAGCTTCTATCAATTCATCAATATGATCAATCATACATAAATCTTTTGAATTAAATATAAAGGTGCCTTCTTCATGTTCTTCTATCGGGAAATATTCTCCAGGTCTTTTCTCTTCTACAACATTGTATTTATATCTACATGGTTGAGCACAATCTCCCCTGTTTGCATCTCTACCTGTCATGTAACTGCTCAATAAACATCTTCCAGAATAGCTCATGCACATTGCTCCATGAACAAATGTTTCCAATTCTAAATCATTAGGAGCTTTTTTTGATATAGCTCTTATTTCATCTAGCGTCAATTCTCTTGCTAGTACAATTCTTTTGATTCCGAGATTATACCAAAACATAATAGTTTCAAAATTTGTAACACTCGCTTGAGTGCTTAAATGTATTGGTAAATCTTTAGCCACACTTCTGACGATATTAAAAATGCCAGGGTCTGAAACAATAACAGCATCTATGCCAATATCATTAATACTCTTTACATATTCGTCTAATCCTTTTAAATCTTCATCGTGTGGTACTATATTTAATGTCACATAGACTTTTTTATCTAGTTCATGTGCAAATTCAACAGCTTTTTTTATATCTTCTAATGTGAAATTTTTAGAAGCTTTTCTCAGTCCAAATGCCTCCCCACCTAAATAAACAGCATCTGCACCATATATGATAGCCATCTTTAATTTCTCTAGGTCACCTGCTGGAGCCAACAATTCAACTCTATCCAAACTCAATCCCCCTTATATGTTAATGCTACCCCATCTCCTATAGGTATTATAGAAGTTATGTAGCCATCTATCGTAGTTATATATTCTAAATAATTTCTCATATTTTTCACGATTGTTCTCTTTCTTCTGTGAATAGAATCATCAACAGCCGTCATACCCTTGTACAGTACATTATCTGATATGATCACACCACCATTATTTAGCATGTCTTTTCCCATATCAAAATACTCTTTATATCTAGATTTATTTGCATCTATGAAAATTAAATCATATTTTTTAGTCAATAGTGGCAATACTGAAATCGCATCCCCTTCTATCACTTGAATATTATTTGATAAATTAGCATTATTGATGTTATTTATTGCAATATCAACTAGCAGTGGATCTAACTCAATGGTTGTTATCTTACATTGTAAATTTAAACTATGAGCCATCAAAATAGATGAATAACCAATAGCAGTACCAATTTCAAGTATTTCTTTAGGTTTAATCATCTTTAATAATACTTTTAATAATTGAGCAGTCTCTTTTTGTAGAATGGGAATTTTGTTGATATTAGCATATGTTCTCAATTCATTTAAGAATTTTGATTCTTCAGAGTATAAACTTTGAATATAATTAATAACTTTATCATTTATTATATAAGACATCGCTTTACCATTCCTTATATATTGAAGCTTTTTCGTAAACATAAAGTATGATATTTCCAAATATTAAAAGAGAGGCTAATTCCCCTAAACTTATTCCTAAAACAGTATATAAATATGGTATCTTAGTAAAAAATGAAACCCAAATTGATACTATTAATCCGTTTAAAATTACAGGATATGAAATTGCCAATACTTTATTTTTTGCTTTTGATGTGAGATAAGCAGATATTAACGTTACTAAAGACCCTCCTATAATATCAACTAATCCGAAACCTGAATAAGGAGCAAGAATAACATTCGAAAGTAGTACTCCTACGAATAGCCCAGGCACTGCAGCAGATTCAACAAAAGGTAATAGTGCAAGCCCTTCAGCAATGCGAAGTTGTACTGGCCCATAAGTTAAATTTAAAATTGGGAAAGGCAATGCTTGAATAATTATGAGAACAATGTATATAGCTGCTATTAAACTGGCTTTTGTCAAATATTTTATATCCATCTTCATATTGTTTGCTCCTTATAAATTAAGTATAAATGGTACTAAGATAGGTACTGCAAATGTGCAAACCGCACCAGTGATAAAAGCTATCAACGCAACTTCAGAATCAGTTGATTTAGAAATAATCGGCAAGCTAGTATCCATAGCTGTCGCGCCAGCAGGTGCTATTGCCTCTATAAATCCTATTTTCTTTGCTACTAAAGGTATAGTAGTAATCGCAATTAACTCTCTAATAACATTTGATATAAAAGCTAATGCAGAAAGTTCATTAGAATAACTAGCTATAAGTATTGAGGATAATGAGTACCAACCAAGCCCTGCCCCAATTGCTCCAGCTTCATTAAATGGTAATTTAAGTATTATTCCTGCTATGGCAGAACCTAATATACTTCCTGATATTATCGCAAATGGTACTAATAGTATTCGAATACCTTTTGCTTTAATTCTGCTAAATACAGACTTGTTTAATCCAATATCTATTCCAACAAAAAACAAGAGTAGCATTAATCCAAAATCTATTATGTAGTCTGCATAATTTAAAATATTTTGAGGCAATAAAAAGTACCCTGAGATAATTCCAATTATAACAGTTATTACAATTTTAAGAGTCATTCCTTACCTCCTAAAAATAATTTGTTTATAATGTATACGAAAATGACACTGAATCCAACTGTAAATATGCTCATGATAAGAGCATTTAAGCCTATTGATAAGAATGAATTGATTACTTTATCATCCAATCCTATTTTTACACCCATGATGAAAAGTAAAAAAAGTAGACAGGCAGTTTGTAGACTGCCTAATCTCTTTATAAATTTTTCTTTTAATTTTACTTTTGCACCTATTAAGCCACCTAATACAATTATCCCCAGATACATAAGAAGCCTAGTAGTCATATTGCTTTAAACCTCCATAATTATTGGCAATATCATCGGATTTCTCTTGAGTGTTGTATACAAATATGTCCTTAAATCATCTCTAATATTAGATTTTATTGTTGACCAATCAGAAATTTTCTTTGCTTCACAAGTATCCAATGTCTGCTTTACAATTTTTCTAACTTCTTCCATTAATTCCTCAGATTCTCTTACATATACAAACCCTCTAGAGACTATATCCGGTCCTGATTCAACTGCACCTGTTTGTTTGTTAATAGTTACTACTACAACAATCAAGCCATCTTCAGATAAGTGTTTCCTATCTCTCAATACAATATTACCGACATCTCCAACGCCTAAACCATCTACTAAGATATTACCAGCTTGTACCATTTGCCCGAGATTAGCACTATCTCTTGTAAATTCAAGGCTTTGCCCATTTTCTAATATGAATATATTTTCTCTAGGTGTACCTAACTGATAGCTAATATCCGCATGATGTCTTAGATGTCTTGTTTCCCCATGAACTGGTATAAAATACTTTGGTTTTACTAAGGTATGAATTAACTTTAATTCTTCTTGACAAGCATGACCAGATACATGTATATCAGCTAATGCTTCATAGATAACATTTGTACCTTTTTCCAACAATTTGTTTATTACCTTAGAAACAGTAATTTCATTTCCTGGAATTGGTGTAGCTGATATGATGACCATATCATCTGACATAAGCTCAATTTTCCTATGCTCATTGTTTGCTATTCTAGTTAAAGCGCTCATTGGTTCGCCTTGGCTCCCAGTTGTTATAATTACTATTTCTTTCTTATTATACTTATTCATATCATTTATTTCTATCAACGTCTCAGGGTTAACTCTTAAATATCCAAGCTCATTTGCAACATTTATGTTATTTACCATAGACCTTCCAGAAATAACAACTTTACGATCATTTAATTCAGCTGCATCAATTATCTGCTGTATTCTGTAAATGTTTGACGCAAAAGTTGCAACAATTATCCTACCTTCAGCTTTATAAAATAGATCTCTAAATGTCTCCCCTACAGTTCTCTCGCTTAAAGTATAACCTGGTCTAATTACATTTGTTGAATCGGACAACAATGCTAATACTCCTTTATTTCCTAATTCAGCAAATCTATTTAAATCCATTACATCCCCTGAAATAGGAGTAAAATCAACCTTAAAGTCTCCAGTTTGAATTACAGTTCCTATTGGCGAAGTTAATGCTATTGCAGCAGAATCAGGTATGCTGTGTGTTGTCCTGATAAATTCAACTTCAAAATGTCCTAATTTAAATTTATCTCCATGTTTTACGACATTTAGATTAGCATTCTCTAAATTATGCTCTTTAAGTTTGTTTTGCAATAGTCCTATAGTCAATTTTGTTCCATAAATAGGCATATCAATCTTCTTTAAGACATATGGAATTGCTCCTATATGATCTTCGTGCCCATGTGTTAGAAGTAACCCTTTGATTTTGTCTTTATTTTTCATCAAATAAGTTACATCTGGTATAACGACATCAACTCCAAGCATTTCGTCTCCTGGAAATGTCATTCCGCAGTCAACTATGACTATACTATCCTTATATTCGTGTACAGTCATGTTCTTGCCTATTTCCCCTAGTCCTCCTAAGGGAATGATTTTTAATTTGTTTTCTTTTGCCACTATATCACTCCCAATTTTTATTTTTCTTTATTTTTACATTCTTTACAAATTCCGTAAAATTTAGCATCGTGATCACTTACTACAAAACCTTCTTCAATCTCAATTTCGTGTTCAAGCGATTCCAATAAATCTAATTTTACTTCTGTTACTTTCCCGCATTGCGTACATATCAAATGATGGTGGTGATGATTTTCGGCCTCGGTATTTAATTCATATCTTGTTACCCCATCATCAAAATTGATCTTATATACTATGCCTAATTTTTCAAACAACTGCAATGTTCTATATACTGTTGCAATCCCAATGTCTTTTTTCTCTTTGGATATTATTTTATGCACATCTTCGCAACTTAAATGTTCATTTTTATTTTCAAATAAAATATTCAATATTTCTTCCCTTTGGTTAGTAGACTTGTACCCTTTCTGCTGCAACATATAAAGATACTTTTCAATTTTACTTTCCACTTTAACCACACCACCTATTGCAGTTGTTCTTTCATCAACTCTTCATACACTTCTTTTGCTTCTTCTAGTTCTTCATCATCAATACCCACGAGTATTTCATCCCCATTTTCATCTATGTCTATCTTTAATATATATGTTGGTGATTCAATATCTTCGCTTGGTAACAATACTAGATAATCTGTATCATCTATACTGAATTTTGCTTTTATTAAAAACTCCATTTCATTTCCTAATTCATCGTAAAATACAGCTTTTTGTTGCATGTTTTCCTCCTTATTTTCTATCTAAATAGCTTTGTAGTATATACGATGCAGCAACCTTATCTACTACATGTTTTCTATTTCCTCTTCTAACATTAGCTTCCAGTAAGACTCTTGTAGCTGAAACTGTTGATAGTCTTTCATCAACATATATAATCTCGACATTAAATTTGTTTTTAACTTTTTCAGCAAATTTTTTAACTTTTTCACAAGATTCACCCATACTACCGTCCATATTAAGAGGCAATCCAACTACCACTTTTTTAATATTGTATTCTTCTATTATTTTCCCTATTTCATCAAAGTCTTTCTTTTTGCCTACTCGATCAATAGTTATTAACCCTTGTGCTGTTAGTCCCAAAAGATCGCTTAAAGCAACTCCAATTCTTTTTTCGCCAACATCTAATCCAATAATTCTCTCCATTTAATCACCTAAATCACTTTTATACAAAATTCTGGACATACGGTAGCACAATAACCACATAATATACAGTTGCTATTTGGTGTGGCTTTGCCGTCAATTATCTCTATTCCATTTTGCTTACATCTTTCCACACATCTTCCACATGCTATACAATAATCAGCTACAATCAATCTTCTATTCTTTTTTCTTATGTTGTTTTCTATGTTTATATCAATTTCATTATTATCAATTAACTGAATATTTGCATCTATTTCGTCACAAGATTGCATGCCAATTGCAATAGAATGAATGAAGGGTATGTTTTTTACAAAATTGATAGCTTCTCTGGATCTATTAATCAAGTGCCCTCCACCCAGTGCTTTCATACTATATATACCTTTACCCATGTTATATAATTGCTCTAATACATTTAACATATCAAAAACAGTGCCATCGTGAATTCCTATGCCTGCCATATTTACCAATGGATGAATAATATCAAGTTCTTTGTATTTTAATAGCGCCTTAGCGCCAGCAACTCTATGAGTAGAAATACCAATCGCTCTTATTTTACCTTGATCTTTAGCTTTTAAAAAATATTCTATAGCTTCATAATGACCTTTAACTGTATATTCACTTTCTTGTTCATGCAATAAAAAAATATCAATATAATCAGTTCCAATTTCTCTTAACGCTTTTTCTAAACTTTTTTGTGCTAGTTCTTTCGTATAAGCATAAGATTTTGTTGATAAAACATATTTTTCTCTGCTAATGCCATTTATTCCTTCTCTTATATAACTATAATTATCATAAATTTCTGCAGTATCTAAGAAATTTATACCCTTCTCATAAGCATATTTTATCAGATAAGCACCTTTTTCAACAGATAAATTTGCCTGAAAGGGTGTCATAGTTAAAGAACCAAAGCATATTTTAGAAACAGTTATCCCTGTATTTCCTAATTGAATTTTGTCCAATTTAGTCCCCTCACTATTTACATAAATAGATGGATAGCTTAAGCCATCCATCTATACTCAAAACTAGTCTCTATTAGTTTCCAAATATGCTCTTAGAATCTCTTCTAAAAGCTCATCTCTTTCTATCTTTCTAATTAGATTTCTCGCATTATTGTGACTTGTAATATAGGTAGGATCTCCGGATAGGATATATCCTATAATTTGATTGATAGGATTGTACCCTTTTTCTTCTAGTGATTTGAAGACTGACAAAAGAATTTCTCTTGGTTCTACAGGATTATCTTTTGTAGCTTCAAATTTAACAGTTTCATTAAGTTTACTATCTTTTTCCCTATCCACGTTACCACCCCTTTTATTTATTATACCATATTTTACAGAATAAATTCATATTTTTAATTGATCTCTTAATACAATTTCGACTTGTTTCAAAGCTTCGTCAAGTTTGTCAAGGTATTTTCCTCCACCTTGAGCAATATCTTTTCTTCCTCCACCATTGCCACCTAAAACACTAGATACTTTTTTTACGAGTAATCCAACATTAACACCTTTGTCTATAATATCACTAGTAGCCATAAAAATAAAAGTGATCTTGTCTTCATTTTGAGAAGTCAAAAATATAACTCCATTATTTATCTTTGATTTTATAGTGTCTCCTAATTCTCTCATTTCTTGAGCATCCATTTTTTCGCAATCATGAATGATAAGGTTTATACCATTAATATCTATCGAACCGTTAATTATTTCATCGATTGAGTTAGAAATAATAGCTTTCTTTAAATTTTTTATCTCGTTGTCCTTTTCCTTAGACTCTTCAATTATATGAGTTGCTTTCTCCAGAATATTTTGCTTATTGCTATTAAGTGTTATAGCTACTTTATTGATATTATCCTCTAACTCAACTATATAGTCATAAACATTTAATCCTGTTATTGCCTCTATTCTTCTAACTCCAGAAGCCACACTTGATTCTGATATTATCTTAAATAATCCGATTTGTCCAGAATTCTTTACATGGGTGCCTCCGCAAAGTTCTTGTGAAAAACTTCCAATACTTACAACTCTTACAAATTCACCGTATTTTTCTTCAAACAAACCAATAATTCCATGTTGCTGTGCTTCTTTCAATGTCATAATCTCAGTTTTCACTTCTTGAGCTTTTAATATTTCTGAATTGACAATAGTTTCAATTTTCTTAATTTCTTCTTCTGATAATGGTTCGAAATGAGTAAAATCAAATCTAAGCCTTTTCGGAGTAACTAATGAACCAGCTTGATTAACATGATTGCCTACAACTATTTTTAATGCTTTATGCAGCAAATGAGTTGTAGAATGGTTTCTCATCGTTGCTTCTCTAGATTCAACATCTACTTCAGCTTGTACAAACTCATCAGTTCTGAGTTCTCCACTAATTACAGTTACATGATGAATCGGTGCTTTTGAAGGAGTTAATTTTGTGTCATTTACTCGTGCCATTCCCTGCTCAAATTTAAATATACCCTTATCGCCTATTTGCCCTCCAGACTCTCCGTAAAAAGGAGTTCTTTCTAAAATAACAAATCCGGTTTCTCCTTCGATTAACTTATCAACTTTTTTGTCTTCTTTAAAAATAGCTTTCACAATTGTATCTGCTTTTAATGTACTGTAACCCACAAATTCCGACTCAATCCCTTTAGTAATGTCTTCTTCATTTTTAGTGCTCCAGCCTGAATCTGATTCATCTCTAGCTCTTCTTGCTCTTTCTTTTTGTGCTTTCATATAGTCTTGAAATCCATTTAAGTCAATTTGATACCCATTCTCTTTTGCAATCTCTTCTGTAAGTTCAGGTGGAAACCCAAAAGTATCATATAGTTTAAAAACCTTTTCTCCATCCAAAACCGTAGTTTCGCTTTGAGCTAATTCACTTATCATGGTTTCAAGAATATTCAACCCTTGATTTATTGTTTCTTGAAACTTTTCTTCTTCAATTGAGATAACTCTTTTAATTTGGCTCTCATTTTCTTTGAGTTCTTTATATTCAACCATCCATGAATTTATAACAACTTCTGCTACTTTGTCTAAAAACGTATTTTCTATACCTAGGAGTTTTCCATGTCTTGAAGCTCTCCTTATAAGTCTTCTAAGTACATACCCTCTGCCTTCATTACTTGGTACAACGCCATCACTAACTAAGAAAGTTATAGCTCTTATGTGATCTGTAATTACTCTTACTGATACATCTTTCTCTTTATCTGATCCATATTTATATTCACTTATTTCCAATATTTTATTTAATATATCTTTAATAGCTCCTATTTCAAATATGTTATCAGTATTTTCCATTATAGTAGCAATTCTTTCTAGTCCCATTCCCGTATCGATGTTAGGATTTGGAAGTGGGTGATAGACTCCATTTTCATCTTTATCAAATTGTGTGAACACAAGATTCCAAACCTCTAGAAATCTATCACAGTCACAGCCTGGTTTACAAGTATCTTTACCACAGCCATACTGTTCTCCTCTATCTACATATATCTCAGAGCATGGTCCCGATGGACCTACCTCAAGTTCCCAAAAATTATCTTTTTTCCCTAATCTAACTATCTTTTCAGTTGGAATACCAATCATCTTATTCCATAGTTCATAAGCTTCATCATCTTCATAATAAACAGTTACCCACAGATCTTTTGGATCTAATTCAAGTCTTTGGGTTAAAAATTCCCAAGCCCACGAAATAGCTTCTTTTTTGAAGTAGTCTCCAAATGAAAAATTCCCCAACATTTCAAAAAATGTTGCATGTCTTGCAGTTCTCCCCACATTGTCAATATCGCCTGTCCTAATACATTTTTGGCATGTTGCCATTCTCTTACTTGGAGGTGTTTTTTCACCAGTAAAATACGGTTTCAGTGGTGCCATTCCTGCTCCAATTAATAATAGGGACTTATCATTTTTGGGCACAAGTGAAAAGCTTGGTGCAATTAAATGTTCTTTTTCACTAAAAAACTCTAAAAACTCTTTTCTTATTTCATGAAGTCCTAAATTCTTCATATTTACACCTCTCTAAGTATTATAAAAATCCTCCCTTTGAGGGAGGTAATATTACTATTTCATTTTAGAATATATATGGTTATTTGTCAATGAACTACAATAATTCTCTCGATTCTTTGTATTTATTTATTATAAATTTAAATAAAATCATCATGATAGCAGTTACTGGAACTGCCAATATCATTCCCAAAACCCCAAATATTCCTCCACCAATTATTAAAGCTAAAAGAACCGTTAAAGGATGAAGCCCTATGCTTTGTCCTAGAACTTTAGGAGCTAAGATGTTGTTTTCAACCCATTGAATAACAACGAAAAATACAGCTACCCATAAAGCTTTTAAAGGGCTTGAGAAGAAAGCCAAAAATACAGCTGGCAAGAAACCTAAAAAAGGCCCAATGTATGGAACTATATCAGCTATAGCTGTAATAAAACCTATAACAATAGCAAATTGAACATCCATAATTAACAAAAATATCGCGGTCATTGTGCCTACAAAAATAGCCATAAAAAATCTGCCTTTTATAAACTGGTTCATAACATCATTTATCTGTTGAGAAAGGCCTAAAATATCGTCTTTATATCTTTCAGGAATATTTTCTTTTACTTTTTTTACAAAATAATTTTTATCAATGAGGAAGTAAAAAGTGATTATTGGTATCAATATTAAAGTTACCGCTTTTGACAAGAATCCACTTATCCCCGATACTAGATTTGCCAATCCATTTGATATTGAATCCTGTAGTTTTTGAGTATTGCTTTCTATAACTTCCTCTATACTTTTCAATAGTTCTGGAGTATCACCTAAAACATTTGAATAAATAGAATAGACTCTGTCAATAAAAGCATTAAAATTGCTAATGTAAACAGATGAATTTTCTGCTAAATTTTTTATTTCGTCAATTGTTCTCGGAATGAATGTGACCAGTAATATTATCAAAACTATAACTATACCTATATAAACTACTGCTGTGCTAACTACTCTTTTTAATCCTCTTTTTTGTAAATAATTTACTAAGGGGTTTAAAAAATAAGCTAATATTACTGACATAATTATCGCCAACAATATATCCGATAATATGGTGAACTTTGAGAATAATTCATAAATCACATATATTACTGCAAATATCGAAGCAATAGCTACTAATATTTTAGTATCATACTTTATTTTTTTTCTCTTATCTACGAAGTTATTTCCAATATTTATCAAATAATAGCTAACTAAAAATAATAGTACTGTTAAAAGTATCCATACTAATTTGACAAACAAATCTGGTGGAGCAGCTATTTTCATGCTTGGCCTCCTACTTAAGACTTATTTAATCCTCAACCTCAATTTCATGTAAGTCATCCTCATGGAATTCATTTTCATCAAGTCCTTCTATTTTTACCCCTGTTTTCTTCGAATAATCAAGCAATGCTTTTCTTATTGCTTGTTCAGCTAATACACTGCAGTGCATTTTTACAGGTGGAAGACCATCTAAAGCTTCAGCAACAGCTTTATTAGTTATTTGCATAGCTTCTTGAATAGATTTCCCTTTTATCAATTCAGTTGCCATGCTTGAAGATGCAATCGCAGATCCACAACCAAAAGTCTTAAATTTTACATCTGTTATTATCCCATTTTCTATCTTTAGATACATCTTCATTATATCTCCGCATTTTGGATTGCCTACTTCTCCGACTCCATCCGCGTTTTCAATTTCTCCTACATTTCTAGGATTCATAAAATGATCCATTACTTTTTCTGAATACATTATTTACCCTCCTGATTTTTTTCATAAAGTGGTGACATCTGTCTTAATCTATCAACGATCGTAACAAGTTTGTCAATGACAAAATCTACTTCTTCTTTAGTATTTTTTATCCCTAATGATAATCTTAGCGAACCATGGGCAATTTCATGTGGAAGTCCAATTGCAAGTAGCACATGAGATGGATCTAAACTTCCTGATGTACAAGCAGAGCCACTTGAAGCCTCTATTTTGTACATATCTAAACTCAGTAGCAGCGATTCTCCTTCTATATATCTAAAGCAAATATTTACATTCCCCGGTAGCCTTTTTGTTGGATGCCCATTTAGTCTTACTTCAGGTATTCGATTTTGTATGTTTTTTATCATATAATCTCTAAGTTCGACTAATTTAGCTGTATTTTCTTCCAATTCAGAATAAGCAAGTTCAATAGCTTTACCTAACCCAACTATGCCTGGTACATTTTCAGTACCTGCTCTCTTATTTTTTTCTTGAGCTCCCCCATGGATTAGAGAATCAATTTTTATTCCCTTTCTGACGTACAAAGCTCCTACTCCTTTTGGTCCATAGAGTTTATGTGCCGACATTGACAATAAGTCTATATTCATATCTTTGACATCAATCGGAAGGCTTCCAACAGCTTGAACAGCATCAGTATGAAAAATTACATTATGTTTTCTTGCTATTGAACCAATTTCCTTTATTGGCTCTATAGTGCCTATTTCATTGTTTGCAAACATTATTGAAATCAATATAGTATTATCTTTAATTGATCTCTCGAGTTCATCAAGTGAAATCATCCCATATTCGTCCACATTTAAGTAGGTTACTTCAAAACCGTTTTTTTCAAGATATTCACAAGTATGTAGAATTGCATGATGTTCAATTTTTGAGGTAATAATATGATTCCCTTTATCTCTTAACTTAGAAGCAATACCTTTAATGGCCCAGTTATCAGCCTCTGTACCGCCTCCTGTGAAATATATTTCATTTTTTTCAGCATTAATTGTTTTAGCTACTCTTTCTCTTGCTTTATCAATAGCTATTTTCGAAAAATTACTCAAATAATATATGCTTGATGGATTGCCATAATATTCACTAAAGTAAGGCATCATTTCATCAAGTACTTCTTTTCTGACTGGTGTAGTCGCAGCATGATCCATATAAATAATTTTTTCCACTTTAGCCCTCCTCAAAATCAGCTATTAATTGTGTTAGACTCTTCTACCATATCTTGAAGCGTTATTGAGTCAATAACTTGATCTATACCATTTTTAAGCTTAGCCAATACTAATTTAGTAGCACACATTTCTTCTTTTTTGCATTCAAATCCATCACTGGATACACATTCAGCCGGATAATTATCTCCTTCAAGAGAACGCAATATATCGCCAACTGTTATTTCTTTTGGGTGCCTAGAAAGCATATATCCTCCATATGCTCCTCTGCTACTGACAATAAGTCCATCTTTTTTTAAAGTTGAAAAAAGTTGCTCTAAATAATTCTCACTAAGTTCTTCTTCATCTGCAATTGATTTTATAGATATAGGACCTTCGCCATAAACAATTGCTAATTGGTACATAGCCATTAATCCATATCTTCCTTTTGTAGATAATCTCATTATTTCACCTCATTAATACCAACTAAATTACTTGGGTTTATAATTCATTATATTATATCCATGTAATATTGTCAACATTTACACAATCAAATAAGACCTGTAATCACACAAAAACCATAAGTTAACTTATGGTTTTTGTGGTTACTATTTAGTTTCTGTCTCTGCTGTTTTTGGGCTTTTCTTGGGTTTTTTATTCTTCATATTGCTTTTTTTAATAACTGATAACAATTTTGCAAATACTATACCACATAAGCCAGCGCTTATTAGTATAATTGTTAATTCCAGTTTTGCTAAATTATATGGATTCATTAAATTTCCAATATTTAATACTAAAATTACTAATCCTACAATAAAAGATATCAATCCTGGTAAGTAATTTAAACCTTTATTTTTTCGATAAATATAGTTAATAGTTAAAACTGAAACAATTATTATTAAGAGAACAATAAACAAAGCACTTGCTTCTCCTAAATAATTTTTTAGCCCGGAAAAGGCATTTGATATATTTGATAAAAATGTTCTTACTTTTGCCATAAATTTTTCCTTTCTATTGCTATATTTGTACTTTTTTATACTGTTTTCGTAACTCTAATATTTTTTTACTTCTAGCTCACTTGCTCCTTGCTCTATCAATATTTTTTGCCATATATTTGGGTACCTGCCCGTCGCCCATTCGGACATTATTATAGTGAATTCATCTTCCATTGGTATACTTGCTATTGGTATTCTATTGATATCATCCCCATCGATCAAATATATGACAATTTCATTTTGAGTTACTATAACCATAAAGTCTTTATTTGGTGATGAAAAAGCATCTACTACATTTGGTATGTTTAGCTTAATAATCTCAAATGGAATTGCTAGATCATCATAACTTACCATATTTTTAGGAGGTAAAGCTTTGATACTGAAATCGCTATAAAATTCTTCTTCATTTTCTTTATAATTAACTCTTCCCTTTAATGTCCAATACCCATTTCTTCTCACAAGTCCGAAATTTTCTTCATTCAATGCAAATTCTTGTTCTATGTTTATATTTCTAGCTCCATCACTAAATAAAATAGTCCCATTTTCTCCTACAAGATCAGATAGCTTAATTGGTTTCTCTTCTGATAGATTGTCAATTGCATAGACTTGTAATGTTTTTCTGTCATCTCTTTCTATATCAATATTTTCTACTGATATATAATCATTTCCTACGAACAGAATATTTTTTAAAATCGATGGAAGTTTTTTCTCTTTACTTGTTGCTACTAGATATTTCTCATCTGCGCTCATAATATCGTAAGCTGTTTCAGTTTTCGCATAATCTTTTGAAACAATTGGATTTGCTTCTATTTTATCATAGATACTTTCACTAGCATATACTCTATTTTGTTTAATCTTCCAAAATCCATTCTTTCTCGGAACAAGCAAATCATCAACCTTATATACCCCTGATAATTGTTTGTTTTGCATATTTATCCAAATAGTTTCATAATTCCAATATAAAACTTTGCTTTCTTCGTCTAACTTCTGAGTTTTAATACCAAGTAAAATCCCAGAACTAAATTCATCAGGTTCAGAACTTGCTATTGGCATTTGAACTGCTTTTTCAATTTCAATCAATCTCTCAATTTCTTCTAAAGAAACTTCATTGTTTATAATATCTAGTTTGTAAAATGCATCATCTAAATAATAAATCATTTCTTCATCATTTAGTTTAATGAATTCAGCAAAATAATTTTCATCTTTAACTATAGTTATAATCTTTACTTCTTGATTGTCAATTCCTAAATCCTCTGTTGTCAACTTATACCTATAAAGTAGATACTCTCTTAAATCAACTGTCTTTATTCTGTATTTAGGTTTGTCAGTATAATCGTCTAATAATAAAATAGCATCTTTATGAAAAAAACATTGTTTCCCTATATTTTCATCTTCGTTATCAATTGTGTTGTCATATCTAAATAATAGTTCATTGATTTCCCATTTGCCAAGTATTGGAGGTTTTTCATTGCTAGGAGATTCAACAAATTCAATGTTATCTATCTTAAGCGCACTACATCCAGTAATTAGGGCAAATGAAACAACTAACAACAATATCTTTAGATTTTTCATTGTAATTCCTCCTCTTTTAGAAACCCGATGATTACAGTAGTGCCTTTTTGTTCTTCTGAATAAATTTCAAATATACCATTATGAAGTTTCATTATTTCATCACAAATAGATAGTCCTATGCCACTGTGTGAATTAGAGTTATTGCCTTTATAAAATCTTTCCTTGATATGGGGTAAATCTTCTTTTGATATACCAGGACCATTATCTGTAATTTTGATATATATATATTTATCATCTTGATATAACGAAAAATCCACTACACCATTTCCAGTAAACTTAAAAGCATTATCTAAAATATTTATCAAGACTTGTTTAATTCTATTCATATCTCCAACAATAAAAATTTTCTCCTCTGGTATAGAGATATTAAATTGAATATTATTGTTAAGAGCTCTAGGCTTTAATTGATTCGTAACTTGATTTGATAATTTATTTATATCAAGCACTTCTTTAACTAAAGAAATCCTTCCTGAAGTAAATCTGGAAAAATCAAGCAAATCATCGACCATATTTGTTAGCCTATCACTTTCGGTTTCAATAATTTCAAGGCCATCGTGTAAAATCTTTTTATCTAGGTTTTCATATGACTTTAAGGTAATTGCCCATCCTTTAATTGATGTGAGAGGTGTTTTTAATTCATGTGAAATTGATGATATAAAATCATCTTTAATCCTTTCTCTCCTAGTAACTTCTTCGGCCATATAATTTAAAGTTAATGATAATTTATCAATTTCTGCGTCTTTATATTCTCTACTTCTGACTTTGAATTGTGCATCTGCCATTTTCCCTGCCACTTGTGTCAATTCAGTAATTGGTTTTACAATTGATTTTGCGAGCAAATAACTGATCAATCCTGAAATTAAAATAACTGCGATACCTAATCCTATTAGAAGTTTAGAAATCTGGATGATCATGTCATTGGCAATATTTAAACTAGAAGTAAACCTCATGATACCAACAGGCTTATTTTGTTTTAATAATGGCATAGAAACAGACATCACAGGTTCATTTGAGTAAGTAGTTTCTGATATTTTTGTTGTCTTACCATCAGATAAAATTTTATTAACTTCTTGAGGGTCTATGCTTTCTTCTATATCTGTGCCTAATGAATCCATCAAAATTTTGCCACTAGTATCCATTATTTGAACTTGTGCTTTTGTATGTAGCCAAAACACGTCAACATCGTCTAGGATAATGTCTGAAAGGTCAGATGCTGAAAAGTATCTTTCAAAAAAAGTAGTTGATAATTCCAATTGATTAGTTAAAATTGTTTCGACATTGTTATAAAAATATTCCTTAACCCCTTTGATTAAACTAATTTCAATAATCAAAACAGTTAAAATGATTATTATCATGAAATTTTTTATTAATCTGCTTTTAATGCTTTTTTTCATAATAATATTAATCCTCTTCTCTCCACCTATATCCAATTCCCCAAATGGTCTCAATATATATTGGCTTACTTGGATCTTCTTCTATTTTCGACCTTAATCTTCTAATGTTGACGTCAACCACTTTTCCATCCCCTGAGAAGTCAACTCCCCAAATTATATCTAATATTTGGTCTCTATCAAATGCTTTCCCAGGGTTTGACATAAACAAATCTATTATTGCAAATTCTGTTCTTGTTAATTCAATTTTAACATTATTTTTATAAAATTCCCTAGAAGACAAATCAAGTTTAAATGGTCCAAATTCTAAAATATTTTTATTGTCACTATCAAAATCAAGTCTTCTTATCAGCGATTTTATTCTTAGAATCAATTCAGCAGGATTGAAAGGCTTTGTCATGTAATCATCAGAACCATATTCTAAACCCATGATTTTATCGGTATCCTGACTTTTAGCTGTTAACATAATAATTCCCATTTTCGGATATTTAATTCTCAATTCTTTTAAAACTTCAAACCCATCAATTCCAGGAAGCATGACATCTAAAATCGCAATATCAATTTGTTCATTTTTTACTATTTCTAAAGCTTCTTCTCCTGAAGAAGCTTCGTATACGGCATATCCTTCTCTGTCTAAATTGATTTTTATAAATTTTCTTATTGATTCTTCGTCTTCAACTACCATAATATTAATTCTCATAATACCCTCCATTAATTTTCATCTAATGCTTTTATGGTATAACCTTCATCCATCAAAGTCTCAATAATCTCCGGAAGAACTTTGACTGTATTTTCCTTTGCATCTGTATCATGTATTAAAATGATGATATTTTTTTTATTTTTATGAGTTTCTTTAAATCTCTTGATTAGGTAATCAGCTGATGGATTAGATTTTTCTGCATCTCCATTTAATGCATTCCAGTCAACCACATTGTACCCCTTGGCTAATGCTTGGTTTTTTATTTCAGACTTTTTATTTCCGTAAGAGCCTCCAGGAAATCGTAAAAGCTTTGTATGAAAGTCTTCGCCTAATATATTTTTAAGTACAGCTTCACAATTTTCTACGTCAGCAAAAAAATTTTCAGAATTTTTATAAATACATCCATATTTATGTGAATAACTGTGGTTACCAATGCTATGACCGTTTTCATGTATGAGTTTCAAAGTTTCTGGATTATTTTCAGCCATGACTCCTAATACAAAAAACGTAGCTTTAACATCGTATTCATCCAGTATTTTAAGAATTTCCAGAGTATTATGTTTTGAAGGACCATCGTCAAAAGTTAAATAAGCACTTTTTCCAGATTCAATATCTTCATTTGTGTGCTTTGTATTTTCTTCTTCAATTTTAGAATAATAATCGCTGATTAAAATATCTTGTTTTTTCTTTGCATTATCGTAGTTCTTCTTAGACTTTTCATTCTCTATCTCTTCACTAACTAGATTATCATAATAATATCTAGATAATAAAAATTCTATATCTATTGATTGCGCTAAAGCTTTATTTTGACTATTTATTATTCTCCCACTCAGTAGAATAACTAACAATATAATAAAAATTAAGAGTATCACCTTAATTACCCACTTCATAAGAATCCCTCCAATATGTGTATTATACACATATTGGAGCGAGATGTTGTTACAAAAGAGTAACAACCTTTAAACTTTGGAATATTGATAAGTATACAAATTGTAATATATTCCTTTTGAAGCTAATAGTTCTTCATGAGTTCCAATTTCTTTTATACCATCATCTGTCAGCACAAGTATTGTATCGGCATTTCTTATGGTAGAAAGTCTATGAGCGATAATCAAAGTAGTCCTACCTTTTGATAATTCTTTAAAAGACTCTTGAATTAGCATTTCAGTCTCTGTATCAAGTGATGAAGTAGCTTCATCGAGAATTAATATTGGGGGATTTTTTAAAAATAACCTTGCTATAGAAATTCTTTGCTTTTGGCCGCCAGATAATTTAATCCCTTTTTCCCCAATATATGTTTCATAATTAAAAGGTAAGCTCATAATAAAATCATGAATTTTAGCTTTCTTTGCAGCTTTTATTATATCTGCTTCAATTGCGCTTGGATTACCATATTGAATATTCTCTTTAATGGTTCCTGTAAATAAGAATACATCTTGCTGGACGATTCCAATATTTTGCCTTAAAGATTTCAATGTGTAATCTCTTATATCAACTCCATCGATCGTAATTTGTCCTTCTGTAACTTCATAAAATCTAGGAATTAAATGACATAGAGTAGTCTTGCCTACACCAGATGGGCCAACAATTGCAATGGTCTTACCTTTAGGCACATAAAAATTTATATTTTCAAGAATTTTTTTATTGCCATTATTATAACTAAATGACACATTTTCAAATCTGATATCCCCCTTAATATCATTAGCTTCTATAGCATTAGGGCTGTCAACTATACTTGGTTTTATATTCATTACTTCCAAAAATCTCTCAAACCCAGTCATTCCATCTTGGTATTGTTGGGTGAACTCAGTTAGTCTTCTTATTGGTTGCATGAAAAAATTAACATATAATGTGTAAGCAAATAAGTCTCCTAAGTCAATCACCTTTAAATATACAAAATATCCTCCTACGGATATTACTAGTAAATTTAATATGCTTGACATCAAGTTTATTCCAGAAGTGAATTCTGCCATTATTTTATAAGAATTTCTTCTCGCATTTGAAAATGCTTCATTTCCTTCGTTAAATTTCTCAATTTCATATTCTTCATTTGTAAAAGCCTTTGCAACTCTTATCCCAGATATGCTATTTTCTAATTGTGAATTTACATCCGCTATTTTTTTCCTTACTTCTCTAAAAGAGGACTCCATTTTATTTCTTTTTTTTACAGAAAATAGAAGCATTAGTGGAATAAAGCTAAAAATAATAAGTGTCAATCTCCATTCAATTTGTAGCAATATAATAAATGATCCGCTCAGCATTACCAATGATATAAATAAATCTTCAGGACCATGATGTGCTAACTCAGTTATATCCCTTAAATCATTTACTATTCTAGACATTATATGCCCAGTCTTGTTATTGTCATAGTAACTAAAAGGTAAAGTTTGTAAATGAACAAAAATGTCTTTTCTCATATCTCTCTCTATTCTTACGCCCAAAAGGTGTCCATAATATGATACAATATACTGACTTATGTACCTTAAGAAGATGATTAAAAACATTATTATTGTCCAGTTAAAAAGTACTTCCATGTTTCCTTCAGGAATTACCTCATTTATGAGCCTACGTGTAAACACTGGGAATACTAAGTCGAATAATGACAATAGCAATGCAAAAAACATATCAAGAAAAAATAAGTTCTTATGTGGCTTATAATAAGAAACAAAATTTTTTAACATAATTGCCTCCAAAAGTTGTAATATGTATTTATTTAGATACACTAATATTATATAATATATTCAAACTAATTCATACTAAAATATTGAGGTGCAAAATGTTAATAGCATTAGTATTTGTCTGTGTCTTTATTATTCAATTAATCATAGCATTAGAAATGAATTTCATAGGTCCATTAGCTCCATTTCTAGCAAATTATTTTGGAATTAGAGGTTCAAATGTAATTCTTCTAAACCTAGGATATTCGTTATCTGGTGTATTTGTTCCTTTTATAGGATATTTATCTGATAAATATGGAAAGAAAAGATTTATTCTATATGGTTTAATTTTTTTCGTATTAGGAAGTATAGTATGTGGATTTTCCAAAAATGCTATATTGTTTAGTATTGGAAGAGTATTTATTGGAATATCTTATTTCACACTAATGAGCACATTGCTTTCATATATATCTGACTTCATTAATTACGATAATAGAGGAAAAGCAAATGGAGTAATGAGATTTTCTTTTTCATTGGCAATATTAATTAGTCCAGTTTATGCAAGTTTCATTGTGAATAATTACAACAGTCTAAAATATGTATATTTACCGCTAGCAATAATCGCAATCGTGCCATTCGTTATTCTTATTTTTCTGCCTGATTCTAGAAAAGTAGAAACGCCAAAATTGAGTATCAACAATATAGTAAAAATAGCTAAAAACCCTAAAAATTCTTTGATTTTGACATCGCTTTTTCTAATAATAACTGCTCCAACACTTATATATAACTACTTAGGGCTTCATCTTTCTAGTAATTTTAATTTTACTCAGTCTTCAATAGGATCTTTTTACTCCATAATAGCAATAGGTACAATCATCGGCGTCATATCATCTGCACTTTTATCAGACAGGGTAGGAAACTTAAAATATTCAAAGTTATTCTTTTTTATTTGTTTAATGTCTTTACTACCTTTGGGATTTACTAATAATTTATTACTTTTAACTGTTTCTTCATTTATTTTTGCATTAGGTTTAGATGGCGGATTTAGTGCATTTCAAACATATATAACTGAAGTCGAAAAAGAGATGCGTGGGACATTTTTAAGTTTAACGTATACAGTTAATGCATTAACCATAACTTTTTATTCTATTACAGCCAGAAGTTTATATGAATTTGGTGGTATGAAGATAATTAGTATAATTTCATTTATTTTCATATTGCTTGGTTTGTATTTGATTCGTAATATAGGCAATATTAAACAAGATTAATTTTAAATATTAATCTTGTTTAATATTGCCTTTGCAGCACCAATTATTCCTGAATCATTTAAATATTTAGCTGGTAATATTTCAATTCCCGGATCGTCATTTACGAAACTATGGTAATGCTCTATCATATTGCTCCACCAAATATCTTTAGATAAAATAACCCCGCCTCCAATGACAATAGCTTCTGGATCTAGAATATTTTTTATGCTCACAAGAAAATATCCTAAGTCCATTGCAAATTTATCAATTACTTCTTTTGCGTAAATATCATCGTAGTAGCTTGAAAATATCTCTTTGCCTGTAAGCTTTTTACCACTTTTTTCATAGTAAAAATATTCTACTGCTGTGCCTGATACATATCTTTCCACACAACCATTTTGTCCACAACTGCATTTTACACCATTAGGATACAAAATAGCATGCCCTAGTTCAGTACCTTGAAAATGAGAACCTCTTATCAATTTTTTTTCTAATATTATGCCTCCTCCAAGTCCTGTACCTAATGTTATCATTACAAAACTATTAAAATTTTTAGCAGAACCTAACCAACCTTCACAAATAGCTGCAGCATTTGCATCATTCTCTACCTGAACCGGGAAATCAAATCTTTTTTCTAATTCGTATTTAATCTTTGTACCAGACCATCCTACTACATTCCCCGAAACTGTTAGTACCTCTCCTTTTTCAGAATCAATAAATCCTGGGGAACCAATCCCAATTCCATCTATATTATATTCACTATTAAGTTCTTTTATGAGAGTTTCTATTTTGTCTAATATTTCTGTTCGATTTCCTGTTTTACTAGTTGGAGCAGAAGATTTTTTTAATATATTTCCATATTCATCAACTACACCTGCATTGATTTTTGTTCCTCCTAAATCTACACCCACAACATATTTCATTTTATTCAACCTCCAAATATATATTGTTTATTTCTTCATTTATTTTGCCGATATAGCTGTCTATACTATTATAGTCAACTTTTTCATCATCAATATCATATTCTTTTTTCAGTAATAATATTCTATATAATTTATCATCAATCTCCGATTCAGTGATTGTTCCATTTTCAACTGCTAATTTTACATAATTTACAATATCGCCAATCTGACTGTTGTCATGACATATTAATGCTATATCTCCTCCAGCAATTAAAAATTTGAGTACTGCATCTTTTATATCGTAATTATCTGTAATTGCTCCCATTGTCATATCATCAGATAAAACAACTCCATTGAATTTTAATTTCTCTCTTAAAATATCATTGATAATCTCATAAGACAGCGAACTAGGTTCATTACTTATTTGTGGCAACAATAAGTGACCAACCATAATAGCGCTCATTCCATTGTTAATATTGTAAATGAAGGGTTTCAATTCCAATGTTTCTAGTTCAACTAAATCTTTGTTGATTACTGGTAAATCATAGTGCGAATCAATTTGTGTATCACCATGACCTGGAAAATGTTTGCCAACAGCTACTATTCCTTGATATGATATCCCTTTTGCCAATTGATTTCCTAATTTAGCGACAATATCAGCATCACTGCCAAAAGATCTATCTCCTATTACTTGATTTAAAGGGTTTGAATTGATGTCTAGAACTGGTGCAAAATTCATGTTCAGTCCAAATGTTTTTAACTTACTACCCAGCACAGTCCCAACTTTATAAGCTAATTCGTCATCATTTATTTCCCCAATATCATGCATAGATGGCATCTTTAAATAAAATTTATCCAGTCTTTCTACTCTTCCTCCCTCTTCATCAACAGATAAAAAATATGGAATTTCTCCTTTATTTTCATCTTTTAAAGTATTTATTAAATTTATAAATTGATCTTTTGTTTCTATATTTCTATCAAAAAATATAAACCCTGATAAATTATAATTATTGATAATATCGATTTCATCTTGACTTAATTCATACCCTTCTATACCGACAATAAATAGCTGACTTATTTTATCTTCGATTTTCATATTTGATATTTCTGATTTGATTTCATCTTTTTCTGTATCAATATTTTCACTACTATCAGGCCCTTGCGGTAGTTCATCATTGTTTTTCATCGAACAATTAGCCAACAAAAGAGTTGACATCAACAATATTATTAACTTGATTATTAACTTGCCTTTTCTTTTCAAATCAAGCTCAACCCCTCTCTATTTCAAATCCAATAAATTCCCTCAGCAAAGATTGGGGAGGAATTAAATTTATTTGGTCTATCGGGGTAAAATATTCAAGAAACCTAATTAGCTTCTTAACTTCGCTATAGTAGATACTTGAACTATCTATTTTACTAAGTAAAGGCATTACATAATTTTTTAAAAGTGCTAATTCATAGACTAATGCGGAATTAAACATGACATCAGCATTTTCTTGAAATGGGAAAATATATTTTTCTTCTCCTTCTCTCACGCCTTTCCATAAATTAAATGTCCTTATTGGATCGTTTCCTCTAAATTTTATATCTCTTACCATTCTTCTTAATAATCTAGTATCAGTTGTTGAAATTCTATTGTGATTATCAATGTTTAGCTGCGTAAGAGCTGATATATATATTTTGAATTTATTTTTATCTGGAATTTCATTAGCTACCTTTGGGTTTAAAGCATGAATTCCCTCAATTATTATTGGATGTTCCCTATCTACTTTTATAAACTCCCCACTTTTTTCGCTTTTACCAGTAAAAAAATTAAATTTAGGTAATTCAATAGATTCTCCTTCTAATAAACAAATTAAGTCCTTGTTAAGTTGTTCTAAGTTTAATGCATTTAAAGATTCAAAGTCTGGATTTCCATCTTTTCCTATTGGTGTCTTATCACGATCTAAAAAATAGTCATCCATTGAAATTGATACTGGTCTTTTCCCATTAACTCTCAACTGTGTACCAAGTCTTTTTGCAAATGTAGTTTTCCCAGAAGAAGAAGGCCCAGAAATCAGTATTATTGTTATATCTTCATCATTACATATACTATCAGCTATATGAGCAATTCGTTTTTCATGTAATGCTTCAGAAATTTGAATTATATCATTGACCTTACCTTTGCTGATATATTCATTTAACGATCCTATATTGGATAGACCTAAAATTTCGAGCCATTCTTTAGATTCTTCAAATATTTTAGCCAGTTTTTTCTGGTCTTGAAAATTACTCATATTGAAGTTGTTTTTAATATTTGGAAATAAAATAAGCACTCCAGGGTAATAATACTTCAACTTGAATTCTCTCACAAATCCCGTTGAAGGAGCTAAATAGCCATGAAAAAAATCAATATACTCTCCAATGGAATATAATTTTAATTTTGGTTTCTGCACTGATTTAAATAATAAAACTTTATCTTTCTGATTAGATGACTCAAATATTCTAATAGCTTCTTCTCTACTATATTCCTCCCTTTTAATTTCAATGTCTTTATCTATTATTTCCTTCATTTTTTCCTCAATCAATTGCATATCTTTAAAAGTTATTTTTTTCTTATCACTTAATTCAAAATATAAACCAGGTCCTAAAAAATGATGTATTATGGCCTCGTTTTCTGGAAATAATTCCTTACAAGCTAATATAAAACAAGCGGAAATTGTTTTCGTATATATCCTGTATCCATCTACATCTCTGATGTCAATAAATTCAACCTTGTCATTTTGATTAGGAGATTTAAATAAGGGGTAAATTTCATTGTTAATACGAGCTCCTAAGTATTTTTTGTAGTGTTCCTTAAATACCATTTTGCTAATTTCGAGCAATTTAGTATTATCATCAACTTCTAATTCCCCATATCCAACTACATCAATCTTTAACATATCAAACACCTCTTGAAAATAAATCTTTTTCAATCCTCGAAAATATTTCTGCCTCTTTTATTTCAAACTCTCTACCGTTTAAATACGACAAATCTCCTTCTAAATCTTCAAAAACTATCTTATATGCATGCAACAGTTGATGCTTTAAGCCATAAATATGGTCAAATTTACTGTTAATTTTATCTATCCCATATTTTCTATCTCCAATTATTGGATGACCTATATTTGAAAGCTGGGCTCTTATTTGATGCGTTCTCCCAGTTAATAATTCTATTTCTAACAAAGTATATTCTTCATTACTTTTTATTACCTTAAAACTAGTCTCTATCTTTTTTGAATTATCAGTTGGTTTTTCATATATCATAGATTTATTTTTTATATCGTCTTTGACAAGATAACTAGATTTAACAAAATCACTGTCAATTTTACCTAATGCTATAGTTTTATAGTATTTTTTAATTTTATTATTCTTGATAGCACTATTTATGGCTTTTAATGCTTCATAATTCTTTGCGCCGATTATAATACCCGAGGTATTTCTGTCTAGTCTATTGCAAATACTTGGAGTAAATGTTTTTTCAAGTCGTGGAACATATTCTTTTTTCTGAATTAGATAAGCTATCATATCATCTACTACATTATCCTCTCGTCTGTCAGTAGTACTATGAGAGAGTTTACCAACTGGTTTATTAATTAATATGATATTTTTATCCTCATAACAAATATCTATATCGAAATTCTTGTATTCTGTTGCTTTATCAGATACAAATTTATCCAATAGTTCATCAGATAAATATAATTCAATTTTATCTCCAAAGTAAATAATTGTTTCAGGGCTTGCTTTCTTTCCATTTACTTTTATATTCTTCTTTCTAATCATCTTGTAAATAAAACTTAGCGAAGCACTAGAAAGATACTTCTTTAAAAATCTGTCAAGTCTTTGTTCGTTTTCATTTTTATCAATCAATATTTCCTTCAAACTTTTATCACCTTTTCATTTATATTATGCTATAATTATACTATAAATAAGCAGATTGCAATATACTTAATTGTTACATATTGGGAGTGATAAAGTGAAATCAGTTGATAAACTTAAAGATATTCTCTATGATTCAATAGATTATATAATCATGATAGGCATAGTTGTAGTGGTAATTTTAGTTATAGGTTGGAGGCTTGATATTTTATTTACGGGTAGTGATGTAGCTGAAGTACCTACTAATGAAGTTAGTGAGCCCATAACAAATGAAGTAGAGCCAAAACCCGATGATACAAGTGGCAACCAATCTAATGAGTCCCCAGAAACTCCAAGCAATGAAAATGCTGGATCAACGGAAGTACAAGTTATAATCCCTGATGGTAGTTTACCAAACGAGATAGGCAAGATATTACAGGAAAGTGGAGTTATTGAAGATAGCAATGCATTCGTAAATAAAGCAGTAGAGCTTGGATTAGATACAAAGCTTAGATCTGGTAGCTATTCATTGAACACAAATCAAACAATCGAAGAAATTGTTCTTATAATATCAAAACAGGCTAGTAATTACTAGCCTGTTTAATACTTTTCATTGATGTATTCATCAATAATAGATTTTCTTTTTTGGTTTGAAAATATGCCCTCTCTTTTTATTATTTCTAAGAGCCAAGGAGCTTTAGAGTGAAAAATAGCTTCTTTATAATCTAATAACACTATTTCATAGAGTTTGTCACTTAAAGATTTTGATTCGCATTGAATAAAATAGCTTTCTACTCCTTTAAATTTAACTAGGTTCAATATTTCTAGAGTAGTCTTATCCTTTAAATTGTAGTAATTATTAGCCTTATTAAGATAAGTAACATAATTTTTTAGTTGTTTTTTATTCCCTTTTGATTCTTTAGAAAGCATTTTATAGTACTTAGCTAACACATTATAATATTGATAATTATACATTCCTTTCTCAAAACTGTCTACTTTGAGAAACGGATTCAGATTCATACTTTTAACAAAATGGTAATTATTTTCTAAAAACTCTCTTTTGGTTATGTCTCCCTTTTCGTATTGAAAAATCAGTGAAGAACGGTTTTCAAAAAAAATGTTAAACAAACTTTTTCTAGCACAATAATACAAAACTAACACCCAATCTAATATATATTATAGTAAATACCCACGAAATTATAAGATTATGCTTCTATTTCATAGCAATAGGATTTCAAATTTTCAGGAATCTTATCTAATGTATAATCTACATTAATATAAAATTCAACGTTAAACTTCTCAGATATCTTTTCCAATGTATCAATTAAAAACACTAAATCTTTAAGCTCAATATTCATCAATTTATAAATCCCATCTACATAAATCTTTTCTAAATCATAATCCATTGACATTATACCACACAAAAAGCCATAGAAACTCTTAACATTTAAAATGTTAAATTCCATGGCATTAATCAACCTGACATTATAATTCAAACTAAAAATATGTTCGTCATCAACATCAACAAATACAATATTTCCATTCCCTTCAAGCATATCCTTATTAGCATTGTCAATTAACCATTTTGTTTTCCCGGAACCTTGCTCTCCTAAGATGAACTTAACCATGTTAACCACCTTACCTTTCTTATTTGTCAGATTAAATATTTCTTAAAGCACTACCTCCAAGATAATCGAATTTAGCTCCTTGATAGGTTTGTGCTTTTATCATACTATCAACTATTTCGTCTTTTATTTTCCACCATGACTGATTCCAATTAACTATCAAAGAATCTTCTCTAGGTGCTCTACCAATAAGCCTCTGAATAATTATATTAGGGTTGAGGTATTCTAAGAATAACACTACTCTTTTTATATAGTCGTCTTTAGACAATAAATTAAATTTACCATCTAGATACTCTTCTGCTAATTTAGTTTTATCTACAATGTATAAACTATGTAGTTTAACCTCATCAATTCCCAAACTTGATAAAATCTTTGATGTCTCAATAGTATCATCTATGTCATCCCATGGTAAATCAAGAATTACATGAGCACAAATTCTTAGATTATGGGCTTTAATTCTTATACATGTATCGATAAATTCAGCTAAAGTATGACCTCTATTTAGTTTTCTCAGAGTTTTATAATTAGCAGTCTGAAGACCTAACTCTATTGTTATATCTATACCCACTTTTTCTTGTATATCACTCAAATATTTAATTTGTTCATCACTAACACAATCTGGTCTAGTTGATATTGAAATTCCAACTATATCATCATTAATCGCTTGATTGATTATATTTTTAAATTTCTCAATCCCCATGTAGGTATTGCTATAATTTTGAAAATAAGCTATAAATTTATCAGCTTTATATTTATTCCTAATGTAGATCATGTTTTTTTCAATTTGATCTTTAATAGAATAATTGTTGGGAAGATTTTCAAATGATCCACCTTTTTCGCCACAATAAATACAGCCTCCGATACCTACATTGCCATCTCGATTAGGGCAAGTTAGATCTAAACTAATTGGCAATTTATAAACTTTACATCCATATTTTTCTTTTAAATATACTGAATATTCTCTATATACATTTGATTGCATTATATTTACCTTTTCCTTAAATAAAAATCTAATATTTCTGATACTCCAGAATTATTATTATCAAAATTAGTTACAACGTTTGCATTCATTTTGCAAACTTTAGCGCCTCTATTTAAGTCAAAGTACTTTGCATATGCAAAGTACTTTGACTTAAAACAAATTATTCTTCAAAATCTTCATCGTCTGAAAACAAAGTGTAAAATGCTTCTGCTACAACATCAAATTCTTCTTCATTCTCTATCAATAATAGCTCAAACTCATCGTTCTCTTCGTCTTCGACATATTGATATAATAGCACTTCATCTTCATCATCTTCTTCAGTTAATGGAAGCAATGCAATGTATTCCTTATCTTCCACCTCAAATATTCCCATTACTGCACATTCTAACTCCGTGTCGTCCTCTAGAGTAAGAGTAATTATTTCCATATCTTCTTCATGATTGTGATCATGCTCGTGATTGTGATCATGCTCGTGGTGGTGATGTTCGTGGTTGTGATCATGCTCGTGATTATTATCGTTCATTTTTATTCTCCTTTATTATTTACTTATTCATTATAATGATACATTATTTTTCTTTCTCATTCAAGTTAAATTTAGCTTAGTTTATGAAAATCAATATTTCCAAACAAATCCACTATTATAATATATAAATTACTTTCTCCATTCAATGTTATATTTATCTTATTTTCTTTTATAGACGTCTTATCAAGCGAGCTAACAATATTGAAACTATCATTTTGATTATTACATACATATATTTTTTCGATATACAAAAACGGTTTAGTCTTTAATTTATCATTATGGATATTTATATAATCCTTAACAAATAAGTATAGATTTTTCTCATCCTTATAATATTCAATATCAAAGGTCCGACAAAATTTTTGACTTTCTTTTTCAATTAATAATGTGAAATCTGAATTTCTTAATCTTCTCTCTGTGTAAATAATGCTGATTGGATTTTGATCGCACCCAATCCACTTCCTATTTAATTCACTAGCAGCTACCGCTGTTGTCCCACTCCCTAAATAAAAATCAGCTACTATTGCATTATCATTGGTTGATGCTAATATGGCTTTCTTTATCAACTCTAATGGTTTTTGAGACGAATAGTTAACTCTTTCTTTGCTAGTTCTTCCGACCATATTTATATTCCAGACATCTTTAGCTTTAACAAGTGTGTACCACCCTAAATCATCTTTGTATTCAATAACATCCCTGAATTTATATGGTTTATAACCTCTGTTATATGATTTTTCTTTTTGTTGATTAAAAATATATTTATTTGTTTTACTATAAAGATATATGTTATCATGCTTCTTAGAAAATCTCCTATTACTTGCACCACCCGATTTATAAACCCATATAATTTCATTGATAAAATTCTTTTCTCCAAAAACTTCATCTAGAACAATTCTAATATAATGATTTATTCTATTGTCAACATGAACATAAATGCTCCCAGTATCAGATAATAATTCTCTCATCAAGTTCATTCTTAAAGCAATATCGTAGATGAATTGCTCTAAACCATTTTCATAGCTATCAGAAAAATCATTTCTCTTTAAAACTATTTCCTCATCTTCTAGATTAATCTTTATCTTTTTATCAAAACTCATGTTTGTAAAAAAAGGAGGGTCGATGTATATCAAGTCAATTTTATTTGAATATCCCCTTCTAATTAAATCAATTAAGCAATATAAGTTATCAGTCAAATATAAATAATTCTCATTAATTCCATTGCCAAATATAATGGAGCTAAATTTAATATTTTTAGAAACAACTAATTCAGAATTATTTATTGCTTTAGTGATTATATCATACATTTTATTTAAAATAGTCATGATATCTCCAATCAATATTTTCTAGTATAAAAAATCATCCCATTTAATATAATTATTCATTATTGAAACAAATTCAGTAAGATACTTTAAGTGTAATTGATTGAATCTATTGAAATACGGGCTGTCTATATCCAACACCCCAAATACTTTTTCGAATTGAATAATAGGAATTACTATCTCAGACCTAGAGTTTTCATCACATGCAATATGTCCTTCAAACTCATTAACATTATCTACTATAATTGGTTCTTTTTTTGCTACGCTAGTTCCACAAACTCCCTTGCCTATCTTTATTCTGTTACATGCCGGTAGACCTTGAAATGGTCCTAATACAAGCTCTGAATCTTTTATAAAATAAAAACCACTCCAATTTATATTATCAATGCAAGCTTTTATTATGGCTGTTGAATTAGATAAATTAGCTAAAATATCAGTTTCTGAAGATAATTGCCCTTTTAGTAACAAGTTCATGTACTTTAATCTATCTATCTCATTCATCTTGTTGATTGAATCTGTTTTGATCATCCTGTCACCTACCTCGACAAATCTATATGACAATAGCCATTTGGATTCTTCTTTAAATATTTTTGATGATATTCCTCTGCTAAATAAAATGAGCTTAAAGGCAATAGTTCAGTGACTATTTTCTCTTTATAATTTTTTTGTACTTCATCCATGTATTTTGCTATTATGTTTTTATCTTTTTCATTAACATAATATACGCCTGTTCTATATTGGTTCCCAATATCTCCGCCTTGTCTATTCAATAATGTAGGATCTATTATATTGAAAAATTTTTGCAATAATTCTTCTAATGTGATAACTGATTCATCATATCTAATATATACTGTTTCTGCATGTCTCGTAGTCCCAGTACAAACTTCTTCATAAGTTGGGTTTTTTTTAGTTCCATTCGCATATCCAACTTTTGTTTCTACTACACCATCAATTCTAGAAAAATATTCTTCTACTCCCCAAAAGCATCCACCAGCAAAATAAATTTCATTCATTTAAATACCTCCCCTTATATATCAAAATATATCAAATAAGTTTCAAAACAAACGGCACTAAAATTATAGTTATAATTCCTGCTAAAGTTATTGCAATAGAAGACATCGCACCTTCAATATCTCCCAATTCCATAGCTTTAGTTGTTCCCATTACATGTGAAGCAGTCCCTAATGCAATGCCTTTTGCAATATTATTATTAATATTAAATGTCTTTAATACATACTCTCCTATAACATATCCTAATGTGCCACTTAATATAACAAAAGTGACAGCTAAAGAAGCATTTGTGCCTAGCATATTAGCTATTTCTATTGCTATTGGTGTAGTAGTGTTTTTCGGTATTAATGAAGTAATCAATAACTTGTCAAAGTTAAATAACTTACCCATAATTATTGTTGAAAAAACTCCAGTCAACACTCCAACCAATACTCCTGATATTATTATTAGATAATTATTCTTAAATACATCCCATTGTTTATATAATGGCACTGCCAATGCAATTGTAGCAGGTGCAAGGAAAAAAGTGATTATGTTTCCACCTAAATTATAAGTTTCTAAATCTATGTTGAAAGTCTTTAATATAAATATAATAGCAGCTATAGCTAATAACAACGGATTTAATATTGGCATTCTAAGTCTTTGAGAAATAAATCTAGCTAAAAAATAGGTGATGATCGAAATTGTGACACCAAATAACGGAGTATCAATTGCCCAGTCCATTTATTCTTCCTTTCTCTTTTTCATATTTATCATAAATTGAATAGTTTTACCAGTTGTTATCATCACTAATATCATTGTTAAACAAACTGTAATTATGATAGTTACAAAATCATTTTTTAAAACATCCAATACATTTATTATACCTACGCCAATAGGTAAGAACATAAATGGGAGATATTCTAACAAAGTATTAGAAATATCTTCAACGGATGATAATTTTAGTATTTTTAATTTTAATAAAATAAATAAAATGAACATTCCTATTATTGTAGGCGGTAATATATTAATATAATTTGCTGATAATATATTTGCTATCCATAAAATAAAGAACATAATTCCAAGTTGATTCAATTTTTTCATATTAATCTAATTCCCTCTCTAAAAATACTGGCAGGGGTCCCCTGCCAGTATTAAAATGGTGCAAACCCTTGTTGTGACCACCAATCTTTGGTGTATAAATCATATTGTTTAGTAAATTGTTCTAAATGTACTTTTTCCCATTTAATTAATAAATCATAAAGATCTTTAGCCTCTTTATACTCGGTTTTATTTTTTGCCTGCTCATAAAACTCGATTGAATCTTTCTCCATCTGTATTCCAATGCTGTATACTGATATGGCAAGTGATAGAAAGTCGTTATCAACTTTATCCCATGTGAATATTCCAGGAGAGTCTATTGTTTTCAAACTCAATAAATCAATGTCTTCAGTATCGTCTTTATCCATTTCTTTGAGCAAATCTTTAAGATACTCAACATGTTTCAACTCTTCATTTGCTAATTCGAGGAATGAATTTTTATTATTTTGACCATCAATTTCTTTTGCTGCTAGTTTATAAAACTCATAACCCTCAATTTCGTTTAAAATTCCTTGTTTAATGATGTCTTGTTCTTCTTTATACATACACTCACCTCCGTAGAATATTCTATATATACCCTGCTAGGCTATCTTTAATTATTTTTAATAATTATAAAAATAATTATCATATTCAAATATATCTAATTTAATTTGATCCTTGTATTGCAACCATTCTTCATATTTATTTATTGGACCCAACAAGTCTCTCATCCTTTGCAATAGCTTTTCATAAGTACAATTGTTAATAAAATCAATACTTGGATTTTTACAGAAAATATCTGCTATTACATTTAAAAGTTCAATAGTTATATCTTCTTTTTCTCTTTCATTAATCTTCATGCCTTCCATCGCAGTGCTAATTAAATTAATGTATGTTAATTCTAGATACTTTAAGAATTCTTCAAAATCATCACAGTTTGAACCATTTTGTATATCAAATATCATCTTGAAAAATACAAACCATCTAAAGTCTTTGTTGATTATCTCCAATATCTTATTTCCAAATTTGCTTAAAAATTCATCAGCATATTGTATATCTCTTTCAAAAGTTAAGTAGGTATCAAAGTTAATATCTGCATTACCTATCTCGTTTAACCTATTTAGTATTATTAGAAATTCATCAGTATACCCACCACTGTCATCTTCTGCATTCATAAATAAGAAATCTACAATAATATCTGTTGATTTTTTTAGTTCTATAATCACCCCAACTTCATTTCTTATGTTCACTGAGTAAATATCGTGAATCATTTTTGACAGCAGTGCTTTAAGCTGTGATTTTTTTGACACTTCATCACTAGCATTCATTATGTCCAGATGATTATATATTAACATTAATTGTCTATCTATCATTGACAAATTGTCTTTTATAGAGGACATTATATCCCTAAAAAAATCTTCAATTATCATATAATTATAATTTTTGTATAATACTTTATGCTCAATATCGCTCCAAAAGATATTTACCATAGATTTTATTTGTAATTCAAAGTTGACTGAGATATCGTTCTTTATATACTTCCCATCGATTTTGTAAATCTCAAAGCCATTCTTTTGGATCTGAGGTTGTTTTTCACCTAAGTTTAAGTAAATACTTTCATTTAACGGATTAGTAAAATAACCATTTTCTTTTTCAATGTTAAAAAGTGAAATAATATCTTGATATATCTTCTTTTCATCTTCAAGAAATCTACATTCTATTCTAAATCCAATTAAATCAGATAAATTTTCAATTAATATCTCAGGTGTTTTAAATTTTAGATAAAAATTATGCCTTAAAATTTTTTCTTTTAAACTTTCACTTGATTTTATTCTGTAATTTACATTCAAAAAATGATCCTTGATAAAAAAACTATTGTTAAAGAAATTTTCTAATTCTTCTGCAACTCTGTTTAATTTATCAGCATCTTTCTCAATCAAGGCTAAAGTTTGATCAATGAAATCAAATAGCTCCAACTTCATATTTATCCTCCTATGACATACTCTATATAATTATATCATAAAAATTTGAAAGCTACTTGAAAAAAATAAAAGCAAGAAGAAATTCCCCCTTGCTTTTATGAAAGTTGATTATTCAAATAAATGCGTTTCTAATATTTGATCTTTTCTAAATCCTTGCAACCCCATATAATAGTATAAATTATTTAACAAATGATCTAATTTTACAGGTCCTACTATTTCAGATCCTGTTACGATAACACCGTACTTTTTAGCCTCTTGTTTTACAAATTCGAAAGTTCTATACAATGGAGTTTGGTTGCAGTCAAACATATTCATAGACACAACAACTCCACTTCTCTCTGGAAATTTTATCCCCACAGCTCTTACAGTTGAAAAACCACCACTTGGACCTCTTACTGCTTTTGCTATTTCTTTAGCTATGCTTATGTCTTCTGTAGCTAAAAATACATTAAAAGCTGTTAATCCTTCTAAATCTGCACTCACAATTGTTGCACCTAATTTTTCATCTAATTGACCATCGGTAGATAAATCCGGCTTTCTCAACTCATATTCGGGATTGTTTTTATCTTTCAATAATTCTTTTAATCCTTCATATTGTCCTTTTCTAATAAATGAAATACTTTTCTTTTCTTCAGTTCGAGCATTTGCCCCAGAGAAATATATTGGGACTTTAAATTTATTAAATAGTTCATTGCCAATTTCTTCAGCAAGTTTTACACATTCTTCTAATGAAATATTTGACAATGGAAAAACTGGTATAGTATCTTGTGCTCCAATTCTAGGATGTGTCCCTTTCTGTTCTCTCATGTCAATAAGTTCGTAAGACTTACTAGCCATATTAATTAGAGCTTCTTTTAATGGTTCTGGTTCCCCGATTATTGTTAATACAGTTCTATTAAAATCATATTCTGGCTCAACACTTATTAGTTTTACACCTTCTACTTTTCTTACTTCGTCAGCAATTTTATTGATAACATCTTCTCTTCTGCCATCACTAAAATTTGGTACTGCTAATATGTATTTTTTTGACATTTTATCGCCCCTTTGTATTTATATTTTGATATTAGCATATTTATCTGCTTTCTTCATTGTTAAAATTATATAAAAATTCTTTTGCTCTTTCATAATCATTTATGTTATCTATGTCTAAATTGTAGATGCTGTTATCAAATTTTACTCTTTTAATTATGTCTTTATACTTATGAATAATCTTTCTTGCACCTTCATCTCCAGATAAAGATAATAATTCATTTCTATATTCATTAGGAATTATTACAGGATTGCCCCTTTGTCCCATATAATAAGGGACTATTATCTTCCCTTTGTCAATATTGTATTCATCTATTATTCGATCTATAATGCTTGAAAATACAAAAGGTTGGTCGCCTAATAGAAACAAGTAATCAGAATTTTCTTGAGCATTTAATATACCGACCTTGATACTTTCTGATTGTCCATGATAAGCCTCTCCATTGTATACCAATCTAATCTCAGGATTTAATGATAGCTTAGTTATGTCATTATTTCTATAGATTAATATTAAATCATCTAACTTTGAATTTACAGCATTTTTTAGCACAAACTCTATAATAAATTCATTGCCTAATTTCATCATAAGTTTGTCTTTATTCATTCTAGTTGAAAACCCGGAAGCTAATATTATTCCAGTTATCATATTAATTCTCCATGTTTTTTATCAATGAATCTAAAGATAATCCTAATTCATATAGTTTTTTGTCATCTCCGATTACACTTAGAAATTTAAATAATTTACCATCTTCTACTCTTTTTTTGATTGGAGTAGCAATATATTTCATTTCCCCACTCTTTAATTTTAAGAATGTTTTATCTGCTTGATATAAGTTTAATCCTATCGAATTTTTTTCATTAGAATATATAACATTTCCTTCTTCATCCGTTATATAAATAGCATCCATTTCTGTTTTCTCTAATAAAAATTCTATATCATGATCTGTTAATGACCTTTTATCTCTTACAAAATCGATTACAAAATTTGTCTTTTCTAACATTTTATTCTCCATAATTCCCCCTGCGACTATTTGTTGTAATATAGTTATATTGTCGCGGATGTCATTTATTTTGTTTTGTAGCATCAGTGATTTTTCCTTTTGTTTAACTGCTTGATCATTTGTATCATCCATATTTTTAGAAATCTCATAAGATATTTTTGCTATATTGTCAATATCATTTAATAGATTAATTGTCTTTTGAATTGATTTGTCAGATTCTAATGACATATCACTTAAATCTTCTTTTCCAAGGTTCAGTTTCTCAATAATTGTATTGAACTCGCTGTTGATTTTATCAATAATTCCATCATTTTCTTCCATATACTCCATTTCTTCAAGCATTGATTCCATAATACTTTGTATCTCATCATCTAAAGTTTTAATCACATCTGAGATCTTAGAAGAGACAACCTCTGTTTGATTTGCTAACTTTCCTACTTCCGATGCTACAATTGCAAAACCTCTACCATATTCTCCAGCCCTCGCTGCTTCTATAGAAGCATTTAAAGACAGCATTTTGGTTTTATTTGATATTTCTTCAATCGTATCTATAAATGAGTTTACTTCTAACATAAATTCTTTTACATTTTTTATACTATTTGTAGAACTCTTGATCATATCATTAGACGATTTAACCCTTGATCTAATAATCTCTGAATTCTTCATACTAGATTGTGCAGAACTTATCGAATCTTGAATAAATTGAGTTTTATTCTTTATTGATTCAGTTAATTCTTTTAGCGTATGCATGATAAAATCTGTAGATTGTTTCGTTTCTGTTAACATATCAGATTGTTGCCCTGTCATGTCATTTATTGTTGATACATTTGATTTAATCAACTCGGCGTTTTTTGTAGTATCTTCAGAAATTGAATATAATTCCTCACATATTTTATATATATTGGAAGATGCTAAAATTTGTTCCCTATAATTCACCTTGTTATTTGATAATTTCTCAGTATCATCTAGTGACCGTGGTGATTCCATTTTCTTGGTATCAGGCCTTTTGCTAAAATTATAAACAATAAATGAAAATAAAAAAGATAGGAATATGGCTGAAACAACAATTAAAGTCACATTATCTATTTTAGTGATTAAAAATATACTAACTAAACTAACTACTAAAAATGATGTAAATATTTTTATATTGTTTTTCAAATTATCCTCTCCCATCAATCGAATAAATCAATAAATTTATTTTCTAAAACATCAAACAATCCTCTATCAGTAATTTTTATTTCTGGAATAACAGGTAAAGCAAGAAATGACAGCGTCATAAATGGTTCAATTTCATCTGGTACACCTAAATTATCATGTGCTATGATCTTTAAATTCTCTAATTCATTAGATACTTCGTTTATTGGCTTATTTGACATTAATCCTCCTATTTCAAGAGCTAATTCGCCTAAAATCTGTTCTTTACTAGTTATGACTATCCCTCCTCCGATTTTTCTCAACTCATTTACTGCTAGCAAAATATCATCATCATTGTCTCCTATCGCTATTATATTGTGGGAGTCATGAGCAACTGTAGAAGCAATAGCTCCATTTTTTATGTTAAAGCCTTCAACTATGCCTAGTGCAAAATTTCCGGTGTTTTTATGCCTTTCTACAACAATGATTTTTGAATATATGCTATTTGATACAATATCTTTAAAGTATTTATCGGCATTTATTTTTATTTTTTTAGTTACTAAATTGCCAGGTTCTATTTTAATAGCATTCATATAATTTCCAGTCTTAACAATCGTCAAATCACTTTTATTTAAACTTTTCATATTAACTGTATTCATTAAATTTTCGCAAGGAGTATTTTGTGTCCCAAATAGTATTTGATTGCCTTTAGCAACTATGGTTCCTTCTCTATAAACTTCTTCTACGTTAAAATCATATAAATTATTGAATGTAATAAAATTTGCTTTATACCCTGGTGCAATTGCTCCTACATCTTTTAAATTATATACTAGAGCAGTATTTATTGTTGCCATCTTTATGCAGTCTATTGGATCTAATCCTAATGAAATAGCCATTCTAATGTTATTATCTATGCTTCCATGGTTTATAAGATCGCAAGGCTCTCTGTCATCTGTGCAAAACATCATCCTGCTTATATTGTTTTTATTCACACCTTTAACCAAATCTCTTAAATTTCTAGCAGCCGATCCTTCTCTTATATGTATATACATTCCTAATTCTAGTCTGTCTGTCATTTCCTCAATATTTGTACACTCATGTTCTGTTTTAATTCCCGCTAAAGCATACGCATATAAGTTATCTCTTGTTATTCCAGGACAATGCCCGTCAATTATTTTGTTGTACTCTTTTGCTTTCTCTATTTTCCCTAAGATTTCAGGATCACAGTTTATGACAGAATTAAAATCCATTACTTCACCCAATCCTAAAACTCTATCGATTGCCATTAATTCTTCGATTTCTTTCACTCCAATATATGCTCCAGAGTCTTCAAAAGGAGTTGCTGGTACACAACTTGGTGCCATAATATACACATCTAATGGTAAGTTTTCGCTATCTTTTAGCATAAAGTCAATGCCATCCATACCTGTTACGTTCGCTATTTCGTGTGGATCAGCAATAACTGTCAAAACACCATGGGGAACTACTGCTTTAGCAAATTGAGATGGTGTTACCTTTGAGGATTCTATGTGAACATGACCATCTATTAAAGTGGGGGCAACATAACTATCAAATAAATCGATTTCTTCATATGCTTCGTAATTGCCAAAGCCAACTATATATCCATGTTTAACTGCAAAATTTGTTTTTATTATTGTATTCGTAAATACATCAACAATTTTGGCATTTTTAAATAGAAAGTCTGCTTTTTCTCTTCTCATAGATGTATCTATCAAATTCTTCATAGTTGATCCTCCGATTTAACTTTTTTAAGTGCACTTATTATTTTATCTGGCGTTGCTGGAAGTTCATTTATCCTAACATTAATCGCATCATATATTGCGTTTAATATTGCTGGAGCCACGGGTATTGTAACTGGCTCGCCTATTCCCTTTGCACCAAATGGCGCTGTAGATTCGGGATCTTCGATGATTATTTTATCAATGTCAATCGTATCCATCGATGTCGGCAATAAGTATTTAGAATATTTATTGTTCATTATTTTCCCATCAACGATATTTAAATCTTCAAACAAACAATAACTTTGCCCCATGTAAAATCCTCCGTCTATTTGTCCTTCTATCATCCTTGGGTTTACAGCTTTTCCTACATCCTGAGCAAACCTAGCATGTATAATATTTACAATTCCTGTAAGAGTGTTAACCTCTACCTCCACTTCACATGCGCTGAAAGTATAAGGCCAATATGGTTCACCTTGACCAGTTTCTACATCCATTTCTACAGTATGAGCTGTAAAACTAGCTTGAGACTCAAAAAATCCGTTTTTTACATTTGAAGCGATTTCCAAAAAACTAACTTTATCGTTTTTACTTGAGTTTAAGTAAACGTTTGAATCAGATACAATTAATCCTTCAGTTGAATCTAAATTTAGTATTTCTTTAGCTTTGGCTTTTAGTTCTTCAATAAATTTTTCGCACGCAAGTTTTATTGCGTTTCCAGTATTATAGGTCTGTCTGCTTGCTGCAGCAGTCCCTGCATCTGGTGTATTAATAGTATCTTCACTATATAAAATTATGTCTTCTATGTTTATATTTAGAGTTTCTGCTGCAATCTGTACAAATACAGTTTTCGCTCCTTGTCCAACTTCAGTACCGCCGACAAATATACTAACCTTACCGTCTTTATTTAGTCTTACAATTGCATTAGATACATCTGGATACCCATTGCCATATCCAGTGCCATAGTATGATATAGCTAAGCCTTTTCCTCTTTTTATCATGATTTTCCCTCGCTCATAAATTATTCAGTGACACTTCTTAAGCAATTTTCTAATGGTACACTATTATTTAACAATTGACCCGTAGAAGTTATAGAGCCTACTTTTAATATATTTTTAAGTCTTATTTCAACTGGACTCATTTTTAATTCACGTGCTAAAATATCCATTTGCTGCTCGTAGGCTACAGCAACTTGAGTTGCCCCAAAACCTCTCATTGCACCAGCATATGGGTTATTTGTATATACTGCATAACTATCTACCATAACATTTGGAACAATATATGGACCTGTTGCATGAACTCCGGCCTTTCTTAAGACATTGTCTGCCCACGATGCGTAAGCTCCAGTATCTCCTATTATTTCAGCCTTAACAGCAGTCAGGTAGCCTTCCTTATCTACTCCTGTAGAATAATTCATAATCATAGCGTGTCTCTTGCTATGAGCCAAAAATGATTCTTCCCTAGAATAGACACATTTTATAACTCTATTCAATGTTTTAGCCGCTAAAGCTAGATGAACCTGAAGAGTTATATCTTCTCTCCCGCCAAAAGCCCCTCCAACATTTGAATTAATGATTCTAATATTTTCTATTGGTAGATTTAAGCAATAAGCAATCTCCTCTCTGTCATAATGAGGATATTGAGTTGCAACAATTACTGCTATATTACCATTTTCATCCAAATAGCCAATACCTGCTTCAGGTTGTAAAAAGGCATGATCTATACTATGAGTTTTATATGTGTTGGTTGCAACAAAATAGCTCTCTTCTAAAGCTCTTAAAGCATCCCCTTTTCTCAATTTAAAATGATATACAATATTGCTATCTCCATGAATTTTAATAGAATCTTCTTTCATAGCTTCAATCGGATCCAAAACTGGTTTCATAATTTCATATTGAACTTTTATTTTTTCAATAGCTTCTTCGCAAATTTTTTCAGTTTCAGCTACTACAAATGCAATTGGATCACCTATTCTTCGAACTATGTCTTTGCAAAATACTAATTGATCTTTGTGAAGCACACCATGAGCATTGTTAGGGACATCATTATGAGTGAAAATTCTGATAACGCCAGGTAAATTTTGTGCCTCTCTCGTATCAATATTGATCTTTGCAAAAGGATATATCGATCTTAAAGTTTTCCCATAAAGCATATTATCGACATAATAGTCTTGTGGATACATAGCTTTGCCAGTCACCTTTGCTAATGAGTCAATTCTATCTATACTATTCCCTATATGTTTTAGTTCCATTTAAGTACCCCCCTGCAAGTTCAATAGCTTCTACTATCTTCTCATAGCCTGTACATCTGCAAAGATTCCCCGAAATACCCATGCGTATTTCTTCACGTGAAGGATTTGGGTTTTTATCTAAAATAGCTTTTGCAGCTAATATCATTCCAGGCGTGCAGTAACCACATTGAACTGCACCTGCTTCAATAAATGCTTTTTGAATGTAATTTATGTTATCTCCTTCACTTAAGCCTTCTATTGTTACAACCTTACTATCATTTACTTGAAATGCCATTATTAAGCATGAATTTACTAGCTTCCCATCTAGAATTACAGAACATGCTCCACATTCTCCTTCACTGCATCCTTCTTTGACGCCTGTTAATCTTAATTCATCTCTTAATAAATCAATGAGTCTTTTTTCTTCGTCTATTTCAATTTCATAATCTGTATTATTTACATTTATTTTTAAATTAATCATCTTAGCACCTCTTAAAGTATTGAATTGACTCTTCTAAACAAGATCTTAACACATATTCAATAGCAGATAATTTATAATTTAATGAACTTCTTCCCTTGAGCCTCTCTGATATAATTTCTTTCATTGTTTCAATGCTTAACTGAATAATATTTTCATTCAAAGGCTGAGAAATAATTTTAGACTCAACTTCATACTCTCTCATTGGGTATTTCCCAATTGCCCCACTTGCAACAAAAATCTTTTCTATTTCAAAATTTTCATTCAAAGTTATATTTGTTGATATAGATAATTTTGATATTGCTAGTGATTTTCTATATCCTAATTTTTCAAAGCTCAGATAAGAATTTAAAGGAATTTCTTTAAATTTAATATACGTTATTATTCCATGGTATAGCCCTTCACCTATAAAATCATAAAAATCAGTCATTGATACTTCTTTTTCAAAATCACCTGTTGAAATACCTACTTTAGCATCAAGAGCCAATAAGACTGGAGCAGAGTCAGCTGATGTGGATGCATTTGCAAGATTTCCCCCTATAGTTCCTCTATTTCTTATTTGAGGAGAACCTATTTGATTTAAAGCATTAACAAATCCTTTTAAATTATCAGGAAATTTAAAGTTTAATATATCTGAAAAAGGTACTGCACTGCCAATTATATATTCATCATTAACTTTTTCAATTTTTTTTAGTTCTTCTATTGATGAAATGTCAACTAAATAGTCAACATCACTATTATGGTTTCTTAATTCAATAATAAGGTCAGTTCCCCCAGATATTATTTTCGATTTAGGTGCTGATTTTAATATCTCTAATGTTTCTTCTACAGAATTAGATTTATAAACTTTCAAGGTATTCACTCCTCTTGTTCTTTTATTAAAAGCTGCTTCAAAATTGAAGCAGCTTTTAATATGCCAATTGTCAAATTACTTCTTTTAGTATAAATAATATTGCCAAAATCCACATAACAACAGATACTTCTTTGTATCTGCCAGTTAATGTCTTAATTAGAACATATGAAACCATCCCAAAAACTATTCCCTGTGCTATGCTATATGCAAATGGCATCATAACTATAGTTAAGAATGCTGGTACAGCCTCAGTATAATCATGAAAATCAATTTCTCCAACTTGACTCATCATAGCTAAACCTACAAGTATCAATGCAGGAGCAGTAGCTTGCGAAGGTATTATGCTAAAAATCGGTGAGAAAAATAATGCTACTAAAAACATTAAACCTACTGTTAAAGACGTCAACCCTGTTCTTCCACCTTCTGATACTCCAGAGGCAGATTCCACATATGTTGTTACAGTACTTGTACCTAGGCAAGCTCCAACAGTTGTGCCTATAGCATCAGCGAGTAAAGCTTCACTAGCTTTTGGCAATTTACCATCTTCATCTAATAACTTCGCTTTTTGTGAAACGCCTATCAATGTACCTACGGTATCAAATATGTCTACAAATAAGAATGTGAATACTACTATCAACATATCAAAAGTTAAAATATTGTTCCATTCAAACTTAAATGCAACTGGTACTAAGGAAGGTGGTAATTCTAGGATACCTGTTGGTAGTTTAGCCACTCCCATGAATATACCAATAACTGTGGTCAATAGTATACCAATTAGCAAGGAACCTTTGACTTTTCTATATGACAATACAGCCATTATAATAATTCCTATGATCGACAATACTGCACCCTTAGACGACAAGTCCCCTAACCCTATAATTGTGCCACCGTTAGCTGTAACTATTCCTGCATTGACAAAACCTATTAGTGCAATAAACAGTCCTATTCCTACTGAAACTGCCTTTTTCAAATTCATTGGAATAGCATTGAAAATTGCTTCCCTGACTTTAAACAATGACAGGATGATAAAAATTATACCTTCAATAAAAACAGCTGTTAAAGCAAATTGCCATGATTTTCCCATCTGAAAAACCACTGTATAAGTAAAAAAAGCATTCAGACCCATCCCTGGTGCCAAAGCAAACGGATAATTAGATAATAGGGCCATTGCAATACATGCTATTAATGATGATAAAGCTGTTGCAGTGAAAACTCCACCCCAATCCATTCCAGCTTCAGAAAGGATACTAGGGTTAACTATTAAAATATAAGCCATCGTCATGAAAGTAGTTAAGCCAGCAATAAGTTCAGTTTTTACATCGGTGCCATTTTCTTTTAATTTAAATCTCTTCTCAAGAAAACTATTTTCCATGTGCACTCCCCCTCTATAATAATAAATTAATAATAAATTTCCTCCTTTCGTACTTATTTGAATATATTAAAATTTATTCAGCAATAGGAGATAGAACTTTAAAATTGTTTACATCAATTAGCCCTTTATCTGTAATTTTCCATTCTGGCGAGGTGGATAATGCTAAGAAAGATAAATGCATAAATGGAGAATGTACAATGCAATGCAATTGTTCGCTGACAATCTTTTCTATTTCATAAATCTTTTCACTAACTTGATGTCCATTTAATTCATCAGTGATTAATCCACCAACTGGCAATCTTAGTTGTGAAATAATTCTTCCATTTTGAGATGCTGCTAAACCGCCGCCCATGTCTATAACGGCATTTATAGCAGTAGCCATATCTTTTAAGTTTGTTCCAACTACTATTAGGTTATGAGTATCATGTGCGACAGATTCTGCTATAGCTCCATTTTTCAATCCGAAACCCGTGACATATGCTTTCCCAATGTTATTATTTCTACCATATCTTTCTATACAGGCAATTTCAAGTATATCGTTGTTCATGTCTGGCAATAAAATACCATTCTTTGCATTGATTATTGGCTCGTACTTCCCTGTAAGATTTTGATCAGGTATCAATTTTATACATCTTACCTTCTTTTGACTTTCCTCAGTACGTATCTCTAAATCTTTTTCACTTATATGATTTCTTTTAACTGAGTTCTTAACACTATCAGGGTAAGTATAGGATGGAATGTTTATTATCATTTTTCCATTGATAGCAACTAATTTGCCATCAATAAAACAAGCTGATACATTCATATTGTTTAAATCATCAATTACTGCGATATCTGCATGTTTCCCAGGAGCTAAACACCCGACTTCTGAAAGTCCAAAATATGTAGCGGGATTTATGGTAGCCATTTGTATAGCTTCTACTGGGCTTACTCCCTCTGATATTGTACGACGAATTATTTCATTCATATGACCTAGTGTTTCTAAATCATTTGCTAACATATCATCTGTAGCAAGTATACATCTTCTAGAATCCATATTTTCTTCAGTTACAGCCTTTATACATTCACTCATGTTTTTCTGAGTTGATCCTTCTCTCATGAAGAGATATACTCCCTGTCTCAATTTCTCAACTGCTTCTTCTTTTGTTGTTGTTTCATGGCATGAACATTTTCCACCAGTAGCTAAAATATGAGCAGCTAATTCATTTCCAAATAATTCTGGAGCATTCCCATCAACAACCATGTTTTTAGACTTTGCATACATAGTTGATGACAACAAATCATCTATTATTTCAGGTGTGTTATTAAAAACATGTCTAGCATTGCTAAACCCTTGTAGTTCTCCAATTCCAATTATATGTTTATAATTTAGTAAATCTTCCATGTCTTTAGAATTTATATCGCATCCAGCCGTCTCTAGGCTTGGACTATCTGGAGTTAAAGCAGGTACTACCAAAAAAACTTTATTTGGTACATTATCTATTTCGTCAGCCATAGCTTTTATACCTACTGGGCCTAACGCATTACCAATTTCATGAGGATCAGCTACAAGAGTTGTTGTCCCCGATGGAATAGACAATCTTGAAAACTCAGTAATTGTAAGCATACTAGATTCAAAATGCATATGAGAATCTATAAACCCTGGTGATAAATACTTATCTTTAACATCTACTTTTACTGTATTTGGCCCAATAAGGCTACTACAATCACCTACTAACAAAATATATTTGCCTTTTATTGCTATATCTGCTTTATAAATCTCTTTAGTTATAACATTAATTACATTGCCATTTAATAAAACTAAATCAGCAAAATTTTTACCCATCAAAACATCTATCATTTTTCTGTATTCTAATGATTTTTTTAAATAGTCTGTATACACTCGGTTCACCACCTAATGATTTTAATCACTTTGATATTTCATCTACAATTCCAACAATAGCAGCATCTATTGGTGAATCCGTTTTTCTAGCTGCAATTCTGCTTGCTGTACCTTTTACATAAATAACCAATTCTTCAATTCCCGCCCCTACAGTATCTACAGCTATAATAGCTTCCCCTATTGGTTCTAAATCAATATTTAGAGGCTGAGTTAACATCAACTTAGTTCCTATTAATTTTTCATCTTTCCTAGTAGCTACTACAGTTCCTACTACTTTCCCTAAATTCATTTTTTAGCCTCCAGATCAAAAACAATTTTAATGTTTTTTTCCCTTATTTTATCTTTAGCAAGAGGAGTTATAATGCTTCCATATGGCAAATGCAACTCTTCTCCTTTATTTATTCCATCAACATCTTTATCGGTTAACACTATCTTTGATTGAATGTCATTTACTAATATTTTGTTTTTTGAATTTTTAAAATTATACGTAGGATACTCAATCTCAACTGCTCCCATGGTTATTATCTCTTTTATTTTCTCTACAACTTGGTTACTCATAACTTTATTTTTGGTTTCATGTGACATAAACTTCCTGCAATTCTCAAAATCTATATAAACAGGTTTATTAAAATAAAGAGCAGCCCATATAACATTTGAAATATATGTATCTATATTTCCAGATACCACTTTTGATAGTGTGTTTATAGTTATGTTTGGGCAAATCAATAAATCAAATAGTTTTATATTTTCATTAAGATCAAATAAACTTTCTTCAGTAAAAACATATTTTGGCTTTAGTATTTGACTTATAGACCCTTTGTCGAAGATTTTTGAGGCAGTGAAAGAATATCCCAAAATAAAGTTATATTCTTTTGAAAAATGGGAGTATATATTAGAAAGTTTTCTTTCTAAATTAGCATCAGCTCCATTTATAGCAACCAATATATTTTTAGTTAATCCATTAGGTTGTTCAGTACTTAGTTTATAACCTATTTGATTTAAAATATTTGAGACCAAATTGTCTTTTGGCATCTAAAACACTCCAATGGTTACTCGTATTTTGATAAAATGACTCTTTCTACCTCTGCATGTGGTCTTGGTATTACATGAACGGAATGTAACTCACCAACTGCTCTTGCTGCTTCTGCTCCAGCATCTACTGCTGCTTTAACAGCACCTACATCTCCTCTTACCATTACTGTAACTAATCCAAATCCAATCTTATCATATCCTACTATTGTTACATTTGCTGCTTTAACCATAGCATCTGCAGCTTCAATTGCTCCTACTAACCCTTTTGTTTCTACCATACCTAGTGCTTGACTCATTTATTTTTCCTCCTTTTTAATATCTTTTTTTTCAGGTTTATTATTTTTACCCTCTAATAAACTATCCTCAGTTATAGATATTTTGAATTTCTCTATCAATTTATCTACTTCTTCATGAGGTCTAGGAATTACATTGCTTGAAATAACTCTGCCAACTTTGTTCCCAGCCTCAACACCAGCTTCAACAGCAGCTTTTACAGCTGACACTTCACCTGCTATTTGGATATTTACTCCAACACCTTGTGCTACTCCTATTATTTTCTCAAATCCAATCAATGTAACATCAGCAGCTTTACACGAAGCGTCTAAAGCAGCTATTGCAGTTCCAAGTCCCAATGTTTCAATATGTCCTAGGGCATTTTCCATTATTATTCCTCCCTAACTTGTTTATCAGCCAATTGTTCTAATGTAATAGTTTCTGATAAAACGCTTTCTGATTCTTCATTCACTTTAAATTGCTTTGTGTTGCCTTTAATTAAATCTCTTATTATTTTTTCATCTTTAGCTTCTAGAAAATCAGTATTTCTTATGCTTTCTGATGGACTTTTGTCTATCAAATTATCTTTTGTCATATTGCTCATGATGACTCTCGCTAATGGATTTACCACCTATCTCACCGCCTATATAATCTTTCCTACTTCGTCGTGTGGTCTTGGAATCACATTTACAGATATTATCTCAGCAATCTTTTGCGCATGCTCTTTCCCGCTTTCTACAGATGCGATTACTGCACCTACGTCACCAGTTACTGTAACGCATACTATCCCAGAACCAACAATTTGAAAATCTGCTAAATTTACGTTAGCTGCCTTTAACATTGCATCAGCAGCTTCAATCGCTCCGACTAAGGATTTAACTTCAACTATCCCCATGGCTTGTAACATTTAATCACCTTCTTATTTATATAGTTGGAAAGTACTTATTTATGTCTATTTTATCATATCCTGGTATCTTTGTTCTTTCAAATCTTTCTATATCTCCTGTTATAGGTTTTGTAGCATCTATCCCAACTTTGTCAGATGTACCGCTTATCGTATGTGATGGTTCTAAAGCTGACCCTAGTGCAGATTTAATGATGACAAAGTCATTGCTTGCTTGTGCTCTAGTTGTTATCGCCCATTCAATTTCTTGAGGATCATAAATATTTACATCATCATCAACAATCACTATTTGTTTTAATTCGCTGTTATACCCTAACCCTGATATTATTGCAGATTTTCCATCTCCATCGTTGTGTTTTTTAATTGAAGCTACAGCATTGAACCTATATCCTCCTCCTTCTGTCACGTATACATCTGATACATCTACAATCTTATTTAAATTTGTGTATAGTTCAATCTCCCTAATCAGCCCATTAGAAACATGCTCCTCTCTACAAGGAAAAGCAATTTGAAAAATAGGGTCGTTTCTATACATTATTGAATTTATTTCAATAACAGGCTGTGGTTTTTCAATGCCATAGTATCCCATTAATTCACCAAATGGTCCTTCTGGTTCTCTTTTACCTGATATGATCTTGCCTTCCAAGACTATTTCACAATAAGCTGGAACTAATAAATCGACGGTTTCGCATTTTACGAGCTCCAACGGTTCACCTCTTAATGCACTATCTATTCTATATTTATCAACACCATATAAATCTGTGCTATATTGGCTTGATAATAGAAATTCAGCATCATATCCAAGTACTATTGCAACTTCCATGGATTCATTTTGTTTTTCCATTTTTAAAAAATCGTTCATTAATTTCTTCGATGCAATTAATACCGATAGTTTATTGCCTCCTAGATATTGGAATCTTCTTATGGAGGTGTAATAATTGTTTTTTTCTTTATCTTTAACAACTAATACCCCTGCTGTTATGTATCTTGCAGAATCTTTTTCATTGAATTTAGGAATAGGAAAAAACCTTTTTAAGTCTATGTTATGCTTGACAATGTTTTCTCTGACAGGTCCATCATTGACTATCTTGTAATCCCTTGGATTTACCAACGCACTAATAAATTTATCAATTCGCGTCTCTTTATCTATTCCCATTAAATTATATATTATATTCCTATCCCCGTATAAACCACCTATTGCTCTTTTTTTAGCTCCATCAACACTATTAAATAAAATAGGTGTTTTATTGTTGAAATGTTTTAATATAGCTCCAAGTTCATATTCAGAAGATACATTTTGCTGACATATGAGCATATCCTTTGAAGCTTTAAGTTTTTCCAGAGTTGCTCTAAGCATTTGTGTTTCCACAATATCACCTCCCATCCCATCGGTTTACTAAATTATTCTCAATATTTAAATTATCTAAAATTCTACCAGTAAACTGTATAATTATATCTTCGATAGTGCTAGGATGATTATAGAAGCTAGCTATAGGGGGTAATATTTTAATCCCTAGTTTACTAAGTTTTAGCATGTTCTCTAGATGTATAGGGCTTAAAGGCGTTTCACGTGGAACCAACACTAATTTCTTACTTTCTTTAATAATTACATCACAAGCTCTAGTTAATAAGCTGTCAGAATATCCGTTAGCAATAGCAGACAAAGTTTTCATTGAACACGGTACAACAACCATTCCATCTACTTTAAATGATCCGCTGGCAATAGGAGCTCTAAAGTCATCATTATTATAATAATAATTTGCTAATTTGGATATTTCCTCAATGCTTAAATCGCATTCGTGTTTTAAAACGAATTCCCCCATCTTTGAGACAACCAAATGTGTTTCGATATTCAGTTCTTTTAATGCTTTAAGTAAAGATACTGCATATATAGCTCCGCTTCCTCCTGTAATTCCAACTATAACGCGCATTTCTGTCCCCACTTTCGTTTAAATACTAGGCGAGCAATTGCTCGCCTTAGTTATTCAACTTTATTCTCTTTGTCTCCTCCACCTTCCCATGGATCAAGTCCTTTATCCCACGCTTCCATATATTCATCAACTGTCATAACTTTTGTAAATATGCTCAAATCTCTTAATCCAGATTGATGCATTTCTTCAGTTTTAGATTGTACTGCATCACTTAGAGTAATGACTTTATAAGCATAATACAATGCGTCTGAAGCAGAACTTCTAACACATACATTTGTCCATGTTCCTGTGACGACAATTGTATCAATTTTTTCTTCTCTGCAATATAAATCTAAGTCAGTGTGAGCAAATGCACTATGTCTTCTTTTTTGTACAATGTATTCATTTTCTAATGGTCTTAATTCATCTATAAAATCAGAGCCCCATGTACCTTTTACAGCATGAACTGGTCTAACTTTGAAATCAGCATCATTTTTTCTATGAGCTTCTTGGATGAAAATAAGTTGAATATCATCATTTCCATTTTTATTTCTCTCTCTTACCCAATTAAATAATTTTTGCATTGTAGGTATTATTTTTCTGCTATTAGGGCAATACAAAACTCCATTTGGGTCAGCAAAATCATTAAGCATATCTATTACTAAAATTGCGTGTTTAGCCATTTTATTCTTCCTCCATTATATTTTAGTTTAGAGATTTATTCAATAATATATTAAAAAGTCAATCTTCTTGGAAGCACCTGTATGCTTTGTCTCTTAACAAATTGACCAAATCCCGGTTTTACTTTTATACCTCTTATACCTCTTATGTGCTTATCAATTACTTCTGGATGGTTTTTCCTGTAACTGTTTTCATATTCTTTACTATGCAAGTGTGGATATTCTTTTAATATGTCTTTGTATCTTTCCTCTAATCCTTCAGGATAATTGTGAACAATTCTTTGTAAATCTTCATCAGTCATTTTTGCTAATTCGCTTTCATCATTGTCTTCATAAATTAAAGTCCCTCTTAAAATAGTTTTAGCAACTTTACCCTTTAGTTCCATACCTTCCAAAGGAGTATATCCACACATTGAAGCAAGTTTCTTAGGATCAACTTTCCATCTCTTATCCAAATCAATGATTGTGAAATCTGCATCTGAGCCTATATTCATTGCTCCCTTTTTAGGATAAATTCCATAATGTTTTGCTGCATTTGTTGATAATACTTCTACTAATTTACTTAATGATAATCTACCTTTATTGTAGCCTTCACTAATTAATACTGGCACCATCGTTTCAACACCAGGAATCCCAGGGAAAGATGTCCATATGTTCATTCCTTTGCTAAATTTCTCACTCTCTAACTCGTAGGGAGCGTGGTCAGTAGCCATAAAATCAACGCTGCCGTTTCTTAAACCCTCCCATAACTCTTCATTGTCCTTTTTAGTTCTAAGAGGTGGAGCAATTTTAGCTAATGGACCGTATTTTGTCATTGCTTCCTGATAGTTTAAGGTTAAATAATGTGGACATGTCTCACTTGTTACATTGAGTCCTCTTTTCTTACCTTCACCAATCAATTTTGCGCCTATTCCTGTGCTCATATGAACTATATGGAGTCTAGCACCTGTATGTTCAGCAAAGCTAATTCCTAGTTCTATAGCAACCTTTTCAGCAAGTTCTAACCTTGCTTCAGCCCATGCTGGCCCATCTGTCCTTCCTTCTCTTTGTAATTTTTTTACATAATAATCGCACATAGCATAATTTTCTGCATGAATCCCTATAGGTAATCCTGTCTTTGCAACTTCTGTGAATGCTTCTAGCATCTCTGGATCATCAACTCTAGGATATGTTGGAACAGAAGGTGTCATATAGGCTTTATATGCAACCACGCCATACTCTGCTTGTTCTTCAACATTATGTAGCCACCCGTTTCTAACATCCTCACCAGTGACCCCACCCCAAAATGCAAAATCTACCAGAGCTTGCGGGCTGACAGCATCTAACTTCAATTTTAATTGTTCTACTGATCTAACTGATGGCACAGAACAACAAGGCATATCAATAATTGTTGTCACTCCTCCAGCAGCTGCAGAAGCAGTACCTGTTAGAAAATTTTCTCTGTGAGGAAACCCTTGATACATAAAATGTGTGTGTGAATCAATACATCCAGGTAATGTCAAGTGACCATTTGCATCAATTATTTCTTTCGCATCTATTCCGTCGATGTTATCAATAAACCCAGCAATCTTCTCATCTTTTACCAATATGTTTGTCAATGTAGTTTCATCTGCTTGTGGTATTCTTGCATTTTTGATAATTACATCATACATCATAATCCCTCCTAAAATATATTTACATATTTATACTATCACAATTACATATAATAAACTTTGTGAATATTTAATAAATTTTTATAATAAAAACAGTATAATATATTTTTACTTTGTTGATTTATTATAATGATTTGTAAAACATTTATATAGATAAAAAAAATAAATATCATATAATATTATTAACATATGAAAGAGGTGATTTTATGGCCCTTAAAATTGTAGATTTATCCCAAGAGATTTTTCAAGGAATGTCAATTTTTCCAATGCACCAAAAAACTTTTATTATGACCAATATGACATATGAAGAAAACATGATGGAAACGGGGAGTAAAACGTTGGGGTTTTCAGCAAGAAATTTACTTATCAGTGAACATTGTGGTACACATAGTGACGGAATAAGTGAATTTAAAGAAAATGCTTTGACTATTGATAAGATGTCTTTAGATTACTTTTTTGGTTCTGCCATATGCTTAGACTTAAGCAGTGTAACATATCCAGATTATATTGAAGTTAAAGATTTAAGAAAAGCTTTGGAAAAATCAAAACAAGAAATAAGAAAGAATGACATTGTATTACTTTATACTGGCCATTATGACCGTTTTTACGGTACCGAAAACTACCAAAAACAATATACCGGCCTTAGCTATGAAGCTGCAAAGTTTTTAGCTGAAAGTGGAGTTATAAATATTGGAGTTGATTCACCTGCCATTGATTTGACACCAGATGATATAAATTTTTCAGGTCATATGATCTGTGCAGAATACGATATAACAAATACTGAAAATTTATGTAACCTCGACAAGTTAGTTAACAAGAGATTTCTTTATATTGGATTACCATTAAAAATCAGAGATGGTTCCGGTTCTCCAATTAGAGCTATCGCTGTATTAGAAGAATAAGACTTAAGTCTTATTCTTCTAATAAAATACTTTTATATCATTTGTTTTATTTTCAACGCAATTTCAAGATTTAGCCTATCATTTGAATCGTTTAAATTAGTTCCTGTTATTTCTTGTATGCGATTAATTCTATATAGAATAGTATTATAATGCGTGTATAAGGTTTCTGACATTTTTGTTAAATTTCCATTGCATTCAAAATAACAATTAAGAGTTTTTACCAGTTCAGTAGATTTCTTTTCATCGTAATCTACAAGTGGTTTAAGAGTAGTATTGTAAAAATCATATAATTCTTCAGTTAAAGAATCTTGACAAAGTATTTTAAACACTCCAAGTTCTTCATATGTTATTATTGTCCTATTCGTTAACTCTTTACCAGTTCTTATAGTCCTTAAAGCATCAGAAAAGCTCTTATTCGCATTATCCAATCCTCGATATATCCTTCCAACACCTATTCTCAAGTCTACATTATCTAGTCTTTTCTTTATAGCTTCATATATATTTAAATTAAAATCATTGAGTTTTTTCTTATAATCGTTAGTATTAACAAATTCTAATAGTATCTGTATCCCATTTAGTTTAGTTGATACTATGCCATTTAAGTAGAAATTCTTCATAGCTTCCTCAATAGATGAGACTACTTGATTAGAATGTTTTCTCAAATAATCAAATAAAAAATCATCATCTTCATTATCTAAGTTAGGAAATTTAAAACTCATAACTTCTACAACATAATAATCATTAGGCGCTAAATTGAAAAAGTGTGCTCTGTCTAGTGCTTTCCTTTTTCTCTTCGTGTCAGATGAAATTAAATCCTCAAAAAATTCTGATCTATAGTTTATTTCTACCTCTTTTACATTTAACTCTTGAAGTATAAATAATGAAATAATTGTAGAAGCTGATTCCATAATGGATAAGTCAAATCCTCCAAGTGGAGTATTGATAGACCAAGATATAATATATCCATGTACCTCTTCTTTTAATATTATTGGAATAGCCATTCTATCGACATACTTACCTGATATAATAACCTTATCTTCATACATCTTTTTGGATCTAAAATTAATGCTATTATCGGAAAATTTTTTTAAATCTTTCTTTAAATCTATTGTCGTGTTCTCTGGAATATCTTGAAATAACTCATAAGCAACGTCTTGATGTTTCATTTTAAGCGCAACTGGATTTTTAATATTGTTATAAACAACATCTAAAACATCTTCCATCGATTTGCCATCAAGCATTATTTCCATGAACTTTTCATGAGCTTTCTCGATCCTTTCAAGGAGAGATGTTTGCTTATTGTATATTTGTTTCATAACCTCCATAAGAATTTCAGATAGTGGTAAAGAAGGATCTATTTCGATAATTGGAAAATTTAATTCTTCTGCATATGCTAATATTTCATCACTCATATTTGTCAAGTAAGGAGATATTTTTATGCCAATACCAGCTAAGTTCTGTTCTTTAGCATTTAATATTATACTTTTTTGATAGTCTTTATCAGCTTTATTGAAAGAATAAGCAGTAGTCAATAGAAGTTCTCCGCTTTTTACCCAATCAAAAATGTCTGGGTCTGCAATTATATTCACTCTAGAAACAGTATTTCTTATTCCTTTAAAACCTGATATCAATTTACATTTACTCATCAAAGGTAAGTTTAAAACATCTTCTAAACTAATACCATTTTGCCTAGGCATATTACTACCACCTCTTAATTTTCTATACTTTTTTTTAAGTATAGCACAGCGATAAGTAGAAGTCTATCAGCTTACCTTATCAGCATCTACATATACTCCTATAATATTATTTTCATTTCCTGAATAGATGTACTTTTGTAGTCTATCTAAAACATCAAATTTGTTAATGTCTGATAAATTACTATCATCTATTATCAATAAATCTGCATTATAACCTCTTTCAAAACTACCAACGTGTTCAAAAAATTTACCTCCACCTTTAGTTGCCATATAAAAGACTTCAGAAAATGAAAGAGGATATAATTCCTTATTAGATTCTAACCACTTAATCTTAGAAGCTTGAATTGTACTTACTATTGATTGGGGTATGCTTAAAGTGTTTCCGCCAGAAATATCACTCCCTAAACCAACATCTACACCATAATCTAAATATTTTCTAACAGGCATTATGCCACTGGATAAATTGAAATTAGATATTGCACAATGAGCAGCAAAAACTCCATTCTTTTTCATCAATTCAATTTCTTCATCAGAAGTGTATATGCAATGAGCCATTACAGTTTTGGTTTGCCCGAACAACCCAAACTTATTGTAAACGCTAGCATAGTTCTCAATATCAGGATGCAATTCCTTAACCCACTTGACTTCATTTGTATTTTCACTTAAATGCGATTGAACTGGTACATTGTACTTAATAGCTAGTTTTGACAACCCTTCCATCAATTCAGGTGAACAGGATGGCACAAATCTTGGTGTAATAATAGGTTTTACTCTGTTACTTTTTGAACTCAATATTATTTCTTCAGTTTCTTCAATAGAATAATTGGTGTTCTCACATAATTCATCAATTGTATTTCTGTCCATATTTACTTTCCCAACATATGCTCTTAATTTAGCCTTATCCAATAAATCCATTAAAAACATTGTGCTTTCTTTGTGAATTGTTGAATAGATTACTGAGCTGGTTGTCCCTTTGTTTATGAGATCAGATACAAATTTAGTATATGCTGTTTTGGCATATTCTAAATCTCTAAACTTTGCTTCCTCTGGAAATGTGTATGTGTTTAACCATGGTATTAGTTCTTTATCCATACCTAAACCCATGTTTAAAAACTGAGATGAATGAAGATGAATATCAACAAATCCTGGAATAATTAATTTATTTGTATAATCTAAATATTCGTAATCACTTGGAATACTTTCTATGTAATGCAATATGTCTTTTACCACTCCATCCTCTACAACGAGATATGAATCTTTGTGAACTTCAAACGAATTTGAATTTTTAGTATAGATAATATCCCCTTTAAATATTTTTTTCATAATCTCTCTCCTTGAATTATTATTGACTGTTACAATTATTATATATTATATATTCTTTAATATCATCATAGTATGTATATCTACTACAAAACAAACTTAGCATCAAATATTATTTTATCATATTTAAACTATTTGGTGATAATTTATGTATTATTGTGGTATATATTACAAGAGGTGATATAATGTTAACTTTTCAACCAATAAAAATAAGTAATCTATCTTTAAAAAATAGAATTGTAATGCCCCCTATGTGCATGTACTCAAGTGACGACAGTGGTTTCGTAAATGAGTTTCACAAAGTTCATTACATTTCGAGAGCTATAGGAGGAGTTGGTCTGATAATTCAAGAAGCCACGAGCGTAGAAAAAAGAGGGAGAATATCAGAAAACGACTTGGGAATTTGGGAAGATGATCAAGTAGAAGGACTAAAAGAATTAGTAAGTGGTATCAAGAAACATGATTCAAAAGTTGCTATTCAACTTGCTCACGCAGGGAGAAAATGTGGAGTTAAAAATGAAGATATAATATCGTGCTCTCCTATTAATTTCAATGATGACTATAAAGTAGCACGTGAAATGACAATTGATGACATAAAGACAGTAGTCGAATCTTTCAAATTAGCTGCGATAAGAGCTTTAGAAGCAGATTATGATGCATTAGAGATACATGCAGCCCACGGTTATTTGATCCATCAATTTCTTTCTCCAATAACTAATCATAGGAGTGATGAATATGGTGGGAGCTTAACCAATAGGGTTAAATTACTCAAAGAAATACTGATTTCTGTGCATCAAGTTTGGCCTAATGATAGACCGATTATATTAAGAGTATCAGCGAGCGATTATGTAAAAGATGGTATTGACGTTTATATGATGAAAGATATTATAAATCAAATCAAGGATCTAATTGATATCGTACATGTAAGTTCAGGAGGGCTTGTTTTAGCTCATATAAATATATTCCCTGGGTACCAGGTTAAATTTGCAGAATATCTTAAAATAGAAACAGGCTTACCTACTATTGCTGTTGGATTAATAACAAATATTGAACAAGTCGAAGAGATATTAGGAAATAATAGGGCAGATTTAGTTGCTTTAGGAAGAGAACTATTGAGAAATCCGAATTGGGTTTTAAACAATGCAAATTCATCTGATGTTAAAATTCAATATCCCCCACAATATTTACGAGCATATAAATAAAAAATAAGTCACAAACGGGCTTACCACCTATTTGTGACTTATTTTTATAGCTATAGTATTTCAACGGGATATTTAATTTTTAGTGAATTTACTTTATTTAAGTACTTTTCTTCTTGTTTTGCCATTAATAATTGTTTTTCAATTTCATCTCTAACTTCTTCTAAAGAATAAACATTTTCCGCAAATTTCTCATTTACTTTAATAATATGATAGCCAAATTGTGTCTTAATTGGCTCTGAAATTTCTCCAATTTCCAAATTGAAAGCAGCATTCTCAAACTCAGGAACCATTTGGCCTTTTCCAAATTCTCCTAAATTGCCACCTACTTCTTTAGAAGGGCAAGTAGAATATTGTTCTGCAGCTTTTTCGAACTCCAATCCTTCATTTATCATATCTATGATATCATATGCTTTCTCTTCATCTTCAACTAGAATATGACTAGCATTCATTGTCTCCTGTTTTCTAAACATCTCTAAATGTTCATTGTAGTATGTGGTTATCTCTTCATCTGTCACTTTAACTCCATCTACAATCTTATTAAAGGCATATCCTTTTAACAAATTATCTTTAACAGTTTTTAAAACTTCTTTAAATTCTAAATCGTTTTCATAGCTATTTTCTATAGCATCCAAATAAAGGAGTTCTTGATTGACTAGTTCCTCTATGATCTTTTTAATGCCTTCTTCGGATTGAAATTGTGCCGCAGTCTGTGGATTCATTTCATTTAAGAATTTCAATATGTCATTTGTAGTTATCTCTTTGCCATTTACAATAGCAACAACATTCTCATTATACATAGCTATCCTCCAAATAATTATTTTTAATTAACAGAAAACCTCTTAGATATCTAAGAGGTTTTAGAAGCTTTAATTATATTATAACTATTTCTTCAGCTTGTAATCCTTTTTGACCTTCTACTACGTTAAACTCAACTGCTTGGCCTTCTTCTAATGTTTTGAAACCATCTTTCTTGATTTGTGAATAATGTGCAAAAACATCATTGCCTTCTTCAGTAGTAATAAAACCAAAACCTTTTTCTGCGTTAAACCATTTTACTGTACCTTTCATTGTACAACCTCCAAAAATTTATTAATATTTCTTTAATTCATGTAACCTAAAACAATAAATTTCTAGTTATACACACAAAAGGTAAACCGAATTATTGTTACTCTTTATTACTCCTGAATTAAAGCTCAATATTATTGTAACACCTATTCATTCAAAAATCAACTATTTTATTAAATTATTTTATAATTATTTAAATATGTTATTCTGATTATTCTGTCTTTATCTCATTATTAAATTTGTTTATCCTTCTCTCAGCAATATACTCAGTGCTTAATATGTGCCTATCATATTCTTTACTCATAAGAGATGATGACAGCAAAAAATCAGCTGTTGCTCTATTATTTGCTACTGGAATATCATATAAAACAGCTATTCTCAGTAATGCTTTTACATCAGGATCATGTGGTTGCGCTTCAAGTGGATCCCAAAAAAATATCATAAAATCTATATCGCCTTCTGCTATTCTCGCACCTATCTGCTGATCACCCCCAAGTGGCCCTGATTTATATTTTTTCACATTTAAACCAGTATTTTTTTCGACCAATGATGCAGTAGTTCCAGTCCCAGATAAATTATGCTTTGAAAGTTCATCTCTGTTTGCTTTCACCCATTTGATTAAATCATCTTTCATATTATCATGTGCTATTAAAGCAATATTTTTTTTAGACATCATTTTAATTATTTCTTCCTTTGTTTCTAATTCTTTATTTAACATCTATTTCCCTCCATATTATTTGTCCATATGCATGGTCAATATTTTCAGTTGTTATCTTATACTTAGATGTTATCTCGCTATTATCTACTTTAAAAAGTGAATGAACTGAAGGTTTATCAATATATAAAACTTCTTTCTTGTATTCAATAGATATGCTTTTTATATTATGATTATTTAATATATCATCATCAGTTGAGTCTAGCATCCATTCTAAATATTTAACATTATTCACATGATTATTATTATCTATGTCAGACTTTCTAATATAAATATTCTTTTCTTCTGAATACAAATAATCATTGTAATGCTTAAAATCTACTTTTCTTTCAACCATTTTTTCATTATTTGTTGAAAAAATATGAATCATTTCGGTAGGAATTCTCTTTGGTTTTTTTGTGATCGAATCAACTAATATCCATATAGTAGATGCTCTTGCTAATTCCATATTGTCACTTGATTTCATGATAAACTCACGATAAGCATAAAATTTATTAAATCCCGTAGTCCACGTAGACACTATGACTTCTTCTTTTGCTCTAGGGTAATCGGATATATCTACTTCCCACCTATTTAATAACCATGCATAATTGTATTTGTCCAAAGTATCATTACCTAATCCAAGTGAATCAATGTGCCATGTTGATGTTTCTGCCATGTATGATAAAATCATTTCTGGCTTTAAATAGTTATTAGTTCCTGTATCATAATATGGTATAACATAATTCTTATAGTATTTTTTCATATATAGCTCCTAATATTAATTAATTATATCTTGTCTATTAGCTCTACTAGCTATTACGGATCTTACTAATATTGTTGCCAATACAATAAGACAGCCAATCAAAGCTAAACTACCAGGTTTTTCTCCAAATGCCAAATACACCCACACAGGATTTAATATAGGTTCAATAAACATGAGAACACTAGCTTCAATAGCATTTACATGTTTTATAGCTTCTGAATATAATATATATGATATCCCTAATTGAAATATCCCTAATAATAATATCCCTATTAAATCTGTTAGGGAAAAATGTACTCCCCATAAGAAAAATATTCCTATAAAAGCTGTCAATAAATGTCCTAAAAGTGTAGTTTCAACTGGGGACTCATCTTTTTGAAACCTTAAAGATATAGTTACTATAGCTAAGAAAATTCCACTAATAATCGCTATGATATCTCCTTTTATGTTTCCTCCTCCCACGTCATCAAAGAATACTAACACCATACCTACAATAATAAATACTATTGACATCACATCATAGTAGTGTATTTTCTCCTTAAGTATAAAGTAACTTAATATCGCTACCCAAATAGGAGCTGTATATTGAAGTACAATTGCATTTGCTGCTGTAGTAAGTTTATTAGCTGCTATAAATCCTATAACCATCATAGAATAACTTATAGCACCAGCTACCTGTGCTTTAGAAAATGTGAATTTTGGTTTTTTCACATATGCAAATACTACTATAGAAGAAACTATAGCTCTAGCTCCTGCGATTTCCATTGGCTTTAAATCAACATATTTTAATAATACTCCTCCTGTGCTTAATAAAACAGCAGATAATATTATGTAAAGTACTGATTTTTTGTGAATGTCTTTCATATTGTCCTCCAATTAAAATTACTTTACTAATAATAAAATAAGTATATAATATTAATTGCGAAATTTCTAGTTGAAAGAGGTAAATTATGCAAATATCTTTAACTTATGAAGAATTATTGTGTAAATATAAGAATTTAAATTATATAATGATTGATGTGAGATCAGAGTCTGAGTTCTCAGAATACACAATACCAGGTTCAATAAATATTCCAATATTGTCAGACAAAGAAAGAGAAGCTGTTGGCTATGCTTATACAAAGGTAAGTAAGGAAGAAGCAAAAATATTAGGTATAGAGTATGTGTCTAGGAAACTTCCTACAATTTTTAAAGAAATACTTTCTTTACAAGATAAATATACTAACCTCATATTTTTTTGTGCTAGAGGCGGGTATAGAAGTTCCAGTATTACAGTTCTAATGCAAAGCATAGGTATAAATGCAAATAAATTAATCGGTGGGTATAAGGGGTATAGAAATTACATCAATAAAAACCTGAATTCCCTAATAGAACCTATTGAACTTGTTGTACTTTATGGGAATACAGGTACTGGCAAAACAAAAGTATTAAATGAATTGAAAAAATTAGGTGCTGATGTGTTAGACCTAGAGTATTGTGCAAATCATAGGGGTTCTGTTTTAGGAAGCGTAGGTTTAGATAAACCAAATAGCCAAAAAATGTTTGAATCGCTTATATTTGATATTCTTTATAATCGTAAATCGAATTTACTATTTGTTGAAGGTGAAAGTAAAACTATCGGAAAGTCTACAATACCAGATAAGTTATTCGATAAAATCAAAAATGGAATTCACGTTAATATTACATCATCTATTGAAGATAGAATTGATAACATCTATGAAGATTATATATGTGGAGATGATGAGAATATCATAAAATCTTTGGAAAACTTAAGAAATCGTATGGGAAATTATTGGGTTGATCAAAAAATCAACTTAGTTAAAAGCAAAAATTACAAAGATGCTATTAAAGATTTAATATTATATTATTATGATCCGCTTTACCAAAAAAACAAAAAAGAATACGCATTAACTCTCGAAAATAACAACCCATCTGATACTGCAAAAATATTATATGACTATATTAAAAAAGATGAAAGCTAAGCAAAGCTTTCATCTTTTTTATTTAATATATTCATAAATTCAGTTCCAGTCATTGTCTCCATTTCCAATAAATAGTTAGCAAGCTCTATGAGCTTTTCCATATTATCTTTAAGAATCGCCTTTGCTTTCTCATGCGCTTCTTTTATAATTCTTAATACTTCAGAATCTATCCTTGAAGAAGTTTCCTCTGAACAAGCTAAAGCTGGATCTGCAGAAAGGTATTTTGATGTTACGGTTTCTAAAGCCATCATATCAAATTCTTCACTCATTCCAAATCTTGTAACCATTGCTCTAGCGATTTTAGTCGCTTGCTCTATATCATTTGAGGCTCCTGAGGTAATACTGCCAAATACAATTTCTTCAGCGGCTCTACCTCCTGTAATAGTTACAATTCTATTAAATAATTCTTCTTTAGACATCAATACGCTCTCTTCTTCTGCCAATTGCATAGTATAGCCCAATGCACCAGATGTTCTTGGTATAATAGTAATTTTATGAACCGGATCAGAATTAGTTTGCAAAGCGGCAACTAGAGCATGTCCTATTTCGTGAAATGCAATAATTCGTTTCTCTTTCGTTGAAATAACAGCACCTTTCCTCTGATAACCCGCAATTACAACTTCTACTGATTCATCTAAATCTTCTTGCGATACTTTTTGTCTGCCCATCCTCACTGCCCTTAAAGCAGCTTCATTAATTATGTTAGCTAAATCAGCACCAGATGCTCCTGCAGTAGCTCTTGCTATTGCATTAAAATCAAGGTTATCGTCTGTTTTCACTTTCTTAGCATGCACTTTTAATATCGCTTCTCTACCAGCTAAATCTGGAAGTTCTACTGGAATTCTTCTATCAAATCTTCCCGGTCTTAATAGTGCTTTATCTAAAGACTCAGGTCTATTTGTTGCAGCTAAAATTACTACTCCTTCTTTCCCATCAAATCCATCCATTTCAGACAGAAGTTGATTTAATGTTTGCTCCCTCTCATCATTGCTATTAAATCCAGAGTCGTCTCTTTTCTTTCCAATTGTATCTATCTCATCGATAAATACGATACATGGGGCCTTTTCTTGAGCTTGTTTAAATAAATCTCTAACTTTCGCAGCACCCATTCCAACAAACATTTGAACAAATTCAGAACCAGAGATTGAGAAGAAAGGTACATTTGCTTCACCTGCCACAGCTCTTGCAAGTAAAGTTTTTCCAGTGCCAGGAGGGCCAACTAACAAAACTCCTTTTGGAAGGTTTGCACCTATTGATTTGTATTTCCCTGGATTATGCAAAAAATCTACTATTTCCTTAAGTGCATCTTTTGCTTCCTCTTGACCTGCAACATCTTCAAAAGTCTTTCCAGTTTTTGATTCCACATATATCTTTGCATTACTTTTGCCAATAGATAGTACATCTCCGCCACCCATTCTTTTCTGCATCATTCTACCTAATAATCTCCCTAGTAAAACAAAAAATAAAATGGAAATGGTCCATGAGATTATTGTCGTAAAAATCGATGGAGTCGTATTAGAAACTATCTTTGTGAATTTGACACCTGAATCATACAGCCTGTTAACTAAATCCGGATCATTTATTAATCCTGTAGTATAAACTGTATCTTGATCAGTTTTCTCTTTAATAAAAATTTCTGTGTCTGTTACCTCTACCTCTTCTATTTCGCCTTTTTCTAATTTATCTAAGAAACTGCCATAATCAATTTCTTTCACATCTGGTCCTAAAACCCTTGGCAGAACGATGGAATTTATTACTATTATAATTATTAAAGCAATTAAATAATAAAAAATAATCGGTCTTTTAGGATTTTTAGGTTTATTTGGTTTTTTCATATTTTCACCCTATCTTAACATCTTTATCAATTGAGTATAAGCTACTTCTTTAGCTAAGTCAACATTTACATCTTTATAACATTCTTTATGACTAACAAACTGTGCAAATCCAATTAAAATACATCTTATTGCAGATTTCTTATAATAAGATGAGTATGACTTATTGATGTACCCTTCATTTTCTCCTGCAGTTACAATAGACTCCATTATTTTACCCATGTAGTTAATAAATGAATCAATTAAATTTTCATTGCCTTCTATTAAATCATACATAGAGCTAATATCTTTTGCTGATAATACAGTCTTAAGTGAAGAGTATTTGCTTTCAATATTTTCTTCCGTTATGTCTAATAACTTATAGATTTTATTTTTAAAACTAGAAGTACTTTCAACCTCAGACACAACTCTTGTCATTTCATTGTTTAAATAGTAAAGAAGAGCCAGATATATGGCCTCTTCTTTACTGCTAAAATAGTCATAGATAGTACCCTTACCAATATTTGCTGCTTTGGCTATTTCTGATACTTTTATTTTGTACAGACTTTTACCTTGTTTTAACAATCCGACTAAACCGTTAAATACAGCAATTTCTTTATCCGAGTACTGATTAGATCTCATTTAGCTCCTCCTCTAATTCAGCAACTTTTCTTCTCTTATCCCTTACTAAAATATCATACATACATGGAACTACAAATAGAGTCAAAATTGTTGCGTAACTTAATCCTCCAACCACGACTAGTGCAAGTGGCTGTAAAATTTCTGCTCCCATTCCCACTCCAAACGATAAAGTGATAAGGCCTAAAATGGTAGTAATCGCAGTCATCAATATTGGTCTCATACGTGTTTTACCAGCTAAAACCAAAGCTTCTTTCTTTTCCAAGCCCTTATCTCTTAATTGATTAGTGTAATCAACAAACACAATACCATTATTTACAACCACTCCAGTCAAAATCAATAACCCAAGCATTGCTATCAAACTAATAGGTTTATTTGTAAAGTATAAAGCAAACAATCCTCCTGTGAAAGCTAACGGTACAGTGAACATGACGATAAATGGTAATAAAAGTGATTGAAATTGTGCTACCATAATTAAATATACGAATATTATTGCTAATATCAGCATATTTACAAGGTCTTGCATAGAGCTTGTAATTAACTCTTGTTGTCCAGCAATTTGTACTGCATATCCATCAGGAACATTTATTTGGTCTAATTTTTGCTCGATTTCTCTACTTAAAATCCCAATATTGTAGCCAGTTTTAATATCCCCAGTAACAGATATATATCTCGATTGATTAGATCTATTAATTGAGTTCATACTATCAGACTCGGTTATGGTTGCTATTTCAGTAAGTTTAATCTTATCATCAGAATTTGTTATTTCTAATTCAAGATTTTCTAAATCAGATCTAGTGAAATTTTTACTTGCACTTTCCACTACGATAACCGGATATTCATCTTGAATATTTGAAAGTGTAGTAGCTGCTCGAGGTGTTGATATTATATTAGAAATTTGAGCATATACTTGTGCTACAGTTAAATTGTTTTCCATAGCTAATTCTTTATTTACCGTAATATTTATTTCTTTGTTTTGATCATCTAGTCCATTTGAAACATTAGATATCCCTTCAACAGAATTCATAACTTCCATAACTTCTTCAGATATAGTATTTAAAGTATCTAGTTCAGGACCTTTTACTATAATTTCCATACCTGACCCTGCAATTGCAGAAATATCCATATTTGATTCAGAAACATTCAATTTTACGCCCATATCATTAGCTATTTTTTCTATCTCAGCTTTTATTTCACTATTTTTAACTCCACTTTCCTCATCTAAGAGAACGTATAGTGAAATTTGATTTGTATTTTGTCCAAACCCTTGTATGCCACCTAAAAATGCTCCTACAGTATCTATTCCCTCTAAATTGAGAATTTCAGCTACCACAGAATTACCAAGTTCTTTGACTTCATCTGTATCATATTCACTTGGAGCATCTAAAGTGACAAGCATCTGAGGTGATTCCATTGCAGGAATAAATTCAGTTCCCTTAGAATATGATAAAACACCACTTAAAGCCAACAGCAATGCTACTACAATCAAAACTATAGCTTTTCTTTTTAAAGTCCATCTTAGAATTTTTTCGTAGATATTTATGAATTTATAAAAAAGCTTTGATTCTTTGCTGCTTGACTTAGCTAATATTGTTGATGACATTGTTGGTACCAATGTTAAAGCTACTAACAAACTAGCAAATAACGAAAATGCAATTGTTAAACCCATATCAGTGAATAATTGTCTTGAAATCCCTTGAGTAAATACAATTGGTAAAAACACTACAGCAGTTGTCAAGGTTGATGCAGTTATTGCTCCAGCAATCTCATTAGCCCCAATAACAGAAGCTTTTATAGAAGAATATCCCTCGCCTCTGAGTCTATAAATATTTTCTATAGCAACAATTGAATTGTCAACGAGCATTCCAACACCAAGTGCCAATCCTGCAAGAGAGATAACATTCAAGCTAATATTGCCAAAATACATTAGTGCAATTGCAAACACAATACTAATTGGTATCGCCAACGCAATGATCAAAGTTGGCCTTATATCCCTCAAAAATATAAACAGCACAAATATAGCTAATATACCACCATAAATGATATTATCTAATACTGAATTTATTACAATGTCAATATAAATACCTTGATCTAATAACGGAGTAAAATGAATAGAAGGATCCTTTGCTGAAATTTCTTCCATTTTATCTCTTATGCCTTTAGCAACTTCACTGGTTGAATAATCGCTTTGCTTTTGCATTGTTAGCATAACAGCGTCATTATTATTTACCTTGGTATAATTTTCGTCTAAATTATTTAACATATTTATTTCAGCAACATCACTTAAATATATCTTCCCTATCATGTCATCGCCAGTGTCAAATAACAATAGATTTTTAATTTCTTCAATATCAGAGAGTTTATCCCCAATTTTAACTACATATTCCTGATCCTCGTCGCTAACGTATCCTGCTGGCATTGAGAAATTCTGAGCTGATAGAATTTGGGAAATCATATCCTTAGTAATCACACCGTCTAAAGATGCTTGTTTAAAGGCATCTTCTCGCGCTTTTTCAAATTCTGCATATCCTTCATCTAGTTCTTTTTGAGCATTTAATAAGTTTGTCTTTGCATTGTCAAGTTGCGTAGTTAATGCCAATTTTGCATTATTCAGGTTTGCTTCTTGAGCTATTAGATCCATTTTTTGATTTTGTATCTCTTTACTTTGTTTATCTAATTCGCTAATTTTATCATTTATAGTATCTAAAGAATTTCTTAGCTCAGTTTTTTGAGCTTCTAGTATATCTTTCTGAGCCCTAATAGAATCTAAAGTTTGTCCTGGATACTCTGGACTCGTTCCCCCTCCAGCAATTAACGCAGCTTCAATTATTTTTAATTTATCTAATTGATTATCAATTTCATCAATGCTATTTACAATTACTTTCTTATTAGAATATAGCTCTTGAAGGCCATTGTTAATGGATTCTTCAGCCTTATTGATTTCTGTTTTTGCACTCACAACAGTTTCTAACCCAAGATTGATTTGAGTTAATTGTTGCTCTCTTTCTGTGTCTATTTGAGCTAATCCATTTTCTATTTCTTTCTTTCCATCATTTAAACTACTTTCTGTTTCCGCTAATTTTGCATCTACTTTTTTTAATATCTCGCTATTAAGATTATCAATCTTTGATTGATCAATCATAATTTCAACATTTTCCTCAATCAATCCTTGACCAGTAACAGATGCTACACCAGCAACGCTCTCGAATTGAGGAATAATCTCTTCATTTACAATCTTTGAAATTTCTCTTGTATCCTTACCTTCAATATCTACTGAAGAAACCATAATAGGTAACATATCAGGATTTAATCTCATTACCATAGGGCTTTGTACATAATCATTAAATCCAGCTTTCACCATATCAAGATTACTACTTATTTCTATTATAGCTGAATCCATATTCACAGTAGAATTGAATTCAATTATTACCATTGACTGGTTTTCATTAGATGTTGACTCAACATTTTTTACATCATTAATTGTAGAAACTGCCTGTTCAATTGGTCTAGTCACAGCTACTTCTACTTCCTCAGGACTTGCGCCTGGATACACCGTCATTATTACAACATAAGGCAGTTCTAGATTAGGTAATAAATCTGTCTTTAAGTTCATAAATGAAACGGCCCCTAACACAAGTACGAGTATTACTGCAACAATTACTGTATAAGGCCTTTTTACACTTGATTTTGGTAGCATTTTAGTCCTCCTTTATTTTTTGACTGACTGGTCGGTCATGCTTAATTATAAAATTTAATCTTTTGTTTGTCAACGAAAATAAAAAAATTTATAGAAAGTGGAAATCCACTTTCTATAAACCTAATAATTCATCAATCCTAGCTTTATCGAAACCGACTATGATATTGCCTCCAATGTCGATTACTGGCACTCCTCTTTGCCCAGATTTTTGAACCATTTCAACAGCTTTTTCATAGTCCTTTGTAACATCATACTCAGTAAAATTTATACCTTTTTGTCTTAAGTAATCCTTTACTTTAGTACACCAAGGTCAAGTTGGAGTTGAATAAATTTTAATATCCATGATAATCCCCCCGTTTATCTTTTTATTATTATACCAACATTTTAGCATGTTCAAACATTTCTGATGTAATATAAATTATAAAATCAAAAAATCTTTTTATCAAATTCATCCAAATTATATCTATGAATGAGATCAATAATTTTAAGAGAATATAATGGATCCGTCGCATAACCAGATCTCCTGATTGCCCAAGCTGCTTTATAAGGATCATTCATTACATCTTCAAATGGATTATATCTATCATTATCTAATAAGAACTTTATATGATCATCCCAACTTTGCTGTGGAGAGGTGTATTTTTTAAACTTAGCATCCACTACATATCTTACTCCATTATATACTTCCCAAGTTGTTGAAATTATATAAGGTTCATTATTCTTACTTTTTATTCCAAATAAATTATTAGACTTTTGCCCACTGTATTTATCCGAAGGAACACTTTGTCCCCAACCAGTTTCTAAGATAGATTGTGCTATTTTAAAAGACTGAGAAATTAATTTATTGTTTGAATTTTTTGCTAAATTAGTGACAAAATTGATGTAATTGTTCTTTTCTGTAATGCTATATGGTCCATAAACATTACCAGTGTATACTTTGAAATTAATTTTTTCACTTTCTATTAAATTCCCATTATAGTTTGCAGTAGCATATACATACCAATTTCCAGTTTCATTAGCTAATGGTTTAAATTGACTTTCAAAATTATTTGCAGTTATTATTTTCTTAATATTTTTTTCGCTATTGATGAAAACGAATTTTACATCACTAACTTTTACATTGCTTAAAACATTAATGGACTTGCCATTAGAAAGTACAACTTCATTAGGTCCAATTCCGTTCAAATAAAGACTTGGCTTGCCATCTATGACAACTTTAATAGGCTTAGAATTTATTTGTTTTCCAGAAGTATCTTTTACTCTCACTAATAATTCTTTTTCTCCAGAGTCACTTGGTGAAGGAATGTATTTAAAACTCCCATAAGGAATCGTAGTTAATATTTTTTCTGTATTCGTATTTGGAGCTCTTAAAACATATTGTGTTTCTATACAATCAAAATTTCTTACTGCATTAAGTGTAATTGGTTTATTTACGATAGAATTTTCTTTAACCCCCGTTAAAGACAAAGACTTATCTACACCAATAGAGATATCATAATCTTTGCTTGCCACTATATTTGAATTTAAATCGTAAGCATTTACAGTTATTAAATAATCACCCTTTTCATTATAATTAGGTGCCCAAGTAGTAGTCCCGTATGGATCAAAATTATCTAAAGTTTTAATTTTCCCAGTTGTTATATTAGTAAGAACATATTCTACTTTTAATAATGAAAAATTAGTCTGTGGAGTTAATTTTAATTGATTTCTAAATTCATTATTATTTTCTAACTCCAATATCGATATTTGGGGATTTACATCAATTATTACTTTTTCAGCTGAAGCAGCTAATAACTTGTTATTAGCATCATATGCAGCTAAGACTAGTATTTTTTCTCCATTGTGTTCTGTATATGGAAGAAATTCTATCATATCGTCGATTAATTTTGACTGAAAAGCCACATGTCCTGTATGGTTATTAGGATCAAGAACTAGTAGTCTGATGTAGCTAGTATCATTTTTGATATTTCCCCCTATTTTATAAGTAATATTGGTTCTTCCATTAATTATTTGATTATTTTTAATAGACAATATATCTAAATCATAATACTTATTTCTATTAGAGCTATTTTGCGAATTTATCTCAACGGTCTTTGTGGCTTCATTGTATTTAATGCCTATGTTAAAAGCTTCTCCCATAATTCTAATAGGTACATAAGTAAGATTATTGTGTATTATTGGTTTAGTATCAATTACTTCATAATCCAAATCGTCATATTTTACAATTTGGCTATCTATCACTAAGCCAATTGATCTTTCACCCATCTTTGCAAAAACACGTCTATTTGATTCATCCCACTCAACATCCCCGCCTAAATTTTCTGTGATAAACCTTATTGGGACTAAAGTTCTGTCATCTCTAATGATTGGTTGTGCTAATTGTGTATAATCTTTACCATCGATTAGTATTTTTAATTCAGCTGCTTGGCTTTCATTGCAACCAGTAAATGCTAGTATTAAAAACATTGTAATTATAACTAAATATTTATTATGTTTATTATATTTATTCATCCTTATCCCCTTTGCATAAAAAATTCTTCCCTTGTCATTGAATAACAACAATCGTCATAGATATTCCCGTCATAGTTAACTGTAGCTTTTCTCAAAGTTCCTTCATAAACAAATCCACATTTTAAAATAACATTTTTTGATCTTTCATTAAAAGGGTAGTGGTAAACAGAAAGAATATCGGTAGATAATTCCATAAAAGCATATTCTATAAGAGCCTTTGAAGCTTCAGTAGCGTAACCCTTTCCCCAATAATTTTCGCTTAAGACATACCCTAGCATTTTTGCTTCTTTGTTATCCCTTTTTCTGTCTCTATGTAATCCAATGGAGCCAATGACTTTCTTTTCAGTTTTCAATTCAATTGCCCATACTTCATCACTTAAAATAAAATTTCTTAAAATCAGTAATGATTCTTCTTTTGATTTATGAAAATCCCAACCAGCATTTGGCCCAACATTTGGATTTTTAGCATATTCATAAAAATCGCTTAAATCTGATAATTTAAATCTCCTAAGTATTAATCTATCCGTCTCTATATCTTTCAATTTACCACATCCTTACTATATTGTTTTTATCTCCTAAAATCCTCTTTGATAATATCTATTAAGATATCTACTAAATTTGGGTCAAATTGCGTACCAGAATTTTTACGTATTTCTTCAATTGCTTGTTCAATAGTAAGCTTTTTCTTGTACGGTTTATCTTTAATCATAGAATCAAAAGCATCAATTATAGATGCTATCCTTGAATATAGGGGTATTGATTCACCACTTATCCCCCTTGGATATCCTTTTCCATCCCATCTTTCATGATGGTACAAAATATAATCTGCTATATTGGATAATTCCTTAGATGCCATTGCTATTCTATATCCCATCTCTGGATGTTTTTTAATAATCTCCCACTCATCGTCAGTTAGTTTTTCAGGTTTATTCAATATTTCAGAATCTATGGTTATTTTCCCAACATCATTTACTGAGCAAAGTGTAGTAATCATATCTATTAAGTCTTGTTCCCAACCAAGTTTTATTCCAAGTTTTAAAATTAAGTCATCAAAAAATTCACTTAAATCATATGGTGTCGGCTCTTTATATTCTAATACTTCTCTGATCGCTTCAATATAAGTCTTCTGTAGATTTTTTCTTCGATTTAATTTTTCAGTATACATTAAATCTTCTGCTATTTCTATACTTTCTTCTATACCGGATTCAAACGAATCCATAGTATGCCCACCAATTGACAAACTAATTTTTATAGGGTTTAATTGATTAGAACTATTGAATCCTTCAATATTCTTTTTAATTCTCTCAATTACTTTATTGCATTCTTTTTTGTCAGTGTTTGGAAGAAAAATTATAAATTCATCTCCTCCATATCTTATAATTATATCACTATTTCTAGTAGAATTCTTTAATATTTGAGCAACGTCTTTTATTAACTTATCACCATATACGTGTCCAAACCCGTCATTTACAAATTTAAGTCCATCTATGTCTGCAAAAATAATGGATAATGGTATAAACCTATCTTCATTTATACTTTTTGTTATAATGTCTAGATAGTTTCTATTATAAACATTTGATAATTTATCTATATTTACAAAACTTTCTTCATCTAATTTAGATTTTTCTACTTTTGACAAATCCATTAAAATAGTAACCATGTAATTTATATGATGTTGTTTGTCTACTATTGGAAATCCTATTTCTAATAAATACTTATATTTATTAGAATCATTTAAAATTTGATATTTTATCATATAATGCTCTTCATTTTTAATTGCATTTGCAACTCTAATTTCTCTAAACTCTCTGTTTTCCTTATCTTCCAATTCATCTAAATAATACATTAAATCTATATTCTCATGATTCTTGTTAATTCCAAAAAAACTATTAAAATTTTCTGAAAAATAGAAAGGAATTTTTGTATCTAAGTCTATAATGTAAAATGCAAATGGTAATTCTTTAATTTTCATATCTATGATCTCATTAATAGTATTGATTAAATCATAGATTTCAATAATAATCATATATTTATACGCTTGCAATGGTAATAATTTCATGATGTAAACCATGTTATCCTTTATAATGTAATTTGATTTTAAATTATCACTTATGTAATTATATAAGTCATAAAAATCTATATTGTCCGAATAGTTTAATTCTGAATTACAAGTTTTAAAAAAGACCTTACAGACATCATCAAATCCTATACTTGATTCAATTAAATCAAACCCACATATAGTATCTTTATCTAATAGGGCTTGTATTAATGCGTATTCAAATTTATTATTCTTTGTTCTTTCACCTAATTTATCCATAATTAGGACCCCTTAAAGTTTATTTATTTTATTTTATATACCCAATTTCCATCTTATAAAGAATTTTCATCTAAATTTCACAAATATGTTATGAATTTAAATTGTTTTTGTGTTATACTTACATAGTAATTAATTGATGAGAGGAGAAATATAATGAAATTTAATGCAAAAAAATTAGTTGTTTTGCTACTTCTAATTAGTATAACTAGTATTTTACTTATAGGTTGTAGTAGCTCTAGTTCAGATGAGATAGTGGCTGAGGTAAATGATGTTAAAATTACAAAAGAAGAGTTTTATGACTATTTAGTTAGTCAAAATGGGGATGAGGCATTAAACGCTTTAATACTAGACAAAATAATAGAATTAGAGCTAGAAGAAAACAATATAGAGATTACGCAAGACCAAATAGATGCTGAATATCAAAAAGCTGTTGAATCTTATGGCGATGAAGCTACTATGGAGCAAGCTCTAGCATATTATGGGTATACAAAAGATGAATTTTTAAAAAATATAAAAATGAATCTTAGCATAGAAGCTTTAATTGAACCATCTATAACAATTACAGATGAGGAAATAGAAGCATATTTTGAAGAGAATAAAGATGATTTTAATGAAGCTGAACAAGTTAAAGCCAGTCATATTCTTTTAGATACTGAAGAAGAAGCAAAAGATGTATTGGCGAAAATTCAATCTGGCGATTCTTTTGAGGACCTAGCTAAAGAATATTCAACAGATACAGCAACTGCAACAAATGGTGGAGATTTAGGCTACTTTACAAAAGATGAAATGGTTGAAGAATTTTCTAACGCAGCATTTTCATTAAATAAAGATGAAATTAGTGAACCAATTAAAACCACTTATGGATATCATATTATAAAAGTAACAGATAAAAAAGAAGCTAAGGTAGCAACTTTAGAAGATTCCAAAGAAGAAATAAGAGAAATATTAAAAGATCAAAAAATTCAAGAACAATATCCAACTTGGTATCAAAATGTACAAACAAAATACACGATAAAAAATAACTTAAAAACAAATTAGACTATAAAAAAATCACCCTAATGCATTAGGGTGATTTTTTTTATAGCTTCTTAGAAAATATCGCTAATACTAATATTACTAGTAATCCAAATATCATCAGACTTGTTTGCTCTATTGCTATGATTCCAAAGATTGCTACCAATGCTATCGCAACAGGAACGACATATTTTATAAGAGTATACCAGACATTGAATAGTCCAAATTCTAGTGTGCCTCCGTTTGTTAGTTCATCTTTCATATCCTCTTTCTTCATGAACCAACCAACGAATAAAGCTATCAATAACCCACCAATTGCTAAGAATATTTTATCAGTTATTATATCAAAGAAATCGAAAACTGCTACGCCAAAAAGCTTTAAGCTAGGAAATGCACCTAAAGATAAAGATGATAAAACTGACATAACGGTCATTACTAGACCAGTAACTGCAACAGCATTCTTTCTTTTCATCTTTCTCTCATCAATTAAGTAAGCAACTACTACTTCTAATAATGATATTGATGATGTTAATGCCGCAATCGCTAGTGCGATAAAGAATATTGCAGATATTATAGGCCCTAAAGCCCCCATTCCAGCAAATATCTGAGGAACTACTATAAATACTAGTCCAGGGCCTTGGTTTACTTCTAACCCAAATGCGAAAAGAGCTGGAATTATTGCTATACTTGCCAATATAGCTACTGATGTATCAATAAGAGTTATTATAAGAGCATTCTTTGGCAATGCTTCTTTTTTGCTTATATAGCTACCATATGTTATCATGCAGCCCATGCCTAAACTCAATGAAAAAAATTGTTGACCTAAAGCGGCTAAAAAAGTTTCCCCTGTAACTTTGCTAAAATCAGGTTTAAATAAGAATTTTAATCCTTCAAATGCTCCATCAAGAGTTACACTCCTTATAGCTACAAAAATAAATAGAACTAACAATGTAGGCATCAGGATCTTCCCTGCTTTTTCAATACCACTTGTTACACCTTTTGCTACTATATATATATTAATAGCCATATATAAGAGCATCCATAAAAGTGGTTCATACGAACTTGTAATAAAGCCACCAAAAGCATCAGCAATCAATGCTTGATCAGATAAAAGTCCAGTAAATGATTTAACAATATACGCGACAGACCATCCGCCGACAACTGGATAAAATCCCATTATAAGAAATGCACTCAAAACACCAATAACACCCGCAAAAGTAAATCTCTTGTCTAATTTCTTGTATGCTCCTACAGCTGCCAATTGAGTTCGTCTTCCTATAGCAAATTCTGCAATCATTACGTTTAAACCAATTCCAAGTACAAATAACAAATAAATAAAAATAAATGCGCTACCGCCATTTTCTGCAGCTAAATATGGAAATCTCCAAATATTTCCTAATCCTACGGCTGAACCTGCTGCAGCAAATATAAATCCAATTCTACTACTCCAATTATCTCTTTGTTTACCCTCCATCCTTTTTCCTCCTTAATTATTATTTAGCACTGTTTTGTTTTATAGTATTACATTGCTATGAAAATATATTAATACAATTTTTTGGTTTTGTCTATATATTTTTCTGATTATTTTGAAATGTTTGTTAGTTATTTCACTATGTTTCAATATCTTAACTTAAAGATAAAGAGAAAAAAATAATTTGCTTTATAAAGAAACTAGAGAGCAATTTAGCTCTCTAGTTTCTTATTTTCAAATTGTTTTGTCAATTCAATCTTTACTTTCTCAATCTTTTTTTCTTTTATTTCTTCTATTGTAAAAATAACGTCTTGTTCTGTAATTGATACCTTACTATTGTCCTCAGGAATATATCCTAATTTATATATCAAAAAACCCCCCACAGTGTCATAAAATTCATTTTCTTCATCTATTATCTCTAAATCTAATAAATTATTTAATTCTCTAATTGAAGTAGATCCTCTCACTAAATATGAATTGTTACTCAACTGCAAAATATCTGGCTCATCGTAATCATATTCGTCATCAATGTCTCCTACAATTTCTTCAATCAAATCCTCCATAGTTACAATTCCAGAAAAACCTCCATACTCATCAATAAGTATTGCCATGTGGATTTTCTTTCGTTTCATATCTATAAACAATTCGTCTATAGATTTATTTTCAGGAACGAAATAAGGTTCTCTCAATATATTTAATATATTTACATCATAAAATCCATATTTGTATGCCTCAAGTAAATAATCTTTTAAATACAGAATTCCTATTATATTGTCAATATCTTCTTTATAAACAGGTATTCTTGAATATTTTAAATTCAATAATTCCTCGATGTAATCTTTAATATCTCTATTAATGTCAATCATAAAAACTTCTGTTCTCGGCGTCATTATTTCAGAAGCTTTACTATTATCAAAACTTATGACACTTTTTATCATATCCCGTTCAATCGGGTTTATAACTCCTTGTTCATGGCCAACTTCAATTAATGAACTGATTTCCTCTATTGTGATTTTTTGCTCAATATTTTCTTGGTTAAAACCAATAATTTGAAGTATTTTATTGGTTGAAAAAGATAAAAAATTTACAAATGGTTTCATGATTTTCGAAAAACTTGATATTGGTTTAACAACAAACATTGCAAATTTTTCAGGATTTTTTAGGGCAATTCTCTTTGGTACAAGCTCCCCAAATACTAATGTTATGTACGATAACAATAAAGTGATTACTATGAAAGATAAATCTTGTGCAAATGGTATAGAAAACTCTGCTAGGAAATCTCCCAATACTTTTGAAATGCTAACCGCTGCAGAAGCTGATGAAAAAAATCCAGCAAAAGTTATTCCCACTTGGATCGATGATAGAAATTTCGATGGTTCATTCAAAATATCAAGTATTAATTTTGCTTTATTATCTCCTTCATCAGCTTTTGAAGATAACCTATATCTATCAGCAGAAACTATTGCCATTTCAGAGGCCGCAAAAAAAGCATTTACTAATGTTAAAAATAATATTAATATAAGTCTTCCAACTATATTGGCTTCACTTTCTGACAAATTCAACACTCCTTTAACATATATTCGCTATATATATTCCCATAATTAAAAATTACTAATCAATGGAGTGCTTAATTATATACTCGTAAAATTCTTTTATATTTTTAAATTTTATTTCACATTGAATATTTTCGCCAATTCCAATTGGTGTCAGGCCTGCTTTTATGATGCTCTCAATCCCAGCTTGAGAATCTTCCACTCCAATACTTTTTTCAGGTGGAATATTTAATAGATCGCACGCTTTCAAAAATATATCTGGTGCGGGTTTTGCATTTTTTATAGTACTAGGATCTACGACAGCGTCAAAATATTCTTCTATTTTAAGTGCTTTTAACAAATACTCTGCATTGCGACTTGAAGATGCCAATGCTATCTTTTTATTATGTTTTTTTAAAAAACTAAATAGTTCAATTACGCCATCATTTAAATTTGATCTATCATAATTTGATATTTTATTAAGATATATTTGATTTTTTCTATTTGCTAATTTCTCTTTATAGTCTAAATCAAAGTCATTATTACTTTTATTGTAGCTTAGAACTATATCTAAAGCTTCCATTCGTGGAATTCCTCTTACTTTATCCATAACTTCTAAGGGAATATCAAACCCCATCTCATTAGCCAATTCTTTCCAAGCATAGAAGTGAGCTGTTGAAGTTTCAGTAATTACTCCATCCAAATCAAATATAGCTGCATCAAAATTAATCATTTAAAAATCCTCCGCTAAAGGTATTCGTAATTCTTTATCTTTTACTACTTTATATTCTTTATCATAAACAAGTAAATTCATTTTATCTCCAACAATCAGTCTTATTATAATTTCTTCTTCAACTTTGACATCAAGTACGCAATCTCTAAAATTAATTTTAAAACTATATCCTTCCCACTGCTCAGGCACAGAAGGCCTAATTATAAGCTTATCATTTTGTAACCTTAACCCAGCAAAACCTTGAATAATACTTAATACAGTACCTCCAATATTTGCCAAATGTAATCCATCTTTTGTATTTTGATGAGTGTCATGTAAATCCAAAGAAATAGATTGTATAAAATAATAATAAGCTTTGTCTAAAAATTTATATCTACAAGCCATTATTCCATAAATACAGTATGATAGTGAAGAATCATGGGTCGTTATTTCTTCATAATAGTTGTAACTATTTTCCATCTTTTTTAGATCCGCATACTCTTCAAGCAGAAGATGAGCTAAAACTACATCTGCTTGCTTTAAGATTTGATAACGGTATATAGTTAATGGGTGATAATATAATAGCAATGGTCTTTTATCAAAGTCTAAATTCCACATTGGCTTACTCAAAAATGTAGAATCTTGTGCATAAATGTCTAGATTGCTATCATATAAAAGCAACATATTATCTGAAGCTTTTTTCATAATCTCTATTTCTTCTTCAGATAAATTAATTTTGTCTACTAGAACTCTAAATTTTTCTAAGATGACCTCGTCTTCTATCTTAGAAAAATAATTGTAAAGCTTATAAGCAATCTCTAGATTAAACTTAGCCATCATATTTGTAAAGTAATTATCACTTACTATAGCTGTATATTCATCAGGCCCAGTTACTTCATGAATGTGAAATTCGCCATTGAAGAAATTACCAATTTGAATCCATATTCTAGCTGTTTCAAAAATAACTTCCAAACCTTTTTCAACCATAAACAAAATATCATTAGTATATTGATAATACATATAAAAAGCATATGCAATATCAGCATTTATATGATATTGAGCTGTACTAGCAGGGAAATATCCAGAACATTCTATACCCGAGATAGTTCTCCAAGGGTAAGCAGCTCCTTTAGTATGCCCAAGTTCTAATGATCTTTTTCTCGCACTGTCAAGGATATTATATCTATATTCAAGAAGGCTTTTCGCTCTTTGGGGTTGATTTACAACTAAAACAGGAAATATATATATTTCTGTATCCCAAAAATAATGTCCTTCATAGCCTTCTCCAGATAATCCCTTTGCTGATACATTGGAATACGAATCAATACCTACATTTTGTAATAATTGGTATTGCATAAATCTAATAGATTTTTGATCATTGTCATTACCATAAATTTCAATTCCAGAATTTGTCCAAAAATCATTTAAATAATTTTTCTGTATTTCTAAAAGAGTTTCATAATTTTCGTATGCCAAATGTTCTAATGTTTCGTATGCTGATCTTAATGGCTCAGTATACCTTAAACTATCAGTAAAAACACAAACTTTATCAAGTACAAGATGAAGATTTGATGTTATTTTAGTTTCAATTTTTGTATCTTTAATCGAATTCTCAAGAGTATATTCGTTTTCTGATATAATAATATGTTTAACCAATGTTGCTTGACTTAAATTTGTTCTGCCAGTTTCCATGAGTAGAAAAGTTGTATCTAAGTTTTCCCCTAGATCCTTTACTTTCAATAATTGTTTTTGCTCATTACTTGTTCTAGGATCATTGGGATTTGCATATGTCCTAACATCACCGTCAAGCACGCTTAATAGCTCTATCTCTCCATCATATGTTATCTCGATTCTATAGGATGCAACATTATAATACACAAAGGAAGCTAATCTCCTAAAAGTTAGATATGCTCTTTTATTAGATCTTGTTATGAACTCATATGATCTTACAGTCTCCCCGTTACTATAATCTACATAACGTTTGTAGTTTTCATACTTCGTATTTACCAATTGTGCAGGTTCCCCATCTAAAAAAACCATACAAGTCTGTGTGTCGGCTATCTTAGGCTGTTTATCATACTCTTCAGGGAATCCTACAGCGCTTTCTGCGTGAACCATTTCAACTCTATCGTAAAGGCCATTTATATAGCTTCCTCTGATACTATCACCTGTTGGATACCCTTCTTCAAAAGCTCCCCTTATGCCAACATATCCATTTCCAACCATAAATATACTTTCATTCTTCAGTTGAAATGATGGATCATAGTTATTATCTTCATATTTATACATATGCCATCACCTTCAATATGTCAATGATTTTTCTGTTTCAATATCAAAAAGATGTATCTTTTCTTTATCAAATATAACTTTAACTTCATCATCCATTTTTAAATTTGAAGTGTGTTGAGTCCTTAAAACATATTGTTTCCCATCAATTTTAAAATAGATATTTAAATCGCTACCAAGCAATTCAGTAAATTCTACTACAGTCTTTAGACCATCTTCACCTTCAGAAATAAATACATCCTCAGGGCGTACTCCCACAATAACTTCTGAATTTTCTTTATTTTTATTTTTAACTGCTTGTTTTAATCTTTCAGGCAATTCAAGTTTTAAACCATATACATCTAAAACTTTTCCTTCTACTACCTTTCCATTGAAAAAGTTCATTTGAGGAGCTCCGATAAATCCTGCAACAAATAAATTTGCAGGCGAATTATATATTACCCGCGGATCATCTACTTGCTGTATTTCGCCATTATTCATTACACAAATTCTTGTCCCCATGGTCATTGCTTCAGTTTGATCATGAGTTACATAAATAAATGTTGTTTCCAAATCTTTATGCAACTTAATTAATTCAGTTCTCATTTGAACTCTTAATTTTGCATCTAAGTTTGATAAAGGTTCATCCATTAAAAATACTTGTGGTTTTCTAACGATAGCCCGTCCTAATGCGACCCTTTGTCTTTGTCCGCCTGATAATTGCTTTGGCTTTCTCTTTAAAAGCTCTGTTATTCCAAGAATTTCTGATGCCCAATTTATTCTATCATTTATTTCTTTTTTAGGTGTTTTAGATAGTTTTAACCCAAAAGCCATATTATCGTAAACACTCATGTGAGGATACAGTGCATAATTTTGAAACACCATAGCTATATCTCTGTCTTTTGGAGAAACATCATTAACCATTTTATCACCAATAAATATTTCACCCTCTGTTATTTCTTCAAGTCCTGCAATCATTCTCAAAGTTGTTGTTTTTCCACACCCTGAAGGCCCTACCAATACCATAAACTCTTTGTTTGCAATTTCCAAATTAACATTTTTAACAGCATGGTATCCATTAGGATATTTTTTATTGACATTTATCAATTTTACATTTGCCATATATATCCTCTCCTATAAATCAATTAGAGCAGTCAACGCTCCGTATCTAGTACAAATTTTACCTGCGATGTTATTAGAATAATATGTAATTCTTCTAATCTCATCTTTATCCCCTAACAACATTTTTTTATTTTCAAACTGAGAGATTTTGTACAGAAATGACCCAATATACGCATCTCCAGCTCCAGTAGTATCAATAACATTAACTTTTTCAGCCTCAATATTAATTTTATAATTCTTATTAAAAACAATACTTCCATTTTTCCCAAGCGTTATAGCAAAAGTTGCATCATATTCTTTACTTAAAAAATTAATTGCTTCTGATATTGACTCACTTTGTGTAATAATTAATAACTCTTCTTCATTAAATTTTACTAAATCTGATTTTTCAATAAAAGGTATTGCATATTTTCTAAACTTATCCTTATCTTTACTCCAAAAAAAGCTCCTGTAATTTGGATCAAATGATATAAATCTATTTTCCTTAAAACTTAGTTCTAACAATCTATGATAGCTATTATTTAACTCTCCATCTAAAAAGGCAGTCGCTGAACCAAAATGAACTATATCAAATTTTTTTAATTCACTTATTCCAACTTGGGATAAATTAAGATCTCTGTCTGCCCCTCTGTAAAAAATAAAATCTCTTTCGCCACTATCGTCTATCGTTACAAACGAAATTGTAGTTGGAGTTTCAACCTTTACTAAATATTCAGTAAACACTTTGTTTTTAATCAAAGTTTTTTCAATTTCATCACCAAAAGCATCTTTCCCTACACTCCCGAGGATAAAAGCTATCCCTCCAAGAGCCCCAATAACTTGTGCAACATTTGCTGGAGCTCCTCCAGGGTTTAATATAAATCTTTTTTCTTCTGATGTTTTATCCTCAATAAAATCAATCAACATTTCACCAACACAAAGAATGCTGTCCATAATACACCTACTTTATATTTTTAGTACTTTCTCTAATAACAAGTTTATATTTCATTGATGTCGTGAATTTACTGTCTTCGTCATTTGGAATTGAATTTTTATTTTCAATCATATCTATCATAATTCTTATAGCTAAATCCCCTTGTTCTTCAAATGGTTGTCTTATTGTTGTAAGTGATGGATTGTACATTCTTGCTATGTCAACATCATCAAATCCTACAAAAGAAATATCATCTGGTACATTTATGCCATGTTCTATACAACACTTGATTGCTCCAATTGCAAGTAAGTCAGAAGCACAGAAAATCGCTGTCGGCAAATTCCCTTTTTTTATCAATGCCTCCATTGCAGAATACCCATCATCAAATGTATACCAGCCTTCTTCAACCAACCGTTCAGAATAATACCCATAACAATTTAGCTTATCCCTATAACCCAGAAATCTTTGTTTCCCTGAATGATAATCTGAAAGCGGCCCTCTTATCATTGCAATATTTTTATGCCCTAGGTCTATTAAATACTGAGTAGCATCTTGACTTGCTTTATAATTATCTATTTTTATTGTCGGTATATAAGGCAAAGAACTATCTGAACCTATCATTATGATTGGCTTTTCAAATTCAATCAATGTCTTTTGAAATTCTTCACTCCCGTGATCCGTAACCAATATTAGTCCATCCACACCCTTATCCTTCATGATATTAATATGCTTTATCTTCATGTCAATATCAAAGTCAGTGGCAGTGATTAACAATGAATAATCCTTATTTCTAATATAAGATTCAGCTCCTGCGATTATTTTAGAGAATACTGGGTTTGATAAATCCGGAAGTATAATCCCAATCAGATGTGACTTTTTCATTGACAAACTTCTCGCGACTGAACTTGGCTTAAAATTAGTTTCTTTTATGATTTCTAGTACTTTTTTCCTAGTTTCTTCACTAACTGCATCAGAATCGTTTATGACTCTTGATACAGTTGCTTTTGATACACCTGCCGCCTCAGCGATCTCTCTAATCGTCAGTTTCATCATTTCACTCCTTTATAACTACTTAATAGACCCAGATACCATGCCTTTTATTATGTGTTTTTGCCCAAATAAAAATCCTATTATAATTGGTGCTGCTGCCATTAATGCGGCAGTCATAATTAAGTCCCATTGTTTTACAAATGATCCTGCAAACGCTGATATAGCTAGTGGTATAGTTTGCAGCGGTTGTCCTATGCCTAATATTAAAGAAGGAAGTAGAAAATCGTTCCAAATCCAAATTGCATTTAGTATACAGATAGTAACAAATATAGGTTTTAATATTGGCATTATGATTGAAAAAAATATTCTAGGTTTAGAACAGCCATCTATTAAAGCAGCTTCTTCTAGCTCATAGGGAATTGATTTTATGAAACCATGAAACATAAAAACAGCTAATGGTGCACCGAAACCAATATAAGCAAAAATCATCCCTTGATAAGATCTTAGTAGTTGAATATTTAAATTGTTACCAATAATTCTAAATAGAGATACTAATGGAAACATTACAACTTGAAAAGGTATTACTAAGCCGCTGATAAATATTAAGAATATAAAACTAGATAATTTAGTTTTAGTTCTCACAAGTACCCATGCAGCCATTGCTGAAAATACCGAAATAAACAACAATGACAAGACAGTGATTATTGTTGAAGCATAAACACTCGATGCATAGTTAATGCTAGGGTTTGTCCAAATATTAGCTATGTTATCAATTAATTGACCCCATCTAGCTGGAAGAGCAATAGGATTTGTGATTATTTCCAATGAAGACTTGGCCGAATTAATAATAACTATAAAAAACGGAAATAGTACTATTAAGAATAATACTACAGTTATTAATCCAAGCAATAACTTCGATACTCTTTTCTTTGTAATCATCACATCTCAATCTCCTTCTTTTTATTATTGTATACTTGTGCAATAGAAACAACTGAAAGTATTAAAAAGAAAATTACTGCTCTTGCTTGTCCTTCAGCCATATTATTATATTTAAAAGCTACGTTATATATGTGAACAGCAAGCATTTCTGTTGAATTGACAACTTCTCCTTTAAATATATCCGTTGGTCCTCCATTGGTTAATGCTACAATGATATCGTATTGTTTAAATGAAGTGACAAGAGTTAAAAATGAAGTTATAGTAAATGCCTGAGCAATCATTGGCATGGTTATGCTTTTGAATTTATGCCATGAGTTTGCACCGTCAATCTCACTTGCTTCAAGCAACTCTTGAGGAACATTCAATAAAGCTGCCACATAAATCATCATAATATATCCAGCATATTGCCAAGTATAAGCAGTGATTAACCCAATAAGTGTTAAATCTGGATTCGCTAATATCAACAAATTTTCGATAAAATCAATACCTAGGCTTCCCCCTATTTGTGGTACTACACTCTTAAAAATAAACTGCCATATATACCCAAGTACTAACCCTCCGATTAGATTTGGTATAAAGAATCCTGCTCTAAAAAAATTTCTAAATTTTATCTCGCGTGTAACTAAGAAAGCAAATATTAGTGCTACTAGATTTATAGTTATCACACTTATCAATGTAAATGTAAAAGTTCTAAACAATGAATATTGGAATTTTATATCTGAAAACATAGATCTATAATTTCCAAGTCCTACCCAATTTACTGGGATTCCTGGAACCGCTTGCCAATCAGTCATAGAATAGTAAATTCCCATAAAAAATGGAACTATTACTACTATAATGAAAGAAATCAAAGCAGGTGATAAAAATAACCAAAAAACCAATTTATCTTTAGTTTGTCTTTTCATAAATTCCACCTCTTATATAAATATATGAAAGGGTATTAAACCCTTTCATATTTATTTTAATGCTTCGATTGCTTTAGCAATTTGTTCAATAAAACCTTCTTTATCAAGATCTCCTTTTGCATAACTTTCATATATTGGTCCAAGAGTACCCATTCCAAAACCATCAGGCATATCATTTTGTAACCAAGTATAAGATCCATTTTCTTTAGCCATCCATTCAGTGACATTAGCTGATAATGGTGTGGTTGGCTTTAAAGTTACATTGTTAAAAGCAGGCACCATTTTTGCTTCATTAACCATATAGTTGTGCCCTTCTTCACTTGTTGCCATATAATTTAAGAAGTCTTTTGCTGCTTCTATATTTTTGCTGTCTTTATTAATTACATAAAATGAAGGTGCCCCAATAAATATCGCATTATGCTCACCCTTTACAGAAGCATGAGGTGCAAAACCCATTGGAAAATCTACACCGTTTTGTACAAACCATGGATCTATCCAGTTGCCTTGATGAATAAATACGGACTTACCAGTTGCAAATTGCCCAACTTGTGAGTCATAATTCCCTGTAATAAGAACCGTTTCATCTGCATATTCGAATAACAACTCAACCCAATCAGCATATTCTGTCAAGCGTTGCATATCAACTTCGCCATTGTTCAGCTTATCAAGTACTGTTCTATCTCCATATGGAAGCCCTGCAGAAAGATATCCATTGAAATTATGAAGCCCTGTTACCCATCTCATATCAGGTCCAGCAGCCATAGCTACTACTGAATCAATTCCCAATTCTTCTTTCATACTATCAATTTTTTCAAATGCTTCTCTATAAGCATCTTGGCTTGTTAAAGTTGCTGGGTCTACCCCTGCTTTATCAAGTAAATCTTTATTGTAAGCTAAACCCCAAGCTTCAACCGATACTGGAAATCCGTAAACTTTTCCATCTACAGTAAATTCAAGATCAGTTAAATCAATCCATTCGTCGTCTGTAAATTCAATAATTTTTGAATTCCAAGTATTATAACCACCCATACCTTCTATTACAAAAATATCTGGTTCTCTATCAGATTGAAATTCTGCTTTTAAGCTATCCTGATAAGGTGTGTCTCCTCCTGTTGTTTTTACAATAATCTTATTACCTGTTGCTTCTTCATATTGTTTAGCAAATGCAGTTAATTGTTCACCTATTTCTACTTTGTTCTGATAAATTACAACTGACATATCTTCCTCATTACTAGATGTTGTACATCCTGCTAAAAGTGAAATCGTTAACACTAAACTCATTAGTAATAATACATAACCTTTTTTCATTATTATCCCCCTTTAATAATTGAGTGTGCTGCAACGGTACCTTAATTACATTATATGTAACCGGTTACATAATTGCAACTATTTTTTATTTATTTTTTAATATAAGAAATTCATATGGTCCAATTTGCACAAAATCATCTGTTAAATTCAACTCCTTTCCTTGTAATAATTCGACCATATGAGCATTTATGCCATGCCTTATTAACTGTGATGTGCTTAAAAATTGTCTATCCTCCGAAAAATTAAATATCAATAGTAAGTTATCATCATTTTCTTTTAATTGCTGAATAACTAAAATATGTTTGTTATCAACTTGGATTGCTCTTTCGTTTTTTATGCTACTGTCTAAATTGATTTCTTTCCTGATATTAATTAGCTTTATTAGATTATTAAAAATTACTCTCTCATATGAATCGCATTTTTCAGTATTATATGATTTTTCCCAATTGAATTTTTGTCTATGAATCCATCTAGAATCATGTTTTTTATCAGGATCATTCTTATATTCATAATTATTTAATAAGCCTATTTCATCGCCACTGTATATCATTGGAATACCTTTTCTTAAAATAATAAGTGAATTTATTAGGTTTATTCGTTTTAGTGCTAATTCCAACTTATAATTATCTTTTTCTAACAATGCCTTTTCTAGACCAGCTAAACTAGCAAGCGTTCCACAATTTCTGGCATCTTTAGTGACAGGATCATACTCATATAGCTCTCCAATAGAAAAACTGTCTTTATAACTCCCCAAGTAAAAATCAATCAGAAATTGTTTATGCAAAAATGGATCAAACCCGAGTCTCCTTAAATTATCTTCATTTAAGCCCCATCCTATATCATCATGACACCTTGCGTAATTTATCCATTCAGTAGGCAAATTGTTGTTAACGATTGGCATTTTAGATATATGTCTTGCATCTCTTGTTGCTAAAGAATTCCAAATCTCAACCATATATGATGCATTGTACAAAAGATCGCATTCTAAACTAGCTTCACTGCCGAAATATCTAGTAATTATTTCTGGGGCTACTATCGACTCACCTAATAGAACTGTAGATGGAGAATATTGAGCCAAAATAGTTCTAAATATTTTTAATATTATATGTACTTCTGGTAAATTTCTACATGAAGTGCCTATTGTTTTCCATATATATGGAATAGCATCTAATCTTATCATATCTACACCCAAATTAGTGTAGTATAATAATATAGAAGTCATTTCTTCAAGCACTTTAGGATTTCGATAATTCAAATCCCATTGAAAATCATAAAAAGTCGTCATTACCCACTTATCAAGGTCTTTAACGTAGGTGAAATTTCCAGGTGCAACTTTAGGAAAAACTTGATTCATAGTAGCTTCATATTGTCTTGGTATCGTATAATCATCATACATAAAATAATAGTCTTGATACTTTTTATCTCCAGATTTAGCTTTAATTGCCCATTCATGATCATCGGAAGTATGGTTTATAACATAATCAATACAAATTCTAATTCCATTATCATGAAAAATTTTTATTGCTTTCTTTAAAGATTCTACGTTTCCTAATTTTGGATTTACTTCTCTATAATCACGGACAGCATACCCACCGTCATTTTCTCCATTTCTAGGTTGAACTAAAGGCATTAAATGAATTAAGGTAATTCCGAGATTTTTGAAATATTCTGTTTTACTCACTAGTCCTTCAATGTCATTATTGAATAAATCTACATAAAGCATCATACCTACTGTATTAGCTGAATGTATCCATTCTGGTGAGTTAGATATCAATTGATTTTCTTCTCGTAATGAGTAGTTTTTTATTATCATTTCTAAAAGGCTATTGAAATCAGAAATCCTATCTGGATATAACTTCAAATAATCATCTAATATAAGTTCTTTTAATTTATCAATGTTTAGCGCCAAATCTCTTCCTCCTTTATAATAATTTTATGTAACCGGTTTCATGATGTCAATACATTTTTACTCAACTTTTATAAATTTTTTTGTAAAAAAATATTGACATTTTATAACTTATATGATATATAATAATTAGCACTCAGGAAGTGAGAGTGCTAATAAAAATAAAATATTAATAAAATTAAAGGGGGTTGTTACTATGGCTGGCTTAATTCCTTTCAACAGAAGAAGAGATTTAGCTACAAGAGGTTCAGGAATTGATGAATTCTACAATATGTTAGATGACTTCTTCACAAGTGATTGGCCATTTAGAAGAAGCCTTGAAAGCGACACCTTTAAGTTAGATGTTGTTGATAACGGAAATGAATATCTTATAGAAGCAGAATTGCCAGGTGTAGATAAAAAAGACATAAATATTGAAATGGTTGATGGTCGATTAGAAATATCTGTTACAAAAGATGAAAGTAAAGAAGAAAAAGATAAAAACTATATTCACAAAGAAAGATATTACAGTTCAATGTCTAGATCTATATATCTAGCTGATGCTAAAAATGAAGGATTAAAAGCAAAATTAGAGAATGGGGTATTGAAAATAACCGTCCCTAAAGAAGAAATAAAAGAGAATAAAGTAAAAGTAGCTATCGAATAATGAAAAGAGCATTTATGCTCTTTTCATTATTTTTTGTATTACATAAATATGATTAAATTGTGATAATTATGTGTATATAATTAACTAAAGATATCAATTATAGGAGGTACTAAAATGACTTCTTTAAAACAGTTTGCATCAAACATCGCTGTTAATCAAGTTATAAATTACATAGATAAAAACCCTAAGGAAAACCTTAACAAGATATTAAATCTTAGTGAAAAGTTCTTAACAAATCCAAGAGATATAAAAGTGCTGTATATGTTAAGAAACGCAGTGAGCAATGAAGATAGTAATTGGAAACAATTAACAGACAGGTTCTTTGAACAGACTACCTTGAATTGTCAAAAAAAATTTATCAATAATTTTTTAATCAATTCAAATATATATGGAACTCAATTGAGAAATGAAAAAAAAGCTGAGTTAGAAATATCAATACCATGGGCAATATTGATGGATCCTACTTCTAGATGTAATCTCAAATGCACTGGATGTTGGGCAGCAAGCTATGACCAAAAAGATGATCTTTCATATGAAACAATGAATAGAATCATAAACGAAGGAAAAGAATTAGGAATTTATGTTTACCTTTTCTCTGGTGGTGAACCTTTTATTAAGATAGATGAAATTCTCAAATTATGTGAAGAACATCAAGACTGTTACTTTACTTGTTTTACTAATGGTACACTGATTACAAAAGAAGTTGCTAAAAAAATTGCAGAAGTAAGTAATTTTGCACCTGGAATTTCAATCGAAGGTTTTGAAAAGGACACAGATTTTAGAAGAGGAAACGGAACTTATAAAAAGGTCCTTCAAGGGATGGACAATCTCAAGGAGGCTGGGGTAATTTTTGGTACATCTATGTGTTATCATCATTATAATTACAAAGAAATTGTTTCAGAAGAATTTATTGATTTTCTAATAGATAAAGGCGCTTACTTTGTATGGTTATTCACATATATGCCAATAGGAAAGGATGCTGATATTGATCTTTGCGTAAGACCAGATGAAAGAGCTTATATGTATAGAAAAGTTCATGCTCTTAGAAATGAAAAACCAATATTTTTAATGGATTTTTGGAATGATGGTGAATATGTAAATGGGTGTATAGCTGGAGGAAGACAATATTTCCACATAAATGCCCATGGAGATGTAGAACCTTGTGCATTTGTTCATTACTCAGATACAAATATTAAAAATGTATCTTTAATTGAAGCTTTAAATAGTAATATATTCAAAGCTTATCAAAAAAGACAACCATTCAATGAAAATCACTTAAGACCATGTCCTATTCTTGATAATCCGAATTATATAGTAGAGATTGTTAATGAAAGTGGTGCAATCTCAACTCAACCAATTGATAAAGAAAAGCCTGAGGAGCTTTTTGAAAAATGTTCCATTATAGCTGATAATTGGGCAAGTGTAGCGGATGATATATGGTATGATAAAAAAATAAAACAAAATAGATAAATTTAAACAACCCTATTGTACAGGGTTGTTTTTTTGTTCATCAAGTTTTTCATATATTTTTTGTTTAATATCAATAACTTGATCTATCAAACTTTCTAGTTTGTCTTTTGTTAATTTAGGATATATTTTAATTAAATATATCTGTCTATTTTTAATTCTTGTAGCTAAATTTAAAATTTTATTGTTTAATAGTTCATCCTGAATTTTTTGCAAATTTAATTCACCTGCTATATTTTTTAATTCAGCTAGAATATTCTTTAGCTCTATAAGCGAACTAATAGTTAAAGTTACATCTACCACAAACACAATTAGTGTTATATTATGAATAATTACAAGTGTAGGTAAACTAAAGATTGATAAAAACATTTCTATGGTTGGCTGTAAGAACTTTATTAAGATTATTGTAGCAATTCCCCATAGAATTGAAAATTTGAGTGATATGTAGCCTTTTATATTAAATTTATCATCACTATAATCCCACCACTTATTGCCAAATACCTTTTCTAGTATTAGCCCAGTTATAAATTCAATTAATGAAGCTAATATTGCCCCAGCTAAAAAAATTAAGATTGGATTTTGAGGTAATCTATTTAATAAAGTTATCATAATAATTGCGGCTACTCCATATATAGGGCACCATGGACCATTTAAAAAGCCGCGGTTGACAAGCTTTTTTTCAGTATATATATGAAATAATACTTCTACAACCCAGCCAAGCATTGAATAAATAATAAAATATAAAAAATAATTAAAAAATATCTCCCTGTAGTTCATATTACACCTCTTTAAATCTAGTAGTTTTTAATATACCTTCCATATTGTTTCTTTTATCCCTATTAAGAATTATCATATCAGTCTGCTTATAATACTATAGCATTTGGTAAATATTATCAATACATTAAATAACTATAAATTATAATAGTATTCTCTTTTTGTTTAATACATGATAGCTTATTGTATTAAATTTTGGGTATACATAATATAAATAAATATACATGGAGGTGTATAATTATGTTTGAAGGTAAAGTAGCTATTGTTACAGGCGCTAGTGGTGGCATAGGCAGTGCGGTTGTAAAACAATTAAGTGAGAAGGGTGCAAAACTTACTCTTGTAGGAACAAGTCAAGAAAAGTTAGATAAATTAGCAAAAGATTTAAATTTGAAGGAAGGTCAATTTATTGCCGTTCCTGCTGATGTATCAAAAGAAGAAGATGTAATAAACTATGTAGAAAAAACTATTGAAGCTTTTGGCCAAATAGACATATTAATAAACAATGCTGGTTATGAAAGCAAAGTTACGCCAATTGTTGACACACCAATCGATGACTTTAAAAGGGTAATTGGAATAAATGTAGAGGGAGTTTTCAATGGGATGAAATATGTTCTTAAACATATGATTCCTAGAAAATCAGGCGTAATTGTAAATACTGCTTCTGTTGCTGGTTTAATGGGTTCTCCCGGGCTTGCTGCATATACTGCAAGTAAACATGCAGTCGTAGGTTTAACTAAAACAGCAGCTCTAGAAGTTGCACAATTCGGAATTCGAGTTAATGCTGTTGCTCCTTCTCCAGTCGATAACAGAATGATGAGATCAATAGAAGATGCAATTACTGGCGGTAAGGGTGAGATGGCTAAAAAAGAGTTTGAAAAAAATATCCCTCTAGGTAGATATGCTACTAATGAAGATATCGCTAATATGATAATCTTTTTAGCATCAGATCAAGCCTCATTTTTGACAGGAGGCATTTACAGAGTAGATGGTGGTATGGGAGCTAAATAAAGCACTGCTTTTGCAGTGCTTTTTTCCTATTGCAATCTTTCGTAATGATGGATAAAATATAATTGAAAATAATTATTGCATAGGAGAATTAAAATGAATTTAATTTCCATTCTAAAAATAAACAAAGTTAATGAAGATTATTTTGATTATGTCGATACAGTTTATGACTTGATTAACCACCCTAAAGTAAAATCTATGAATGAATATATTCAGCATGGGGATATAACAACACTAAATCACTGTTTAAACGTTTCTTATAAAAGTTTTTTGATAAGCAAAAAATTAAATCTAGACTGTAATTCATGTGCTAGAGCTGGTCTTCTACATGATTTTTTCTTGTATGATTGGCATAATCATGAACCCATGGATACACTCCATGGATTTGCTCATCCACTCATAGCATTAAGAAATGCTGAAGAAAATTTTCAATTAAATGAATTAGAAAAAGATATAATAATAAAACATATGTGGCCATTGACTTTAAAGTTGCCCAGACATAAAGAATCATATATAGTGTGTTTCGTAGACAAATACTGTTCGTTAACAGAAATTGTCATTAGTAACTTAAATAGAATTTACCATTGGAGCTTAGTTAAAAAGTCATTTGTAAAAAATTTGCTAAAATTTAGCTAGACTCTGAACTCGTAACCATAGTTACTGATGCAATTACGATTAGAGCTCCAAATAATTGAATGCCGCTTAATTTTTCATCATAGATTATAAAGCTACTGATAAAAGTTACCACAGGTATTAAATTTAGAAATATCGAAGCTACTGAAACTGATGTATTATTTAAAGCATACAGATAAATATAATTTGCTATGGCAGAACAAATTATTGCTAAAAACAAGAAATTGATTAATATATTGAAATCCATTAGTTCCCATTTAACTTCTTCAAAAAATAAAAATGGGATAAAGCCTATACACCCAATAATGCTTTGATAAAATGCGATTGTTATATCAGAATATTTTTGAAATAACGGCTTAGTTACTACAATGTAAATTGCAAAAGAAATTGCAGATAAAAACATCAATAAATAACCAACTAAACTGCCTCCTTCTAACTTTGCCCCAATCACTAGAAATACACCAATTATAGACAATATTATGCCGCTTATAACAATAAAATTCATTTTTTTCTTTAGTATTAATTTTTCAATTATAGCTGCAAAAACTGGCAACATAGCGACTATGATCGATGCATCATTTGCACTTATTCTCATCAAACCGTTATTCTCTAAAATATAATAAATAGTTATACCTGTTAGTCCTGCTACAATTAACAATGGCAGGTCTTTTTTATCTATTTTCTCATTTATACCTAACATTTTAATTAATAAAAATTGTATAACACCTGCAATTAAAAATCTATAAAACGCTAAACTAACCGGCGGAAAAACTGTAAGAGATATTTTAATGCTCAAAAAAGATATTCCCCACGCTAACACTGTTATTAATAAAAATACAATAGATATTATCTTCTTCTTGTCCATTTTCACATTCTCCCAGATTTTAAGATTGAAATCAAAAGCCAAAACCCTAGAACACCTGCGAATAAATAACCGCCTAAGCCCAATATCGATATATCCATAATCTTTGGCCCTAAATTTCTATTTAGTATAAGTGAAGAACTAAGGATTATTGCAGAAACTATGATAGCAAAAACAACTCTATTTATCATTCTATTTGTTTCGCTAATTATTTCATCAAGATCTTTAACATTTAATCCCAACTTGGTATCATCATTATTTATCTTTTCTATCAATTTCTGCAAAGACACCGGTATCTTTAGACCTGCTTTATATGCCAAATAACTTTCCAATAAATTTTCCCTTAACTCTTTCTTTAAATTATCACTATTCATTAATTTCGACTTTACATATGGAATTACTATATCCATCATTGTTATAGTTGGATCTAAAATAGTCACAAGTCCTTCTACCGTGAGTAAACTCTTAGAAAAAATTACCATATCTTTTGGCATTTTTATATGATTTTTCTTTGCTACATTAAAAATTTCTTCCATAACTTTAGATAACTCAATCTCTTCAAGTGAACTCTCAATATATTTGTCATATATCATTGAAATGTCTTTTTTTAAATTTAATTTATCTATATCTGAATTAAAATCCCCTATCCTGATAACAGCATTTGTCATCATATCCAAGTCCTTCATTGCAATAGCGGTTATTAGGGCATTGAACTTTCTTCTCAAACTAATTTCTAAAAATCCCATTATACCGAAATCAAGGTATGCTATCCTGTTTTTATAAATCATCAAATTTCCTGGGTGAGGATCACCGTGAAAAAATCCATCTTCCAGTACCTGTTTCATGTAATTTTGGACTAGTTTTACAGCTATATCATTCAAGTCATAACCTTCTGAATTTATCTTATCTATATCCGATATTTTAATGCCTTTTACATATCCCATTGTCAAAATCTTCTCAGTTGTATAATCTCTATAAACTTCAGGGCAATATATATATTTTACATCTTTATTATAATTTCTAAACTTATCCATATTTTCAGCTTCAACTAAAAAATTCAACTCGTTTATAGCGCTTTTTTCAAGTTCCTCAATTACATTGTCAATATCTACTAAATCCTCAGGTATTACTCTCTTAATAAATCTCGATATTCTCTTTAAAATATGTATATCCCCAAGCATTTTTTCTTTAATGTAAGGTCTTTGAATCTTAACAGCTACTTCCTCTCCAGTAAGGAGTAAAGCAAGATGAACTTGTGCCATTGATGCTGAAGCTAAAGGAATTTCATATATTTTTATAAAAATATCTTCTATATTCTTATTAAGCTCTTCTTCAATGATTGGTTTTAAATAATTAAACTCTTCAGGTTTCACATCATCTAGCAGTTTATTAAACTCTTCAATATATGGACCTGGGATTAAATCTGGTCGTGTTGATAATATTTGGCCAATTTTAACAAAAGTTGGGCCAAGTTCTTCAAATGCTTTTCTCAACTCATAAGGATTATTAAACCCCTGTATTCCATTATTTAAACCATGTTTAACAAAAACTGCTATGATCTCTCTAAGCCTAGAAGTTGTCCTAGTGTTATCCATTTTATCACCTGCATTTGAAGAATACCCTGCAAAATGCAGGGTATTCTATTATTTGTTTTCTAACTTATCAAGTCTAGTTTTTAATTCTTCAATATCTAGTTTCGTAGCTAAATTAAGTTCAGCTATTATTTCTTTTACGTCTTCCTTTGTCAATAAAGCATCTTTAGTAATGTTCTTTGTCATTTTTCTTTTTAGCTCTTCATTGAGTTCTTTGCCTTGTTTTACAGTTAACTCACCTTTTTTTACAAGTTCATCAATAATCTCAGTAGCTTTTTCGTAAGTAAAAGCTAAACTCCCAATCCCAGCTAGCAAAATATTACTTAAATTAAATTCCATAATATCGCCTCCTTTCATATATCTTACTTTCAAAAAAATACTCTGTCAAGTTTTATATGCATTAAACCCTCATTGATATTGTTTATTCAGTTTAAACGCATCTAATTGAGATATGAGCATTCCAGCCAACATCAATCCACAGCCAACATATCCTCTTATATCCAAACTTTCGTTAAGAAATAATATCCCTCCAATTACTGCAAAAACCGCCTCCATGCTCAATGCTATAGCTGCTGGGCCTGCTTTTGCATTTTTTTGTGCTACAACTTGCAAGGTATATGCTACTCCAACAGAAAGAATCCCACCGTAAAGTATCGGTGCATAAGCCGAAACTATTGATGAAACCTCTATATTTTCAAATAGCAAAGCTACTATAAATGAGAGCAATGAACATGTTGCAAATTGTATCTGTGATAGCCTAAGTGGATTTACTTTATTTGAAAATTCTCCAATTAATATTATATGCATAGCCCAAAAAAAGGCTCCTATAAGTTGTAGTAAATCTCCAAACCCAATAGTTAAGTCCTCTTTCACGCTTAACAAATATAATCCAATAACCGCAATAACTGCACCTATCCATATATTTTTACTTGTTTTTTGTCCAATGAAAATTCCTATGATTGGTACCAATATTATGTATAAACTCGTAATAAAACCTGCTTTTGCGGCAGTTGTATATATTAAACCAACTTGTTGAAGACTAGATCCAGCAAATAAAAAGATTCCTGCAATTATTCCGTATTTTATTACTCTCTTATCAATTTTCCTATCGCTCTCATTAGAATAAAAAATTCTTATGGCAGGTATTAACGAAATACTACCTAATAAAAATCTAACTGCATTAAATGTGAATGGCCCAATATAATCCATTCCTACTCTTTGTGCGACAAATGCTAATCCCCAAATTGCTGCTGTTAAAAGCAATAATAAATTAGACTGAATCTGTTTGTTCTTCATTTGTTCCCCCCTATTTAAGATTTTCTATAAAATTACATATAATCATTATAATATTATATTAATAATTTTAGCACTTTTATACATAACATCAATAGGATTGACAATATTTGTATTAATATATAGAATTTATATAATATTAAGTATATTTTAAACAGAGGTGATACTATGGTAAAATTTGCTGACAGAATTCTAAAAATACCTGATGATCCGCTAAATGAAATTATGAAATTGTCATCAGATAGAGATGTCATATCATTTAGCTTAGGTAGCCCTTCAAAAGAAGCATACCCGACACAATTTATAATAAACGCTACAAATAAGCTTCTTACCGAAGATCCTGTGAGTATATTATCTTATGGCCTTCAAGAAGGATATGTGCCATTGAGAAAAAATTTCATTGAACATATTGCAAAAAAAAGAAATATAAATGCAAAGTTAGAAAATGTTTTAATAACTACAGGAGCTACACAGGGAATTGAGCTTGTGTCTCAAACTTTTATTCAAGATGGCGATGTAGTATTAGTTGAATCTCCAACTTTTTTCGCTGCATTACCTGTATTTAAAAAATATGGTGCAACAGTAATTCCCGTGAAGATGGATTATGAAGGCATTGACTTAAATGATTTAGAGACTAAATTAAAAAAATATAATCCTAAGCTATTATACATAATACCCACTTTTCAAAATCCAACTGGCATTTCTTTATCCAAAGAAAGAAGAATTGACATCTGTGAATTAGCTGATAAATACAAAACTGTAATACTAGAAGATGATCCCTATTACGATCTTAGATTTATTGGAGAGCCTGTACTGCCAATTAAATCTTTTGACAAATATGATAATGTGATATACCTGAGTAGTTTTTCTAAAATACTAGCACCAGGACTTAGAGTTGGAGTAATCGTTGCCAATAAAGAGATAGTTGAAAAATTGGTTCTAGCTAAAAGTGGCGCAGATACAAATACAAGTCTTTTATCTCAAGGTATATGCTCAGAATTTCTAGAAAGTGGGTTCTATGAGTCGCATTTAACTGAAATTTTTCCACTGTACCTAAATAGACTCAACAAAATGGTGGACTGCATAGAACAGTTCTTCCCTGAGAATATACAAATGATTAAACCAGAAGGAGGACTTTTTATTTGGCTAGGGCTACCCAATAAAATTGATACACAAGCATTACTTCAAATATCATCTCAAAAATATAAAGTTTCATATGTTCCCGGCTCTATTTTTTTCATAAATCAATCAGAATGTAAAAATTATATTAGACTCAATTTCTCTTCAAATGATGAATCCACAATCGAGCTTGGTATGAAAAGATTGAGTATGGTTTTTAAAGATTATATCAGTGGCTTGTCTTTTTAATGATATAATTCCCAATCCACTGTATGATGACCACAAATAAAATCATTACAATCATTGTAAAAAACCCTACTAAGCTTATTATTGTAATAGCACTCGCTTTTACAAAGCTTGGTAGGGTTAATATATAAATTATTCTCAGTCGTATAATCTTTACTTAAGTCAAAAAATCATTGCCATCTACGTAAATATCTTTGTAAATCACTCATGTCCTTCTTCTCTAAATCAGATTCTCCAGCCAGTGACTCTAAATGATGAGTGAATTCATGTAAAAGCGTATCTTTTAATTTTTCACGTATAAATTCAACAGTGCAATTATCATAAACTTTCTTAAATGAACCGTAGTAAATTCTAATGTGCCTCCCAGTAATACTACTATGGTATTCTCCTAAAACATAAAGCGGAGAACCCTCTTTACTCTTTTTATGAAGCTTATGCTCAGGCAATAGTACAATTCCCTCATTTAAGTCCCTAAATAATTCATTAGGTATTTCTAAAGTTATTTCATCAAGGATTTCATTAATTTCTTCAATGCTCGGGAAGCCATTCATTTTGTTTTTCCTCATTTTAATATTTTAAACTAAAATCTTAGTTTTAAAAAGGCATTCAAAAATAAACTTTGAATGCCAAATTTCATAACTTATTTTAAATTTGATCCGCTTGATCCCAATACATCTTTGATTTTGTGTTTAACCATTCCTTTTATTGCTTCTCTTGCAGGCCCTAAATATTTTCTTGGATCAAACTCTGAAGGATTTTCATACATAAACTTTCTAATAGCAGCAGTCATAGCAAGTCTTAAGTCAGTATCTATATTTATCTTAGCTACATTCATACTTGCTGCTCTTCTAAGCATTTCTTCAGGAACTCCTTGTGCTCCAGGAATATTGCCGCCATATTTATTGCAAAGCTCTACAAACTCTGGAAGAACTGTTGATGCTCCATGAAGAACAAGAGGTGTATTAGGCAATTTTTTGCCAATAATCTCTAACCTTTCAAAATCTAATCTTGGTTCTCCTTTAAATTTATATGCCCCATGACTTGTACCTATAGCCACAGCAAGGGAGTCTACTCCTGTTCTTTCGACAAATTCAACTGCTTCATCTGGATCAGTATAGGTAGCATCCTCTTTCTTTACTTTCACAGCATCCTCAACACCTGCTAATCTACCTAATTCAGCCTCTACTACTACTCCATGAGCATGTGCATAGTCAACTACTTCTTTGGTAATTCGTATATTCTCTTCAAAAGGATAATGCGAAGCATCTATCATTACTGATGTAAATCCATCTTCAATACATTGTTTTACAATATCAAAATTTTCACCGTGATCTAAATGTAAAACAATGTCCAACCCACTATCTTCTACTGCTGCTTCTACCAATTTTCTCAAATAAATAGAATTTGCATATTTTCTTGCTCCCGCAGAAACTTGTAGTATTATTGCAGACTGTTCTTCTTTTGCAGCTTCTACAATACCTTGAATTATTTCCATATTGTTTACGTTAAAAGCGCCAATTGCATAACCACCTGCTTGGGCTTTCTTAAACATTTCAGTTGATGTTACTAATGCCATATTATTCACTCCTTTAATTTAATTATTTAGTTTATACCCATTAAATGGGTTAAGAAAAACTATTTGTTATTACTATATTATCACATTTTAACATATTACTACAGCATATCCAAAGAATTAGTTGATAAATAGTATAGCTACTCCTAAAACAGATATGCCTGCCCCTACTATTTCTCTGAAAGATATTTTTTCATTAAAAATTTTTATAGAAAAAGGTATTATAGTTATAGGGGTAATAGATGTTATAGTTGAAGAAATACCAGCTGTTATATATTTCAGTGACACTAATGATAAACTAACTCCCACAAATGGCCCAAAAAAAGCACCTAATGCTGTATATCCTATTGCTTGCTTATCTTTGAATGCATTCTTCAATTCATAAAATCCTCCACTGAAAATAGCAAATATTAAAAAGCTCAAAAATCCTCCAATTATTCTTATTTGAGTAGCTGCGAAAACATTTAGATTTTCTATACCTACTTTGCTCAATATAAGACCAATAGCCTGCCCAAAGGCCCCAATAAAGGCAAATAATAACCCCTTAAATGAATATTTTACCTTTATTTTTTCATCACTTACATCTTTACTGAGTATTACAATTGATATGCCAAATATTGTGAGCATCATTCCCAAAATACTTTTTAAAGATATGTATTCATCAAATATAATGTATTCAAGAAGTGCTGTCAATGGAGGGCTTGTAGCCATCATTAGCATCGAAACTCTAACTCCAATCTCAATATAAGCTTTTAACATGAAGTAATCCCCTATGAAAAATCCAACAGCTCCTGATAATAATAAATAAATCCAGTTCTTAGCATTAGCATCTATGGGAAGCATGATTCCACGAGTTAGCAATGCTGCAATACTTAAAAAGACAAATCCAAAGATCAATTTTAAAAAATTAGCACTAAAACTGCCAATTCTAGGAGATGATTTACCTAAAAAAATACCTACCAATGTCCAGCTCAATGCAGTACCTAGTGCTGCTAATTGTCCAACAATATCCATTTTAGACCTCTCTTATTAGAATTTTTCAAATGCTCTAAGAATTATAATTACTGCCTCCTGCCTTGTGGTGTGGTCTGATGGGTTTAATCTTCCATTACTACCTTTAATTATACCTTCGTTATATAAAGATGTAAAACTATTAATAGCATACTTAGATATTTTCTCACTTGTTTTTATTTTACTATAGTCTAATTTAATGTTTGGCTTAGTCAATTTCACAAGTCTTTCTGTCATTACGGCAATATCTTCTCTTGTAATTGGAAGATTTGGGCGAAAAGTCTTGTCTGGGTATCCCTTAATTATTCCCAATTGATATGCTTTCAATATCTCAATATTCTTTACATCTTTAAATGGGTTATCACTATATTTTGCTACAGTAGAAAGTTTCTTCTCATAATATCTAACAGCTAATTCACAAAACTCTTCCCTTGATATCATTTCCCCCATGTCAGATGAAATTCTACTTGTAATTAAATTATATTTCAAAGCTTTGTCTAATTCTTTAATAGCCCATGAGCTAGCGTAATTATATGGATAGATTAATCCTATAGCTGCATGAGGGCTAAAATTTCCATAATAAGTATAGCTACCTAATATATCTTTTAAATTCACACCGTATCTAACTTTAAAATTATAGGAAGTACTATTAAGATCATTGTAATTAATGTTGAGTTTTAAATTGGATAGCTTTAAAATTACTTCAGCATAACCGTCCTTATTGATTACAATATCTGGGTATTTAAAATTCAAATTCTTTGATGCAATATAATTGCCATTTCTCACATATACATTTACTTGATAAATAATATTCTTTGACCCGTTTTGCTTTATGTATTGTTTTAATAAATCGTCATTTTTCCACTTCAATTTAACTTTTAAGTCGCTTGTATCTTCTACATTTACAGATAAAGATTTAGGTTCCCCTAATTTAATCGCACTTGCATGAGAATTAGTTGGGAAAAAAGATATCATTAAACCAACCGAAATTACTAAAAATAGTATTTTTTTCAACTTTAACCTCCATTATAAATTGGTAAAATATTTATATTATTATATCATTTAATGGATATGTAATAAAGAATTCACGAAAATAAAAAAGGCAAGAAATCTTGCCTTTTTTATTTGCTATTTGTTATAAAATTCTAAAACTTTTTCCCAATTGATTACATTAAACCAAGCATCAATATAATCAGCTCTTCTGTTTTGATATTTTAAATAGTAAGCATGTTCCCATACATCAATCCCAAGAATTGGTTTTAATCCATCTGTTATTGGATTGTCTTGGTTTGGTGTAGAAACGATCTTTAATTCCTCTCCATCAACAACTAGCCATGCCCATCCACTTCCAAATCTTCCAAGAGCTGCTTTCTTAAATTCTTCTTTAAATTTGTCAAATCCACCAAATGTATCTTTGATTTTTTCAGCTAATTCTCCTTTTGGTTCTCCTCCAGCATTTGGCCCCATGATTTGCCAAAACATCGTATGATTGAGGTGCCCTCCTCCATTGTTTCTTACTGGAGTTTTAATTTCATCTGGCAAAGTATTTAATGAAGCAATCAAATCTTCAATTGGCATATCCTTAAATTCATCTCTTCCTTCAAGTGCTTTATTTAAATTGTCTATATAAGTTTGATGATGTTTTGTATAGTGAATCTCCATAGTCCTAGCATCTATGAATGGTTCTAAAGCATCATAACTATAATTTAATTCTGGTAATTTGTAACTCATTTAAAATCACTCCTCATTTATATATTAATGTATTGTTATCTATTCATATTTTACCCAAGTTTCTAAATGATAAACATTATCATTTAGAAAAAATAAAAAATACTTTCTCCCCGAATATTTTTATATTTAATAAATAATATTAGGTTGAAAGTATAATTTATATTATATTTCTTATTTAATTGGTTCTAACTTTGCTGTAAAATGTCTTAAAACAGGAGGCTCCCATGTGATTCTGTATCCTCTTATGCTTTCTTTTCTCTCATTTATAGCTATTAAAGCATCTACTACTACGTCAAGATGAGATTTAGTATAAACTCTCCTAGGTATTGCTAATCTAGTAAATTCAAATTCTGATTCGATTTGCTCATTTGTATCTGGATCATTGCCCATCATAAAAGATCCAATATCACAACATCTGATTCCAGCTTCAATATACATTTCTACAGCTAATGCTTGTGCTGGAAATTCATAATATGGAATATGAGGTAGTAATTTTTTTGCGTCTATAAATACTGCGTGTCCACCTACTGGGTATTGATATGCAATCCCTGCTTCATCTAGTCTTTCCGCCATGTATTCCATTTGACCAATTCTATACCTCAAATAATCAATATCTATGCCTTCTTCTAATCCTATTGCTAATGCCTCTATGTCTCTACCAGACATGCCACCATATGAAATAAATCCTTCATAAGATATAGTCCTAGCTTTTACCTGTTCATATATCTCCTCATCATTCTTTACTCCAACTAGTCCACCCATATTTACTATTGCGTCTTTTTTTGCACTCATAGTAAATAAATCTGCATAACTAAACATTTCTCTAGCTATTTCCTTGATCGACTTATCTTCGTAGCCTTTTTCTCGCATTTTGATAAAATATGAGTTCTCTGCATATCTGGCAGCGTCTATGCAAACAGGTATGTTATATTTTTTAGCAATTTGTGATGTTTCCCTTATATTTTCCATTGATACAGGTTGCCCACCAGCACTATTATTAGTGACAGTAATTATTATTAGGCCAACATTCTCAGGCCCATATTGTTCAATTAGTTCTACTAGCCTTTTATTGTCCATATTGCCTTTGAAAGGATGAAATTCAGTTGTATCCAATGCCTCTGGAATTACACAGTCAATGGCTCTTGCACCTGACAACTCCACATGTGCTCTAGTTGTATCAAAATGCATGTTTGCAATAGCCACCTTACCTTCCTTCAAAAAAATTGGCATAACAACTTTTTCTGCAGCTCTTCCTTGATGAACAGGCTGAATAAATTCATATCCAAAAATATCTTTTGCATTTTCTATCAAATGTTTGTAACTTCTTGAACCTGAATACGATTCATCTCCTCTCATAACTCCTGCCCACTGGCTATCGCTCATTGCACCAGTCCCGCTGTCTGTAAGCAAATCTATATACACATCATCAGAGTTCAAGTAAAACACATTGTAATTTGCTTCTTTAATCTTTTTAATACGCTCTTCTTTGGTAAGAATTTTAATTGGTTCTACCATCTTGATTTTAAAAGGTTCGGCATAGTATTTACTCATTTTTATCCTCCCTAAAGGTTTCCTCTTAATCCTATTTCGTCAGCAACTTTTTTCATCCCTTCAATCGACTCCCTAATTACATCAGTCAAATCCATTCCCAGCATGTTAGCGCCTTCTTCGATTACCTCTCTATTTACTCCTGCCGCAAATGATTTTTGATTCCATTTCTTTTTAACTGACTTTGACTCCATATCAAGTATAGATTTGCTTGGTCGCATAAGAGCAGTAGCAGTTATAAGGCCTGTTAACTCGTCTATTGTATATAATACAATCTCTACTTTCTCTTTCGGCTCTACGTCAGTGCAAAACTTCCAACCATGACTTATTACTGCTCTTATATAATCTTCTGGCCAATTATTTTCCAGTAATATCTTTTCTGTCATCGCACAATGCTGTTCAGGATACTTGTCATAGTCTAAATCATGTATAAGACCTATTACCCCCCATTTTTCTTCATCTTCACCAAATAATCTTGCAAAATGCCTCATTACTGCCTCTACAGATAGAGCATGCTTTATTTGACTTTCATTCTCTACGTATTCAATCAATAAATTGTAAGCATCTTCTCTTGTAGGAATATATTTTTCCAAAAAACCACCACCTTTTTATCGTTTAATTTAATTTTACTGAATATTTAGTAATAATTCAATCTTTTTAATCTTTAACATTGGCATATCTTTTAAGCTTAAAGTAAAATCTACTCCCTTTACCTATTTCGCTTTCTACACCATATTCTCCATTATGTGCTAGAATTATTGATTTAACCATAGATAATCCTATTCCACTGCCACTTTTTTCCCTTATATGGCTTTTCCCAGATCTATAATATCTTTCCCAAATATAATTAATCTCATCTTTGTCTATGCCCTGACCTCTATCTATCACTGATAGAACAACATTTTCATTTTTCTCTTCAATTTTTATTGTAATTAATTTGTCTTCTAAAGTATAATTAATTGCATTATTTATGAGATTATAAATAACTTGTTGAATTTTCATTTTATCAGCGTATACTTTAGTATCTCCTGATTTCTCTATCGAAATTCTATAGCCCTGTTCTTCAACAAAGTATTTGAATCTATCTGCCACATTTTCAGCAAGATCCGATAAATCAAAAACCTCTAAATCTAATTTGCTCAGACCAGCTTGTAATTTTGTTAATTCAAGTAAATCATCTACTAGTTTTGATAATTTATCCGTCTCTTCAATTATTATATTGATGTTTTTCTCTCTTTTCACATCATCCTTGCCAGATATATCCCTAATTAACTCTCCATATGATTTTATGACAGTAAGCGGCGTTTTTAGATCATGAGTGACATTAGCCAGAAAATCTCTCCTCAATTCTTCAGATTTTGATAATTCTTTAGTTGCTATGTTTAGTGTATTTGCTAAGTTACTTATTTCAGTGTATTCTCCTTTGTCGAATTCGATATCATAATTACCCAAAGCTAGTTCCTTTGATAAATCAGTTATCTTCTCGATTGGTTTAGATAACTTCTTTGATATGACTAATGATAACCCAAGCGATAAAATCAATGCAATGAAAGTAACCATTATAAGTTGATTTTTTAAAATGTTAGTCGTCGAATCAACAGGTTGAAGCATTGAATTGATATATAAAAAATAGTTGCTTCCATCATCATTTTCTAAAATAGCCCCGTATATGATAGTTGATTCATCCAATCTTTCATCTTCTACAACATACGCAACATAATTATTGTTAGAAAGATATAATCTGCTTAAAAAATCGTTAAACAGTTTTTCGTTAAGCCTTGGTTGCTTTATAATATCAAAGATATCAAGTGGATATATTAAATTGCCATATTCGTCGAGGATGTTAATTACAATTCCCTGTTTGAAGGATAAAGAAATAAGCTCTTCTTGAAAATCTTCTGTTTTGTACATCTCAACCAAGTTGTTTCCAATCTTTGTAATCTCTCTTATCTTCATGGTTTCATAAAAACTATTCATAAAAACTATTTGTAACAACCACAAGAGTCCTACAATGCTTAAAGCAAAAACCATAAAATATTCCCATAATTTCAAGCTTAATCTATTCTTATCAATATTAATCTTCATCTTCTATCAGAGCCTTTTCGTTAAATTTATAACCAACTCCTCTGATTGTTTCAATATAATCTCTGTACTTTCTTAAATTATTTCTCAACATCTTTATATGAGTATCTATGGTTCTATCATCTCCATAGAAATCATATCCCCATATTTCGCTTAACAGTGTTTCTCTTTTTATGGCTTTATTTTTGTTTGTAGCTAAATAAATGAGCAAATCATACTCCTTAGGAGTTAAATTGACTTTATCATCATCCACATAGACTTCTCTACCAGCTAAATCAATTTTCAAACCCCTAAATATCAGACTTTCCTCAAAATCATTTTGGTTTGCTCTCGATATTATAGCATTTACTCTAGCCATCACTTCTTTAGGAGAGAAGGGTTTTACTACGTAATCATCTATCCCCAGTTCAAATCCAAATAATTTATCATATTCCTCTGATCTCGCCGAAAGCATTAAAACTGGTACTTTAGAAAATTTCCTTATTTCCTTAACCGCAGAAAAACCATCTAACTTAGGCATCATGATGTCCATTATAATTATTGAAAAGTTTTCTTTTTTAGCAATCTCAATTGCCTTAAAACCATCCTCCGCCTCATAAACATCATAACCTTCAAACACTGCATATTCTTTTAATACTTCTCTTATCTTTTCTTCATCATCGACAATCAACATCTTCATCATATTATCACCTGCTATATATTATAATTTTATTATAATCTACAAATCTGAAATTCATGTGAAAACTAATTAAAAACTAACCCATCAAAATTATATCATAATTAAAATTAATAATTACTTGTATTTAGAAATCTCTAAATCACTTTATTAGATAATTTGACAGAATATATAAACATTTTGTTAAAATATTGACAATATATTATAATATGCTAAAATAATTGCATAAATATATTAAGTTAAATATTTAACGGGAGGTCAGATTATGTATTCGATTAATGAAATAGATGAAATCATATCCTCACACGGTAATGATCAATCATCTATCATTGCAATTTTACATGATGTGCAAAGTAAGTATAATTATATCCCAGAAGATTGTTTGGAATATATATCTAATAAGCTTGATATAAGTCCCACAAAAGCTTTTGGAATAGTTACATTTTATGAAAATTTCTCATTGGAACCCAAGGGCAGATACATAATAAAGATCTGTGATGGAACAGCGTGCCATGTAAGAAAATCTACGCCAATATTGGAAGCTCTAAAGAAAGAATTAAAGCTAACAGACGGTAAAAAAACAACAGATGATTTGATGTTTACATTAGAAACTGTTTCTTGTCTAGGCGCCTGTGGCCTAGCTCCTGTTATAACAATAAATGACAAAGTATACGGCAAAATGACTCCTGAACATGTAGTAGAATTATTGAATTCTTTAAAGGAGGAAAAATAATGCGAATCAATAGTATGGAAGACTTCTATAATTATCAAAAGCTGTTTAATAATGCTTTAAATAATCAAGTAAAAAAAGTAATAGTTTGCGGTGGTACTGGCTGTGTTGCTGGTGGTTCATTAGATGTATATGAAAAGATTAAATCTTTATGTGAAAAAAAGAATTTAAATGTTGATACAGTATTAGATATTCACGATGATAAAGGTGCAATAGGCATAAAGAAATCTGGATGCCATGGATTTTGTGAAGCTGGCCCTCTCGTAAGAATCGAACCTAACAATTTATTATATATAAAAGTCACTGTAGAAGATTGTGAAGAAATTGTTGAAAAAACTTTAATGAATAATGAACCAATAGAAAGGTTATTGTATAAATTTAATGAAAAAGTCTACCCTTCACAAGAATCAATACCTTTTTATGAAAAACAGACAAGATTGGTTCTGCAAAACTGTGGTCATATCGATGCAGAATCTGTAATTGAATATATTGGAATTGGAGGCTATACTGCATTTGTAAAGGCACTTTCTAGTATGAGTCAAGAAGATATATGCAATGAAATAATTGCAGCAAACCTAAGAGGCAGAGGTGGCGGAGGTTTCCCAGCAGGCAAAAAATGGATTCAAGTACTATCCTTTTCTTCAGATGTAAAGTATGTCATCTGCAATGGCGATGAAGGAGATCCAGGTGCTTTCATGGACAGAAGTATCATGGAAGGTGACCCTCACAGCATAATAGAAGGTATGTTGATTGCTGCTTACGCTACTGGTGCTACTGAAGGTTACATATATGTAAGAGCTGAGTATCCGCTTGCAATACAGAGATTATCAAAAGCCATTGAGCAAGCAAGAGAAATAGGCATATTAGGTAAAAACATACTTGGCACTCCTTTTTCCTTCGACATTCATATAAATAAAGGAGCAGGCGCATTTGTATGCGGAGAAGGCAGCGCATTGATGGCTTCTATTGAAGGCGAAAGAGGCATGCCAAGAGTTAGAGCAAAGAGAACAGTTGAAGAAGGCCTTTGGGGGAAACCAACTGTATTAAATAATGTCGAGACATTTTCAAATGTAAGACACATCATAAATAATGGAGCAGGATGGTTTAAGAATTACGGTCCACAAAATAGCCCTGGAACCAAAGCATTTGCTTTGACTGGTAATGTCAGAAATACAGGGTTAATAGAAGTGCCAATGGGAACAACTTTAAGAGAAGTAATCTTTGATATCGGCGGAGGTATAGCAAATGGCAAAAAATTCAAAGCTGTTCAAATTGGAGGACCTTCTGGTGGATGTCTTAGCGAAGAACATCTAGATCTACCTTTAGATTTTGATTCATTAAATAAAGCTGGAGCTATGATAGGCTCAGGTGGCATGGTAGTAATGGATGAAGACACTTGCATGGTTTCAGTTGCTAGATTTTTTATGAATTTTACTCAAAATGAATCTTGTGGTAAGTGCATTCCTTGCAGAGAAGGTACTAAAAGGATGCTACAGATACTCGATAAAATCATTGAAGGGAATGGAACATTAGAAGATTTAGATCTGCTTGAAGAACTCGGTGACACTATTACTAAAACTTCGTTATGCGGCTTAGGTAAAACCGCACCAAATCCTGTATTATCTTCTTTAAAATACTTTAGAGATGAATACATCTCACACGTAGTTGATAAAAAGTGTCCATCAAAAGTATGCTCAAAATTAAAAACTATTTATATCGATGAAGAACTTTGCCGAGGATGCAGTAAATGCAGTAGAATATGTCCAGTAGGTGCTATAAGCGGAAAAATTAAAGAACCATATAAAATTGACCAAAATAAATGTATCAAATGTGGTAGCTGCATAGAATCATGTTCATTCTCAGCTATTAAGGAGGCCTAATCATGAAAGGTACAATGATTATAGATGGAAGAAAAGTTGAATTTGAAAATGAGCAAAATGTCCTAGAGGTAGTCAGAAAAGCAGGTATAGATTTGCCAACTTTCTGTTATCACTCAGAATTAAGTATGTATGGTGCTTGCAGAATGTGTATAGTAGAAGATAATAAAGGTGGAATTTTTGCATCTTGCTCAACTCTACCTAAAGATGGTATGGAAATTTTCACGAATACTCCAAGAATAAAAAAATACAGAAAAAATATACTTGAACTATTATTAGCAAATCACGATAGGGATTGCACAACTTGCGTAAAAACAGGTAATTGCAAGCTACAAGAGCTTTCTTCTAGGCTTTGTATGGATGATGTAAGATTCCCAAATAGCATGAAAGAGCATGATATAGATTATAGCAGTTTAGCTATTGTAAGAAATCCAAACAAATGTATACTCTGCGGTGATTGTGTGAGAATGTGTGAAGAAGTTCAAGGTGTCGGTGCCTTAACATTTGCATATAGAGGCTCAAAGATGAAAATTACACCTGCATTCAATAGAACTATATCTGAAGTTAATTGTGTTGATTGTGGTCAGTGTAGAGCAATATGCCCTACTGGTGCAATCACAATTAAAAATCAAAATGATTATTTCTGGGAATTAGTCAATGATAAAACAAAAAGAGTTGTCGCACAAATTGCACCTGCAGTCAGAGTAGCTTTAGGCGAAAATTTCGGTTTAGCTCCCGGCACAGTGACAATCGGCAAAATTATCACAGCATTAAAATACATGGGTGTAGAAAGTGTCTTTGATACATCTTTCGGTGCAGACTTAACTGTAATGGCAGAATCAGAAGAGTTTTTAGAAAGACTTGAAAAGAACGAAAATTTACCTCTTTTTACCTCTTGCTGTCCTGCATGGGTAAAATATGCTGACAATAATTTTCCTGACCTAGAGTATAATATTTCAAGTTGTAAATCGCCTCAGCAGATGTTCGGCTCTGTGCTTAAAAAATATTATAAAGAGCTAGATAAAGAAGATGGTAAAGAAACTGTCGTCATTTCCGTCATACCATGTACTGCTAAAAAAGCAGAAGCGAGTAAAGAAGAATTTATCACCGATGGAGTCAGAGATGTCGATCTAGTAATAACCACACAAGAACTTGCAATGCTAATTAAAGATGCTGGCTTGATGTTTGAAAATTTATATGATGATTCCTTCGATATGCCATTTGGTCTATCTAGTGGAGCTGGTGTAATATTTGGTTCAAGTGGTGGTGTTGCTGAAGCTGTATTGACCAGATTGATGAAGCAAAAACCATCCGTTTCGGATAAAGAAATAATTTTTAACAATGTGCGAGGGATGAAAAGAGTAAAAGAAGCGAATTTTGTATTGGATGGAAAAGAAGTCAAAATTGCAGTGGTTCATGGTCTTAAAAATGCTTCAGAACTCGTCAAGCAAATACAAAATGTTGAAAAAACATATGATATTGTTGAAGTAATGGCCTGTCCAGGTGGATGTATCGCAGGTGGAGGACAACCAACTCCAATGGATGAAGAGAAGCGAAAGAAAAGAGCTAGCGGGTTGTATTCATTAAATAGAACTGCTCAAATAAAGTCATCTGAAGAAAACCCATTGATAAGAGATTTATTTCAAGGCTTGTTAAAAGATGATCATGAAATACTTCATGTTCAAAAAAATCACAATTAGATAGAAAATAAAATGCCTTCCACTTTAGGAAGGTATTTTATTTACCATTTTTGTTTTTCTGACTATAACCATGTTCTACAGATGGTGTAGTATTCACATGTTGAGGGTAATAGTCCATTAATTTGTATACTAAAGGATCCATATCTGTGCTCACATTCAGTCCCAATGCTTTTGCAACATCAACTGTTATAGGGTAATCATGTGTCCAAAACCCTTGAGTTAGCATATTTGAGATATGCTTTTTTTCATCCAAAGTATAGCTATCTGGCAGTAATGACACTATTGAATTGTATAATTGGTTGATGGCTTTCTGTGCTACATCTGCCATGATGAGCGTTTCATCATCTATTTTGTCAGCTGGTTTTTTATTCAAAACATTGATTATCGATGGCGCTGGGTACTGCCCTAGTTGTGGATCTACAGGTCCTAGCATTGCATTTTCACTCATGATGATCTCATCTGCAGCTAAAGCGATCAAAGTCCCTCCAGACATCGCATAATGAGGTATATATACTCTAACGCGTCCTTTATGATTTCTTAAAGCTCTTGCAATTTGAAGTGCAGCTAAAGCTAAGCCACCAGGGGTGTGTATGATTAAATCGATTGGCATATCATCATCTATCGTCTGGATTATTCTTATTAATTGCTCAGAGTCATTTATATCTATATATCTCATCACAGGAAAACCTAAGAAGCTCATACTCTCTTGTCTATGAATAAGTGTTATAACCCTAGATTTATTTTTAATTTCAAGTTGATGAATAATTCTCCTTCTACTAGCACGTAATGCTTGTTGTTTAATTATAGGTTGTAAAATTGATATTATAAAGAAAATCATAAATAAGTTAAAAAACATAGTTGTCCCTCCTTATTTGATTTTACATTATAATATTACCCGCACTATCAAGTGATCACACAAAAATTTAAGTTTACATTGCCTAGCTATTTATCTCAGAAATTATTCTATAATATACATCATTAAAACTTAAATTTTCTTTTATACAAATACTTTTTATGTCTTCGAATTCAGGCTGTATCCTATAATTACTCTCATCGATAAAGATTTTTTTAGCATTCACTTTGCCATACTTTGTGTCAATAGTTATTTTTTCTCTATTAAGCACTCTCCTTTTTATTCTCTGTTCTCTTATACCTATTGATGTCGTGTTTTTATATATGATTTCTTCTAATTTCGTTTTATGCAAATCATCTGTGATTACACTTAACATGTAAGATGGCCTATTTTTCTTCATGTATATAGGAGTATAGTAAACATCTTTTGCACCATTATTTAAAAGCTCCTCAAAAACAAATCCCAAGTTTTCGCCTGTGGAGTCATCGATATTAGTTTCCAACAAATATATTTCATCAACCTCTGTACTAGTTGTCTCAACCTCTTCAATCTCAAACACTCTCAGAATATTAGCCCTAGAAAAATCTTTTGAACCAGCTCCTATGCCAATTCTTTTTATCTTAAACTTTTTAGGCATTTCATCCTTAGCTTTCAAAAAAGCAGCTATTCCAGCACCTGTTGGTGTTATCATCTCACCCTCTTCATCTGTCAAATTCATTAAAAGGTCATTTTGAGAAAATATATTAGCTACTGCAGGTACTGGAACTGGCAAAATTCCATGTTGGATTTTAACTGTTCCGTATCCTTCAGAAATAGGTGAAAAATATATATTTTCTATTCCCAATTCGTCAATCAAAACAGCAGTCGCAACAATATCTACAATAGAATCAACTGCTCCTACTTCGTGGAAATGAACATCCTCAATACTTATCCCATGAGCTTTTGATTCTGCTTTTGCAATTATCTCAAATATGCCTTTTGCAATTTTTTTAGGATTTTCAGTGAGATTTGAATCATCAATAATTTTTCTAATGTCAAATAAATTTCTATGATCATGAGTATGTTTGTGCACTTTTTTAACTGATTTTAATTTCAATGATGAATTTATCTTTGAGTTTTCAAGATTTTCTTCTTTTATTATTTTACTTGAATTACCGCTTAAAATTACATCAAATTTCAAAGCAGATATTGAACTTTTGTAAACTCTATAAATATTTATATCAAATCCTTCTAAGTTTAAACTTTTTAAATAATTAAGCAAGTTTTCTTTATTTAATCCTAAATCTAAAAGTGCAGCTACGGTCATATCACCACTTATGCCGGAGTAGCACTCAAAATACAATGATCTATTTCCCAATGCTACCCACCACCAACCTATTTATTTGATTAGCAATATATCCTGCTCCAAATCCATTATCTATATTTACAACAGCAATACCTTCAGCACATGAGTTTAACATAGTTAGAAGTGAAGATACTCCCTTAAAATTCGCTCCATAACCCACAGAAGTTGGCACAGCAATAACAGGTTTGTCAACCATGCCTGCAATCACTCCTGGCAATGCACCTTCCATGCCAGCTACTGCAATAATACAATTTGTTCTAGATATTTGATCGATTTTTGATATAAGCCGATGTATGCCCGCTACTCCAACATCATAAATTCTCAATACTTTGCTGCCAAAAAATTCAGCAGTTTGTGCAGCTTCTTCAGCAACGGGTATGTCAGAAGTTCCTCCAGTACAAATAGCAATTTCTCCTAAATTTTCGTATTTAGATCTCTTCAATTTCAATATCTTCGATAGTTCATCATACTCAACATCGATTATTTCTCTTACTTTTTCATACTGTTCTTTTGATGCCCTAGTACCCAATACATCTGTCTCATTATCAGCGAAATGCTTAAATATATTTATTAAATGCTCAGTTGACTTACCCTCGCATAATATGACCTCGCCATACCCTTTTCTTATTTTTCTATGATGATCAAGCTTTGCGTATCCTAGATCTTCATACGGCAATATTTTTAGCAATTCAACAGCTTCATCAATTGAAATATCCCCTGATTTTACTTTGGATAAAATTTCTTCAGTTTCCATCTTGTCACTTCCCTTCGTTTGTGTGTATATCCATGCTCCCAGATCTAAAGCCCTCAATATCAACAGTTATATAAGTAAACCCATTGGATTTTAGTAGATTGATAATTCTATGAGAATTATCAATTATTCTCCTTATATCCTCTTTTTTTACCTCTATTCTAACAATATCATCGTGAACTCTAAGTCTAACAACATCAAATCCCATAGTTTTAATTTCATTTTCACATCTGTCAATTCTATTCAATAAACCTAAATCAAGCTTAGTGTTATAAGGTATGCGTGTAGCTAGACATGGTGCTGAAGGTCTATTGGCAACACTTATACCCAAATCATTAGCAAGTTTTCTAACAGTACTCTTGTCAATGCCAAGCTCAACAAATGGGCTTTTGATGTTTAACTCCTTTAAAGCCTTTAAACCAGGACGATATGTAGATAAATCGTCTAAATTAGTGCCATCGATTATATTTTGTATGCCATTTTCATTGGCAAAATCTACTAGTTTTTGAAACATAAATTTTTTACAAAAATAACATCGATTAACACTGTTATTTAAGATCTCTTCATTTTTAAGTTCATCTATTTCAATTATCTCATGGGCCACTCCCATTTCTTTAGCTAATTTAGAAGATATTTCAATGTCTTTGACGGGGTGGAGTTTAGTGTTAAAAGTCACTGCATATAAAACATACCTATTGTCTTTATTTATATCTGACGCAACTTTAAGTAATAAGCTACTATCAACTCCACCTGAATATGCTATACAAAGGCTACCTTTTAATAATTCTTCTATTTTTTCATACAATAAATCCATAGTGTTCATTTGTTACCTCTTTTAATCAAGTATTTTTTCAAAAGCTATTCTTTCACTACCATCTCTAATGTAAATTTTCCCACAGTATTTATAGTTGAGTCTATTTAATATCTTCTGCATAGGAATATTCTTAATATGCGTATCAACTTTTATACTATATATCCCATTGTCTTTACAATATTGTTCAACATTTTCCATTATTATATAAGATAATTTTTGCCCCTTGTAAGCTTCGGATATTGCTATTCTATGCACTACAGCAAATTCGCCAGTTGTTAACCATTCTCCATCAAAGATTTTATCATATGTTTCTTCACCATCAAAAGAAACTGCTACATATCCAATGATTGTATCATTGTCAGTTAAAACAAAACCATATCCTTTTTCAATGTCATTTATTATTATATCCTCATTAGGATAATTATTTTGCCACTGATCAATTCCCTTTTTCTTAAAATCTTCCCTTGCTTTATATATGATATCCATTATATGAGAAACATCATTTACTGTAGCTTTTCTAAACTCCATAATCTCACCCCAATAATATTTTGTAACTCTAATTATACTCATACATCTAATTATTTACAATAAAAAAATAGTAGAACAAAGTTTGTTCCACTACTTATAAAACTCTACAGCTTATTTTAAAATTTACACAAAAAACCGTACTCGCATTTTAAGTCACAATTCTTTTGCTTTAAAAATTCATTTTCCCTATCCACTTCAAGCTTTGAAAATATATTGACAATGTCATTTAATATATAGTCTTCTTCAGATTTTTCAAACACAACCTCCAATTTTTTACCCTCATCTAGCAAATACATATAAATGTGATTTATCTCAACGTCTGGATACATCTTTTTAATCGCATAGTTATACCCAACAAATTGAGGTAAATAATATTTTTTAATATTATTCTCATCATCAGCTCCATTGACTCTATTGGTCTTGTAATCAATGATGTCAATTTTTTTCACTCCATTTTCCTCATAAAAATCAACCCTGTCAATGATGCCATAAAGAACTAACGAACTATCTAACAATCTTACTCTAAACTCAACTTCTGTTTGAAGTGATTTGTCTGTTTTTCCATTCTTTTCTATTTTTAAAAAATTATCAATTAATTTTTTTATCCTATTTCGCTGATTTTCATTTATTTGGCCAAGGTGTTTTTGAATTCTTTGCTCAATGTCTATTTCTCTATTTATTGCTAAGTCCTCTAATACTTCATGCACGAAAGACCCTATCTTTAAAGCATCTACTTTTTCTAAATCACTTGTGTCATTTTCAGGTATATCTTTGTAGTCTTCTAAATCTATATCTTTATTCAATTTACTATCATCTATACGCAGCACGTATTTATAATAATATTTTTGGGGGCAATCTTTAAAAGTCCTGTACTTGGAAATGCTAACAGTAGATTTTGAATTGTAATCGACATTATGATTGATATTGCGAATTATATTTTCTACGTCTATCTCAGTCGATTGTTTGTCATTCATTGTTTCTTTAGAATCATGGATATAATCTTTAAACGAACTAGTTAGCTCTTCATATTCATTTAGTGGTAATTTTTTTAATTCATCGAGTATAGTATTTTTACTGTTTTTTTTCTCTACACCACTTAATGATAAAAATCTAATTGCACGAGTTACCCCAACGTATAGTATCCTCAATTCCTCATATTTATTTTCTACTCTCTTTTTATTTTCTATTTCTGTAAACATATCCTGTGTCTCTGTAGTCTTCAGGCACAAACCTAATCTAGCACTGTCGTCCATTGATGTATCGTATATAAAGTTAGCGCTATTATTTTTATAAAGTTGATAATCCAATGCAGGAATAAACACAGCTTCAAATTCAAGCCCTTTTGCTGCATGTATAGTCATGATCTTTACTGCATCACTGTTTTCTGTATCTAAAAATGCCAATGATTCTTTATCTGACTCTTGCGATAGATTCTCAACATACTCAATGAATTCAAAAGGAGAATAAATCCCTTTGTCATCAAATTCAGTGGCTATTTTAAAAAATTTTTCAAAATTTCTGTACTTCTGTATGCCATCCTCTTGAACTAGAAGTATTTTTTGCATATCTAATTCAAAATCAGCTAATTTCAGCAAATCATGCACTTTTAAAAAAGAAGCTTTCTCTTTTAACTTAAATAAAATATCAATTTTTTCATTAATTCCCTTTGTCAACTCTAAACTTTCAACATCTCTAATCATAGAGAAGATTTCAATGACATCATTATCGGAAAGCCCAATAAAAGGGCTCCTAATCAATGCTAGAAAAGCTCTTTTATCATCTTGAGTGTATAAAAATTTAATCAAATTTATCAAATCTTTAACTTCTTGTGCATCATAATAACCTATTCCGCCAAGTACAGTATATGGTATGTTTTTACTCTTAAGAGATTTTTCAAACTCTTTCAAATTATTTCTATTTCTTAGAAGTATTGCAATATCTTTGTATTTTATGCCTTTATCATTTAATTCAACGATTCTTTCTGATATAAAATCAGCCTCTTTAGCTCTGCTTTCATTTTCATTTTTTTCAAGTATTGCCAGAAGTTCTTCTTCGGATACTCTTTCTTTTTTTAATTTTTTTAAGTCGAATTTGTTATTTTGAACCTCATCTGAATTTGTAATAAAGGTATATATAAACCCAGGTTCTCCTTCTATAGAATCTGTGGTTTCTGAAGCTTCATAAATTTCCATGATGCTTTTAAATATTTCATTAGTTATATCCACTAATTTGTCGTGGCTCCTGTAATTCTTTAACAAATTCATCTTCTCTCCATTTTGTTGTATGGTAGAAGTGATTTTGTCAAAGACCTTGTAGTTAGCTCCTCTAAATTGATAAATTGATTGTTTAATATCTCCAACAATAAATAATTTCCCTTCCTCAATCTCCCCATTAGTCTCTGTCAAGTGCTGCAATATCTTTAATTGAATTTCATTAGTGTCTTGGAATTCATCAACCAAAAAGTATCTGTACCTATTCCTCATCATTTCTCTTATTATTTCATTTTTTTCTAATAAATTTAAAGTATATCTTTCTAGATCATTAAAATCCAAGAGATTTAAAGTTTTCTTTTCCTCTTGATATCTTTCATCAATAGCGCTCACCATTTTTAGCATAAAGTCAATGACGGACTGATAATCTTCATAATTTTCATCGTCACAATAGTAATTTTTTAAATTTCCAGTTGAATATTTTATAGCATCTTTTATACTATCTCCTCGAGTGGTTATTTCTGTATATATGTTTATCAGTTCATTTAAAATTTGATTCTTTAGATTGTATTTTGTTTTTATACATGAACAATACAAATCAAAATTGTTGGAATTACTCTCGTCTTCGACAAATAAATCCAATACTTCTACAGCACACTTTTTTAATATAGTCTTTTTATCTACGTCTTCTATTATTTTATACATTGGATCAATCCCAATTAAATAGTAATTATCTTTGATAATACCATCGCAAAAACTATGAAATGTAGATATATTTGAAAACACGAGATTTTCTTTAATCTCTTTTAATTTAAATATTTTATCCTCATCAGTCTCATCATCTAAAAATTCATTTACTAAAGCTAATACTCTCTCTTTCATTTCCAATGCAGCTTTTTTAGTAAATGTAATTGCAACGATTTCTTCGATCTTTGTATCAGTATCAAACAATATTTTTAAAAATCTTCTAGTTAATACCCTTGTTTTCCCTGAACCTGCACCAGCATGCAAAGCAATGTTTTTATGTATGTCTAATGCTTTTGCCTGTTCTTCATTTACATTGTATTGTTTCATCACTTGTGCTAGGTCAATCATATTAGCACCTCTCTTTTGTTCTTTGAAGCGATTTCGTCATATCTGCATATGTCTTGAAAATCACAATTGTAACCATAATTGTTGATGTAAATACATTTGTTCGGTAAAGTAAATATCCCTCTGTTTATTTCCTTTATGCTGTTATCTATAAAATTATTATTTACATGAGAAAATACAACTTCCAAGTTGGATTTCATAACGGTATTTGTTCTTCCGTCTACGTTGAGCATTTTTCTTGTTTCTTCTACAATTATTCCTGAAAATCTAGGCTTTTTCTCATCGCATGTCTTAGTTATATCATAATACACCAAAGCAACACAATCAGGGTTTAGTCCTTTCGATCTAAGTAATTTTTCAACAGCATAATAATAAAAAACCACTTGTATTGCATCACCTTTTAAAACATCACGTAATGCTTTAGTGTTAGATATTTTATAATCATATACTACATATCGCCCAGTAGGTTTATCATTAATGTATTCTAAATCAACTCTGTCAATACGTCCGTTGATCTGAACATTTTTAACTAAATCATCTACAGAAAACCATTGCTCTATTAAAAATGGCCTAAAATTTATTTTCTCATTAAATTCGATGTCGATATTTATAAAATTTTTTATCCTATCTAAAATCGCCTGTTTAGTATTTTTAGTAAAAATATCATCAAGTACTAACCCATATTTGACAAATGCTTTATTTGCAATATTTTCAATTTCGTCCTCATCGTAAGTTGGATTCCTTTGAATAAATTTTTTATAATAATCTGCTAATATATCATGATAGATGTTGCCAATATTTAAGTTAGAAAATATTTCCTCATCCCACCCGCCAAGTTTTAATCCTTGCTCAAGAAAATATTTGAAATGGCACTTGTTATATGTCATTATTTTAGAAGCACTGTATTTATCATCATCAAAAATTTTATATAATAATTTTGCATCAACTTTTCCATCGTATTCTGTGTATATTTCGCTATTTCTTTTATCTTCAATACTTTTAGCCATCATAATATTACTTAATTCTTTGCTGGAAATACCGCTTAGTAAATTGCCAATCTTTTGTTCACGTGTAATACAATACCTTGTCAAGGCTTCATTCTCAGAATAGATAGAATTTAATTCAAACCTGTTTTTCATTGTCCTAGTCTGCTTACTTGAGCTGTCCATATCTATTTTATGCATTATTTCATCTAAAAATTGTGATTTCGCAATATATGACCCATCTTCATCTGCTGTTCTATAACTTAGATATAGAGCTTTAGTAGCTGAGGCAATTGAAAATAAAAATTTTAATTTCTCTTTTTTCATCTCATATTGATTGTTGTTAATTTTTATTTTTCTCTCATTTAATAGTTCTTTTTCTTTCTCGGAATATATCCCATTGTATTTTGTTATATTAGGTATAACTCCTTCATTTAATCCCATGAAAAATACATAATCATACGAAGTCCCTCTTATAACATTGGGAGATAAAACTTTAACTCCGTAACTAGGTTTATTATCTAATGTCACTATTTTATCTCTTAAGCTGGAATCAAGTATATATATGAATTCACTATAAGTAATCTCTTTATTTTGGTAATTATGCGATTTCTCTAAATTATTTAAGATATCTTCAAAGCCAAATAGAGCTTTTAAGTCCCTTGTCATTAAATCAAATGAAATATAATTATTTTTATAAAGGTCTAAAATTCTTTCCTTAAGCTTAAGATCATTCATCAAATTTATGATTTCAATTTTATATTCTAAAAATTTAGCTTCTGATTTCAAAAGTCCTAATCTTTCACTGACTTTATCATCAAATGCAATAAATGAATCCTTAATTTCTCTTATCAAAACGTCTTGCTCTGATAAATCCTCCAAATATTTAGCAGTCTCAGATCCTTTATAATAGTTATTCAAAATAAAAGAAATTGTATCTCTACTATTTAGATCGATATATGGGCTTGATGCAATTTCTTTTAATAAGTCCTTATTAAATCTGTCTGTCTTTAACCTAAGAAAAGCAATCAATGTCCTGATAAATGGAATATTGGTGTATTTTTCAGTTTTACTTAATGCAATATGAATACCATATTCACTAAACACATCAAATATCTTTTCTTCATAAACTTTCTTATCAGCTATTATCAAAGCTATCTTTGATAAGTCAATGGCATTATTTTGCAGACAAATCTCCTTTATCCTACCTGCAACTTGTCTTATTTCATCCTCTATGCATGGAGAATCAATGATTTCTATTTCTTTAAAATTCGTTTTACCAGATTCAAACAACTCACTGGCTAGTTCTTTAAATTTGCTGTCTTTAATATAATCATCATAGACGATCTCAAACCCATTTTCTCTGACAAATTTTAAAATCTCGCCATCTGCAAAATGCCTTATAAATGGTATATCTAAAGGCAGATGGTAAATATAGTTTATATCTATATTTTTCTTTATTGCTTTTAACAATAGCTCTTCACTAATCGTTATATCTGTGTATCCATCAATTATGAACATACTCACACCATTAAAAAATCTTGTTCTATCTATGTTTTCAATTGCAATAGGTATTAAATCATTTAAATCTATTAAGTTTAACTCTTTTATTCTTTCTGAATATTCTTTATAGACTTCGGCAAATTCAATTGATTTATTATATGTAATTTCGTCACTTAAAAAGCTGATTTTCGCATAAAAGTCCTCATAATTTATGTTGTTATCTTTCAAATCTCTAATCTCATTTAAAACTTTGATGAAAAATCCTTTTTTGTTATAAACTTCTTTGAAGTAAGTCAATTTATTCTCATCATGCAACTTTTTCAATATCTCTTCTAAAATAACTAAAGAACTTTCTTCTGAAATTATTTCTCGATCTTCTAAAAAGTCCATTGCAATATTCATCGCTAGATCATCAAATGTTATGACATCGATATTATATAGTACACCCATCTTATTTATTAAACTGCCTCTCACAAATTCTATTAGTTCATCAGATGGAGCTAGATATATAACTTTTTTATTCATTTTTATTGTGCTGATAATTCTATCGAACAAAAAACCACCTCAATTATTTGACATATGAATTACATTAATTTTATACTTTAATTTATGAATATTCAATAAGTGAGCTAAAACATTGCTTAGGGGTAAATGATTAATTGTAAGATTAAATGCAACATGTAAAAAATATTAAATCCATAGCTAAAATCATGTATGATATTTGTGAGAAATCTAAACATAAGGAGGTTTTCATTATGGTTTGTGAAAATAATTATAACACATCATTAACATCAAAAATCTTATTAACGATGATTAATTTTTACATTACTTGAAGAAAATAAAATTGTTCATTATATTGCTAAATAATTTGGGAAGAAGTCTAAGTACTATCATCTCTGTAATTAAAGGTGACACTTTATTACAATTAAAAAGTGATTCACTAAATTACAAAACTCCAATTACCTAAAAACTTGGGATTTGATATGCAATAGAAAAACTCACTGAGTAGGCATATAACTTTTATTAACAGTTAGTTCGATTTTCTTATTTGAAATAAGATTTATACAAATTCTCCATATTAGATGAAAAATCTTCCCAGCTAGGGTTTGTCGTTTTTTCTCGTTCAGTCAGATAGTACTGGTACTTGTATAGCTTTTTCAAGCCTGCTTTATCTGTTAAATTATTTCTGTATAAATAGTAGATCAACTCATACATTTTGATAACTTGCACATTATCAAGGCCAGTTGACCACTCTTCTGATTTTTCAACAAGTTGAATGACATTGCTATCATTTGCTGCAAAATAGAGCAGCCCTTTGGCCGCAATGTAGGATAATGATTTCACTTCTCCACGATCATCTTTATTATCTAGAAAAGGCTCATATTTTGTGTAAGGAGCAATTTTAGCTTCAATGGTATCCCTTAAGTACCTCTCGATTTTTGTTAAAGAAGCATCTTTATGGATGATGATTTTAGGTGGAAGACTATCTATTTTAGAATCCACATAATTTTTAGAAGAAATTCCAACTAATTCTTCATACACAGCTTCGTGAATAGCTAAATTTGGGAATGCACTAAAAATTGGATCTAACCAGATCTCCCTAAACCTTTCAAATCCGACACCATTCTTAGTTAAAGGTCTTCTATCAGGAGCAATTAAGAAATTTGCATCTAATGTTATCATTTGCTCTGGATTCTCTATAATACTAATTAATGCTGAGTTAGGGTAATTAATATTAATCTTCATTGCCATCTCCACCAAAGAAAGCATCAAGGTCATCTCTATCTTCTTGAGAGACTTTTATCTCATATCCAAATTCATCAGGGGTTCTATTAAAAAGGCTTAGGGTTTCTGCAAATTTCTCTTCATCTATGAGATTGTCTTCAAAGTTTCTAATGATAATCTCGATTTCATTAGCGGAAGTGCCAATGTTATTAGTTGGTTGATTTAGATTAATAAACACTTCCTTATTAATAGCCTGCCCTATCTTACCATATTCTCCCTGAAGATCTCTTTCGTCAACAGAGTACAATTTTTCATACTGCTCTAATGAGATTGCATCTATCTCGTAAAGTCTTTTAACAAGTGAACGGTAAGGAAGCCACCATGTACACTGGAGCCTAGCTATAAATCTCAACAGTGTTTTGTATGGGATTTTTTCAAGTTTAGATGTCTTAAACTCATCAAGTATAATACTACTCAGTACTTTCTCAGGTAATAAGAACTCTGCTGCAAAACGGTTAGCTTTTGCCTCAATAAGGGAATTTTCTTCATCTGACAATCTACTAAGATGTGATCCAGTTTTTGTTTCATAGTGATATAGCTCATGTGCTATTGCAAAGATTTGTTTATCATAATAATCCGCAGTATTCAAACCTATAAAAGTAAGTTTTTTGTCAACTTCCTCAAAATACATAATAGCAGCAGAAAAAGCTGGTCTGTCGTTTTCAGACTTGATAGGATATTCCAACAAAATAATATCTAGTCTATCAAGAATTGTGAAGATATCATTAGCAATAGGAGTTTCGTCCACAAATCCTAAAGATAGCCGCATACGACCAGCTAATCTGCAAATTTCATTTACTTCTATATCATTTAGCGTGATTTTTCTCATTTTCAAATGATCTCCTTAACTTAATTTGCTGTCTAAGGGATAACATCATAGCGAATAGTTTTTCTACACCTTCTTTTTCACTATCGCTTAATGATTCACTTCGAAGAGCAACAAAAGAGTCCTCATTTTCTTTCTCCACAAACATTTCTGTAAGATCAAAACCTAAAACATTTGATAAAGCTTCAAGCTGTACAATAGACGGAATGAAGTCTTCTCTTTCAATACGACCAATCATAATTCTATTTATATTAGTTAAATTACCAAGTTCTTCTTTTGTATATCCTTTTGATTCCCTTAAATTTTTAACTGTTTCTGCTAATTTTTTGGATGATAAAGTTTTCATAGCTCGGACCTCCTTTCAAGGGTACAGTATCTTATTTCTAACTACATGATACTATAAATAACAAAATTCGTCAATATTTATTAAAATTGCATTATATAAGAAATAAATAATAACATTGAATAAAAAAACTATATTAAGAAATTTATAGTTTCATAAAATAATTATGTTTTATAGATAAGCAAAAACAAAGATCATAATTACTTCCCATACTTATCCTTTATCACCTTGTAATGCTCGTGCTCAATCTTGTCCATCTCAGTTTTCTTGTAATTAATTTCCTTTAGTTTTTCATTGATCAAATCTGGTTCGTACTCCTTGAAATTCAACTCCTCTGCCCAAGCCTTAGCTTCATCATGTTCAGGATGCTTTGGATCATTATATATTTCAAGGAATTCATAAAACCCATAAATACCTCCAACATCTTCTGGTGGAGCTGTTTCTGCACCATAAAGTAGTGTAGGGTATCCAAAGTAATAATCATCTACAATCTCTTCAAGTTTAACTGTAAAGTACCATCCATCTCCAAAATCATAGCTATATTTAATTTCTTTGTATTTCTCAAGATAATCATCAATCTTTAGCTTTGTGGGTTTACAAACTTCAATCTTTAGCCACTCCTGGTAATCCTGTTCAAATTCTAGCATATCTGAAGGCGTATTTTTAAGTCGCTCCTCATAATACTCCTTATTTTTTACATAATCTTGATGCTCTATGTACGCTTCTTCATCATTTGTAACGATCATGTTTTCTTCTTTCAGATCAAATTCATACAAGTGATACCAATCAAAAGGATACCCGCTTTGGAAATTTGTAACATTTTGAATAATATCATGTAACCTTTTGTATGTAGCTCCTGCAGGCATTATAACTCTTCTCCAAATTAATGGATTAGAATCTTCAAGTTCTATTCTTATTATATATGATTTCATTTTTTAAGCCCCTCCTAGCACTTCATTGATTATATTTCTCAAATCTTCTTCAATATCAATATCTTTATACCCATAAACTTGTCATCATTAGAGCAAAGTATTTCTCTCGATCGATTTCTAACATTGTATTGTCTTTAAGCACTTTAAAATCTTTATTATTTTAACATTGAGCATTACATTGCGATCATACTCTTTTACTATTATTTAGCTATTTATGAAAGTTTTCATTGAATGATCTTATGAGACGAATATGGGTTGAATTAATTTGATTTTTTCGTTAAATATTGATTTTGTGTTCATTGGTACTGGGACTATTTTTAAAATTATTAGTTTTCGGGAGGCTTATATTTGCTTGCAGATTCTTTTGGTTTAGCATCTATCACAATAACCGTTGCAGGGTTTTCACCAGCTTTTTTCCTATTTTCATAGCTTTCCTCCACTTTCCTAATTATGTTCGATGATCTCCCATTATCAATTAGTAGAAATATTTTATTTTCAGTTCCCTCAGACTTAGCGTACTCTTCAATCTGAATTTCAAATCCATGCAAGGTTTCTCGATTAGAAGTTAGTTTAATCTCCACTACCGTTTTATCGTTCCCACGACTAATCTTAAAATCAACTGGTCCTCTCCCAGTATTCGACTCTGGACTAATATCTAAATTATTTGTCATACAATAATAGAGCGCTATCCCATGTAATGTTTTCTGAATCGCTTTTTCTTCATCTCGTGTATTGGTACCTCTCAGAGTTGTATATCCCTTTTGATTTTCAACCCAATTTTTATATATACCTATTATTTCTAAAGATGACTCATATGAGTTTATATTAGATAGATTAAGTTCTTTATTCCCTTTTATAATAAAATTGATTAATCTCAAGATTTTATAATCAGTGTTCTGATATATATCATAGGGTTTTACATTAGTAGATCTGTAATCTTCAATAACTTTAGCCAAAATATCCGGTTTCATAAAAATGTAATCCTTGATATAACGTTTTTTCTGGCTAGATGCTAATTTCTTCCACTCTTTTCCTACTAGCTCATTCATCTCTTTTTTAATTGTCTCATTTTCGCTGACAACTCTATCAATATCGTCCCATGATTTAGCTATTGGTAATTCATGCAATATATCAATTGGCAATAATAACAACTCACAACCCTTATATGGATTAATAAGTAATCCGGCCTCAAAAGAGTATTCAGGATAATTATCTTTGTTAATACCTAACTCTATATAAACTCGTTTTGTGTATTTAACTATATCATCATAAATAAGTGTTGCTATCATATCACTTAATCTATCTGGTCCTACATTTTGCTCAAATAAGCTTGTTAAATGAAATATCTCTGGCTGATCTGATCCACTTTTAATAATTTCTGAAGCGTCTTTAATTATTTGATTACTCAATTTGGTGCCAAACCCAGCACCACGCGTTCCTTTTGAAAAACCTAAATTAATTCCTCTAATTTCTGAAAAATCAAACTTTTTAACCGCTGTTTTATAAAATTTATCTTGTGGATTTTTTGAAGCTTTCAACAATATACCAAGATCTCTAAAATAGTCATTAATTTTAGCGTATGAATTCTTAAATTCTGGAACTTCTGTATCTTTTAATCTTTTAATGTTAATAAAAAAGTTACTGTCTTCATCCATTAATGAATCAAAGACCTTTAACTCCTCAAGTTGCGAACCTAATCTTAATTCATCTGATACAAATACTGCCATCAATTTCACCTCCACACTTAACCCATTAACAAAATATTCCGATAATTATACCCAAAAACAAAACAGCCACAGCTTAATTACCAACTCACCTATGCCCGTCTCTATCGTCTACTTTCGTTTACAACAAGCCACTTATCTATCTGCATTTACTTCCCTCTCAACTACTTTTACTAAATATTATAAGAATTAAAATCTCAAGTCAATTCTTCTAAGAAAGGTCTATACAGTAGTTTCAAGGAATCTTTGTTTGTTTCCAATGTTGTATCTTTTGCTGATTAATTCTTAGCACACAAATCTATTTGTGTAAATTAATCGTTAAAAACAATTAAAAAAATTTACTAATTTATTTTTCTGAATAAAATTGTAATAATAACTCGCTAACCATATAATGTTAATGTAATAATCTATTCTTTCTAGTATAGTTTAGCTCCAATATCATTAACCATTTTTCTTACTGAATCTACGATATTATCAAAGTTTAACTCACCTTCAGCTTTAAGAACTTTAATTACACTTTCTTCTATTTTCCTCTCAACTTTTTCAGCTATTAACTGTATAATATTATCTATAGAGATTTTCTCCTTTCTTTATTATGGTTTTTAAAATTACATTATATATAAAGGTGAATTGTTCTCTGTATTTTTTTGTTCTTTGTTCAACAATTATTTTACACTAAGATCTATGCTCTATTTAAAAAATTGAATAATTCTTAAATTCTGTACGTCTATTATTTATCTGTCCAAAATCCATATGTAAAAATATTCTTTATATATTCAGCTCTATTATCTATAGCTACCAAATCTACCAATACTCGCTTTATAAAAAAAGATGAATACATATCATCTGCTTTTTATAACACATAACTATAGGCTACTTATGTAGCCCATATCTTATGGCTGTTTGAATTGAAATTGAGTTGATCAGCCTTTAAACTTATATTTGTTCATTTAACTTTGTCCCAGCTCAATGGTGTTCCGCGTGCTATATCAGTCGCAGCTTTTCTATTAATTATTTCATTAAAGTACTTAGGTGCAAGCCCATAACTAGGTCTTATAGATCTAACATTTTCTTCAGTAAATGTCTCACCTGCTTTAATATCTTTTACAACAAATAGGGATCTCCCAAATATTCGACTATTTTTTTTCTTTTCGTTCATACTATAATCAACTTTACCTAAAGCCTTTTCAGCATCTCTTACTGCTTCCACCATTTGCTTGAATTCATTAGGCTCTAAAGAAAAACTTGCGTCTGGGCCACCTATTGATTTATCCAAAATAAAATGTTTTTCAATAACACGTGCACCCAATGCTATTGATACAATTGGTACAGTTATGCCTAAAGTATGGTCAGATAGACCTACTTCAACACCAAATGTTTCCTTCATATTTGGTATTGTATTTAGATTTGCATCTTCAATCTTTGCTGGATACGATGATGTGCATTTAAGTAAAATAATTTGATCATTTCCCATACGTTTACAAGCATTCACTGCTTCTTCAATATCACTTAAAGTAGCAACTCCAGTAGAAATAATCACAGGCTTACCTTTTGATGCAATGTACTCAATTAATGGAATATCCATGATTTCAAATGAAGCAACTTTATATAGAGGTACGTTTAATTCTTCAAGAAAGTCAACTGCAGTTTTGTCGAATGGTGTAGAGAAGAAAATGAGATCCAAACTATTGGCATACTCCATAAGTTCTCTTTGCCATTCCCATGGAGTGTAAGCTTCACTATATAAATCGTATAATGTTCTTCCGTCCCAAATGGTACCACTATCTAATTTAAAATATTCATTGTCACAATCAATTGTAAGCGTATCTGCTGTGTATGTTTGTATCTTAATAGCATCAGCCCCTGATTCTTTAGCTGCTTTTATGGTTTTTTTAGCGATATTGATATCATGTCCATGATTGGCAGAAAGTTCTGCTATGACGAAAGTTTTTTCGGTATTAACTATAGTATGTGTATCTATCTTAATCTTCATCAATTGGTTCCTCCATATCAAAATAAACTTCGCTAACAGTTTTTACTCCAATACCATTGAAATATTTTGGTGTGATTTCTAAACATGAGCCATAACAGATGAGGTCTACCCACCACTTTAGGTCCTTAAACCCAAAATAGTGACGGAATGCCAGAGTACTAGATAGCCTTGGATTTATCTCAAATGGCAAGTATTCACCATCAGCATTCTTTCTAACTTGTACATTAATTGAACCTTTCAGGTTAATTAAATTTGCGATCCTTATAGCTAAGTCATCAATTTTAGGATCCGACACCCTTCTAACAAATTTACTTAAACTTCCATAACCAAGTATTCTTTGAAATGCAATATTATAAATATTTTGACCATCCGAAAAAATGGTTATTGTATATTCATGCTCATTGTCTCCAACTATTTCTTGTATAATACTGTTAGGAAACTTCTTTTTGTAGTAAATAAAATCATCATTATCTTCTATTCTCACTACTCCTTTACTGCCCCGAGAAAATCTTTCTTTCAATAAAAAAGGATAGTTTAATTGATTGGAAAATTCTTTTATATCATATGTTTTTGGATGATTAATTCCATTTTTTTTTAAGAAATCAATAGTTTGAAGCTTATCCATGAATGTATTTATAATTTTATTATGATTTATTAAAACTTTTACTTTATCACCAAAATATAATTTGTTTTCGTTCAGCACTTTAATTTCAATTTCAGAGCTTGGAATAATTAGAGAAATGTCATGATTAATGCATATCAGTTTTATAAAGCTTAAGTATTGATCTCTATTATCTGCTCTAGGAGAAACATAGAATAAATCTACATCTAATTTGTTAGCAGGATACTCATTTATATCACACCCCACAAGTGTCTTGTGATACTTCAACTCATTTAAAATTTTTACAATTCCAATACCAATGTCTCCACCTATTCCAGTAACTAAAATATTTATATTTTTATTTTTCATTTAAAGGTCTCCTTAGTACATTAGAAAGATAGATTGGTTCTCCACCAACACGTTGTATATCTTCTAATAATTGATCAATATTATACTCGAAACTTACAAACTCAAACAACTTTTTACTCGTATCAAATACTACAAAGGATGGAAAACCGCCATCTCTAGGCTGTCCAATTGATCCAGGATTAATTATTTCACAATTTCCTTGCTTTACTATCATAGGATAATGAGTATGACCTTGGAAAACATAATCAAAGTCAACATGAGAATATCTGCTAAAATCTGAATTCGGGTAAACATATTCATCTATTGGTTTCCAAGGGCTGCCATGTATGATTTTTATTTTCAAATCATCAATTAAAATATTCCTTTCCACCGGTAAACTTCGTAAAAAATATATGTTTTCTTCCGTTATTGAATTTAAAAATTTATATATAGAACTACCATATTTTTCAAAATATGATTTAGCATCTCTCTTCTTATCAATTATATCAATAAACATTTTATCATGATTCCCCAAGACACAAATAATGTCTTTCATATTTCGAAGGATGTTAATGACTTCATTGTGATAATAATAATAACCAATAGCATCGCCACAAAATATATTAACATCTATCCTTTTTTCATCCATTTTGATTAAAGCTTCTTCTAATGCATATTTATTACCATGTATATCTGAAAATATACCTACTCTCATATAATCACTTACTTTCAAAAAAATTATCAAGTTTCATAAAGTTACCATTAACATTCCAATCATCAATGAAATTTTCTTTTATAACTTTAGAAACTGAATCTACGTTTCGTAATTTATTTTCTCTGTATAGGTCTATAAAATCATTTTTTTTACTAAATCCTGTTGACTCTGAATTTCTTATTGATTCTTGCATTTCTGTATCCATAACCCCTGGATCAATTGATAGAATTTTTAAGTTTGAGTTGCTATTATTCTCTAATAATGTAACTTCAAGGTACATTTGAATTGCTGCTTTAGACGTACAGTATAAAGACCAACTACCAATCGGTTGTTTATATGCTCCTGAAGAAATGTTAATTATTTTCAATTGTCTACTGTTTAGATTTGCAAACTTAATCAGCTTGCTAATAATAAGAGCTGGTGACAAAATATTAATTGTCAAATTGCTTCTAATATCTTTTTCTTCTAACAAATCAACCGTTGTAATTGGATGAATAGTACTAGCATTATTAATCAGAGTAATTTTAAAATCATCTTTATGATTGAATTGTAGGATTATATTATTCATTAAATCATCTACATTTTCAAAGTTACTTAAGTCAAATGGATATGCCAATATCTTTTGATTACGTTCTTTATTTAATTCGGATTTCAATTTATTTAATTTAAATTGATTTCTAGCTATTAATATTAACACTTTATCTTCATCATTAATTGTTCTTGCTAAAGATCTACCTAATCCATTACTTGCTCCTGTAATTAATACATACTCCATATACTCACCCCATTAATTCATCCATTATCCTTTGTACACCTTTCCCATCTATTAAATTCGAATACTTATTACTAAGAGATATTCTGTATTCTTCTTCCTTTAGAAATTCAATTTCTTCTATTATTTGTTCAAATAAGTTATCCGATTCCCAATTTAATACTTTATGAACAATATTATTATTTAATAATGCTGACACTGTGAACTTTTGATTGTCAATAACTTGAATAGGAATAAATGGTGTGCAGGTAGCTATAAGTTCATATATAGTTTGTCCTGCTGCAGTTATAGCAAAATCTGTTCCTAACATTATTTGCTTAACTTCGTCACCAGTTAAATTGTTGTAAATTTTTACATTATTAACATCATTGTCAAAAATTCCTTTTACATCATTTGATGTGGCCCCAACAATTAGTTTGAAATTTATATCAGGATACTTTGGGCAAATTTCGGTAGTTATACTAGACAACAAATTTCTAGTATCTGTACCACCCATTACGATTAAAGCATTCCTTATGTTTTTTTCTATATAATCTCTTTTGACCCCCTTAAATGGCTGCCTTAAAATAACATATTCTGGACCAGATAATAAAATACTATTTTGAGATTGAGAATAGTCTATATGACTCGCATCTAAAGATGGATTTACAATAATCCCTTCAGGATAGTTTAACCTTCCAAAGTCATCTATGTACAAAGCTCTTTTGGAAATTTGAGATATGGTCTCGTATACTTCCAAATCAGCTTTATAAGAATCTACAATTACATAATCACTTTTAGATATGGATTTGTATAGAATATTCTTATCGAACCAATTTACATATGTAACGTTTTTATTATTTAATAAACTAATATTCTTTTTTTCTCCGTAGATAACAAATTCGACGTTTAACCCTCTACTTTCCGCCTCATCGTATAATGAAGTACATCTTGAAATATGACCCAAGCCTATATCTTTTCCGCATTCAGTAAAAATTTTGACTTTCATCACTATCAATCCTACCTACTTAATTTTTTTCTGCTCAATGTGAGCATTTATTTCATAAAGTTCTGGCATTTTTTCTAATAATTTAACAATATCTCTTAAATAAAAATCATGGGAACCGTGATATAAATTGTTGTATATCTCTTTGATTAATTCAAAGTCTTCATCAGTATCAAGAGTCCATCTATACTTAGAATAATCAGTTTGATTTTTGTAATAATAGATATTATTTGATGTTTCATAAATATATGGTGTAACATGCTCCCTCTGGTATTTTTCAGTAGCATTATTATGCGCCTTTTCTAAAAAATTAAATGAGAACACTTCGGCATCTAGTCCTCTTGGAAATGTACGATTTGCTAAATCATTACCAGCATTAGTAACAATATCAAAATTATTCTCTTTGTAAATTTCTATAATTTCATCTACTATCTTTGGATCTATCAAAGGACAATCTGAAGTGATACGAACTATAACATCAAGATCATATTCTTTCGCAGCATAGTAGTATCTTGATAAAACATCTTCTTCACTTCCTCTAAAAACTTTCACACCACATCTTAAAGCTTCATCTTCTATAACTGTGTCTCTTTCATTAGTTGTTGTTGCAATTATTATTTCACCTATTAATTTTGACTGTTTCACTCGCTCAATCACATGTTCTAATACAGTTTTTCCTTGAAGATTTTTCATAACCTTTCCTTGTAGTCTGGTTGAGCCCATTCTTGCTTGGATAATTGCACCTATTTTCATATTCTTCCCTACTTTCGATAATAGTCAATTACTTTTTTCACTGCTGTCACTACATCATTCACATCTTTATCAGACATGCTAGGAAATAGAGGTAAGGTTATCATATTTTTATACAATTCTTCTGCATTAGGGCATAAACCTTTTTCATAGCCTAAATTTCTGTAATAAGGATGAAGATATACTGGGAGATAATGAACATTCACCCCAATATTTTCAGCCTGCAGCGCTTCAAATATCTCTTTCCGAGTTACAGTTAATAACTCAGGTTTAATTTTGATTACATAGATATGCCAGCCCGAATTTGAGTACTCAGCCTCAAATGGAGTCACAATTTCTTTTAGATCCTTAAATGAATCATTATATAGTTTGACAATTTCTCTTCTTCGACTTATAAAATCTTCAATTTTATTCATTTGACTTGTTCCAAGAGCACTTTGAAAATCAGTCAATCGATAATTGTATCCAAGATATTGTTGCTCATAGTACCAAGGACCATGATTTTCATTTAAAATCTCCTTCTCTCTTGTAATACCATGGCTTCTAAAAATCATCATCTTTTTGTACAGTTTTTCACTATTAGTTGTAACGATCCCACCTTCACCAGTAGTTATAAGTTTTACTGGGTGAAAGCTGAATTCAACCATGTCTGCCTTACTTCCAACTTTTGTCCCTTTATATTCACTTCCTAATGCATGCGCAGCATCTTCTATAATTATTAAATTGTATTTATCAGCAATTTCTTTAATTCTGTCCATGTCAACAGATTGGCCTGAAAAATCTACTGGAATAATTGCTTTTGTCTTATTCGTAATTTTCGCTTCAATTCCATCTGGATCTATATTATATGTCATTGGATCAATATCTGCAAAAACAGGAGTTCCGCCACAGTAAAGTACAGCATTTGACGAAGCTGCAAATGTCATAGGACTAACTATAACTTCGTCACCATCTTTTATTCCTGCTGCAAAGCATGCCATATGTAAAGCAGCAGTACCATTTGAAACAGCAACAGCATATTTAGCTCCTACATAGCTAGCTACTTTATTTTCAAATTCTTTTACAAAAGGACCAGTGGTTAGATAATCTCCTTTTAATACATCAACAACGGCTTGAATATCTGATTCATCTACAGTTTGTTTACCATATGACAAATAGGTATCTCTTATTGGTTTCCCACCAAATATAGCAAGTTTATCCACAATAATTCCTCCAATTTATAGACCTAACATTTCTATCTTTTTTCTTAAACTTTCTACATCTAACCACTCAGAATTTGTTCCTGAATTATACTCCCAACCTTCTTTAATCAAAGTTCCTCCATCTTTAAAGTAATCATCCTTAGACCACCATATATAGTTAGGATAAATAATATAGTAGTTTCCATAATCATACGTGTTTCTAGAATCATCACTAGTTATCATAACCTCATGAAGTTTTTCACCTTCTCTTATACCGACAATATTTATCTTTCCTCCTGGGTTCATAGCAGAAGCAACATCTATAATTTTATAAGAAGGATTTTTAAACACATACGTTTCTCCTCCCTTTGATTCTTCTAAAGCTTTTATAACTAAATCAGCTGCATCATCAAGAGTCATCCAGAATCTTGTCATTCTCGGATCTGTAATTGGTAATTCTTTCACTCCATTATTAAGTAACTCTCTGAAGAAAGGAATTACAGATCCCCTACTTCCAGACACGTTACCATACCTGACAATCGAAAACACTGTACCTTCGTCCCCACGATAAGAGTTGGCTGAAATAAATAACTTATCTGAAACAAGCTTTGTACCACCATAAAGATTGATCGGATTAACAGCTTTATCTGTAGAAAGTGCTATAACTTTTTTAACACCACAATCTAAAGCTGCATCCACAATATTTTGAGCACCATGAATATTTGTTTTTATAGCTTCAAATGGATTGTATTCACATGCTGGAACCTGTTTCATTGCAGCGGCATGAATGACATAGTCTACACCATTAAATGCGCGATACAATCTTTCTTTATCTCGAACATCTCCAATAAAAAATCTTAATTTTGAAATTTTATCTGGAAACTTTTGTGCAAGATCTTTTCTCATTACATCCTGTTTAAATTCATCCCTTGAATAAACGATAATTTTTTTTGGGTTATAACTTTTCAAGAGAATTTCAATAAAATTCTTCCCGAATGAACCGGTTCCACCTGTGATTAAAATTGATTTGTTGTCAAGCATATTATTTCTCCTTTTTTGTAATTGAAAGTTTAGTTTTTATTAACATAGTATTTTTTTATATGATGAAATTTATACAATTGTACTTAATCTTTGGAATATTAACTTACAATCTATAATATGTAATACATTAGTCTTTGCTACGCATCTATTCTTTTTTATAAATACTGTATTTTTTTGGTAACGAGTAAATTTGTAATATGAGTTATAAAAACTTAAAACACAATTTGATTAGATTTCTTTAGCTTAAAAAAATGTTTTTAAAACTACTTTCATATATATATTTTCGGTTTCTTCTTTAAAAAATTAAAGATTGTCATTAAATTTTTCATATATCTCAAAAACATCTCTGTGTATTTTAATATATGAAAATGACTCCTATTAAGTCCTGCTCTCTTCCATTTAAAAAGAGTAGACATAGTGGAGTCTAACTTGATTGCTATTTTTAGAAATGAGTTAGTGAGATTCCTTTAATCCAAAAGATTTTACAATGGATCTTATATCTATATACTTTCCATTTATCGAGCTCATAATAACCTTTCTAATGGGTTATAATCTAATTATATTATAGGCTCCGTTGCTATATTAATCAACATATTTGACTGGTTATGATTATAAATATTTTTTCTAATAATATCTCTTTTGTTTTTTAGTTTTGCGGATTAAATGGTGTTGTATTAGACGCTGATTTCATAGCAATATTCGTAATCCCACTAAAATAAAGTGATACTCTTAAACCTATACTTCATAATCCAAGTTCCTTTTTTAAGTCTTCGTGGCTTATACGCTCTTTATTCTGTTCTTCTTCTAATACCTTGTCAAATAATGAAAGTTCATATTCATCCTCTATCTTCTCCATAACAGCTTGACAGATAAATGTTGATAAGTCCATATTATGAATCTCTGCATATTTTCTTATTAATATATCCTCTTTATCATTTAATTTTAATAAAACTATAGGCAAGATACCACCTCCAAATCCCATTAGATTTACTCCATAAACAAATAATCAAAATTACTTCCCATACTTATCCTTTATCAGCTCGTAATACGCGTGTTCAATCTTGTCCCACTCAGTTTTCTTGTAATTAATTTCCTTTAGTTTTTCATTGATCAAATCTGGATCGTACTCCTTGAAATTCAACCCCTCTGCCCAAGCCTTAGCTTCATCATGTTCAGGATGATTTGGATCATTATATATTTCAAGGAAATCATAAAACCCATAAATACCTCCGACATCTTCTGGTGGAGCTGTCTCTGCACCATCAAGTAGTGTAGGGTATCCAAAGTAATAATCATCTACAATATCTTCAAGTTTAACTGTAAAGTGCCATCCATCTCCAAAATCATAGCTATACCTAATCTCTTTATATTTTTCAAAATAATCATCAATCTTTAGCTTTGTGGGTTTGCGAACCTCAAGCTTAAGTCGCTCCTGATAGTACTGCTCAAATCCTAGCATGTCTGAAGACGTATTTTTAAGTCGCTCCTCGTAATACTCCTTATTTTTTACATAATCTTGATGCTCTATGTACGCTTCTTCATCATTTGTAACGATCATTTTTTCTTCTTTCAGATCAAATTCATACAAGTGATACCAATCAAAAGGATACCCGCTTTGGAAATTTGTAACATTTTGAATAATATCATGTAACCTTTTGTAAGTAGCCCCTGCAGGCATTATAACTCTTCTCCAAATTAATGGATTAGAATCTTCAAGTTCTATTCTTATTATATATGATTTCATTTTTAATCTCCTCCATTCAGACTCTAAAACGGATTATTATATTTATACTTGTGTTCTCTATTCTGATTGATCGAAACTCTTAATAATCTCTTGATGATTTTCCAAATAATCATGGACAACTTTACGACTTTAACAATTAAAAACATGTTATAATCTCTTCCCCTTGTAACATAAGGAAACTGAGAAATTGTAAGTATATTTTATTTTATTATTCATCTATTTTATCATATGCTTCCCATAATTCCATAGAATCAATCAATTTTTAAGTTAGAATCAAGATATGTAGCTGCTCTTAATGTGATTTTCTCTACCTATTATATTTATACCTTATAAGAAAACCACAATCCCTATTCAGATTAGACTTATATTTGAATGATACTAATTCCTTCCTATAGCCTTTCATGATAACCTCCATGGCTTTACTTTTATTCAAGTAGGCATCTTTTAATTTATAAAGTCCATCTGCAACTTTAAAATTCTCAACATAAACTGAACATTCATCATCTGTTAAGAAGTCATGCTCATACTCTGTGATTTCAATGTTATAGTCTAAGCAACCTTCTTTGAAAAATATATGAAAATCAATAGGACTAGTATTTTCAAAACTGATACCCTCAATTATTGTAACTAATTCTTTATATTCTTCTGATTCTTTTACTCCTTTATTAAATGCCCAGTCATCTACATAAGTATAATTCCTCTTATTGTAGCGATTATTTTTTAATTGATCAAGTAGCACTTTTACTCCATCCAAATCAAAGCTCAATTCCACTACAGAAAGTTCTTTTTCAATTTGATCATTTAAAAAACTTTCAAAATATCCAGCAAGTCTCTCCGAAATGTTTAGTTCATTGTTGCAATATTGTAAATCCACTATCAAAGGTCTAAAACGCATTTCTTTAGAATTTTTAACATCGATCGATTCGTTATATCCATAAAAATCTTTAAAACGCTGTTTTAATAGATAATTTATATCAGGTATTTTTGGTACAGTATCAACTGCTTTTTCTAATTCTTCGTCCACTAATCGTTCCATTTCTTCATTTAAGTTTTTGAACATACCCTTTTGAACATCCAGTGTTAATGAGTATCTAATACCAATCCACTCTGATATTTCTTCCATCTTATCCAGATTTGGCTTTTTAATAGTCTGAGTGTCATAGTCAAAGAAATCCAACATAGAACCAATGTAAAATTTTTTGTTTTCTATTCCATCCCAATTATTTATCATCTTATATGGAATTAGTCCAAACTCATAATATGATAATAAGTAATTAAATATAGCAAAGTTTACTCCCATATCTATATTCCACACACTAGTCTTGACAATAAATTTCGGAGGAAAGTATTCAAGAAATTTTAATTCTTTATAATCTTGAGGAGACAAGTTCCAAAGTGCCTTCACTATTTGCTTAAAACATGTTTTAATAACTAAGTTAAAAGATATTCTACTTGTATGAATGTTTCGCTCATATTCATAAATTAAAGATTTCAATTTCTTACGGTGCTCTTTATATAAAGTCTCTGTTTCAAATTCAGAATACAGATATATTGCTAAATAGATTATTGCGATTGTTTCAAATAGCTTATCGCTTTTTGAATTCCTTTGAGAATATAAAACCTTTGATATACTAATTAATATATCCTTTGCATCTTCAATTTCTTTATTAACCAGTATGAAATCTCTGACGATATATAATAATGTCTTCTGTTTAATAGTATCATAGTTGTTTTCAACTGGATAGCGAAATTCAGAAACATGAATTATCAACTTTTCTAACAAACTATTTTTTACTCCTTTATTGATAATATCATTGAAATATATGTTCAAAAAATATTGGTATAGTATGAATATCTTATCATCGTCCTCTATATAACTTTGATCCTCAAATCCATTTGAGATCTCAATCATAGAGCTTGAATTAAGTTCTTTATCATTTAGAAATTGAATGTCTTGAAGCTCTTTATAAAAAATTTCTCTTTTGTCATAGCTACTATACTTTTGCTCCATTGAGTTATAAAGTTTAAGAACTTTGTCGATAGCCGGAATAAATCCAATAGAATTACTAACAATTTTAAAAGTATCCCTTAATTCTTTATCTATCAATATAGAAATATCCTCTGTTAACTTGCTTTTCACTATAGTATTTGAAATCATATTTAAATGTTTGTCAATACTTGAAATCCCATATGTTTCAATTGAATAATTCAGGCCCGCAAATAATCTTTTAAATAAGCTCTCAATCTCTTTGTTATTATTCTTTTCAACAATAATATTGATTTCTTCCGATACTCTATCTGTACAAAAGTTCTCGTCGCTGATTAGCTTCCATGTATATTTACTTGTTGTTGAGATCAAAAGAACCACAGTAATAAGAATTGCCACTAGAGTGTTTATCATACCTATAGCTAATATCAATGTTGAGATAACTATTGATGATAATACTACAGGAATTATACGAGATAATATTAAATAATCATTTCTGAAATTTGCAATCTCTTTAATTGAAAATCCATAATATTTTTCATCAAATGAGTTCACAACTATTGTAAGTAATGTTGCACTTATGGCAGCAATTGTCACTATAGCTGTGTACACGTAATAAATGTATTCTTTACTTACACTAATCAGTGAGATTCCTTGATAAGATAAAATGTCCATAAATATGCCAAACAATAGAATCAATAAAGTAGTTAATATCAATTTTCTTGTTTTAATCATCACAATTCACCTCCCACGCAAACCTATTTATGCAATATTCTGACATTTCTTTATAAAAGTTAAACGGGCAAATCTTCAGGTTTTAAATGCCCGTTTTGATTTAATACTAATTTTATCTCATATAAACTTTACCCTAATAATACTAGTTTCTTTTAATAACTTTTATATTAAGTAAGTGTAGCTTTTCTACATCATCTTAATAACAGTCCCAAGTCAGCTCACATTTATAATTATATAACGCTATGTTTAAAGGTGAATATGTCGATAAAAGGCTGACATAAAAACTTTATAATATAAAATTCATATTCAAAAATTATACTCTTGAGTACATTTTATCATAGTAATTAGCATAATCACCAGAAATGATATTCTCAATCCATTCAGTGTTCTCAAGGTACCACTGAATTGTTTCTTTCATACCTTGTTCAAATGTATATACTGGCTTCCAACCAAGTTCTGTAGTAATCTTTGTGTTATCAATAGCATATCTTCTATCATGCCCTGGTCGATCTTTTACGTATTTTATTAAGCTTTCTGATTTACCAATAGTATGAATAATAAATTTTACAATCTCAATATTTGTCTTCTCATTATTTCCACCGACATTATATACTTCTCCAACTCTTCCTTTATGTAGAACCGTATCAATTGCAGAACAATGATCATACACATGAAGCCAATCTCTCACTTGCATTCCATCACCGTAAACAGGAAGTTCTTTATCTTTTAAGCAATTGTTAATCATTAGTGGAATGAGCTTCTCTGGGAACTGATATGGACCATAGTTGTTGCTACATCTTGTTATATTTATTGGCATTCCAAATGTTTCGTGGTATGCTCTTACAATCATATCAGCACTTGCTTTTGAAGCTGAATATGGACTATTTGGCATGAGAGGCATTGTCTCGACAAACTTTCCAATTTTGCCTAATGCTCCATAAACTTCATCAGTTGACACTTGCAAGAATTTTACTCCTTCTTTATACTCCTTACAATATTTATCACTTGGATTAACTTTCCAATATTTCTTAGCTACATCTAAAAGTACTTGAGTTCCTATAATATTTGTAGTTAAAAACACTTCTGGTTCTTCAATACTTCTGTCTACATGTGATTCTGCTGCAAAGTTTACAACTGAAGTAATATCATTGTTCTTGAAAATTTCTTCAATTTTTTCTCTATCTCTAATGTCAGCTTTGATGAATTTATAATTAGGGTTGTTATCAATATCTTTTAAATTCTCTAGATTTCCAGCATATGTAAGAGCATCTACATTGATAATTCTATAATCCGGATGCTTTTCGAGCATTAATTTAACAAAATTGCTACCAATAAATCCTGCCCCACCTGTTACCAAAATAGTTTTCATTTTCTTAATCCTCCTGCTTATTTAGTTCTTCGATAAATCTGGTTAATGCATCTTCCCAATGTGGCATTTTATCAATACCAGCTTTTGTTGTATTTTCTTTTGATAATCTTGAGTTTGAAGGACGTTTTGCTTTCGTTGGATAATCTTTAGTAGAGATCGGATTTACTCTTATGTCAATCCCAGTTTTTTTGAAAATCGATTCAGCAAATTCATACCAACTGCAATAACCTTCATTCACGCCATGGTAAGTTCCATATGCTTTTGTTTTAATTAATTTGACAATAAAATCAGCTAAGTCCTTTGTATACGTTGGTGCTCCAATTTGATCATTCACTACATTAATTTCATTTCTTGATTCAGCAAGTTTTAGCATAGTTTTAACAAAATTATTGCCATTCAATCCATAAACCCAAGAAGTTCGGACTATGAAGTGTTTATCAATTAATTCTCTGACGATTTTCTCCCCTTGCTCTTTTGTGTACCCATAGTAATTAATAGGATTAGTTGCTTTGTCTTCAGAATGTGGCTCTAATCCTGTGCCATCGAATACATAATCTGTACTTATATAAACTACTTTTGCATTAATCTCTTTCGCTGCTTCAACGATAGCTCTAGTCCCCTCTACATTAACTAAGTAGCATAAATCTTTCTCTTCTTCTGCTTTATCAACAGCTGTATAAGCAGCACAATGAATAATTACATTTGGTCTTTCTTTTAAAATATATTTTTTAACTTGGTTCTTATCTGTAAGATTAAATTCATCTCGCATAGGAGCAATAACATCAAAATCCATTTCTTTTAATTTCATCATGACATCATGACCAAGTTGACCATTTACTCCTGTAACCATAAATTTTAGGCTGAAATCTACGTCACTGTCTTTGAGTAATGGTGCTTTTAAATCTTTTTCTGAAAGTATTGGAGTTTTAATACCCCAATTTATTCCAATATCTGGATCATCAAATCGTATACTTCTATCACACTCAGGTACATAATATTCATCAACTTTATATTGAACTTCTACATCATCAGTTAAAGTTAAAAACCCATGAGCAAAGCCTTTTGGAATGAGAAGCTGCTTTTTATTATCCTCAGATAGCTCGACTCCTACCCATTGTTTATATGTAGGGGAACCTTTCCTTAAGTCAACAGCAACATCTAAAATCTTTCCTTTTGTACATCTCACTAACTTTGTTTGTGCTTTTGGATTTTTTTGAAAATGCAATCCTCTTAATGTTCCTTTTTGTGCTGACATAGAATGATTATCCTGAACAAATTCAATATCTATTCCTAAATCTTTAAACTTAGCTTTAGAATAAGTTTCTGAAAACCAACCTCGATGATCTCCGAAAACTTCTGGTTCTATTATCAATAAATCTTCTATTTCTGTTTTTATAATATTCATTGAGTTACCTCTCTTAGTATCTAATTTTCCCTTCTGCAACCTTTTTGAGATGCTCTCCATATGGTGATTTCCCATATTTTTCAGCTGATGCTAAAAGTGTCTGTCTATCAATCCAATTGTTACGATAAGCTATTTCCTCAAGAGCAGAAATCTTTATACTTTGTCTCTTTTCAATCATTTGAACAAATTCTGCTGCTTCAATTAGACTATCCATTGTTCCAGTATCAAGCCATGCATATCCCCTGCCAAGTAATTTTACACATAAACTACCATCTTCAAGATACATTCTGTTTAAGTCAGTAATCTCGAGTTCTCCTCTTGCTGAGGGTTTCACTTTCTTAGCAAACTCTACTACTCTATTATCATAGAAATAAAGACCGGTTATACAATAATTAGATTTTGGATTTTTTGGCTTTTCCTCAACTGAAATTACCTTGCCATTTTCATCAAATTCTACAATGCCAAACCTTTCTGGATCATTGACATAATATCCAAAAATTGTAGCTTTACCATCCTTTGCATTTTCAGCTGCTTCTTTAAGTATGTGAGTAAATCCATTCCCATAATATATGTTATCTCCAAGAATCATGGCTACTTTATCGTCACCTATGAAGTCTTCACCAATAATAAACGCTTGTGCTAATCCATCAGGTGAAGGTTGTTCAGCATATGATAAACTAATTCCAAACTCACTACCATCACCCAGCAACCTCTTAAAATTAGGTAAATCATGAGGTGTAGAGATAATTAAAATTTCTCTGATACCTGCTAACATAAGTACTGAGAGGGGATAATATATCATTGGTTTGTCATATACTGGTAATAGTTGTTTTGAAGTAACCATTGTTAGTGGATATAAACGCGTTCCTGATCCTCCAGCTAAAATTATACCTTTCATTATTTTACCTCCTTTAATTATTAGGTAGTGCTCATTTATCGTACTTAAATTTTATATATTCATATTTTATTTAAATAAGAGATTATTATCGAATATAGGAATAAATACTCTTGTAAACCTATCCTGTAAAATCAATTCCATGACAAAATTAATAACTACAAAAAGTGCCACTTGAATGTTATACGAATATCTCAATTTAGTTTTTCTTTTAATACTTAAATCTGTTAGTGCAAAAACTGAATATTTCAATATTGCCAAACTACGATAAAAGCGAAGAAACTGTAGATTCACTAAAAACAAAGGAAATAATATAATACTTATAATGTGCATTCCTAATACCAAATTCACGAACTTTTCTTCTTTACCCCCATAATACTCACTTTTTCTGAGAATAGATAAAGATTTCTTTAATAAATAAATACTTGCTAAATAATAGAACACTGGGATGATAAAGCCAAAATCAACTTTTGTATTAAAATAAACGTAATACATCTCCATATCAAAGATTTTTAGCAGATTATCTATGAACGGAATTTGATTGTTATTTAATAAAACAATGAAAACAAACGAGATTGCTAAAAAAAACGTATAAAGTTTTAAAAATTTTTTAATTGAATTGTTTTTTACCTTTAGCAAAATAAATATTAAATAAAACAGAGAGGAAATATGTATTGATGCGGATAAAAAAATGCATACTAAATATTTTACAATACTTATCTTATCATCATTTATTAGATACTTAGAAGAATATACAAATATTGCCACACTTAAAAAAACCTTATTTGAGTTACATCTAATAAAAATGGGTAGAACAAGTACGCTAGCAGTACATAATTAGTTATATTCTTATTTTTAATCGAACTCAAAATAATTATAAATCCTATTAATATAACCATCACTGCAAATTGATGGTATGATAAACCAATTGTTCTTCCTAAAGCCATAAGTAGAGAGAAAACCGGTTCTAGTCTTGAATATTCTGCATTATTATACATTCTTTCATAAACTAAATAATCAGCGTTGAAATAATTCCCCATTGATATAACTAACATCATAATCAAAAGAATTATGTAAGAACTTTTTTTCCTTGAAATTTTTATTATAGATTGAAAAATAGTAATAACAGTCAAAGCATAAATCAAAGCTCCTCCCTCCCTTCTAATCATCTTTAGCAGCTGGTTGTAGAACTCTACAACTCCCATATTTACTGCCTTTTTATATATTGAAATGGCTAGATTTCCCCCATTTTGGGTATATATACAGTGTCAAAATGTGTATAACTCAAAACAAAACAGAAAGGAGAATCTTATGCCAGTTTCAGCTAAACAATTAAATCTTTGTGATATTTCTAATGATTTTGATAAGTTTTATAATCAAAATCAAGATGACTTTCTTTCTCTATT
>NZ_SRIB01000005.1 GCF_004684055.1 Soehngenia longivitae
CCGCCGTATACGAGAACCGTACGTACGGTGGTGTGGGAGGTCGGAAAATAAAATAATTATTTTCCTCCTACCCGATTATATTTAATGAATACTTTTAACATGGTAATCATACAAACTATAAATTGAACACTAAATACAACTAATAACTTATCACCTTTCTACTTCTAGGTTAACTCAAATAAAGATTACAGCTATTTATGAATTTGGTTTTCTAGATATATAATTGACTATAATAAAAATGACCATAAATAGTTCAGTAGCTGAGAGTGAAATGATAATAGTTTCTACATTGGTAGTGGAGTAGATAAATAATATTGGTTTTAAAAATGTTTATTTAAATCTATTTGATATTTTTAATAATTGTTTTTCATGTTTTTCTAAAAAATCTTTAAACCCACAGTATGTTTCGGTTTCATTTAGATACATATTATATTTAAGCCTTTTACAGCCTCCTTTGCAATAATTAAAGTACTTACAATCTATGCAGAAATTAGATATAGAACTTCTGTCTGAAATAAATTTATTAGCATTTTTAGTAAATGGAAAATCCAACAAGTCTAAATTATTTATATTACCACAGAGGTATTGGTCAACTGCATAGAAATCGCAAGGATAGACATCGCCGTTTGCTTCTATTACATATTGAAAGTGGCAATTACCATCTATTCCACAAAAGCTTACTATTCCTTTATCCAAATATGAAATCAAGTTGTCAAAAAAACCTATGCTTATGTAATCATTCGGATCTAAAGCTCTAGACCACATTTGAAATAGCTCATTATAGAATTTACTAAAATTTTTAGGAGTTAATGCTGGAGAAGTAACTGGATTATTCCCCAAACCATTAATACAAGGTATGAATTGTATGAATTTAATATCTTCATTTTTTATGAAATCATATACTTCTTTAGCTCTTGATGCTAAGTCGTTAGTAAGAACAGAGATAACATTATAATTGACATTATAGGAATCGAATAATTTTTTTGTATGTTTAATCTTGTCGTAAGTTGGTAATCCATTGTGATCAGTCCTATATAAATTGTGAATATCCTCTAGACAGTCCCATGAAAGCCCCACCAAAAAATTATTTTCAGCAAAAAATTCACACCATTTTTCATCAATTAAAATACCGTTAGTTTGGATAGAATAGTTAATTTTTAGGTTATTTAATTCTTTTGATTTCATACTTGAAATAAATGATTCATAAAAATTTTTCCCAATTAATGTGGGCTCTCCTCCTTGAAATACTATGTTAACTTCGCTTAAATATTTTTGGTTTTTATGAATTTGACTTATGATTTCTTTCATCGTCGAGACAGACATAAATTTATTAGTGATTATTCTTTTATGCTTTACAACATCTTGATAAAAACAATAATTACAATTCAAATTGCATAAATTGGAAGAAGGTTTTATTAGCAATGATATACTTTTCATTTAATCAGTCCTTATTTTTAGTAGATAATTTTTTATTTCCTATACTTTATAAAATGAGCTTGATATAGATTTGAGTCGAAAATAATACTTGTTTTTTCTATCGGGATGTCATCTGGTGTGTAAGTTACATGAGTTATCTCTATTAAGGGGGTATTTAATTTGACTTTTAATAGTTCATGAAGTTTTTGATCAGGCATTAAAGCTCGTACAACTTGATGGCTGTATCCAATTTCTATATTTTTTTCTTTTTCTATGTATTCTATCTTTGATTTTTCAAGATTTTTTATTGTGATATCTGAAAACAAAGATACCGGTAAATATCCTTTTTCAAAACAATATGGGAAATCATCTCCAAGCAATATTCTTTCATAGTAGATAAGATTAGTACCCAACTCGGTGTTTAATTCTTCAGATAGTTGTTTATCAGATTTAACAAGTCTAAAATCTACTATTTTTGCACTTGGTATGATGTTTTTCATTCTCATTTCATCAGAAAATGAAATTATTTTAGACGATCTTCCGATTAGCACAGATGTTTTAGAATATATAACATAAGTACCACTACCTTGTATTTTTTCAATGTATTGTTTTTGTGCCAATACATGTAATGCTTGCCTTATTGTTATTCTACTCACATTGTAAATTTTGCATAATTTGGATTCTGTTGGTAGCTTTTCATTTTTCTTATATTCACCGTTTTCAATTGATTTTATTAGTTCGTTTGCTATCATCATATAAAGCGGTAGAGATCCCATAAGTGTCCTCCTAATTATTATTCAATATTCTAATTATATCAAATATAAAAAATATTTCTACTATAAATTTAATATTTGTATTATTACATTTTAAATTGTTATATCAAAATATGTCAAGTGCATTGTGCAATATATAAATCGATGATATATTGTATCTAACAAGTTTAAGGAGGGAGAAAGATGAATATTTTATATATTCATACTCATGATACAGGTAGAGTTATAAGTCCATATGGTTATAAAGTAAATACACCTAATATAGAAAGTTTTTGCAATGAAGCTGTATTTTTTCAAAATGCATTCAGTGTTGCACCAACATGTTCGCCTAGCAGAGCAGGACTATTGACTGGAGTTTATCCTCACCAAAATGGGATGCTTGGATTAGCGCAAAGAGGCTTTGAATTAAAAAGAGATCTACACATAGCCAATATATTAAGGGGAAATGGCTTTCTAACAGCTTTATGTGGTGTACAACATGAAATAGGATATTATACAGAACATGAAAAAGCTATCGGAACATTGGGGTATGAAATAGATTTAAGTGCTGACAATTCAAGTTATGAGGGAGAAGACTTAATACAGTGGGACATTGAAAATGCAAAGAATTTAGTTAATTTTCTCAAAGAATATGATAGAACTAAACCATTTTTCATTTCATACGGAATGCACGCTACACATAGAAAATTTCCTTCAAACATAGATGACGATCAAATCGTAGATTATTCAGTTCCACCGATCAATATAGTAAATAATGAAATAACTAGAGAAGATTTTGCAAGATACCAAACCAGTTTAAAAATAGCGGATTCAAATATAGGGACAATAATTTCTGCACTAAAAGAACTTGGTATTTATGATGACACCATTATCATTTTGACTACAGATCATGGGATAGCATTTCCTTTTGCTAAATGCACTCTGTTTGACAATGGTATAGGAGTTATGTTAGCGATACGAGTACCTAATTCAAAATATGAGGGAAGATCTTTTGAAGGCCTAATTTCTCACATAGATGTACTCCCAACTTTATTGGATTTGCTTGACATTAAAAAACCTGACTATCTTGAAGGTAAAAGTTTCGCAAAAATTTTTAATGGGGAAGATTATGTAGGAGATGATTTTGTATTTAGTGAAATAAATTTTCATACATCGTATGAGCCTGTAAGATCAGTTAGAACAGAGAGATATAAGTACATAAAGTACTTTGATAAGGAATATTTAAAGATAAACAAATCAAACATTGATTCATCACCAGTTAAGGATTTTTATATGGAAAATGGATTGAACGAATTTAAAAAAGACGAAGAATATTTATTTGATCTTTTCTATGACGTGTTTGAAAAAAACAACTTAGCAGAAAATGATGAATATCAGGATGTACTTAATTTCATGAGGAATAAGTTAGATGAGTTTATGATAAATACCGATGATCCTTTGCTAAAAGGGCCAATTGAGGTAAAAAAAGAATGGAAAGTTAATAAAAGAGAATCTGTGGCTGCAGAATCTAAAAATCCTGAAGATTATGACAGCTTAGGTTCTAAATTTGGGGGGAGAGCATGAAAGCAATTATATTAGTTGGTCACGGCAATTTACCTAATGCTATGAAAGAAGCAATTAAAATGATTACTGGAGAAGAAGATGGGATATTTTCTGTTCCATTACTTCCGGAATATGGGAAAAAGGAATACTTAGACAAATTAGATGAACTAGATGAGCAGCTAAGAAATTATGATAAAATCTTCATTTTTGCTGACATTAAAGGGGGCTCTCCTGCTAATACAGCATATGAAAAATTTTCTAAAGATAGAAGAGCTATTGTCTTTACTGGGATGAATTTGCCAATGGTACTTTCTGCTGCTATGGGAGAGGAAGTTACCGAAAACATTTTAAACGATGCTAAAGGCTCCATGATGGTTATTGTTGACAATTATAGAGAATCATTCGTACAAAAAAATGAAGGGGAGGTGGAAAGAGTGGATCATAAATCTGAATTAAAAAATGAAAATAAACAGAACTATACTATTAAAGGAGTGAGAGTTGATTATCGCGGAATACATGGGCAAGTAGCTACTGCATGGACTAGTAACTTGGGGATAGACAGAATTATTGTCATTGATGATTACATAATAAAAGATGATGTTCAGAAAGCAGCTTTAAAAATGGCAAAACCCAATTCTGTTAAATTATCTGTTTTGTCAGTTGAGAAAGCGTTTGAGAGGTTAAATGATAGTGAAGCATATCTTGGGGAAAACATCCTAGTTATAATAACAAATATTGAAACGTTGTCTAAGTTGGATAAATTAGGCTACAGATTTAAAGAAGTAAACATAGGAAATGTTCCAAGAAGAGAAGGGACTACACAATATAGAAAGACCGTTTACTTAAATGAGGAAGAAAAAAACATTATAAAGCAATTGATTAATAATGGCACAGATTTTTTTGCACAAATGGTACCTAACGATCCAAAAGTTGATTTTAATAATCTAATAATTTAATGGAGGGGTAAAAATGGAATTATGGCAAGCGTTATTAATAGGTTTGTTTGCTTACCTAGGAAGGAATCAAGTACCATGGCTTTTTGGAACTACAGGGGGATGGTACGGGATAGGTAGACCTTTAGTTGCAGGACTTATCTGTGGGGTTATTTTAGGTGATGTTACTGCTGGTGTATTATGTGGAGTAGCAGTACAAGCAATATTCATTGGACAAATAACTCCTGGTGGAGCAGTTCCATCAGATATGAACTTGGCAGCATATATAGGGATACCTTTGGCAATTGCAGCTGGTGGTGGAGCAGAGACAGCTGTTGCTTTAGCAATACCATTAGGAGCATTGGGAGTTGCACTTCATAATTTTACTATGACTGTTCAAGCAGCATTTTCTCACAGAGCTGATAGATGTGCTGAAAAAGCTGATGCTAGAGGAGTTAGAATTTCGAATGTTATGGGAACTTCAGTCTCATTCTTAGAAAGATTTTTTATTGTATCTTTAACTTGCTATTTTGGAGCACCATTTGCAGAAAGCTTATTAGCTAGTTTACCTGCAATAGTACTTGAATTTTTAGCTGTTGGAGGGAAGATGCTTCCTGCATTAGGTTTTGCAATTTTATTAAAGCAAATTCTTGATGAAAAATGGATGATATTATTGTTCATTCTAGGGTGGGTATTTATGTCTTCATTTAATATAACAATAACATCTTTAGTATTTATTGCAGCATCTTTATCATTAATTTATGTTATGGCTAAATACAGTAAATATGGGGCAGTACAAACAGAAAATGGAACAGTAAATGAATCGAACGGATTTAAAGATGAGGAGGGTAATTATGAAGAATAAAAGAAAACTCACTAAGAAAGATGTTTCAAAAGCTTCATTAAGATGGCTTTTCTTTCATCAAAGCTCTCACAATTATGAAAGAATGATGGGTACAGGGTTTGCACACAGCTTATCGGGTGCTCTCGAGAAATTATATGAAGATGATAAAGAAGGATTGAAAGACGCACTGCAGAGAAATTTGACATTTTTCAACACTGAACCTCAACTTGGATCAATTATACCAGGTATTTGTCTAGCGTTAGAAGAATCTCATGCTATAGACGGAGATGTTGAACCAGAAGTAATATTGAGTACAAAGAATGCCTTAATGGGCCCGTTTGCTGGGATAGGGGATTCACTACTTGTGGGAACATTAAATCCTATATTGCTAAGCATAGGTATTGGCTTATCTGCTAACGGGTCACCAATCGGTGCTATAGTATTTTTGACCTTGTGGTTAGCTATTGTACTACCAATCAAATATGGACTATTCGTAAGAGGATATTCACTTGGACTTGATGCTGTTAGTATACTCACTAACGATAGAACTAAGAAAATAGTAACTACAACTTTGACTATGGTAGGGTTGATTGTAATTGGAGGCGTTGCTTCTACTGTAATTAAAGCACCTATAGCATTACAATATAAAGCTGGAGACATGGTTATCAGCATTCAAGAAATATTAGATAAAATAATGCCTAATCTCATGCCTTTAATTGTCGCTCTAGTTAGCTATTACTTAGTCGATAAGAAAGGATGGAGCACAAACAAACTTCTTCTCGGAATATTAGTATTTGCATTTGTGATGGTATTACTTGGCATTATGTAACATATGATTTTATAGAAAGAACCTCATTACTGAAACAGTAATGAGGTTCTTTGAGCTTTAGATTTTGTTATAATGATTTTGATTATATCTATTCTCTAAATACGATGCCATAAATTAAATAGTTTAGTCCTGCTACTAATAGGATTAGACCAATTAAAACTGAAACTGTTATCCAAGTGATTAGAGGATTAAGAAGTAATAGTATTCCAAAGAGCAGAAGTAGAATATTAATTACTATATTTGTAGTGTAAATAGCTGAACTAAATTTTTTGTAATCTCCAATTGAGAAAAAATTTTGTATAGCCTCTACTATAAACCACACTGCCACTGCATATGTCATGATATTTATTGCAAATTCTGTTTTAAACAACAATAATATTCCAAATAAAGTCAATAAGATACCGAAGAATAACATAAACTTAGCTTTGAAATTAAACTCTTCTTTAATATTCCAATAAGATATTATCAACATAATTCCTCTTACTAAACTTACTGCTCCAATAATCATTGCCAAAGTAGTAACTGTAGCTAAAGGATTTACAAAAGCAGCAATACTAGCCACTATCATTATCAAACCACCTAAAATGTACAGTATATTTCTTTTATTCACAAGATCCCCTCCTATTAAATTCTTACATTTAATTGTTACCCTAAAAATACCAATTAAAAACAATTTAAAGTTTATATCACTAAAATTAAACTGTGTGATATAATTAAATTAAAATTTTGAATAAGTAAAATACTGGAGAGTGGTTTAAATGAAAGATTTAATACCAACTAAGGTTGAAAGTTTATACATAAGAAAAGCTACTAGAGAAGATGTGCCTTTGATTTTGAAATTTATCAAAGAGTTGGCTGATTACGAAAAAATGCTTGATCAAGTAGTAGCAACAGAAGAGATAATTGAAGATTCAATATTTAACAGAAAAAAAGCTGAAGTCGTGTTTGCTGTTTATGATGGCGAAGAAGTCGGGTTTGCGCTGTATTTTAATAATTTTTCGACTTTTTTAGGGAAACCTGGGTTATATTTGGAAGATTTATATGTAAGAGAGCAAATGAGGGGAAGAGGTATAGGTAAAACACTTTTAGCTTATTTGGCAAAGACAGCTGTAGAACAAGATTGTGGAAGATTTGAATGGTGGTGTTTAGATTGGAATAAACCATCGATTGATTTTTATTTGAAATTAGGGTCTATACCAATGGATGAATGGACAGTTTATAGAGTGTGCGATGATGCATTAATTGAATTAGCAAAGGAATTCTAAATACACATATTTGGAGGATAAAATGAAAATAGAATGGAATAAAAAATATACAACTATTTCAGCATATTCCATTATAGTTGTGTTTATTAGCATGCTTTTTTACATAATAATCTCAGAATTTGGATTATTTATAGCTGGTTTAAACAGGTATATAAAAGTTTTTGCCCCATTTACAATAGGATTTGCAATAGCCTATCTAGCAAATTTTATAATGGATTTTATTGAAAGGAAAGCAATAAGCCCATTATTATCTAAACGAAAAGGAAATAAAGTAAAGAGGATAGTTAGTTTATTATTGACATATTTATTGTTGATTGCTGGTTTATTTTTATTTATTTACCTAGTTTTACCACAACTGATCAATTCTGTAACTGGTGCAGTTTATATGGTTATTAATAATTATGATTCCTTATCTAAAAGCATAATTGATTTTATAAGTAAATTAAACATATCACAGTCATACATTGATGACATTGTTTTAAGATGGAATAATTTTGTTGACAATATAATTAATTTTATTTCCAATTCATTGCCATTAATAGGCACTTATGCAGGAAGATTATTTTCAAGTATATGGAACATAATATTAGGAATTATTATTTCTGTTTACATGCTAATCGATAAAGAGAGATTTTCTATGTTGCTAAAGAAACTGAATTTTAGCATTTTTTCAAAAGAAAGAGCAACGAGAAACATTGAGTTGACAAAGAGAGCAGACAATATATTTGGAAGATTCTTAGTTGGGAAGATTATCGATTCGATAATAATTGCGATTTTAACTTATATAGTTTTAATTATCACAAAAATGCCATATTCATTATTAATCGCTTTTATAATAGGAGTAACAAATATTATCCCTTTTTTTGGACCTTTTATTGGAGCGATACCTTCATTTTTTATCATACTATTTGTTTCGCCTATTAAAGCTCTTTGGTTTTTAGTAATTATTTTGATAATTCAGCAGCTAGATGGTAACTTAATTGGACCTAAAATCCTTGGAGATTCACTTGGTATATCAGCATTTTGGATATTGTTTTCACTATTAATATCTGGAGAAATATTTGGATTTATTGGTTTGATTATAGGGGTTCCACTTTTTGTATTTATTTATTCAATTGTCAAAGATAATGTGGAAAAGCGACTTCTAAAGAAAGGTTTGCCTGTAGAAACAAATAAATATAAGGAGTATTAATTAACAATGTATTTTGAATATGGGAACTTAGAAAAAGATTATTTGACTAAGAAAGATAATAATATGGCGATGGCCATTACTCAATATGGACACATATATAGAGAAGTAGAAAAAGACATCTTTAAAGCTTTGATTAAAAACATATTAAGTCAGCAAATATCTTCCAAAGCCTATGAAACTATTTTGAACAAGTTTATAGACCTGACAAAAGATTTTGATAAAAAGAGATTATTAACAATTGATGAAATTGATTATAGAAAATGTGGAATAAGTAAAAGAAAAGCAGAATATATAAAGACAATTATAGGTCAAAAATACATTTATGGATACGACTTTGATGCATTGAAAAATCTAAGCGATGATGAAGTAATTGATGCTTTGATAAAGTTTCCTGGAGTTGGTAAATGGACTGCTCAAATGACATTAATCTTTTCGCTTGAAAGAAAGGATATCTTATCCGTTGATGATTTTGGAATTAAAAAAGGGCTGTCTATGATGTATGGTGAACATATAAATGATAGAATTGCAATCGGGAAATATAAAGATATGTTTAGCCCATATTCTACAATTGCTTCATTTTATATCTGGGAAATAGCTATGGATAAAGAATTTAATAAATGGTATTCAAATAGAACTGTATGATAGATATTTTAAAAATATAATGCTTTAAGGCGAGTAATATATTTTTTCAAAATCAGCTAAATTTTATTTTGTATTTGTATTGACAAGCATTAGTCGAATTGTTATACTTATTTAAGTCAGCACAAATTAGATATCATTTATTTTGGATATCAATTTTAAATATATCACTGATTATTTTTTTGCGGGTGTAGCTCAGTGGTAGAGCACTGGCTTCCCAAGCCAGCTGCGAGGGTTCGATTCCCTTCACCCGCTCCACCAAATGCATGGTGGGTATGGCCTAGTTGGTTAGGGCGCCAGATTGTGGCTCTGGAGGTCATGGGTTCGAATCCCATTACCCACCCCATAGTTGATCCATTAGCTCAGTCGGCAGAGCACCTGACTTTTAATCAGGGTGTCCCGCGTTCGAGTCGCGGATGGATCACCATTATATGACTCATTAGCTCAGTTGGTAGAGCACCTGACTCTTAATCAGGGTGTCCAGGGTTCGAGCCCCTGATGGGTCACCACTTGCGGGAATGGCGGAATTGGCAGACGCGCTAGACTTAGGATCTAGTGTCATTGACGTGGGGGTTCAAGTCCTCTTTCCCGCACCAGATCAACCAGAGAATAATTTCTCTGGTTTTTAAATTTTTACTTATTGTTGTTTTTTTTGTGATATAATTAAATAAGTAGAATTTATATGCACCCTTAGCTCAGTTGGATAGAGTCGCTGGCTTCGAACCAGTTGGTCGGGGGTTCGAGTCCCTCAGGGTGCACCATTTAAGCCTTATCACAACAGATAAGGTTTTTTGTTTTTTTATATTGATTTTATGCTATACTTAAATTAATGGAGGAGAAAATGAATATTTATATTCCTGAATACGTGAATAAAATTATATATATATTAGAATCAAATGGATATGAAGCATATCTAGTTGGTGGTTGTGTGAGGGATAATATAATTGGTAAGAAACCGTATGATTATGATGTAGCTACAAACGCGACACCCAAGGAGTTAGAAACAATTTTTAGAGACTTTAAAATTGTCGACATAGGGAAAAAGTTTGGGACTATAACGGTTGTTATGAAAGAAGGTCAAGTTGAAGTTACTACATTTAGAATAGAAGATAAATACATCAAAGGTAGGAAGCCTATGGATGTAAAATATATATCAAACTTAACAGAAGATCTCAAAAGAAGAGATTTTACTGTAAATGCAATTGCATATAATCCTAAAGTTGGTTTTATAGATCCTTTCGGGGGAATTAATGATTTGAAATTGAGAACGATAAGATGTGTTGGAGATCCGAACGAGAGGTTAAAAGAGGATTATTTAAGGATACTTAGAGTTGTTAGATTTGCCACACAACTTGGGTTTACAATAGATGTCCAAACAGCCAATGCGTGTGCTAAATTTTCTAGCAAATTAAAGGATATTAGCAAAGAAAGAATAAGAGATGAATTTATAAAAATACTTTTATCTGATAAACCTTCCTATGGTATCAGACTTATGAAGGATCTAGGGATATTGCAGGTTATTTTGCCTGAAATGATCCCAGCAATAGGATTTGACCAGAGGAATCCACATCATGATTTAACTGTTTTTGAGCATACCTTAGAGGTTTTGGATAATGCACCTAAAGTATTAGAAGTTAGAGTTGCTGCATTGTTTCATGATATAGGGAAACCATATACTTTTAAGTTGGATGAAAATGGAATAGGGCATTTTTATGGACATGAAAAAACTAGTGTTGAGATCACAAAAGAGGTTTTAACCAGGTTACATTTTTCAAATGAGTTAATTAAGAATTCTTTAGTATTGATAAATGAGCATATGAATTATTCTAAAGATTTAAATAAGAAATATGTAAAAAGGCAATTACAAAGAATAGGTTACGATAATTTAAACAATTTAATTGATCTTCAAATTGCTGATAAACTCAGCAAAAAAGGAGATAAAGACTTGAGTTATTTTGAGGAGAAGAGAAGAATTTTAAGAGAAATCGTAGAAGAACCATATTTAAGAAATCATTTAAATGTCAATGGAGATGATTTAAAAGCTTTAGGCATAGAAGAAGGTCCATTACTAGGTGAAATTTTAGATTATTTACTCGAAGTAGTGATTGAAAATCCTAAGAAAAATAATAAGTCTGATTTATTAGAGATAGTAAAGAGAAAGTATTTAAAAAATTGATTTAAATGAAGGAGGCTAATATGGGGAAATTATTTGGTACTGATGGAGTCAGGGGTGTAGCTAATAAAGAACTTACACCTGAACTTGCATACGAGATTGGAAGAGCTGGAGGATTTGTTTTAACTCATGGAAACAGAGGGACAGTAATTGTGGGTAAAGATACAAGAGCATCATCCGACATGCTTGAAGCTGCAATTAGTGCAGGCTTATGTTCAATAGGACTCGATGTTATACAAGTTGGCATTATACCAACACCAGCAGTAGCCTATTTAACACGTAAATATAAGGCTTTAGCAGGTGTTGTAATTTCAGCTTCACACAATCCTTATGAATATAACGGGATAAAATTTTTTAGTGCAGATGGCTATAAACTGCCTGATGAAATTGAAGATGAGATAGAAGATATTTTATTAAATAATAAATCTATTGAGCTGAGACCTATTAAAAACAGCATTGGAAGGATATATTATGAAAAAGATGCTCCGATGCATTATAAAGAGTATTTAAAAGAAAAGATTGGAATTGACCTCAAGGGCTATAAAATCGCTATGGACTGTGGAAATGGAGCTTTGTACAAGATAGGGCCTGAGATAATTAGAGAACTAAATGGTGATGTGATTGCAATAAACACTCAACCTGATGGAACAAATATAAATGATAATTGTGGTTCTACAAATCCTCATCTCGCTCAGCAACTAGTTTTAGATACAAATGCAGATTTAGGAATTTCATTTGATGGAGATGGAGATAGGATTATTGCAATAGATGAAAAAGGTAGAATTATCGATGGAGATCATTTGCTTGCGATTTGTGGCAGATTTTTAAAAAAGCAAAATCACTTAAATGATAATACAATAGTTGCCACTGTAATGAGCAATATGGGGTTAGAAGTATTCTTATCTCAAAATGGGATTAATTTAATGAGAACTCCTGTTGGGGATAGATATATAATTGAAGAGATGAAAAAAAGAAATTTTGTACTTGGAGGAGAACAGTCAGGCCATATTATTTTCATGGATTTAAATACTACTGGAGATGGTTTAGCGACAGGATTGCAATTGCTAAAAATAATGATAAATGAGAATGAAAAAGCTTCGTCTCTAAATGACTTAGTGGAGAACTTTCCACAAGTGCTAATAAATGCTAGAGTTAAACCGGAGAATAAAAATAAGTTTTTAAACTTTCCAGAAATAGAGAATGCAATTAAAGAATTGGAGAAAAAATTTAGTGGGTCAGGAAGAGTGTTGATAAGACCATCAGGGACAGAACCACTAGTAAGGGTTATGATAGAAGGGAAGGATTACGATTGGATAAAAAAAGAAGCAGAAAACTTGGCATTTTTGATAGAAAAAATATTATTATAGAATAGGGGAATGAATATGATTATTGTAGCGGACTCTAGTTGCGATGTTAATAAGGAAATAATGGATTCAATAAATATTAAAGAAATTGAAGACAAAATAAATGACACGTTATCAATAGATTTAGTTCCATTTAAAATTTATGTTGATGGGACTGAATTTGTAGACGATAAAAATCTCGATAGGGACAAATTGATAAAATTTATGCATGATAGTCCAAATCCAATAAGAACATCTTGTCCTTCACCAGGAGAGTTTTTAGAATCATTTATGAAGAGTACTACATCTTTTGCCATTACAATTTCAAAAGAATTATCAGGAGCATACAATTCAGCAGTTACGGCAAAAAATATTGCATTGGAGCAAAAAAATAAGTTCATTCATATTTTTAACTCTAAATCTGCTAGTACAGGTGAAGTGTTGATATTTTTAAAGTTAATTGAGGAAATAAAAAAAGGAATTTCGAATAATGAAATAGTAAATAATGTAGAACAATACATCTCCGATATGAAGACATATTTTATTTCTGAAGATTTGGGAAATTTAATTAAAAATGGTAGGATTTCTAAAATCAATGGTTTAATTGCTAATATCTTAAATGTAAAGTTAATAATGAAAAGCAATGAATTAGGAGAAATAGAGTTAGCAGAGAAAGTGAGAGGATCAAGCAAAGTATTTAATAGACTTGCTGAGATAATAGAAAGTACAAATGTAAATTTTTCAGAGAGAATAGCTGTTATTTCACATGCAAATGCAATTGAAAAAGCTTTAGGATTGAAAGCAAAAATAGAGAAACTTAGATTCAAAGATATAATAATTGTTGAAACTAATGGATTGTCAACATCATATGTAAATGATGGTGGTGTGATAATAAGTTTTTAGAAAACAATGACACATATTTTGATATTAAACGAGCTATACATTTGAGATAAAAAGATGAAAAGGAAGGTCTCTGATGTATTGTTATTTGTGAAAACGAAAAAATCAGAGGTTCCTTTCTTTTAAAAACTTTAACTGAAGATGCATAAAAAACTAATTTTTGATATGTTGACAAAATAGCATTAAATGCTATAATTATAAAGGCAAGCAAATTTTAAGCATTTTGCGGGAATGGCGGAATTGGCAGACGCGCTAGACTTAGGATCTAGTGTCATTGACGTGGGGGTTCGAGTCCTCTTTCCCGCACCAGAATCAACCAGTGGTATCAGCCATTGGTTTTTTTATATACTGTTTATTTATATTAAAATTTTGTCAGTTATGATATAATAATTTGATGGAAGAAAAGCGAAAAATTATCATAGGAGGTTCATTAATGAAAGTTGATTATGTAAAAAGAGAAAATAACACAGTTTACTTTGACGCTCAATTCACACCAGAGGAGTTTGAAGAATCAGTACAAAAGGCTTATATAGCTAATAGATCAAGATTTAATATACCTGGATTTAGAAAGGGAAAAGCACCAAGACAATTGATAGAATTAAATTATGGGAAAGAAATTTTCTATGAAGATGCAATCAATGATTTATTACCAGAAGCATACTCATATGCTATAGATGAATTTAAATTGGAACCAGTTAATAGGCCTGATGTAGATATCGAAGACATAGACAAAGACAAACCTATTGTTGCTAAATTTAGCGTAGAAGTTAAACCTGAAGTAAAACTAGGAGATTACAGTAATTTAGAAATAGAAAAAACTGATTACTCTGTAACTGATGAAATGATAAATGCAGAACTTGAAAGAGTAAGAGACATGAATGCAAGAATTATTGATGCAGGTGAAAGAGAAATTGTTGATAAGGATATATTAACTATTGATTATGAGGGATATATTGATGGAGAACCATTTGAAGGTGGAAGTGCAAAAGATCAAACTTTGGAAATTGGCTCTGGACAATTTATTCCTGGTTTTGAAGAAGGATTAATTGGAAAGAAAAAGGGAGAAGAAGTTGAAATCAATGTAAAGTTCCCAGAAGATTATTTTGAGGAATCTTTAAAAGGAAAAGATGCCACTTTTAAAGTAAACATAAAAGAAGTTAAATATAAAGAACTACCAGAATTAGATGACGAGTTTGCTATGGATGTAAGCGAATTTGAAACATTAGAAGAATACAAACAAAGTATTAAAGAAGAATTGGAGAAATCTTTAAAAGAGCAAGAAAACATTGATTTAGAGAATAAAATTGTGGAGAAATTAGTAGAAATATCGGAATTTGAGATTCCAGAAGCTATGATCGAGTCACAAATAGATTCAGAACTAGACAATTTTGATTATAGAATGAAAATGCAAGGATTTAGCCTTGAAAAATATCTCGAGTTAACTAATATGAACATTGAACAGATGAGAGAAAGCTTTAGAGAAGTGGCAAAGAAGAAAGTAGAAGCACAATTAGTTTTAGAAGCTGTTGCAAAAAATGAAAAAATTGAGGCAACAGACGAAGACATACAAAAAGAATTAGAAAAAATAGCTGAGTTTTATGATCCGGATAATAAAGAGAAATTCATCGAGGACATGAAAAAGGGAGATTTAAATTTCTTAAAAGAGGGTATTATAAATGACAAGGTTTTAGATTTGCTTAAACAAAGAGTAAAATTTGTACAAATGGAGGGGTAAATATGGCATTAGTGCCAATTGTTGTTGAACAAACAAATAGAGGAGAAAGGTCTTATGATATTTATTCAAGACTTTTAAAAGATAGAATCATCATGCTTGGCAGTGAAATAAATGATCAAGTAGCAGAACTAGTAGTTGCCCAAATGTTATTTTTAGAAGCTGAAGACCCAGAAAAAGATATTCAACTTTATATAAATAGCCCAGGGGGTTCTGTAAGTGCAGGCTTTGCAATTTACGATACTATGCAATATATAAAGCCTGATGTTGCTACTATTTGTGTAGGTAGAGCTGCAAGCATGGGAGCTTTTCTTTTAGCAGCAGGACAAAAGGGAAAGAGATTTGCATTACCAAATGCTGATATCATGATACATCAGCCACTTGGAGGTGCTCAAGGTCAAGCTGAAGACATTAGAATTCAAGCTGAGAAGATAATAGAGATAAGGGAAAGAATTAACCGTATATTGTCTGAAAGGACAGGACAACCTTTAGAGAGAATAGCAAAAGACACTGATAGAGATTATTATATGAGTGCCTATGAGGCTGTAAAATACGGGATTATAGATTCAGTGATGGAGAAAAGAAATTAGAGGTGATTGGATGGCTAAAATTGATGATAAGCAACTTAGATGTTCATTTTGTGGGAAATCTCAAAATGAAGTCAAGAGACTTATAGCTGGCCCAAATGTTTATATATGTAACGAGTGCGTTGAATTATGTCAAGATATTATCGAAGAAGAATTCATAGATTATGAATACGACTACGATTTCGAGGATCTACCAAAACCTTCTAGCATAAAAGCAAGTTTAGATGAATATGTGATTCAGCAGGATAGAGCAAAAAAAGCTCTTTCAGTTGCTGTGTATAATCATTATAAGAGAATAAACAAAAAAACAAGTAAAAAAGATGATATAGAAATTCAAAAAAGCAATATTTTGATGATAGGACCAACTGGTTCTGGCAAGACATTATTGGCTCAAACGTTGGCAAAGATATTAAATGTTCCTTTTGCCATAGCTGATGCTACAGCATTAACAGAGGCTGGTTATGTTGGGGAAGATGTAGAGAACATAATCCTTAAACTCATTCAGGCAGCTGATTATGACATCGAAAGAGCAGAGAAAGGAATTATTTATATTGATGAAATTGACAAAATTTCAAGAAAATCAGAGAACCCATCAATAACAAGAGATGTAAGTGGAGAGGGTGTGCAACAAGCTCTATTGAAAATATTAGAAGGAACAGTTGCAAATGTACCTCCTCAAGGTGGAAGAAAACATCCACATCAGGAATTCATTCAAGTTGACACATCAAATATATTGTTTATTGTCGGTGGAGCATTTGATGGGTTAGAGAAGATCATTCAATCGAGAGTAGGTAAAAAATCTCTTGGATTTGGTGCAGAGATAAATACAAAAGAACAAAATATAGCAAAACTATTGAACAAAATTCAACCAGAAGATTTGATGAAATATGGCCTTATTCCTGAGTTTGTTGGGAGATTACCTGTGACAGTTACTCTGGAAGAATTGGATGAAGAAGCTTTAGTTAGAATTTTAACTGAACCTAAAAACGCTATTGTGAAACAATATAAAGAGCTTTTCAGCATTGATGGAGTTGAACTAGAATTTGAAGATCAGGCATTAAGAACAATTGCAAAGAAAGCTATTGAGAGAAAAACAGGCGCTAGAGGTTTAAGAAGTATCATTGAAGAAAAAATGATAGATATAATGTATGAAATACCTGATAGAGAAGACATAGTTAAGTGTGTTATTACAAAAGAAACTATTGAAAATGATCAAGGACCTACATTAGTTTTCTCAGAGAAAAAGACCAAAATCAATAAGAAGAGCAACAAAGAATCTGCATCATAAAGGCTCACTAATGTGGGCTTTTATTTTGCTAAAAAGAGGTGAACAACTTGGATAAAATATATACGATAGTAGAAAAAACACTTCCCTTAATACCCTTAAGAGGAGTTTCAATATTTCCTTATATGGTAATACATTTTGATGTGGGCAGAGAAAAATCCATACAAGCTCTTGAACATGCGATGATGACAGATTCAATGATCGTACTTTCAACTCAAAGAGACCCAAAAATCGATGATCCAACAGAGGATGATTTTTATGATGTTGGCACTGTGGCCAATGTAAAGCAGATGTTAAAACTTCCAGGAGGAAGCATTAGAGTTTTAGTAGAGGGTTTAAATAGATGTAAAATAAAAGAATGTGTAAAAACTGAACCATTTTTTGAAGTCATACTTGATGAATATATCTACAACCCAGATAAAGTAGAACAAACTCCTGAAATAGAAGCTGCGATGAGATTAATAATGAATGATTTAGAGGATTATTTAGCATTAAATCCTAAAATTTCTCAAGAGTTGCTGACTACTGTCGAAGATATTGAGGATCCTGGGAGATTTGCAGATGTAATAGCAAGCTACATTTTCTTAAAGCAAGAAGATGACCAATCGATATTAGAAACTTTTGATATATCTGAGAGATTAGAAATTTTACACAAGATATTGCAAGCAGAAATAGAGTTGTTAAGAATTGAAGATAAGATAAATCAAAGAGTTAGGAAACAAATAAGTAAAGTTCAAAAAGAGTATTATCTAAGAGAGCAATTGAAAGCGATACAAAAAGAGCTAGGGGAAGAAGAAGATTATTCATCTGAAATTGAAGAGTATAAAGAAAAAATAAGAAAAGCTAAGATGAGTAAAGAGGCAGAAGAGAAAGCTCTTAAAGAAGTAGAAAGACTATCTAAGATGCCAAGTTATTCTGCGGAAGTAGGGGTTATCAGAACTTATATAGATTGGCTTATTGACCTACCTTGGGCTAAAGAAACAAAAGAAAAAATAGATATAAAAAAGGCAAGAAATATATTAGATGAAGATCATTATGGCCTAGATGATGTAAAAGAAAGGATACTTGAATTTATTGCTGTTAAAAAATTGACAGGAACATTAAAAGGACCGATTCTCTGTTTAGTTGGACCTCCTGGAGTTGGGAAAACATCTATAGCAAAATCAATTGCAAAAGCATTAAATAGAAATTTTGTGAGGATGTCCTTAGGAGGAGTTCGCGATGAGGCAGAAATTAGAGGACATAGAAGAACATATGTGGGAAGTATGCCTGGCAGGATAATATCATCAATAAAAAAATCAGGTACTAAAAATCCAGTATTTTTATTAGATGAAGTAGATAAACTAGCTAATGATTTCAGGGGAGATCCAGCGAGTGCATTGTTGGAAGTGTTGGACCCAGAGCAGAATTCAACTTTTACCGATCATTATCTAGAAGTTGCATTTGATTTGTCAAAAGTAATGTTTATAACTACAGCAAATACTACTGCTACAATTCCGCAAGCATTGTTGGACAGAATGGAAGTAATTAGAATTAGTGGTTATACAGAAGAAGAAAAATATGAAATAGCTCGTAGACATTTGATACCGAAACAACTAAAAGACCATGGACTTTCGCTAGAAAATCTTTCAATTTCAGATCAAGCTTTAAGAATTGTAATTAGCAATTATACGCGAGAGGCCGGTGTTAGAAATCTCGAAAGAAATATTGCTAATTTATGTAGAAAAGCAGCAAAAAAAATTGTTGAAATAAAGACTAAAAAAGTATCAATTAATGCAAATAATCTTGACAAATATTTGGGACCTCCTAGATTTAGATTTGACACTGTAAAAGATGAAGACTTAGTTGGGGTGGTTAATGGTTTAGCATGGACAGAGGTTGGTGGCGATACATTAAGTGTTGAGGCCATCGTTATGAAAGGAAAAGGCAGTATTCAGCTAACAGGTCAACTTGGAGATGTAATGAAAGAATCTGCAATGGCTGGTATAAGCTATATTAGAGCAAATGCCGAAAAGTTTGGAATTGATCCTTACTTTTATAAAGACTACGATATACACATTCATGTACCAGAAGGAGCAATACCAAAAGATGGTCCGTCAGCTGGGGTTACGATGGCAACGGCTGTAATATCAGCACTTAAAAATGTAAAAGTAAAGAAAGATGTCGCTATGACTGGGGAAATTACTTTAAGAGGTATAGTACTTCCGGTTGGTGGAATTAAAGAGAAAGTTCTTGCAGCTCATAGAATGGGGATAAAAATGATTATATTGCCAGAAGATAACAAAATAGATTTAAATGAGATACCTGATAGAGTTAAGAAAAGCATAGAATTTGTATTCGTCAAAAAATTAGATGATGTTTTAGAGAGGGCATTGCTCATTGCAGATGGTGGTAAAGATGAAAGTAACTAAATCAGAGCTTGAAAGAATAGCTGTAGATAGAGAACATTATCCTGAGAATGGATTGCCAGAGATTGCATTTGTTGGCAGGTCAAATGTAGGCAAATCTTCACTTATAAATGCTTTATTAAACAGGAAAAATTTAGCAAGAACTAGCAGCAAACCAGGGAAAACTAGAACTATTAATTTTTATTTAGTAAATGATATGATTCGATTTGTTGACCTGCCTGGATATGGGTATGCTGGAGTTTCATTTTCAGAAAGAAATAAATGGGCAGACATTGTTAATGAGTACCTTTTTAAAAGACCAAATCTAAGAGCTATTATAATGATAGTGGACATTAGACATGAGCCGACTGAGAAGGACTTAATTATGTATGAGTTTTTAAAAGCTTATGATTATACTAGCATAGTGGTTGCTACAAAAGCAGATAAAATATCTAAGGGAAAATGGCAAAGCAATTTAAAGATAATAAGAAATAAGATGAATCTAAAAGATGAGACTTTGCTGATACCTATATCTTCTAGTGACAAAATAAATATTGATAAGCTTTGGGAAGTAATAGATGGGTTGGTATAACAAACAAAAGACCAGTATCTAGTACTGGTCTTTCTTAATTATTCTTTTTCAAACATATCCTTTGTAGCGCCACAAACAGGGCAAACCCAATCATCAGGAAGATCTTCAAAAGCTACACCAGGAGCAATTCCTCCATCTGGATCTCCTTCAGCAGGATCATAAACATAACCACAAGGACCACAAACCCATCTTTCCATATAAATTCTCCTTTCATAATAAATTTATTATTTAGTTGTATTATATCATAGCTTAAATAAAAATAATATTACAATTTCAATATATAGAGATTATATACGACAAATATGGGTAAAATACATATGAATACAAGAATGGAAGTGGTGAAGATGAACTATATTTATAAAAGCGCAGTTTGTAGTGATTTAGAATATATAAGATCTTTTATAGATAGGACTATTAAGACTTTAAACTGTGTGATATCAAACAAAGAAGTATTATTTGATATCAAGGTTATTTTAAATGAATTGATTGTTAATGGTGCATTGCATGGAAATGAGTGCATGAAAGACAAATCTGTAAATCTTACCATTACCTTATACGATAATAAATTAACGATAGAAGTTGAAGACGAAGGCAAAGGCATTTCATATGATTTTGAAGAATATAATCCATTTGATTTTAAGTCATGGGGCAGAGGATTAGTGCTTGTGAAAGGTCTATCAGATGAGTTTATAGTTGAAAATAATCGTGCTATATCAATTAAGAAGCTTTGCTGATATTGTTATAATAATATCAGCTTTTTTAGTTTATACTTATTTTTTTATCTTTTCTATATTCTCCATGAAACCTTTTATGTAAGTTTTAGAATTTTTTTCGATTTATTTAAATTAATTTTTTTTTGTTTCTTTTTAACTTGCATTTAGCGGGTTATATGGAATTATTAAATTTTGGTTTAAATTATTATGTATTTATGGTAAACTATTAAGGTTAGGAATAAATAATTTTATAAGAACTTTTAGGAAGGAAATGTAACATATGAAAAGAGAAGACATTAGAAATATTGCAATAATTGCCCATGTTGATCATGGAAAGACTACATTAGTAGATAGTTTATTGAGACAATCTGGAGTATTTAGACTAAATCAAGTAGTAGAAGAAAGAGTTATGGACTCAAACGACATCGAGAAAGAAAGAGGAATTACCATTTTATCAAAAAATACTGCTGTTAATTATAATGGTACAAAAATAAATATTGTGGATACTCCTGGCCACGCTGATTTCGGTGGAGAGGTAGAGAGGGTTCTTAAAATGGTAAACGGAGTAGTACTATTGGTTGACGCATTTGAAGGTCCTATGCCTCAGACAAAGTTCGTACTAAAGAAAGCATTGGAATTAAAATTACCAGTAATCGTGGCTATCAATAAAATAGATAGATTAGATGCAAGACCTGATGAAGTTATTGATGAAATATTAGATTTATTTATAGAATTAGGTGCAGACGATAAGCAATTGGAAGTTCCATTCGTATTTATTTCTGCTAAACAAGGTACTGCTACTTTAGATGTGAAAAATCCTAAAGAAGATATGAAAGATTTATTTGAAACCATTTTAAACTTTATTCCAGCTCCTGAAGGAGATGAGAATGGTAAAGGACAAGTTTTAATATCAACCATTGATTATAATGACTACCAAGGGAGAATAGGAATTGGTAAAATAGAAAGAGGAGAGTTGAGAATAAATCAGGAAATTTTTGTAGTTAATTATGCACATCCTGAGAAAAAGGAGAAAGCAAGGATTTCAAAACTTTATGAATTTCAAGGCTTAAACAAAGTTGAGGTTGAAAGTGCAAAATTTGGAAGTATCGTTGCTATAACAGGACCTTCAGGTATTGAAGTAGGAGATACGATATGTGACGCTGAAGAAATAGAAGCTTTACCTTTTGTTAAAATTTCAGAACCCACTCTTTCTATGACTTTTAGTGTCAATGATAGCCCATTTGCGGGAAGAGAAGGGGAATTTGTGACTTCTAGGCAACTCAGGAATAGATTATTTAAAGAGTTACAAACTGATGTTAGTTTAAGAGTAGAGGAAACTGATAGCACTGATGCTTTTAAAGTATCCGGCAGAGGGGAGCTACATCTTTCGGTATTAATTGAAAATATGAGACGAGAGGGCTATGAGTTTCAGGTTTCTAAACCCGAAGTCTTATATAGAATGGTAAATGGGAAAAAACATGAGCCTATCGAAAGGGTAATAATAGATGTAAGTGTTGATTTTATAGGCATCGTAATTGAGAAACTAGGGCAACGAAAAGGAGAATTAGTTAGCATATCAGATAATTCATCTGGGTATTCAAGGTTAGAATTTTTAATTCCTGCAAGGGGACTAATTGGATATAGACAAGAATTTTTAAGTGATACAAAGGGAAATGGCATTTTGAATTCAATATTTGAAGGGTATGAACCTTACAAAGGAGATATTCCAAAACGAAAGCTTGGATCACTGATAGCATTTGAGACCGGAGAAGCTACTGCTTATGGATTATATCAGGCTCAAGATCGAGGGACTCTTTTCATAACACCTGGAACAGAAGTTTATGAAGGAATGGTAGTAGGATCAAACCCTAAAGGCCTAGACATAGAAGTAAATGTTACAAGAAAAAAACAACAATCAAATATAAGAGCTGCAGGCTCTGATGAAGCACTTAGATTGTCACCTGCTAAATTTTTATCATTAGAGGAAGCTTTAGAGTTTATTGATAACGATGAATTAATTGAAGTAACACCTAAGAATTTTAGAATTAGAAAGAGAATTCTTGATTCAAATTTAAGATACAAATCTAAAAAGTAATTAATATTTGAGGTGCATTTATGAACGATTTCGCATCAGCTTATTTTTTAATATTTTCTAATCTGTTTTGGATTAATTTGATACTCGCAGTGGTATTGGTTATCTTTGAAAGAAAGAATCCTACATCTACGTGGTTATGGCTGATGGTGTTGTTCTTTTTCCCTGTTGTTGGTTTCCTCTTTTATTTAATTGTTGGCCAAGACTTATCAAAGAAAAAAATATTTAAAATTAAAGCAGACGAAGATGATTGCTTCGAAGAAATGGTTAAGGAGCAAGAAGAATTATTTAACTCTAAAGAATTTAGAGAAGAAAATTCTGAATACTTCACATATGAAGACATTATTAACTTGCATTTAAAAGGTGATAAATCGATATTCACTTATCAAAATGATGTGGAATTAATTTTTGATGGACATGATAAATTTAAAGAACTCTTTGAAAGCATAAATAAAGCTAAAAACTACATTTATATTGAGTATTATATATTTAAAAGCGATCATATTGGAAGTGAATTTCTAGATATCTTAACTAAAAAAGCAAACGAAGGCATTGAAGTTAAGCTGTTAGTTGATGGTATGGGTGGAAGAAAACTATCAAAGAAATCTTTAGAGCCATTAAAACAAGCAGGTGGAGAAGTAGCTTTTTTCTTCCCATCAATTATTCCTTTTGTAAACACTAGAGTAAATTATAGAAATCATAGAAAGATATGTATAATAGACGGAAAAGAAGCTTTTCTAGGAGGGTTTAATGTTGGAGATGAGTATTTAGGGCTATCTAAAAAATTTGGTAATTGGAGAGATACTCATATTAAGTTAAAGGGAGAAGCAATAAGTTTTATTTTATGGCAATTCTTTGTTGATTGGAGATTTGCCACTAAAAATGAACTTAAAGGGTGTCAGACATATATAGACAATCCTAATAGTTCTAAAACAGGCATTCAAATTGTTAGCAGTGGTCCAGATTCTAAATGGCCGGGTATAAAAGATGGATATTTCAAAATGATATCTAATGCAAAACATAAATTATATATTGAATCGCCTTATTTTATACCGGACGATAGTATATTTGAAGCCTTAAAAATTGCAAGCCTTTCAGGAGTAGATGTTAGAGTAATGGTACCCAATAAGCCAGATCATCCTTTTGTATATTGGGCAGGTACTAGTTATATGGGAGAACTCTTGGAAGCTGGGGTTAAGTTTTACACTTATCAAAAGGGCTTTTTACATTCAAAAGTACTGATAATGGATGATTTTGTTTCTTCTGTGGGAACAGCTAACTTAGATATAAGAAGCTTTAAGTTGAATTTTGAGATAAATGCATTTATTTACAGTAAAGACATAAATGAAAAATTAACAAAAAGATTTATAGATGACTTTAAAAATTGTAAAGAGATAACATTGGAAGAATACAACAAAAGATCGAATATAATAAAAATAAAAGAATCTTTCTCAAGACTACTTTCATCAATATTATAAAGCTCAGCAATTGCTGAGCTTTATAATATTTATTAAAATTTTTCAGTTGATAGTCTAATTATTTCTAGTATAGTTTCAACAGCTTTTTCCATGCTTTGAATTGGTATATACTCATATTTACCATGGAAATTGAACCCACCTGTAAATATATTAGGGCAAGGTAATCCCATGAATGATAGTCTAGCTCCATCGGTGCCACCTCTAATAGGCTGAATTTTTGGGGTTATTCCAATGTTTTCCATAGCTTCTTTTGCAAGGTCGATGATGAACATTTTAGGTTCAATCATTTCTTTCATGTTATAATATGAATCTTTTAATTCTAAAGTGATTATATCACCATATTTCTTATTTAAAAAATCAACGGTTTCTTGCAATAATCTCTTTTTATTTTCAAATAATTCTCTTGAATGATCCCTTATAATATAAGAGATGGTAGTGTTTTCTACTGTGCCATTAATATTTGTCAAATGATAGAATCCTTCGTATTTTTCAGTGTATTCAGGCCTTCCATTTACAGGGAGCATAGAATTTAATTCCATGGCTATTAACGCTGAATTAACCATTTTATTTTTTGCACTACCGGGATGGACATTTCTTCCTTGTATCGTTATTTTTGCACTGGCTGCATTGAAGTTTTCATATTCTAATTCTCCAATAGGTCCACCATCAAGGGTGTATGCAAAGGAAGCACCAAATTTCTTCACATCAAATAAATCTGCTCCTCTTCCTATTTCTTCATCTGGGGTAAAAGCGATTCTTATTTTTCCATGTATAATCTCAGGATGAGAGAGTAAATATTCCATAGCAGTAATTATTTCAGCTATTCCCGCTTTGTCATCTGCACCAAGAAGAGTTGTTCCATCTGTAGTTATCAAATCTAATCCTATATTTTCTAGTAGCTCAGGAAAATCTAAAGGAGACAAAACTATACCTGTTTCTTCATTTAGGACAATATCCTTTCCATCATAGTTTTTTATGATCTTTGGATTTACATTTTTTCCTGACATGTCTGGGCTAGTATCCATATGAGCAATAAAACCTATTACAGGTAAATCCTTTTTAGTATTTGCAGGACATGTGGCCATTACATAGCCGTTTTCATCCACTTCCACTTCAGCTAGTCCTATTTCTTTTAATTCATCAGCAATTTTTTTGGCAAACTCTAGTTGAGTTTTTGTACTAGGACAAGTTGGAGAATTTTCATCTGATGTTGTTTCAATTTTTACATAGTTTAAAAAGCGTTCTGTTAAATTTTGCAATTTCATCCCTCCTCACATTTATTTTATATCAATCTATTGTATAAGTATATCTTTTTTTATATTATATAAGAAAGTATAAAGAAAATGGAGGAGTTATTATGAAAGTAAAGATATTAACAGATTCAGCAAGCGATTTACCAGAAGAAATAATTAAAGAGTATGATATAGACGTATTGCCAATGACTATAATAAAAGATGATAAGGAGTACAAAGACAGAGTAGACATATCACCTAAAGTTATTTTTGATGGGATGAGAAATAAGGAAGTTTTTAAAACTTCTCAAGTTACGCCAATTGCATTTGAAGAAAAGTTTGAGCAATACGCAAAACAAGGCATACCTGTAGTATATGTTGGTTTTTCATCTGAACTATCTGCAACCTATCAATCAAGCGTAATAGCGAAGGACAATGTTTTAACAAAATATCCTGAGGCAAAAATAGAAGTGATAGACACTTACGCAGCATCAGGTGGATTTGGACTTATTGTTTTAGAAGCAGCAAAGTTTGCAAGAGCAGGGAAAGAAGTTGATGAAATACTAGATAGGGTCAATTTGGCAAAAGAATCTATTGATCACATCTTTACTGTTGATGACATAGAGTATTTATACAGAGGTGGTAGAGTTTCTAGAACTTCTGCTGTATTAGGAGGGATGTTAAATATAAAACCTATACTTGAAGTAAAAGACGGTAAATTAATTCCATTAGAAAAAGTCAGGGGGAAAAACAAAGTATTTACGAGAATGGTAGAGTTGATGGAAGAAAGAAGCATAGATAAAGATTTTACAAATGCGACTATTTGCATAACTCATGGGGATGATCTAGAGGGTGCTCTTAAATTAAAGGAATTGATCGAAAAAAGATATAATGCTAAAAACTTTATCATAAACATGATAGGAGCAACTATTGGTGCGCATTCTGGTCCTGGAACGTTAGCATTGTTTTATCCTAAAACAAAACTTTAGCAATAACAAGCTTTAAAGTATAATAAATTATAGATAATATTCAAATTATTATATATATTAAAAACTTATTGAAATTCTATAAAGTTTAATATATAATCTGATTAACACCTAAATTGGTCAGAATATTCTTTCGAGTCCCAAAATAGGTATTGCAGGTGATTAAATAAAATAAAGGGGGATATTACATGAAAAGAAAAGGTATAGTGTTGATTTTGGTATTTACCATGGTGCTAACAATGCTAGCTGGTTGTACAACAAATGAAGAACCGACAACTCCGGAAGAACCGACAACAGAAGAACCAACTAGCGAAAAACCAACTAGCCCTACTGGTAGTTTAACAATTGGCAACACAACTGAATTGTCAGGGGACTGGGTTCCATATTGGCAAAATAATGCAGCAGATTATGATGTTTACAATTTCATAACAGCTTTATCAACAGTAGATATGACATTTGAAGGCGAATATTTGGTCAATGATACAGTAGTAGAAAAATATGAAACCACTGTAAATGACGATGGATCAAAGACTTATACATGGACTATCAAAGATGGTCTATTATATGATGATGGTACGCCAATTACTGCAAAAGACTATGTAGCAAGTGTGCTTTTATGGTCATCTTCAGTAATAGGTGAGATGGGAGCAAATAATGACTATGGTTATTACTTAAAGGGATGGAAAGAATATTCGACTGGAGCAACAAAAGAGTTCCCAGGGGTTAACCTAATTGATGATAAGACATTTGCCGTTACTATAGCTGCTGAAAACGTGCCATATTTCTTTGAACTTTACTTAGCAAAAGTCATACCAACTAAACTTTCATTCTGGACAGATGAAACTGTTGAAGTAAAAGATGATGGCAATGGTGCATATCTCTCAGAAAACTTTACAAAAGAAAACTTTGAAGAAAGACTCAATTTAGCAAGAAGAGAAGTACCTAGACCTTCAACTGGACCATATGTATTAAAGAGCTATGATGAAGCTGCTAAGACAGCAGTTTTGGAAGTAAATCCAAACTTCCCTGGCGATTATACTGGTCAAAAGCCATTAATTCAAACTGTGATCTACAAAAAGGTAAACCAAGAGACAGCACTTGATGAATTAGCTACAGGCTCTGTAGATTTACTATCAGGTATGGCTAGTGGCGATGAAATAAATGCAGGGCTTGATTTAGTTGAACAAGGTGGATTTGCATATACTGATTATCCACGTTCAGGTTATGGTAAAATTCAATTCCAATGCGATCATGGGCCAACACAATTTGTTGAAGTTAGACAAGCTATAGCTCACTTAATTGATAGAAACGACTTTGCTAAGGCATTTACTGGTGGATTTGGTTCTGTAGTAAATGGCCCTTATGGTGAATCAATGTGGTTCTATCAAGAGACTAAAGCAGAATTAAATCAAAAATTAAATCAATATCCATACAGCCTTGAATCAGCAAAAGAATTGTTAGACCAAGCTGGATTCAATCTTGATGCAAATGGGAATCCATATGAATCAGGAATTAGATATAAGAAAATGGATGATGGTACTTTAATGCCATTAATCATTGAATGGGCATCAAGTGAACAAAATGCAGTTTCTGATTTGCTAGTAGTTAAATTGCAAGAAAATCCAGATTTAGCAGCTGCTGGTATTCAAATAAATCAAACTGTAATGACATTTACTGAATTGTTGAATTATCTATACAGGGATCCAACTCAAGGTGCAAAATACGGAGTGCCAACATATCATATGTTTAACTTAGCAACTAATTACACTCCTGTATATGATCAATCAACAACATACACAACTGATCCAGTAATGTTTGAGCAAGGCTACAATACAAACTTTATTTTAGATGAAGAGCTAGATAGATTGTCTAAAGAAATGGTAAAAGTTGATCCTGAAGACAGAGAAACATTTAAACAAAAGTTTGTAGCATTTGCAGAAAGATGGAATTATTTGTTGCCAGATGTTCCATTGTATTCAAATATTTACCATGATTTCTACAATGAAAAATTAAAGGATTACAACATAAATTCATTAGTCGAAATTTCTAAAGCAATACTATACTCTTATGTAGCTGAATAATATAATTAAAAATTTAATATTTATTAAGAAATAGGGGGTTACCCCTATTTCTTAATCTAAAAGAATATTTTACCAATGTAAACCTATAAATTCTATGATACTACGATTTGATAAAATTATATTTAAGGCGGGGGAAAAATGATAAAGTACGTAGGAAAGCGAATCATGTATATGATATTAGTATTTTTTATCATGTCTATTGCACTCTTCTTTTTGTACAATTTGATTCCAGGAGATCCAGCGAGAGCTGAATTAGAACCTCTAAGAAACAAACTAACTGCAGAAGAGTATCAATACAGATATCAATTAGCAAGAGAAAGGTTAGGGCTTGACGATCCTATGCCTATTAGATATGCAAAGTGGATGAGTGGAGTTCTTCAAGGGGATTTTGGTATGTCATCCATATACAAAGCACCTGTTAGAGAAGTAATAGTTAGTCCGATGAAAATTACGGTTTTTATTAATATATTTTCAATAATCATTACTTTAGCTATAACTATACCACTTGGTATATTTACGGCTGTTAAGAAAAATTCAATATTTGACAAATCAGTGCAAGTATTGACGATTGTTGGATATAGCATTCCTGTTTTTATAATTGCACTATTATTTATATATCTTTTTGCAGTAAGATTGGGATGGTTCCCAGTTAGTGGACTTAATACTCCAAACTTCTCAGGTACTGCATGGGAAGAGTTTAAAGACACTATGTATCATTTAGCACTTCCATTAGGAGTACTGACAGTCGGATCATTAGGAGGATTAACAAGATATGTAAGAGCAGCAATGATAGACGCACTAAGTATGGACTACATAAGGACTGCAAGAGCTAAAGGTTTAAAAGAAAGAGTGGTTATATTTTCCCATGCTTGGAGAAATGCATTACTTCCTGTCATAACCTTGATTATAAGTTGGCTTATGAGTGTATTTGCTGGCTCACTCGTAATTGAAAGGATGTTTAACCTAAAAGGTATGGGAGACTTTTATATATCAGCTTTGACTAATCAAGATTATAATGTAGCAATGGCAATCCAATTATTTTATATAATTCTTGCTCTACTTGGGAACTTACTATCTGATTTAAGCTATGGTGTAGTCGATCCGAGAGTTAGAGTAAATAAATAAGGAGGAGAACTATGTCAAAAGATACAAATCAAAAGAAAAAAAAGCCTTCCCTCCTTAAGCGATTATTTGGCGGGAAAAGTGACATGTCAATATATGAAGAAGAACTAGTCCAAAGCCCTTTCAGAACTATAATATCGAATTTTAAAGATAATAAAGTAGCTATGACGGGCTTAATAGGGTTTTCTATTATACTTTTAATTGTCTTAATCGGACCATTTATATTTCCAATTACTACATCTTTTTCTGAAGTTTCTCAAATAAACGTAGCACCTGGGCTAGATATGATGGATGTACCTGAAGAACTTCAGGGAAATATAAAGCAAATCTCTATTGGACCAACTTTTTCTGTTGGCATTTCAAACAATGGAGATGTATATATATGGGGAAAAACGAAAATATCATCAGCTTTAGATGTTGCAAATATACCGGAAGATATGGGGAAAATAGTTCAAGTTTCTGCCGGGTTTGATCATATTATCTTTTTAAATGAAGATGGCAAATTATTCTTTTCAGGCAATAATAGGCAAAGGCAATCTACCCCTACTTATGAAGTTGAGAACCTCACTAATATAAAACAAATTGAAGCAGGTTATCAATCTTCTGTAGTAGTCACTGAAGATGGATATGTGTATTATTTTGGAAATTCAATGAACAATGATTATAACGAGAAGAATCCATATCAAGGGCAAATTGATAAAGTTGCTACTACGTCTGATGGAGTTATTGGATTAACTAAATCAGGAGAAGTAGTATATCTAGGCAATCAACAAAATGCATATACTAGATTTCCTGAAAATATGGGGAAAATAGTAGATATAGGGACAACTGCAAGCACTGTAGCTGCTGTCAATGAAAATGGAAAAGTTTTTGTATGGGGGAACATTTCAACTAATGGAGAAGGGAATCCTCCAGAATTAGACGAAAAAATTATTTCTATTCAAGGGGGAAGATACCACTATACAGCACTGACTGAAAGTGGAAGAATTGTTTCTTGGGGAGCTAATAATTATAAACAAACAGAAGTTCCACCAGAGCTAAAAGATGCAAAGGTTGTAAGCTATTTTACTGACTCTTATCAAAACTACGCAATTGATGAAAATAACAATCTTCATACTTGGGGATTAAAGGGATATCTTTTAGGCACTGATGAGCTTGGGAGAGATATTTTTTCTAGGTTAATAAACGGTGGGAGGATGTCAGTCTTTATTGGAGCGGTTGCTGTTGTCATATCAACCATAATCGGTATTGTTGTAGGAAGCGTTTCTGGATTTGTCGGAGGAAAAGTAGATATGGTACTGCAAAGAATTTCAGAAATGGTTTCTTCATTACCTTTCTTACCATTTGCGATGATATTGTCTTCACTGATTGGCAATAAAATACCTCCAAATCAAAGAGTATTTTTGATCATGGTAATCTTAGGACTTTTATCATGGCCAGGATTACAAAGACTTGTTAGAGCTCAAATACTATCGATTAGAGAACAAGAATATGTTACTGCTGCTAAATCAGTTGGTATAAAGCAAGTGAGTATCATTTTTAAACATATATTACCAAATGTTGTTTCTGTAATAATTGTTTCTGCAACTTTAGATTTTGCAACTAGTATGCTTACAGAAGCTACTTTATCCTACCTTGGATTTGGGGTACAAGCTCCTCAGCCAACATGGGGAAATATGCTATATGGTGCTAACAATAGTATAGTTATTCAAAATTACTGGTGGAGATGGGTATTTGCTTCCATTATTTTAGGTGTATGCGTTATTTGCATTAACTTAATTGGTGATGGATTAAGAGATGCGATTGACCCTAAATCTCAAGAACGTTAGGGGGAAGAATAGATGGCACTATTAGAAATTAGAGATCTTCACACATTTTTTAAAACAAAAAGAGGCATAGTAAAAGCAGTAAATGGTGTAACTTATTCAATAGATCAAGGAAGAACTTTAGGGCTTGTTGGCGAATCTGGAAGTGGGAAAAGTGTATCTGCAATGAGCATTATCAAGTTATTGGATGGTAATGGTTATATAGAAAGTGGAAAAATTATATTTGATGGTAAAAATTTAGCAGATGTACCTATTAGAGAAATGACTCATATAAGAGGGAATGATATTTCTGTTATTTTTCAAGAACCAATGACCTCTTTAAATCCAGTCTTTACTATAGAAAGGCAAGTAGCAGAGCCTTTTATAATACATCAGAAGATGAATAAAAAACAAGCTAATAAGGAAGTAGTAAATATGCTTTCTCTTGTTAAGATACCTAATCCTGAGTCAGTTGCAAAACAATATCCACATCAACTATCAGGAGGTATGAGGCAGAGAGTTATGATAGCGATGGCTTTGGCATGTATGCCTAAACTGTTGATAGCAGACGAACCTACTACAGCTCTTGATGTTACAATTCAAGCACAGATATTGAAACTAATGAATGACCTTAAAGCCCAAATAGGTACATCGATTTTATTTATTACTCACGACTTAGGAGTAATAAATCAAATGGCAGATGATGTTGCTGTAATGTATTGCGGGCAAGTAGTTGAGAAAGCACCAAGGAAAACAATTTTTGCAGATATTAGTAAATACATGCATCCTTATACTGAAGGGTTAATGTATTCTATTCCGAGGTTAGATACCGAAAAAGGGAAACGACTAGAAGCAATACCTGGTTCAGTGCCTCATCCATTGGATTTGCCAGTTGGATGTAAGTTCGCTCCAAGATGTAAATATGCTACTGACAAGTGCAAGAATGAAGAACCTGAACTACACACAGTAGAAAGTGATCATCAAATTAGATGCTTTTATCCACAGAAAGGGGTGAGAGCGAATGCCTAAAATAAAAGATGGTAAAAAAGTATTAATAAGAGTGGAAAATTTAAAACAGTATTTTCCTGTTAAAAAAGGAACTTTCTTTAGTCCTGAGCATTTGTTTGTTAGAGCCAATGAGGATATAACATTGGATATCTATGAAGGAGAGACTTTTGGACTAGTTGGCGAGAGCGGATGTGGTAAGTCAACACTAGGAAGAACTTTACTCCAATTATATGATCAAACAGATGGAAGAACATTATATTATGGAAGAAGTATTGAAGATATAGCTCCTAAATATGTTCTGGAAACATATAAGAATTTAGACAGAGAAGTAAAAGAACTTCATCAGCTAAGGCGTAAGGAGAATGAAGACAGAGAAAATTATGAAAAATTAGCTGATGAAAGTGAAAAATACAAAGCATTAGAAAAATATCGTGAAATTGAGAAAAAAGCGAGAAATAAATATCTAGATATTGTTGAACTCATAGGAGGCTTTTTAGTTGCAGATGATTTTTCAGAGATTTCAAAAGTGCTAACAAGCCAATATGAAGTAAAAATACAAGCTAAAGAGATAAGAGACAAAATAAGGGAATTGATGATCAAAGTTGAGGAGAAAAAAGCAAAAGGGAAGTCAACTGATAGCGATAATGAAAATATTGATAAATTAAGAAAAGAACTGGAAAATAAAGATAAGATTATTGCTGATTACGAAACAGAGATTATCAATCTTAAAACTAAGTATAAAGATCATCCTGACTTTGAAAAATATGAAAGCAAAAGAGACGATGGGATAAATTTAGCAAAATTAGATGAAGAAGAGATGAGAAAGCTCAGAAAAGATTTGCAACTCATATTCCAAGATCCTTATTCTTCTCTAAATCCTAGATTAACAGTAGGGCAGATTATATCAGAGGGTTTATTTGCGCACAATATGTTTCCTAAAAATAGTGAGCAAACACAAGAATACATTTTATCCACTATGGAAAAATGTGGGCTAGCTCCTTATTTTGTCCATAGATATCCTCATCAATTCTCTGGTGGACAAAGACAAAGAATTGGGATTGCTAGATCAGTTGCATTGAGCCCTAAGTTTATAGTATGTGATGAAGCTGTATCTGCACTAGATGTGTCTATACAATCTCAAATCATCAATCTATTGATAGATTTAAAAGAACAAGAAAACTTAACATATTTGTTTATCAGTCATGATTTGAGTGTAATAAGATATATCAGTGATAGAGTTGGAGTAATGTATCTAGGAAATATTGTTGAATTAGCTGATACTGAAGAAATATTTGAAAACATGATGCATCCTTATACTGAAGCACTGTTATCGGCAATACCAACTACTGACGCTGAAGGCACTAAAATAGAAGTGCTAGAAGGAGATATACCTAGCCCAATAAAGCCTCCTACTGGATGTAAATTCCATACAAGATGTAAGTATGCAACTGAAATTTGTTCACAAGTTCAACCTCAGTTCGAAGAAGCGAGACCAGGACATTTTGTTGCTTGTCATCATAAGTTGAATCAGAATAATTAAGAAATGATGTGATTTAATTGTTTTTTCAGAGTAAAATTGATCGTGCCTTTAAATGGTTAAATGAGAAAAACAATAAAGATGATAATGCAGAAGAAAAAGAGGATCTCGAATTAGAAAAAAAGGATATCTTGGCTATTATAATATCTGCAATTCTTGTTTTCTCACCCATTTTCATAGTATTAGGCTTAATCATATTTTTCGTATTAAGATTATAAATATCGGCACTTTGTGCCGATATTTAATTTGACAATGATTAATATAAGAAATATAATATCACAAAGCCTAGATTATGAATTAACTCATGGATTTAAAGGAGTGATTGTAATGAGTCATATTGCAGCATTTTTTGATATTGATGGAACAATATTTAGAAAGTCTTTAATGATAGAGCATTTTCGAAAATTAATTGCTTTTGAAATAGTGAGCCCAGAAATTTGGTATGCTAAGATTGAAAAGGCATACCTAGATTGGGAAAAGAGATATGGGGATTTCGAGGAATATCTTGAGATACTTGCGGAAGTATACGTACAAGAATTAAAAGGCATAAAAAAAGATTATATTGAGCTTATCGCAAAGCATGTAATAGAGTTAAACTGGGATATGGTGTATAAATATTCAAGAAGGCAAATTGAATGGCACAAAGAAAAGGGTCATTATATATTTTTTATTTCGGGTAGTCCAGATTTTTTAGTATCGGAGATGGCAAATAAATATGGAGCTACTGAGTATAGGGGATCTGTGTATTTGGTTGATGAAAACAATTGTTTTACAGGTGAACTGATCAAGATGTGGGATTCTGAAAGTAAAGAAAAAGCCCTCAGTGAAATAATCGGGAAATATGACGTAAATCTACCTGAGAGCTTTGCTTATGGCGATACATCTGGAGACTATTCTATGCTAAAACTAGTAGGAAATCCTATAACTATAAATCCAAATCTAGAACTTTTGAATATGATTAAAGATGATGAGTCTTTATCTGAGAAAATTCAAATAATAGTTGAAAGAAAGAATGTCATATACAAATTGACATCCGATGTTGAAATCATTTAAAATCTTTCATTCTATACAATTCATCTATAAACTCTGATTGTTTAACAATTGTTGAATCTAACACGTTATAACATGTAAGTACAAGTTCTTCTTTTGCTCTGGTCATACCTACATAGAATAATCTTCGTTCTTCTTCAAATTCTAAGGAGCTTCCTTCGTTTCTTAAATCTATGCTAGAAGAACTAGGAAATTGACCATTGATTAAGTCAATAATTATTACTTTATCAAATTCTAAGCCCTTTGCTCCATGAATTGTAGAAAGTGTTAGACTAGCTTTCTCTTGAGATGATTGTTTTATAACATTTTCTAAACCTGCCAATTTGAAACGGAATTCGTCAATTGTATTTGCATTTTCTGCTATTAACTTTAAGTAGAAAACCATTTGCATTATTGTCTCATATGTATATCCTAGCCTATTACAGTTTTCTTTTATGTAATCATTATAATTTAGATCAAAAACTATATAATCAATAGCATCTTTTATTGGTAGATTACATAATTTTTTAAAATCAAGTTCTAATTCTCTTATTCTGGTTTTATAAAACTCACTTAGACCAGGGTAAGATAATAAATTTGAGAACACATTTCCATTTTTAGTATTTGTATATGCCCAAGAAACCATTTTTTTAGAAATATAACCCTTTTTTTTATAATATATCTTTGAGTACGTATGAATATCTTTTGGGTTATGTGCAAATTCTATAAAAAAGAATATATCTCTTAACAACCAGTGATTAAAAAACTTTAATTTAAAATCTCGCATGTAAAATTTATAATTTTTCTTGTTTAAAAAATGAATTAACCCTATGGAAGACAAATTATTTCTGTAAAGTATTGCTATTGATTTATCTAAATTTTTATTTATATCTTCAATAATAAACCCATATTGATCTAAAATAGATTTAAATTTTAATATTTTTACAGGAGATTTATACGGATTGTTTGTAAAAATGTCTTTATCATATCTATTCACATTTTTTGAAATGAACGAATAACTTGCATCTACTATATTTTTTGATGAACGATAATTTTCTTTCAAATAATAAATACTACCATTTGGATATATCTTGTTAAATTCTAATAGTTGCTTTGGATATGCGCCTCGAAATCCATATATTGATTGATCATCATCAGCTACAATAAAAATATTGTTAGAAGGACTAGAAATCAGGTTTATGATTTTCAACTGAATAATTGATGTATCTTGCCCTTCATCAAGCTGTATAAAATCATACTTTTGCCTGTAATAATCCAATATTTTATTGTTGGTGGTTAAAATTTCATAAGTTTTCGACAACATATCATCAAAATCTATGTAATTATTTTCATTTTTGTACTTTTCATACATATAAAATATCTCAATGAAATTTTCTATATCTATTTTTTTGTGCTTAGTAAATTCTTCAGGCGTTATACACATATTTTTGATGTATCCTACATATGAAAAAAAATTTTCCAATTTTTCTTCTGTTATAATATTATTGTTGATACTCTTATAAATACTTGATATAAGTGCATATTTATTTACATTTGCGGATTCATCTTCTATTAAAGAATATCTTCGACTTTCCTTTTTTGCATGGGCACGAATAATTTCATAACAGAAAGCATGAATAGTCATAAATGGTGGAATTGTTGAGTTTTCATGGAAAAAAGTTTGATATCTTCTCTTCATATCTAAAGCTGAAGCTTTGCTGAATGTAATAGAAAGTATTTTATTTGGATTAATTTTTTTTGAGTTGATTAGATTATATATTCTATGAATTAAAACTGTTGTTTTCCCTGAACCTGGTACGGCTAATACTAAAGCAGGACCATATAAATGAGCGACTGCATACTTTTGTTCTTCACTTAATTGCATTTTATCCTCCTAAAAAACAATATTATATCTCTGTTTTTAATTATACTCTTTATTCATTTGTAATAATATACTATAATAATAGTAAGTCAAGAGGTGGATGATGAAAAAATTTCTTTTTAAGTTTGACGACTATTTTATCAATATATTCAATAAAAGAATCAAAAACAGCTATTTTGATAAGATCATGTTTTATAGCACAAATATCGGAGGAGCTATATCTAGTACAATTATATCTATTACATTGATATTGTTCGGAGATGAAGAAATTAGATTCTTTGGCTTTGAACTTTTAGTAGCAATTGTGTTTAGCCAATTTTTTGTGCAAATTTTTAAAAGAACACTTGGCAGACAACGGCCATATAAAGTATTAGATGATATAAATACTTTTGGAATCGATATGAAAGATTATTCTTTTCCGTCAGGGCACACTACTGCTAGCTTTTGCATGGCTACAATCATTTCAATTAATTATCCACAATTATTGACTTTTGCAATACTGTTTGCTTTTTTAATTGGAATAAGTAGAATCTACCTAGGGGTTCATTTTCCATCAGATGTGTTGGCTGGAGCTATGTTAGGAGTGGTTAGCGCTTTTATTGTGCACTATTATTTTCAATGGCCAGTGCAATTATTACATAATATATTTACAATGATAGAATTATAAAATTGAGGGGGATTATTATGAACATGATGAATTTTTTAAAGACTCGTAAATCAACAAGAGAATTTAAGAATAAACAACTAGCGGAGAATGATTACAAAAAAGTTGATGAAATTATTTCGGAAATAAATTTTGAAGCTCAGCAATATTTAATTAAAATGAAATTATATGAAAATGGGGAAAACATCTTTCAAAATCTTAAAGGAATTGCAGGATATTCAGGGGTTATGATTGAAAGCCCTCATTATGTTGCATTAGAGAACGAACCGATCAAGCCAGTATCTATGATATATAGTGGTTATTTCATGGAAAAACTCATTACAGAGTTAAACAATTTAGGAATTGGAACTTGCTGGATAAGTTTAAGCAATGTCAATTCTGAATTAAAGAAGAAAGTTTTTGGGGAAGGCTCAGAAAGGTTAAATTATTTATTAGCAATAGGGTACCCAAAACCTAAGAGTCCTTTTGCCGAAGAGCATTTTAGTGAAAGAATCGGAGTAGAAGAAATGGTCTATATAGACAACTTCGAAAAAAATGTCAACATCGATGAGCTAGAGAATCGCGGATTAGGGGATTTGTTTTTCTACGTTAGATTTGCACCATCTACATTAAACAAACAACCATGGAGATTTATATTGCATGATGGCTATATTGAGCTACTATTGATCGATGATGGGAATATTAGTTATATAGATGCTGGTATTATAATGTACTATTTCGAAGAATTAGCAAAAATTCAAGGGATGAACAGCCAGTGGGAGCTTGTTTTAGAGCAAATTGAACATAAGAATGTAAAATATATTATTGTTGGGAAATATAAAATTTAGAAAAATTTGTAATTTATAAAAGGAATGGAAAATGGAAGTTAAAGCAAAAAATTATTTTTTATTAGCAGAAAGGTCATATCTAGATGGAGATAAAGAAAAGGCGGTTTTTTTCTATAATAAAGCAATAGAATTTATTTCAGATGATAATGATAAAGCCATGGCATATTTTAATATTGGAGTTGTAAAAAATGAGATGGGATTAATATCAGAATCAATATTAGCTTTGGAAAAAGCTATAGGTATTAATCCCAATTATACTGATGCTCTTAAGTATTTAGGTATTTTATATGAGGAAATAGGTGATTATAAAAAAGCATTAGACAATTATAAAAAAATACTTTTATATAATGGTGACGATGTAGATGTTCTATATAATCATGCTAGATTATCTGATTTACTAGGAGATGAGGAGTTAGCACTAAGTGAATATTTTAAAATTTTAGAATTAGAAGAAGATAATATATATGTTTTAAACAATATTGGCTCTATATACGAGGGACGAAAAGATTATGATAAAAGTCTATATTACCTTAAAAAAAGTTTAGAAGCTTCTTCCGAATATTATTTATCACATTTTAACATAGCGGTTGTGTATAAGGAAATTAAAAAAACTGATTTTGCAGTCAAACATTATAATATTGCAAAAGAATTAAATCCAAATTACGATAAGATATATTTAAATTTATCGGAGATTTATATTGAAGCAAAAAAATATGAAGACGCTATTTCAGTACTTTCTGAAGGAATTATTTTCAATTCAAATGCCTCAGATCTATATTATAATAGAGCATGCTGTTATGCAATCTTAAAAAATTATGAGAAAGCGATAAGCGACTTATATATAGCAACAGAGATAGACAAAGGCTTATATTATTGGATAATCGCCGATAACGATTTTGAATTAATGAGAAAGACGGATCTTTATAAGAAATTTATAAATGAAATAAGCGATGTGAAGAAAGGATAGTAAAATGATAACAATTAAGACACAAGAAGAAATTATGAAAATGAAAAAAGCGGGTGAAATTTTAGCAGATGTTCATAGAAAATTATCTACGATGATAAAACCAGGAGTTTCTACCTTAGAATTGGATCGTTTTGTAGAAGAATATTTGATCAGCATTGGTGCATTTCCTGAGCAAAAGGGATATAGGGGTTTCCCTTATTCAATATGTGCATCTGTCAATGATGAGATATGTCATGGATTTCCAAGAAAAGAACCATTAAAAGAAGGAGACATAGTTACAATAGATATGGTTGTAAAATATGATGGCTACCTAGCTGATTCAGCATGGTCTTATGCTGTGGGGCAAGTATCAGAAAAAGCCAAAAATCTTTTAGATGTCACGAAAGAAGCGCTGTATATAGGAATAGAACAAGCTGTTGTTGGAAATAGATTAGGAGATATTGGATATGCAATTCAAACTTTTGTTGAATCAAATGGATACTCTGTTGTAAGAGATTTTGTAGGTCATGGTATAGGTAAACAAATGCATGAAGACCCACAAGTGCCTCATTATGGAAAGCCAAACAGAGGGATTAGATTAACTGAAGGAATGGTAATAACTATTGAGCCTATGGTCAATGAAGGTGTGTATTCAATAAAAATAGATGACAATGAATGGACAGCAAGAACATTAGATGGCAAATTGTCAGCTCAATATGAACATACTATCGCAATCATGAAAGATGGGCCAATGATTTTAACCAATCAAGATTTATAGATTTTAAGCTCCAGCAAATATCAAAATAGGCAGGAGCTTAAAATTTCATTTTACCGTTGTGGAGGGAAGAATGGCAAAAGATATTAAATTAACTGAAGGAAATATTATTAAAACCCTTACAAAGTTAGCAATTCCAATAATGGGAACTTCATTTATACAGATGGCATATAATCTTACAGATGTCATGTGGTTAGGTAGGCTTAGCACTAAGGCAGTAGCAGCAGCAGGCACAGCAGGTTTTTTCTTGTGGCTTGCAAACTCGCTAGTTCTAATCACACAAGTTGGGTTAGGAGTAAATGTAGCTCAAAATATAGGGAAAGGCGATACAAATAAAGCGAAGGAATACATAAACACTGGCTTTCAAACTGGCATTATTATAGCAGCTATTTACGCTACCATTTTAACAATATTTAATAAAGAACTTATTTCATTTTTTAATTTAAAAGAGTTAGATGTAATACATATGAGTGAATCTTATTTAAGAATAATAGGAATGGGTATTATTTTTCATTTATTGAACCCAATATTTTCAGTTTCACTTAATAGTTCTGGAAATAGCGTAACTCCGTTTAGAACTAATGCAGTTGGGCTTTTATTTAACATAATAATTGATCCAATGCTCATTTTTGGAATAGGGCCCTTCCCGAAAATGGGGATACAAGGAGCTGCAGTGGCTACAATATTATCTCAATTTATTGTCACAATAGGCTTTGTAGTTGCTGGAAAGAGGAATGATCTTATTTACTCACATGTAAAAATATTAAAAAAGATCGATCTTACTAAATCTATAAATATAATAAAACTCGGACTACCACCTGCAACTCAAAATACAGTGCATGCTTTTGTAAGTATGATAATAACTAGAATAATTGCAAAATTTGGGGCTTTACCAATTGCAGTGATGACAGTTGGATCACAAATAGAATCTCTTTCATGGACTACTTCTGACGGATTTTCTGCGGCCTTGTCGGCATTTGTTGGGCAAAATTACGGAGCAAAGAAGTATCATAGAGTGAAAGAAGGATATCATAAAGGTATTCGAGTTCTAACAGGATTTGGGTTAGCAGTTTCTTTACTATTTATATTGATTCCTGAATCTATTTTTAGCATATTTACACCTGAGGACGCATTGGCAATAAAAGCTGGTGGCTCTTATTTAAGAATATTAGGTCTATCTCAAGCATTTATGAGTCTTGAAATAGGAACTGCTGGATCCTTCAATGGATTAGGGAGAACTTTACCTCCAACAATTGTCGGGACAACATTAAATATTTTAAGAGTACCAGCAGCAATTATTTTATCGAGTACAGCGTTAGGAGTTGAAGGTGTTTGGTGGGCAATAAGTATGTCAAGTGTTTTAAAGGGTATAATTCTATATATAATGATAACTTTGGAATTTAGAAAAGACATATATCACACTACTCTTCGTTGAGCAATAACATCAGCACCAGTATTTAAAACATTTTTGATTACGATAGTTCCTTTTTCTACTGGGGCTTCAACTTTAGTATTTTCTATCAGCTTAATTACATCTGCTATAAGATAAGAAGGTATTGCACGTGTTGTCCTAACAGGGATTTTTGACATTTTCCCATTAGTAAGGATTGCTCTTGCAGTCACTATTTTGGATTCTTCTGCAGAATTTAATTTTGCATAGGAAAGGCCTTTAGAACACTTATAACCATTGTATTTGATGTGTTCATCGTCTTTTGTAATTTCGATAGTGCAATTGTTTTTACAACCTTGGCATGAGAATAATTTGTTCATTTTATACACCTCGATTATAATTATAGCATAAATATAGCCCTATTCAATAATGAGGAGGAGCAAAAGGATGATAAGAAATAGCGATATATTTGTTAGACTTATTTTGGCAGCTATAGTTGGAGGCCTTATAGGAATGGAAAGGGAAGCTAGCAATAGACCTGCTGGGTTTAGAACACATATATTAGTAAGCGTTGGTTCAACATTAATGATGTTAGTATCAATCAATGGTGCAACTGATGGAGCTGATTCAACAAGAATTGCTGCACAAGTTGTAAGCGGAATTGGGTTTCTAGGTGCAGGTACAATTTTAAGAAATGGAAATACAATTAAGGGGCTAACGACCGCTGCTAGTTTATGGGTGTGTGCAGGTATTGGATTAGCAATAGGTCAGGGGTTTTACTTTGCGGCGATCGTGACAAGTATAATCGCTTTGTTATCTTTAATTTATTTAGGAAAATTAGAAAAAACAATATTGTCTGATGCTTATAGTCAACTCACTATAATAAGCAGAGAAAGAAATGGCTTAATTGGAGAAATAGGGACTGTATTAGGTAAAAACAATATCACAATTAAAAATATAGAAATTAGCGAAATTAAGAAATTAGAATCGGGAGATAGCATTATAGAAATGAATTTTTCTATAAAAAGACCTGTTGGGTCAAATGACTTTGAATTTATACAAATGCTAAGTATGATAGAGGGTATAAATTCAGTTGAAATAGATGGTAAAGATATTGGAGTTAAAAAATAACTACAGAATAATTTAGTGTGGAGGTAATAGCATTGCATCAATATAAAGGAAAGTTAATTATTCATACAGGCTCTATGTTTTCAGGGAAAACTTCGTCATTGGAAAAAGATGTCAAAAGGTTTAATATTGCTGGATATAAAACAGTTGCTTTTAAACCAACAGTAGATACGAGATTTAAGAGTTCTGATATAATTTCACATGATGAGATGAGCATTGAAGCTATTTTAGTTGAAAATATAGAGAATATAAAAATATATTGCGAGAATAGTAATCCGGAAGTAATAGCTATAGATGAGATTCAATTTTTAGAGGGGGAAATAAAAGATATCATAGATACTATTACTGAATTTTTATCAAGGGATATAACGGTAATTGTAGCTGGACTTGATGTAGACTTTGAAGGCAAACCATTTGAAATCGTAAAAGAATTGATGCCAATTGCAGATTATCTGACAAAACATCATGCTGTGTGTGTAAAGTGTGGTAGCGATGCTTGGATTAGTCACAGAAAGACCAAAGATAAAGAAAGAGTAGTCATAGGAGCATCGAGAGAATATGAGCCACTTTGTAGAAGCTGCTACTTAAAAGAAAAAAAAGAAGAAGATGCTATCATAAATAAAAACCAAGTTACATTATTATAAAAGGGTTGATTTTTTCAACCCTTTTAAAAATTCAAACCCTCTTTGTGTAATCCGATGCTGAGTACTATTCCTACACAGACTAAATTTATCAATTGAAAAGTACCACCATAACTCATAAATGGTAGGGGAATTCCTGTAATAGGCATAAGCCCAATTGTCATTCCTACATTTTGGAAAATGTGAAAGAACATCAGAGATGCTATTCCTGTAATTACCAATGAAGCAAAAGTATCTGTTGTATTTTTAGCGATTTTTATCATTCTCATTAACATTATGAAGTAAAGTAGCAATAATATTGCTCCTCCAATAAAACCAAGCTCTTCTACAAGCACAGCAAAGATAAAATCAGTTTGTTTTTCTGGAAGATAGTTTAATTGAGTCTGTGTACCATTAAACAGTCCTCTGCCAAATATCTTTCCGCTACCTATAGCAATTTTACTTTGCAATGCTTGGTAGCCAGTGTTGGAAGCATCTCTTTCAGGGTTTATAAAGTTTAGAATTCTCTCTTTTTGATAGTTATCCATTTGTAGCCAGACAATCGGTAAACTTAGTATTCCAGCACCTAATGCTACTAAGTAGTACTTTATCCTTAGACCAGCCACAAATAACATTACAGCAGTAAAAAAAACAAATACTATAGCTGTACCTAAATCAGGCTGCCTTAAAATAAGAGCAACTGGTACAAATGCAAAAATTAAGACTTTTGCTAAAACCTTTGGAGAATTTATATTTTCTTTATTTTTATCAATTATTTTTGCTAATGAGATAATGATCCCTAACTTAGCAAATTCGGCAGGTTGAAATCCAAATGATCCTATGTAAAGCCAAGATCTTGAACCCCATTGTTCATCTCCTACTCCTACAAGTAAAACAGCAACTAATAAACCAATTGACAAAATATAAATTGGGATGTATAGTTTTTCTAAAATCTGGTAGTCAAAGAATATAAGGACTAATATTGCTATCAATCCAATAATTGTTGATATGGCTTGAGTTTCAACATATCTAGTGCTATTTAAGCTTAAAGTAGCTGAATATATCATAACTATTCCATAGATAGACAATAGAATAGTTGTAACTAACAACACGAAGTCAAATTTCTTAAAGGATTTTTTATTTAAGTTAATAATCATTAAATCTACCCCTTTTCCACTGATATTATAACATATTTAATTTGAATCTGATAGCATGATTTAAGTGTAACAATTAATAGTAGGTGATAGAATGAAAGTTGAATTAATAAAAAATTTAGCATTAGAATTAGGCCTAGATTTAATAGGATTTACAGATATAACCCCTTTAAACAGGATTAAAAATAAGCTTAAGGATAGAGTTGATAAGAAACTCAACACAGAATTTGAGGCTAGTGATTTACAAAAGAGAATAGATCCAAAGAAAATCATGGGGGAAGCAAATAGCATAATTGTAGTTGGTTTTCCTTACTTCTATGCAAATTTTAATGGAAATGACAGTAAGGATAGACTCTTTGGTAAGCTATCTAGATCATCTTGGGGGATGGATTATCATCTAGTGATTAAAAAATATTTGCAAAAGTTAGTGGATGAATTATCACAATATGAAAAATTTGATTACTCGATAATAACGGATACTTCACCATTAGTAGATAGAGAAATTGCTTATAAAGCCGGTATAGGCTATTACGGAAAAAATACGAGCATAATTAACCAGACTTACGGTTCATTTATTTTTATAGGATATATACTTACAGATCTGTATTTAGACAAATACAATTCTCCAATAGAATCACAATGTGGAGAATGTGATATTTGTATGAGAAGCTGTCCAGGAAAAGCTATTGAAGAACCATATAAACTGAATCCAAAAAAATGTATTTCATATCTTACTCAAACGAAAAAGTACTTAGACGAAGAGGAAAGTAAAAAAATGGGTATAAATATCTATGGATGTGACATATGTCAGATGGTATGCCCTAAAAATAAAAATATAAAAGAATCCACTTTCGATGAATTCAAACCATATAAAACAAATGGAGTAGTATATATTAAAGAGATCTTAATTATGAGCAACGAAGAGTTCAAAAATAAATATGGTGATATGGCGGGAAGTTGGAGAGGCAAAAATGTATTAGTAAGAAATGCAATCATTGCGCTAGAAAATATCGGATATATAGATGATGAAATAGTTGAATATCTAATGGAGAACAAGTCGGAACTTTTAAAGCCATATATTGCTAGATATATAACAAAATTTTCATCTAAATAGATTAGTAATATGATATAATTCTATTGTAAATTTAAAATTTGGAGGGATATAAGTGTCGAATGTACATGAGTTGAACTTTTTAAAAGAGAAGATTCAGGAATTAAAAGATCAAGGAGTCTATAGAAAATTACCCGTTTTAGATTCTCCTACAGGCCCTGAAGTTATTTTGAATGGGAAAAGAGTTATTAACTTATCCTCTAACAACTATCTTGGGTTTGCGAACCATGAAAGGCTTAGAAAAGCAGCGATAAAAGCTGTTGAAGAATACGGTGCGGGATCAGGCGCTGTAAGAACGATAATTGGAAATATGAAGATTCATGAGGATTTAGAAAAAATACTTTCAGAATTCAAAAGGGAAGAGGCTGTATTTGTCTATCAATCTGGTTTTAATTGCAACGCAGGAACAATACAGGCAATCACTGAAGAAGGAGATATAATTATTTCAGATGAGTTGAATCACGCTTCAATAATAGATGGTTCTAGGCTATCTAAAGCTGATAGAGCGATATATAAACATTCTGACATGGATAGCTTAGAAAAAGTATTAAAAGAGAGTAGAAAAAAATACAAAAATATACTTGTCATAACCGATGGAGTATTTAGCATGGATGGGGACATTGCTAAACTGCCTGAAATAGTTGAATTAGCTGAAAAGTATGATGCAATGACATATGTAGATGATGCGCATGGGTCAGGTGTATTAGGTGAAAGTGGAAGGGGAACTGTAGATCATTTTAAACTTCACAACAGAGTGGATTTTTCTATTGGAACATTATCAAAAGCAATTGGTTCTGTTGGTGGGTACGTAGCAGGTTCCCAAACTATGTATGAATGGTTAAGCCATAGAGCTAGACCTGCACTTTTCTCAACCTCATTGCCTCCAGCAGCAGTCGGGGCATCAATTGAAGCTATAAAAATGTTGATGGAATCAACTGAATATACAGATAAACTCTGGGATAATGCAAAGTATTTCAAGGAAAAGATGAGCCAATCAGGATTTGATATAGGAAACAGCCAAACTCCAATTACACCTGTTATAATTGGAGAAGAGGGAAAGACAATGGAATTTTCCAGAAAACTACTTGAAAATGGTGTATTCGTATCAGGAATTGTATTTCCAACTGTTCCTAAGAATACAGGCAGAGTTAGATGTATGGTTACAGCAGCTCATTCCAAAGAACAACTGGATATTGCTGTTGAGGTATTTAATAAAGTTGGTAGAGAGATGGGGCTTATATAAGGTAATTAAGGGGAGATTAATCTTCCCTTAATTTTTAATAAAGGTGATATTATGATCGTAGGTTGTTGTGAAATTGAATTATATATATATGAGTCATATTCATTGAAGGACAAGAGAATGGTAATAAAAAGTATAATAGAAAAAATGAAACGCAGATATAATATTTCTATATCGGAAGTTGGAGATAACGATATATGGAACAAATCATCTATAGCCTTTTGCACTGTGTCTAATGGCATGACTAATGTTAATAAAATAATTCAAGAATGTATTGATTTTTTGGAGTTAGATGATAGGATAGAAATAATTAATAGCGTTATAAATTATTATTAATAGGAGTATTAAATTTAAATGAACAAAAAATTATCAAAAAAAGATGCACTAGAAGTGCTTACTATATTAGAAAAAACATATCCAAATGCGAAAGCTCAATTGAATTTTAGCAATGAATTTGAGCTTTTAATAGCGACAATACTCTCTGCGCAGTGCACAGATGTAAGAGTGAATAAAACCACAGATGTGTTATTTAAAGAATTAAAAACCCCCAGAGACTATGTGAATCTAGGAGAAGAAAAATTAGCGGAGAAAATAAAAAGTTGTGGATTAGCAAATAATAAATCTAAGAATATTATAAATGCATGTATCATGCTAGAGGAGAACTACGATGGGAAAGTGCCAGATAGTTTTGATGAATTAATTAAATTACCTGGGGTTGGAAGAAAAACAGCAAATGTAGTGTTGAGTAATGCTTTTGATATTCCAGCAATCGCTGTCGATACACATGTTTTTAGAGTATCAAATAGAATTGGGCTAGCTAATAGTTCAACTGTAGAAGGCACAGAGAAAGATCTTATGGGGATAATTCCAAAAGAAAGATGGAGTAAAGCTCATCACCTTCTCATATTTCACGGAAGAAATATTTGCAAGGCTAGAAATCCTTCATGCTATGAATGCTCTATAAATAGTAAATGTTTATATTACAAAAATAATGTATTGAATTTGAGAAAATAAAAGGGGAAGAATTTATGAAAAGAAGCATGAAATTAGCTTTGACATTTACTTTGAGTATAATATTAATTGCACTAATTTTTTATTTTTATATTGATAATAAGCTAAATAGTGGATATTTTTATGAAGGTGTACATGTAGATGGTATTGAGCTATCGGATTATAGCAAAGAGGAAGCAGTTAAACTATTAGAGGGGAAAAAGCAAAAAGAAATTGAATCGCAAAAAATGACAATATTATCAGAAAGAAATAATGAATTTGAATATATATTGCCATTAAAAGATTTAGGATATGATTATAACTATGAAAAGGCAGTTGATGAGGCTCACAATGTCGGCAGAGAAGGTAGTTTTATTGATAGACTAAAATTCATTAATAATCTAAAGAAAAATCCAGTAAATATTGAATTAATGTACTATTATGATCCAAATCTCATTGATAAACATATTGATGAGATAAGTAAAATGTTGTATGAAGAACCAAAAAATGCATCTCTTAAATTTGACGGAGAAAATTTTCATATAACTGATGAAGTAATTGGATATGAAGTGAATAAAGTTAAATTAAAATCAATGATAGAGTCAAATATTGGTCAATTAGATGACATATATGTACCTTATGAGAAATTAGAGCCAGAAATTACTAAAAAACTATATAATAAGGTTAATGGGCTACTTGCTCATTTCTCAACTAGTTTTAAATCTAGTGCAAGTGGAAGGATAAATAATATAGTATTGTCGGCAAATTCTTTTAAAGGGAAAATTGTTTTGCCTGGAGAAGTAGTTTCATATAATGAAACAACAGGGCCAAGGAGCTCAAAAAATGGGTATGAGGATGCACCGGTAATAGTAAATGGGGAGCTGACGCCTGGTATAGGAGGAGGAGTCTGTCAAACATCTACGACTTTATATAACACACTTTTACTGGCGGATTTAGAGATTTTGGAGCGCCATCCTCATTCAATTCCACCTGCTTACGTTCCAAAAGGAACTGATGCAGCAGTTGCTGGAATTTACTATGATTTAGTATTTAAAAACAATTTCGATTTTCCTATTTACATTGATACAAAGATAATAGATAAAACAGTTCATTTCTATATTTATGGTGATGCTGCAAATAGAAATTACGAGATAAAAATAGGCACAGAATTAATTGAGACTATACCATATAAGACTGTAGAAAAACTAAATGATAATCTTGAACCAGGGACAAGAAACTTACTACAAGAGGGAAGAAATGGCTATAAAGTTGCGACTTATAAATATAAGATTGTTAATGGAAAAGTAATTGAAAAGACAAAAATATCATCAGATTACTATAAAGAAAAAGATTATATCTACGAAGTAGGGCCTGAAAAAGAAGATCCACAAGAAGTAGAAATCACTGATTAAAATAATAAGTGTTCTTGGTGTAAAATAATTGTTGGACAAAAAAATTGAGAGTAAATTTCCTTATATATAGGATAGAAGGAAGATGGCTTAAAATATATGCTTAGAATTTTTATTTTTAATTGTTTTCCAACAATTAATTGACACAATTTTAAGTATTGAATAGGATTGATAAAAATCAATTAATTTGTTATCATATATATGACAATTTAATAAAATTTAGGTATCTTTTAGATTTAAAAGGGAAAATGGTGTAAATCCATTACAGCCCCCGCTACTGTGAATGCTGACGAAATCAACATTATGCCACTGGGAAACTGGGAAGGCGTTGAGAGTAGAATGAAGCATAAGTCAGGATATCTGCCTAAATTTATTAGCCTCGGAGGGAGGGATGTGTATAAGTTTTTTTGTGCTTACCTCCATGGTAAGCTTTTTTATGTTCATTAATTAGATCAAGGAGGGTAAAAGAATGAAAAAGAGAAGTTTGTATTTGTTATTAGCACTGTTGATAATTTTAGGGAGTATATCAGGTTGTAGCAGCTCTACAAGCCCTGCTGAAGACAATCCTCAACAAGTTGCAGAGACCATAGAAATTACTGATGATTTTGGAAAAGTCATCACACTTGAAAAACCAGCTGAGAAAATAGTTTCTTTGGCACCTAGCCAAACTGAAATACTATTTGCAATAGGGGCTGGGGAAAAAGTTGTTGGTGTAACTACAGCAGATGATTATCCTGAAGAAGTTAAAGAGATAGAAAAAGTAGGTGGCTTTGATGGGTGGAATCTAGAAATGATAATAGCTCTTGAGCCTGATTTAGTAATAAATTATGGACAAGGTAGTGAAGAAGACAATAAAAGGTTTGAAGAGGCGGGAATAGTTGTAGCTAGTTTTTTGCCAGAAACTATTGATGATGTAATGGATACAATAGAAAAAATCGGAGTACTTACAGGAAACAGTGATAAAGCAAAAGAGGTAGTAGAAGATATGAAATCCGAAAGAGATGAGATCATATCAAAAGTTAAAGATTTGGAAACAAAGAGAGTTTTCTATGAAGTATACAATGATCCACTGATGACAGCAGGACCAGGGTCTTTCATAGATGAACTTATTAATCTAGCTGGTGGGGAGAATATTGCAAAAGATGCTGATAGCCCTTATCCACAATATGATGTAGAAAAATTGATTGAAAAAAATCCAGAAGTTTATCTTATTCCAGACGATTCAACTACTACATTGGAAACACTAAAAGAAAGACCTGGATTTGAGAATATTGATGCGATAAAGAATTCACAGGTATATTTCTTAGATGCTGATATAGTCTCAAGAGCTGGACCAAGGATTATTCAAGGCTTAGAAGAAATAGCTAAAGCAATTCATCCAGAAATAGATTAGAGTTGTGGTAAAATGAAACTCTACCATAAAGAATCAAAATTCAGAGTTTTAATTAGCTTATTAATGTTACTCATTATAATTGTAGCTATGGCATCTGCGATAGGCAGCGCAAATATAAAAGTACTAGATGTATATAGAGTTATTCTCTCAAAGATGCCCATAATAAATAAATATATAAATGTAGAAAATATTACAGATGCTCAATTTGCAATAATCTGGAATGTGAGATTACCAAGAGTAATTTTGGGAATGATGGTTGGAGCTAGCCTATCAGTTGCTGGAGTGTCTTTTCAAGGGCTACTAAAAAACCCAATGGCAGACCCCTATATATTAGGGGTCTCATCTGGGGCTGCATTAGGAGCTACTATTGCCATAATTAGCAAATTCGAATATGTTAAATACGGATTTTCAAGCATTACTCTTGCGGCATTTATTGGAGCGATAGTAGCTGTATTTATAGTTTACAATATAGGGAAAATAAACAATAAATTATCTACAAACACTCTACTTCTTGCTGGAGTTGCAGTAGGGCAGTTTTTTACTGCAATAATGTCTTTTTTGATGGTTTTTAATTCTAATGATATGTCTAGAATAATATATTGGACTATGGGCAGTTTATCAGGAAAGGGTTGGAATCCAGTAAAAACCTTATCTATACCAATATTGTTGACTATAGTTGTACTAATCTATTATTCAAAAGAGCTTAATATATTACTTACAGGTGATGAAACTGCAAAAAGTATGGGGGTAAATGTAGAGAGAACTAAGCAAATAATTTTAGTCCTTGGGACTTTACTTACTTCATTAGTTGTCTCTGTAAGCGGTATAATTGGATTTGTGGGACTTATCATTCCACATATAACCAGAATAATATTTGGACCTGATCATAGGATTTTGATTCCTTCTTCTGCGATGGTGGGAGCGATATTTATGATAGTTACAGATACTATTTCAAGAACATTGATTTCTCCAGTAGAGATACCTGTTGGCATAATTACTGCGATGTTTGGAGGACCATTTTTTATTTACCTATTGAGAAGTAAAAAGAAAATGATGTGAGGAAATTCATATGAATATTATTAATTTGAACAAAGTAGAGTTTGGATATGGAAAACAAAAAGTATTAAAAGATATAAATCTAACCATTGAAGAAGGGCAATTTCTTAGTATTATTGGGCCAAATGGGGCTGGAAAGTCAACATTATTAAAGGTAATAAACAATATTTATGAAAACTATGATGGGAACATTTCTATATATGGGAAAAATATTAGAGATTATACTAGAAAAGAATTAGCTAGGATTGTTTCTTTTGTTCCACAAGATACTTATTTAGATTTTGAATTTAGTATTGAAGAACTTGTATTCATGGGAAGATATCCTTTTCAAAAGCGATTTCAAAATGATGGAAAGTATGATTATGATATATCTTATAGAGCTATGGCATTGACAAATACTTTAGAGATAAAAGATAGGCTCATAACACAAATATCAGGTGGAGAAAGGCAAAGAGCTTTGATAGCTAAAGCATTAGCTCAAGATCCAAAGATAATATTATTAGATGAGCCAACTTCTCATCTAGATATAAATCATCAGATTGAAGTATTGGAATTATTAAAAGAATTAAACAAAAAACAAAACTTAACAATAATATCTGTATTACATGATTTGAATTTAGCTAGTAGATATTCTGACAAGTTAGTATTGTTAAAAGACGGTCAGATATTGAAATCAGGGAATGTAGATGAAGTTTTAACAGCCTCCAATATAGAAAATGCATACAATACAAGGGCTATAGTGGAGTTAAATAAATTTACAAACTCCTTATTTGTAACGCCCATTGAACTGAAAAAAAGAGAAAAAAACACTTCATTTCCCAGCATTCATTTGATAGCAGGTGGAGGAAGCGGGCAAGTGATTATCTCAAGGCTTTTAAAAGAAGGAATTGACTTAAGCGTTGGTGTTTTAAATGTTGGGGACAGCGATTGGCAATTAGCTAAGAGTCTAAAAATCGATATGATTGAAGAAAAACCATTTTCAGCAATCAAAGATGAGACAAGTAAAGAAAATCTGAATTTAATGAGAACTAAAGACATAGTTGTCATAGCACAAGTTCCAATTGGACATGGGAATCTATTAAACTTAGAGATGGCACTCACAGCAATAAATGAAGGCAAAAAAGTTATTTATGTAAAAGAAGATGATGATAAAAATATTGATTATACAAATGGTATAGCTACAAAAGTAATAGATGAACTAATTTTAAAGGGCATGATTGTTTTAAATTCAATCGATGAATTAATGAATTATTTAGAAAATTATAGGTTTAAATAATTTCTCCTATGATACAATATTTATATATAAATATTAAAAACATGGAGATGATTAAATGGAAACAAAGAAGTTACTTATGATTCCTGGACCAACACCAGTATCAAGAAGTATTCAGGATCAAATGGGCAGAGAAACTGTTGCATTTTCAGATGCAAATTTTGTAAACGATTTTAATTATTGCTTAAAAGAACTTAAGAAAATTGTAAAGTCAGACGGTGAGATTTTCGTGATTTCTGGCAGTGGAACATTAGCAATGGAAATGTCTCTAGCGAATGTGTTAAGGAAAGGCGACAATTTATTGATTATATCTCATGGTTATTTCGGGGACAGATTTGTTGATATTGCAAAAAACAAAGGGATAAATGTAGATGTATTGAGTTCAGAATGGGGTAAAACTGTACCCATAGATTTAATTAGGGAGACTCTAAAGAAAAAGCCTTATAGAGCGATTACAGTAACCCATGTGGATACTTCTACTGGGGTAAAAGCTGATATCAAGAGTATAGGTGACATGTTGAAAGAATTCCCAGAGATTATCTATATAGTAGATGGGGTTTGTGCAACTGCTGGTGAAGAAGAGTACATGGATGATATGAATATACACATACTATTTACTGCTTCTCAAAAAGCATTTGGAGTGGCTCCAGGGTTGCTGATATTGTGGGCAAATGAGAAGGCTTTAAGAGCGAGGGAAAGCATTGGTACCATAGGTGAATACTTCGTAGATTTCAACAATTGGTTACCTATCATGCATGAACCAAGTAAATATTTCGCAACACCGAGCGTGAACTTGATTTGGGCATTAAAAGAGTCTATAAGACTTATAAATGAAGAAGGTATCGAAAATAGATTTAAACGACATGAATTATTTGCAAGAGCTTATCAAAAAGCTCTTGAAGAATTAGGTTTTAGAATACTTGCTGAAGAAGGATATAGAGCGAATACCTTGTCAAACGTACTGTATCCTGAAGGAGTTGAAGATGAGCTATTTAGAACTAGTTTAGCTACTGAAGGTGTGCAAGTGGCAGCAGGGTTAGGGACATTTAAAGGGAAAATGTTTAGAATTGGCCATATGGGAAATATTGATAAACATGATTTAATATCTTCAATTGCGAGTATTGAAAGAACATTATATAAATTTAATATTGATAAATTATCAATTGGATTAAATATTATACAAAGAGAACTAGTAAAATAAGCTAGTAAAAAAGCAAGGGTAATTACCCTTGCTTTAAGTTTAATGCAGATAACACAATGCTTATATTTATCCAAAACATTAAAAATATCCGATTGTAAAACCACACATAATCTGCTAAGCCCATAACTAATATTCCAAGTGTGCTGGCTAAAGCTGCCGAAATAATTAATGATTGTTTTGAATTGCTGAATTTACTTACTTTAACGTAGCTATTCTTTGCAAGTCTAAACATGAACATGATGAAAGATAGTATTGACAAAATCCCTGCTTCAAGCCATAGCTGAATAAATAAATTGTGAGTATGTGCTACTGTTGTTAATCCGAAACTCTTATATCTTTGGTATATCAATGCAACTGTCTTACTTCCTAAACCTACCCCTGTGATCCAGTAATCTCGTAGCATTACTAATGCAGGACCCATTATCATTTGCCTATATTTTAAAGATGTATCATTAGGATTAAATATTGTCATCAACCTGTTGTAAATCGAACTTGGAAGAAATGGTATTGCAAGTAATCCAAGTATAATCAAAACGGGTATGTATTTTTTATTCCATAAAAAAACAAATATGAAAATGCAAACTGCAAAGGCAACCCATGCTGATCTTGACCCGGTTTTAAATAGCATCAATAAAACTGGCAAAGATGATATAGTTAATATTACTTTCTGCATCATATTATTAGCCTTAAAGATTAGAGGAAAGAAAAATGGAATTGATAAAACTAAAAATTCACCATAAACGTTTGGGTTTCCAAAGCTTGAAAAAACTCTTGCACCTAAATTTTGATTAATAGTTAAGTCTGTCAATGAAGGATTGACTGCTATTCCCACGATTTGCCATTGATACAGACCATAAATTGAAGTTAGCACAGCACTAAGCACTATAAACTTAATTAGATCATATAATTTCTTTTCTGAATCAACTTCCAATATTATGATAGTTATAAATACAAAAGTGGCAATATAAAAAATGAGCTGATTTAAGCTTTCTCTTAAGAAAACTGAAGTTAATCCCGCTATAAAAAGTGTTGCGAAAAAAATAACTAGTGAGTAATCTAATTTCTTTAATTCTAACTTCGGATTTTCAGATAATCCTTTGTTTAGATAGTACAAGATAGTTATTAACATAATTAATACTACACCGTATAAATTGCTCCAGATATGGTCTGGAATTATAGAAATAAAAATGATTGACAATCCAATGCAATAGTGCAAATTTGATCCAATAAATTTAAAAAATTTAATGAAATAGCTACTATCAAATAAATTGTGAAATTTAGAATACATTAAATTTATAATGATGGATGGCAAACTCACAATGTAAATTAATATATTCAGTGAAATGCTATCGTTCCAATTTTTGTTTTTTGAGGTGTCAGTTGTTAAGAAATTAATAAATCTGCTATTTTGTAATTGATTTTTAAAAGTACGTTTCATATAGAACTCCTTTTGCTATTCATTTAATACATTCACATCAGAGATTCGGCCGTCTTTTAGTATAGAATTACCAGCGTATAATGTAACTGTTTGCCCTACGTAGTAGACCGATTTATCAAGAGATATTCCATTTGGATTTAGATCGCCAGTTGCCTTCATAGTCAATTTCAAAGATATATATCCTTCCTTTTCTGATGCGACAACATTACCAGAATCATCACTAGCAAATATAACGCTAGGACCTTTTTCTATCTTAGTTACTTTGCCAAAAGAAGAACCTTGAACAGATTCTCTAACAGGACTATCTATATGTATGCCATTTAATACTGTCTCTGGCACTGCTTCAATGTAAAAAGATAATTCAATGTCTTTTTCTTGAACTTGATTGGTTACAACATTTGCTTTGTCAAATTTTGATTTTATGCTAAAAGCTGCAACTATTACTACAATGATTATCAATAAATCTATCCAAGTAAATTTATGTTTTCTCATAATTAACCTCCTAAAGCTGATTTGCGGCATCTATTCTGCCATAGAAAATTGAACTTCCAACTCTTAAATTAATAACTTGGCCGATATAGTAAGTACTTCCATCAATTGTGATTCCATTGTCTCCTACTTTTCCATTTGCTGTTAATGTAATATATATAGATGAATACCCCTCTTTTGTTGATGTGGTCTGGTTTCCATATTTATCTTTACCATAAGAAATGGAAGGGCCTACACTCTTATCTGCAACAGTTCCAAAGCTTGCATTTAGCAAAGGTTCACTTGCAGGATCGCCTATTTTTACATTTTCTGCAGTGAAATCATTTACCTCCTCTTGGAAAAAAATGATTTCAATTTTACTTTGCTCGTTTTCAACTATATTTTTGACTCCTATTATTCCAAGCCTATTTAAAGCAAAAACAAAAGCTAAAACTATAATTATACCGATCACAGCATCGATGATATTAAACTTTCTGTGAGATTTTTTATCATTTTTATTCATGTGACGTCCTCCTATTTTAGATAAATTTTTAGAGTTTCTTCGGCTAAATTCTTTAGGTCATATTTATTCGCAATAGATTTATAGCCATTTTGCCCAAGTGAATTTCTTAATTCATCATCAATCGTCAATCTAAGCATTTCTTCGGCTAATTTTTGAGTATCACCATATGTGACTAAAATGCCATTATTTAAGTTGTCATCAATTATTTCCCTAGTTCCTCCACTGTCTGTAGAAATAACAGCTAACTTGCATGCCATTGCTTCTAAGATAGATATTCCGAATGCTTCATATTGTGAATGACAAATAAAGCAATCAGAAGCTTTTAAATAATCCCTTACATTATCTTTAAATCCCGTAAAAATTAAATGTTCTTTTATTTTGAGCTCAGCAGCATATTCTGTAATTGATTCAAGTAAAGCCCCATCACCTACTAATAAGAAAACAACTTTTTTATTGATTTTTTCGCTTTCAATTAATTCAAAATATTTTTTTATCGAATCAATGAAGAATTTATGCCCTTTTTCCCATCGGAATCTTGCTATAGAAGTTATGACAATAGTATCTTTATCTATATTGTATTTTTTTCTGACATCTTCTTGTGATGGAGATTGCCATTTATCTAAATCTATCCCATTTGGGATATAGGAAATTTTTTCACGAGGGATACCTTCGCTAACTAGCCTTTCTTCGACCGCTTTGCTTACTGCTATTATCCTATCAGTTTTAGTAGATAAGAGTTTATTAATATATATCACTGACTTTTTATTTTCAAGCAACATATGCCTTGTATTTATTATTTTAATTTTATTGCCAAGATATTTTGACAACACAGCTATTGAATGTTCACGCAAAAAATGAGTGTGAACAACATCCACTTTATTTTCCAAACAAATTTCTTTTAATCTATTTGCTGCTTTTATATCGAATGTTCTAGTCATCTCTATTTGTATCAATGGAATATTAATATCTTCAAATAATTTTCTGCCTGGGCCATCTTTTGAATATATTATGATAATATTGGCTTTATCTTTAATTTCATTAATTGTATTGTAAACTGACATTTCAGTACCTGCGTGACCAAGGTAATTAAACATATGTACAATATTAAGCATTTTTAACCTCACATTCTATAAAATCTTTTTCTGTGATTATAAAATCAACAGGTATATCATACTTTTCATAGGGAACTTTGTCAATTACTTGAAAGCTAAATGCAAGACCAATAGTCGAAGTATCTTTTCTTAATAACGGAAGAAACTTATCATAATATCCACCGCCGTATCCAATCCTATATCCATTTATATCAAAGCAAGCTCCAGGGACTATTACTAAGTCAATCGATTTTTCATCTATTAATTTAAGTCTATTAGGATCTGGAGATAGTATTCCAAAGTATCCGGGTACTAATTCGTTAATATCATGTATAAGACAAGGAAGCATGACTTTATTTTTATTATCTATGTAGGGAACTGAGATTTTTTTTCCATCTTCAATAGCTTTAGCAATAAATCCATGTGTATTTACTTCGTTGTTGAAACTAACATAGCTCATGATATTTGAAGCTTTTTTATAAAGTTCCGAGCTTATGAGAGTATTTATTATTATATCACTAAAACTTTCGACTTTTTGAACATTCAAGTTCTTTCGAATTTCTAATATTTGCTCTCTCAAAAATATTTTATTCAAAGAATATCACCTCAAGTGTTTATTTATCTTTCCATTTATAATATAATATATCATTAGAAAGCAAAATGAAACAAAAAAATGGATACTGATTCCGAGGTGATAAATTTGATTAGATTTGTTAATGTTTCAAAAGAATATAAAAATGGTGTCATAGCTTTGTATGACATCAATATTGAAATAAATAAAGGTGAATTCGTATTTTTAGTGGGCTCAAGTGGTGCGGGAAAATCAACTTTAATAAAACTTCTACTAAAAGAAGAAGGAATTACAAGGGGTAAGCTATATTTAAATGGAACTGATATAACAAGAGTACCGAACAGAAGGATACCATTTATCAGAAGACAATTAGGAGTAGTATTTCAAGATTTTAGACTTTTGCCAAATAAGACTGTTTATGAAAATGTAGCATTTGCTATGGAGATAATTGGAGCAAGTCCGAGAGCGATTAGAAGGAGAGTTCCTACAGTTTTAAGTATGGTCGATTTAAGCAGAAAAGCTTCTTCATATCCTGATCAACTTTCTGGTGGAGAACAGCAGAGAGTTTCTATAGCGAGATCAATAGTAAATAATCCTCCAGTGCTTATTGCGGATGAACCTACAGGTAATCTAGACCCTGATACTGCGAATGATATAATGAAAGCATTGGTGGATATCAATAACAGAGGGACAACCGTTTTAATGGCTACACATGCTAAAGAAATAGTAAATAGCATGAGAAAAAGAGTTATAGCCCTAGAAAATGGACGAATTATCAGAGACGAAGAGAAGGGTGGGTATGACATTGAATCTTAGAATATTTAGAAATATGCTTAAACAAGGTATTCAAAGCATGTGGAGAAATAAGAGCATGGGGGTTGCATCAATCACGAGCATTGCTGCTGTATTGATGATACTAGGTATAGTATTGGTTTTGATCTTGAGCATTAACAATGTCGTAAATGATACAAAATTAAAATTTGATGAAATAGAAGTATTTTTAGAAGATGAAATAAGTTCGGAACAGATGTCAAAGATAGAAGATACGGCTAAAGATGTACCTGGAGTAGTGTCTGTGATATATAGATCTAAAGAACAAGCTCTGGAACTAATGAAAGAAGACTGGGGAGAAGATGCCTATCTATTGGAAGACTTGGAAACAAATCCATTGCCAAATTCATATATAATCAAGGTTGAGGATATAGAACTGGCTGATAATTTAGTAAATTCAATAAAAACACTTGACGGAGTTGAAGAAGTGAAATATTATAAAGATATAATTGATAAGTTATTGAATTTTGCAAGTTATATAAGAATAGGCGGCATGATAATAATCGCTGTTTTAGTGTTTGTTTCTATTTTTATAATATCCAATACAATCAAGTTAACTGTGACTTCAAGGAAAAGAGAAATAAACATAATGAAATATGTTGGAGCTACTAATAGTTACATAAGGGGACCGTTTATAATAGAGGGCGTGTTTTTTGGACTAGTTGGAGCAATTATTTCAATTGCAGTAGTATATTTTGCGTACCGTTATTTATATTTAAATATGAATGAGAGTTTTTACAATATGTTTACCTTCTATTTAATACCTCCTGAGTCCATAATCAGCGATATATCAGTTATATTTTTAACATTAGGGGCTGGTATTGGAGCTATGGGGAGCATGCTATCACTTAAAAAGTTTTTAAATGTATAGGAGGATTTTTAAATGAAATATAAAAAGATGATTTCGCTATTTATTGCCATTCTATTCGTATTCTCAACTGTTTTTCAAGTGTATGCACAATCGATAAGCGATTTGAAAAAACAGCAATCAGAAATACAGTCTCAGATAGAGCAGACTAAAAAAGAACTTGAATCCATGCAAAGTGAGTCAAAATCGGTAGAAAACCAGATAAAAGAGCTTGATCTAAAGATTTCCAACGCACAAAGTGAATTGGATAGTGTAGAAAAAGAATTGGAAATAATCAATGCAAATATTGAGAAAGCCGAAAAGGATCTTGAAGAAGCTGAGAAAAACATTGCAGATAAAACTGAAACATTTAATCAAAGATTAAGAGTTATGTACAAAAACGGAAATGTAGGGTATTTAGAAGTTCTGCTATCCTCAGGAGATATTAAAGATTTTTTATCCAGACAAACCATGATAGAATCCATAGCTGAGCAAGATAAGGAATTACTTCAATACATGAAAGAACAGCGAGATATCGTAGAACAGAAAAAAGTGGAGCTGGAAGCACAGAGAGCTTCGGTTGAAATAACTAAATCTAAACTGGAATCAAGAAAAAGAGATTTAGAAGCAGTTAGCAGACAAAAAGAAGATCTCATGGGAAGATTAGTAAAAGATATAGATGCATATGAAAAAGAATATGACAAGTTAAATGATTATGCAAAACAGATTGAATCTAAAATAGTCGAGTTACAGAGAAACACTAATTCTTATTCTGGTGGAGTGATGTTATGGCCAGTTGAAGGTTATTCTAGAATTAGTTCATCATTTGGATATAGGATACACCCTATATTTAATGTACAAAAACTACATACAGGAATTGATATACCTGCACCTACTGGAACCGCAGTACATGCGGCTTCTGATGGGATTGTAATATATGCAGATTGGTTGGGTTCATATGGGAAAGCTATTATGATAGACCATGGTAGTGGAATTGTAACACTTTACGCACATAACTCTTCAATACTTGTTTCAGAAGGAGAAACTGTTTCAAGAGGGCAATCAATAGCAAAGATAGGAAGTACAGGGGTATCTACTGGACCACATCTACACTTTGAAGTAAGAAAAAACGGAGCTTACGTAGATCCTATACCTTGGTTAAAGTAAAAGGAGAATTTTCTCCTTTTTTATTTTAGTTTCATATAATAAGGGGTGCAAAATGAAAAATAAAAAAAATGTAATTATAATTTTAGTGATTTTAGTTGTAACTAATGTAGTCACTTTTAGTTTATCAAATTATATGACTGTAAATGTGAATGATAAAGTGATAATACCTAGTTCTGAGTATAAAATATTAAAAGAGGTGTATGAAGGCAATAAAAAGGTAGCATTAGTAAGGGAAACAATAGATGAGCTTTATCTAAGGGAAGTAGATGAAGAAGCGTTATTGGATGGACAATTAAAAGGCATGGTCAATGCTTTAAACGATCCTTATTCTGTCTATATGACTAAAGATGAATACGAGAGTTTTAATGCTGAAACAGAAGGCGAATATGGAGGTATTGGGATAATTGTAACTCCAGGAGATGACAATTTAATCACAGTGGTTTCCCCTATAGAAGATACCCCAGCAGAAAAAGCTGGCATACAGACTGGGGATAAGATAATAAGAGTTGACGGGAAAGAATTCTTTGCAGAAAATATGGATGAAGCTGTGAAAATCATGAGAGGAGAACCTAACACTAAAGTGACGCTGACAATCTTAAGAAAAAATAAATCAGAAGAAACTAGCACTTTTGATGTAGAATTGACAAGAAAAATCATCAAATTAGTTTCTGTTAAATCCAGTATTTTGGAGAACCAAATTGGGTATATTAGAATAACTTCTTTTGATATGAATACGGCTGATGACTTCAAAAAACAATTAAATGAGATTGAAGGGAAAGGTGTTAAGGGTTTAATCATAGATTTAAGAAACAACCCTGGAGGATTATTAGATGTATGTGCTGAGATTGCAGATCAACTATTAGATAAGAAAGTAATCGTCTACACACAAGATAAATATGGAAACAAAGAGTACTTGTATTCTGACAGTAACATGACTAAATTACCTATCGTGTTGTTAGTTAATGAAGGTAGTGCTAGTGCTTCAGAAATACTTGCGGGAGCGATTAAAGATTATCAAAGGGGAACCATAGTTGGAACAACAACATTTGGGAAAGGAGTTGTGCAGAGATTAAAAGATCTACCTGATGGTTCAGGATTAAAGATAACTGTTTCTGAATATTTTACTCCTAATGGTACAAATATACATGGAATAGGAATAAAACCTGATGTCGAAATTGAATTAAATGAAGGGGCAAAAGACATCGGACCAGACTATTTAGATCAAGACAATCAACTCCAAAAGGCAATTGAAGTGTTAGAATCAAAAATAGAAGAATAGGATTAATTTATTAAACAAGAGCTCCTCTTGGCAATAGTTCTTTATTTGAACTGTATTAAGAGGAGCTTTAGTGTCTGATTCATAAAAAATTAAACATTGAATATCATTTATTCAAATTACTGCCTTTAATTGTGAAAATTACTGGGTTTGAATTTGCGTCATATGGAAGGGCAGAGTTCATATATATTTTATCGTCTTCAATGTCATAGAAAGATTTCAAACCGAATACTTTTCCCAATTCAGTAAGTACAATATTATTAAGGTCGATTAGATATGCCTGATAAAAATCTGACTGACCAATATTTTCCAGCGCCAATATATTCGAATCGGATGTTTGAGTAAAGTACACAAAATCTTTATCTAAAGAACTGATTAAAGAATTTTTATTTAAATCATATATATACAATGAATTAGTATTTTTTGACTCGTCGAACTTCAAATATGCCAATGTTTCATTATTTATTACTGATGTCTTATATCCCTGATCAATATAATATAATTCACCTGATTCATTAATTAAATAGATATTGTTATTTTTTTCAGGGTATAAAAGCTCTTCAATGATTATACTTTCATCATATGCTTTTATATTTGTAATGTTTTTATTTGTATGGAAATGCAAAGAGTATTTCTCTTCACTTATATTATAGATATATATCCTAGAATCACTTTCTCCAGAATTATCAAGTAAGTACAATTCATTTTCATTTTTCCAAGAAAGTTTATCAATAGATTTGCCTTTTAATTCCTTTATATCTTTAATTATGTTTTCTTTGCTTATATACACGTATACATTTCCTTGGTCATCGATGAAACTTATATTGTTTGAACAACTGCACATTTGAGCATTTGTGATATTCGTGGTAGTAGATAATATTAGTTTCTTCGTTTTTAGTTTTAAATCATAATAATACAAGTTATGAGTGAGTATATTACCTGAATTATCAATTACATTATTGAGATATATAAACCCATTATCATAAGAATGGAATAAAACATCTCCATAATCGATTAAACTAGAAACTAAAGTACGATTTGTTTTAATGATTTCCCCTGTTTGCATATCAACATATATGTCTAAATTGATAATAGGTACTTCCTCATTCATCTTTTGAAATACATTTTCAAAAGACACAATCCATAAGTATTTGTCTTCTTTGTTGATAATTTTTACATCAGGAGAAGTGGGAGAATATAACTCGAAATCAGCTTTTACTTTATTGATTATGTCGTTTAAGTTGTAGTTAACTTTTACTGGCTCGTAATTATCATATATTATATCTAGATTTAATGAACTAAGATCAGAAATATTATCAGCTAATGTTACTGTGAGCTGAGGGACAGATAATTGTGAATTAGTATCCTTATCGATTTTTAGATGGATTTTTAAACTTGATCCTTCCAATTTAATTCTGGAAACATCTACATTTGAACATTCAGTTAAACCACCATATATCAATATTTTGTTTTCACTTCTATCATTTATAATCTCTGCTCGAGGACTTGTGTTTTGATAACTTGTCGATAAAATCTTTTTATCGATATTAAAATTTACATCTTTAGATTCGGCTCTATATTCTGTAAGGAATATGGAATTTATCCTTGAACATCCTGTCAATGAAATACACAAGAAGAATAGAAAAATAATAAATTTCGTTGATTTCATTATAAATTTCGCCTCCAGTAATTAGATTCTACATTATATTTAGTATAATCTCAAGCTTATATTTAGTATAATCTCAAGTTTTAAAATGAGTAGATTTTTGTTATCAGTTGTTTTATAATAGATACATAAGAACAAATGTTCAAGAAAGAGGTTGTATTATGGGTGAATTTAAAATAGTTTCAAACTATAAACCAACTGGTGATCAACCAGATGCTATAAATAAAATTGTAAAAGGATTGAATGAAGGACTAAAACATCAAGTTTTGATGGGAGTTACTGGATCAGGTAAAACTTTTACCATGGCTAATATCATAGAAAAAGTTCAAAAACCTACTTTGGTAATTGCTCACAATAAAACTCTTGCTTATCAATTAGCAAGTGAGTTCAAGGAATTTTTCCCAAATAATGCAGTAGAGTATTTTGTCAGTTACTATGACTATTATCAGCCAGAAGCATATGTGCCTCAGACTGACACATATATAGAAAAAGATTCGTCGATTAATGATGAGATTGATAAATTGAGACACTCTGCGACCATGGCACTATTTGAGCGCAGAGATGTCATAATAGTAGCTTCTGTATCATGTATATATGGATTAGGCGATCCTATTGATTATGAAAATCTTGTGGTATCTTTAAGGCCTGGCATGAAAAAAGATAGAAATGAAATAATGAAGAAACTCATTGATATTCAATACATCCGAAATGATGTAAATTTTGAGAGAGGTACTTTTAGAGTTAGGGGGGATATTCTTGAAATCTTCCCTGCATCGTCTAGCGAAAATACAATAAGAGTTGAGTTCTTTGGAGATGAAATAGATAGGATTACAGAAATAAATTATATAACTGGTCAAATCATTGGATATAGAAATCATGTGTCTATTTTTCCAGCATCCCACTTTGCAACAGCACCAGAAAAAGTGCAGAGAGCTCTAATAACTATAGAGGAGGAGCTTGAAGACAGGCTAAAAGAGCTTAGAGACAAAGATAAACTAGTTGAAGCTCAAAGGCTTGAGCAAAGGACAAGATATGACTTAGAGATGCTTAGAGAGATGGGGTTTTGCTCTGGAATAGAGAATTATTCTAGGCATCTAAGCAATAGACCTAAGGGAAGTAGACCATACACTTTAATTGATTATTTCCCTGATGATTTTTTGATAATTGTTGATGAATCTCATGTTACTATACCTCAAATTGGGGGAATGTATGAGGGAGATCGGTCTAGAAAGACTACACTAGTAGAGTATGGATTTAGGCTTCCGTCAGCATTAGACAATAGACCACTTAAATTCAATGAGTTCGAATCGATGGTTAATCAAATAATATATGTATCTGCTACACCTGGACCTTATGAATTGGAACATTCTCAAAATACAGTTGAACAAATAATCAGGCCTACAGGATTATTAGATCCTGTAGTAGAAGTAAGGACAACTAAAAATCAAATAGATGATTTAGTAGAAGAAATTAAGAAAACCACAGAAAGAGAAGAGCGTGTTCTCATCACTACTCTTACAAAGAAGATGGCTGAAGACCTAACTGAGTATCTCAAAAAAATTGGTATAAAAGTAACTTATTTACACTCTGATATAAATACGATTGAAAGAATGGAAATAATTAGAGATTTAAGAATTGGTAAATATGATTGTATCGTGGGAATAAATCTTTTAAGAGAAGGTTTAGATTTACCTGAAGTATCTCTAATTGCTATACTTGATGCTGACAAAGAAGGATTTTTAAGAAGTGAAACATCTCTGATACAAACCATTGGAAGAGCAGCAAGAAATATAAATGGTAGAGTAATTATGTATGCAGATACAATTACAAAATCTATGAGGAAAGCAATAGATGAAACTAATAGGAGAAGAAAAATACAAGCTGAATATAATAAGAAACACAATATTACTCCAAAATCAATAATCAAAGGAGTACGCGATATTATAGAAGCAACAATTGTAGCAGAAGAAAATATATCGTATGAGGACAACTTGACAAATGAAGAACTAGAAGCTATGATATTTGAACTTGAAAAGAGAATGATAAAAGCAGCTGAAGAATTAGAATTTGAAAAAGCTGCTCAGATACGAGATACGATGATTGAATTAAAGAAAAAGATTGTTTATTAGAGGTGAACAAATGACAAAAGAAAAAATTGTTATAAAGGGAGCTAGAGAGCATAATTTAAAAAATATAGATATTGAGCTACCAAGAAATGAAATGATTGTTTTCACTGGACTGAGTGGTTCTGGAAAATCCTCTCTCGCTTTTGATACAATTTATGCTGAAGGGCAAAGAAGATATGTTGAGTCATTATCTAGTTATGCTAGACAATTTTTAGGACAAATGGAAAAACCTGATTTAGACTATATAGAAGGATTATCTCCATCTATTTCTATAGATCAAAAGACTACTTCTAAAAATCCAAGATCTACTGTTGGCACAGTTACTGAAGTTTATGATTATCTAAGACTTCTTTTTGCAAGGATAGGTGTACCCTATTGTTACAACTGCGGGAAAAAAATAACGAGTCAGACGATAGATCAGATGGTTGATAAAATTATGAATTTAGAAGAAGGGACTAGGATACTCATACTATCTCCAATTATCAGAGGTAAGAAAGGTGAACACGTTAAAACCTTAAGTCAAATAAAGAAAGATGGGTTTTTGAGAGTTATAATAGATGGAAATGATTATGAGCTAGAAACTGATGATATTAAGCTAGAGAAGACAAAATCTCACACTATTGAAATAGTTGTCGATAGGTTAATAGTCAGAGAAGGCATTGAATCAAGATTAAATGATTCTTTAGAAACTGCATTAAATCTAGCAGATGGACTAGCAATTGCTCAAGTTGTCAATGGAGAAAGGATTCAGTTTAGTCAAAAGCTTGCGTGTCCAGATTGTAATATATCAATTGAAGAGATTTCACCGAGGATGTTTTCGTTTAATAGCCCATTTGGAATGTGTCCAACTTGCAATGGATTAGGATTTCATAAGGAAATAGACGAAGATTTAGTGATTCCAAATAAGAACTTAAGCATTTCACAAGGTGCTATAGCACCTTATTCTAACACTGATGAAGACAATTATTATTATCAAATATTCAAAACTTTAGCAAAAGACAATGGATTTAGCGTTGATGAACCGATTAAAAACGCTCCTGAGAGTTTTCTAAAAGAATTATATTATGGAACTGAAAGGCCAATAAAATTTAAATTTTTGAGTTATTTTGATGACACTGGTAAGAAAGAATTTAACGGAAGATTTGAAGGCATTATTTCAAACTTGATGCGTAGATATAAAGAGACTCAGTCTGAATTCATGAGAGATAAAATTGAGGAATATATGGCGGAAATTCCTTGCCCTGACTGCAATGGTAAGCGCTTAAAGAAAGAGGTATTGTCAATAAAAATTAATGGATTAAACATATCAGAAGTTACGGATATGCCTGTAATCAAAGCATTAGATTTTTTTGAAAATATTGATCTTAGTCCAAAAGAAAGAATGATTGCAGATCAAATATTAAAAGAAATAAAATCAAGACTAGGTTTCTTAGTGGATGTAGGATTAGACTATCTTACATTATCTAGAATGGCGGGGACTCTATCTGGAGGAGAATCGCAAAGGATTAGACTTGCCACTCAAATTGGTTCTAGTTTAGTTGGAGTTATTTATGTTTTAGATGAGCCAAGCATTGGATTACATCAAAGGGACAATGATAGGCTAATTAAAACACTTCGGAATTTAACAGAACTTGGGAACACTTTAATAGTGGTTGAACATGATGAAGATACCATCAAAGCAGCAGATCATATCGTAGATATTGGGCCAGGAGCAGGCATACACGGTGGACATATAGTTGCCCAGGGTACTTTAAAAGACATTGAAAACAATCCCAAATCTATCACAGGAGCTTATTTATCTGGCAGACTCAAAATAGAAATTCCAGAAGAAAGAAGGAAACCCAATGGAAAATGGCTAAAGGTAGTTGGTGCTAAAGAGAATAACTTAAAAAATATCGATGTTGCATTTCCACTAGGTCTATTTACTTGTGTCACAGGGGTTTCGGGTTCAGGAAAGAGTTCTTTAGTCAATAAGATACTCTATAAAGCTTTATCTAGAGAATTAAATGGTTCTAAGCAGAGGGCTGGAGCATTTAACAAAATAGAAGGAATTGAATACCTTGATAAGGTTATAGAAATAGATCAAAATCCTATAGGGAGAACACCAAGGTCAAATCCAGCAACTTACACTGGTTTGTTCGATCTTATAAGAGATGTGTTTGCCATGACAAACGAAGCAAAGATGAGAGGATACAAAAAAGGGAGGTTTTCCTTCAACGTTAAAGGCGGAAGGTGTGAAGCTTGCAAAGGTGATGGAATATTAAAAGTAGAAATGCACTTTTTGCCTGACGTTTATGTTCCATGTGAGGTATGCAAGGGTAAAAGGTACAATCGAGAAACATTACAAGTCAAATATAAAGATAAAAATATTGCAGATGTGCTTGACATGACGGTTGAAGAAGGGTTAGAGTTCTTTCAAAACATACCGAAGATAAGAAGAAAATTAGAAACGCTATATGATGTTGGATTAGGGTACATCAAAATAGGGCAACCATCAACAGAATTATCTGGTGGAGAAGCACAGAGAATTAAATTAGCAACGGAACTATCTAAAAGAGCTACTGGGAAAACAATTTATATATTGGATGAACCTACAACAGGTCTTCACAGTGCGGACATTCATAAATTAATAAAAGTATTGACTCAATTAGTTGAGGGAGGCAATACTGTAATTGTTATAGAACATAATTTAGATGTCATAAAAACAGCTGATTATATAATCGACTTAGGGCCAGAAGGTGGAGATAAGGGTGGATATGTTGTCGCTTGTGGCACACCAGAGGATGTTGCAAAGGAAGAAAACTCCTATACTGGAATGTTTTTGAGAAAAATATTATAAATACCATTGCATTATATATAGATTTGATGTAAAATAAAGCTCATATTAAATACAAAGGAGGTCTTAATCTTGGTAGATAATAAACTACACAAGAGCCAATGGGAGTCTATGGTGTTTATTGCAAACGGCATTAAGACTTCCGAAGCGCTAAGGAGTTCCTCGCTATAATTAAAGAAATTTAAATATAGGAGGAATAAAAATGAATAAAAAAATAATTGTAGTGATTGCATTAGCAATAGTAGCTATGACTTTATCTTCGTGTACAACAAATAATGACAAATCTACTATGTCTAAACTAGAAGCTATAAAAGAATCTGGGAAATTAGTGCTAGGAACTGCAGCCGATTATCCACCATATGAATATCATAAAATGGTAAATGGGAAAGATCAAATTGTCGGTTTTGACATTGAGATAGCCAAAGAAATAGCCAAAGATATGGGCGTTGAGCTAGAAATAATTGATATGAAGTTTGAAGGATTATTGCCTGCATTAACAATGGATGACATTGATTTAATCGTTGCAGGATTAGTGCCTAGTGAAGAAAGAGAAAAAATGGTTGATTTTTCAATTCCATATTATGAAGCAGAACATGCATTGTTAATTAGAACTGAAGATAAAGATAAATTAAAGTCAATTGATGATTTTGCGGGCTTAAATATTGGAGCTCAGAAATCAACTCTTCAAGAAGAAATGGCTTTGAGTAAATTCAGTAAAGCTAATTATATTGGATTGAGTAAAATAACTGATCTAATCTTAGAATTAAAAAATAATAAAGTGGATGGAGTTATTTTAGTAGAACCAGTTGCTAAAGCTTATGCCTCAGAAAATAGCGACTTGAGTTTATCTGATATTGAATTAGGGAAAGAAGCCGGAGTCGCTGTTGCTGTAAATAAAGGTAATGAAGATTTACTTAAATCTATAAATACTACACTCAACAGATTGATAGAAAATAAAACTATAGATGAATATATAAAGAATGCATCATTAGATTAAACAATGTATTCCTCAGCAAAGGAGATTTATCTCCTTTGCTTTTCTTTTAGTTGAAAGGAGAAAGATATGATAGATATAGAATTTATAACCACTTATTATAGTTATTTTTTAGAAGGTGCAAAAATCACTTTGATGATAAGCTTATTTGGGGTTATTTTTGGGACTTTTTTAGGAATTATTGTTTGCTTATTAAAAATCTCAAATATAAAAATTTTCGAGATTGTTTCTAGTGCGTATATTGAAATAATTAGAGGGACTCCACTGTTATTGCAGCTTTATATAGTGTACTATGGTTTGCCAATGGCTTTGCCTTTTGAATTGAGTAGAATGACTCTAGGTACGATTGCGGTTTTTTTAAATAGCTCAGCTTATATCGCTGAAATAATAAGAGCTGGAATTAATTCAATAGATAAAGGACAAAAGGAGGCTGCAAAATCACTTGGCATGTCAAATAAACTATCTATGAGATATGTGATATTACCTCAAGCCTTTAAAAATGTTTTACCTGCTTTAGGCAATGAGTTTATAACTTTGATTAAAGAATCTGCGATTGTTTCGGTTGTAGGCATTCATGACATAATGTACAATGCAGATACATTAAGGGGAATAACATATAAACCTTTTATGCCTTTAGTATATGCAGCGTTGATTTATTTTATTATGACTTTTACATTGTCAAAGGCAATAGGTAAGATAGAAGGGAGTATGAAGAAAAGTGATTGATATAATAAATTTAAATAAAAAATTCGGTGAACTAGATGTTCTAAAAAATATAAATACTAGTATAAAAAGAGGAGAAGTAGTTGTAATAATCGGCCCGAGTGGATCGGGGAAAAGTACATTTTTAAGATGTTTGAATTTATTAGAACAACCTACAAATGGTGATATTATATTTGAGGGGAAGTCAATATTGAATAAAAAAATGGACATAGAAGAATATAGACAAAAAATAGGGATGGTTTTTCAGCAATTCAACCTTTTTAACAATAAAACAGTTTTAGAAAATATAACTTTAGCACCTATGAAAGTAAAAAATCTTCCGAAAGAAGAAGCTCATGACATAGCTATGAAGTTATTAAAGAGAATAGGCTTAGAAAATAAAAGAGATGAGTATCCAAACAAATTATCAGGAGGGCAAAAGCAAAGAGTTGCCATTGCAAGAGCTTTAGCAATGCAACCTAAGGCTATGTTATTTGATGAACCCACATCAGCTTTGGATCCAGAGATGGTTTCAGAAGTATTAGAATTAATGAAGGAATTAGCACTTGAAGGTATGACAATGATAGTAGTAACTCATGAGATGAGTTTTGCAAGAGAAGTAGCAAAGAGAGTCATTTTTATGGACGAAGGTATAATTGTTGAAGATGATGTTCCAGAGATGATATTCACTAATCCTAAAAACCCAAGAACAAGAGATTTTTTAAAGAAGATTCTATAGGGTCAATGTATATAGCAAAAATGATATTAAAGTAGTATAATTAAGAATATATTATACTGGAGGTAAATAATGCTTTATGTAATGCTATTTTTCTCATTAATAGCTGGAATAGATAAACTATTAGGCAATAAGAAAGGGTTAGGAGAAAAGTTTGATCAAGGATTTTTAGCGATGGGAAGTCTAGCATTGACTATAATAGGTATTTATAGCTTATCACCATTGATAGCTAAATTGATAGTACCTATTTTGATACCTCTTTCTGAAATTTTACATCTTGATCCATCTGTCTTTATCGGATCAATTTTAGCACCAGATTTAGGTGGATTTACAACAAGCATTTCGATTGCTAATAATGAAGAAATAGGTTTTCTTAATGGAGTAGTTCTTGCATCTACATTAGGAACTATAATATCATTTACTATTCCAGTAGCAATTAATATGATAAGATTAGATGATTTTAAATTGTTTTTAAAAGGAATTTTAGCAGGAGTAACAACAATTCCTTTAGGTATTTTTATATCTGGATTGATGTTAAACGTTGATATTAAAGCTTTGGTAATAAATCTAATTCCGGTTATATTATTTTCTATAATAGTAACTATAGGATTGATGAAATACCAAGATTTTACGATAGCTGCTTTTAAGGTGATAGGAAAGACAGTACTTTTTATAAGCACATTGGGGTTAATTGTAGGCATATTTCAATTCAGTACCGATATAATAATAATACCTGAGTTAATACCAATTGAAGATAGTGCAAAAATTGTATTAAGCATTGCAGTGGTATTGTCAGGTGCTTATCCAATGTTATTAATTGCTTCAGAAAAACTGAGGAAACCTTTGGCTGGGATCTCAAAAAAATTCGGGTTAAATGAATACTCCATATTGGGTTTGTTGTCTACTTTAGCTAGTTGTTTGCCTATGTTTTCTGTATATGACAAATTTGATAATAATGGCAAGGTAATAAATGCTGCATTTGCAGTTAGTGGGGCATTTGTTTTCGGAGGTCAATTAGGATATATTTCTTCAGTATCTCTAGACACAGTAAATGCATTTATTGTTGGGAAATTAATTTCTGGGATAAGTGCGATATTTATTGCTTTTATATTGATAAAATATGAAGAAGGGAAGGGGTTTTTGAGTGATAGTAAATCAAAGAATTAAAGATCTTAGGAAATTAATGAAGGATAGAGGTATAGATGTTTACATCGAAATAACTTCTGATCCACATCAATCAGAGTATGTAGCTGACCATTACAAAGGAAGAGAATTTTTGACTGGTTTTACAGGTTCTGCGGGAACTGCACTTGTTACTGAAGATAAAGCGATACTTTGGACTGATGGAAGGTATTTTATCCAAGCTGAGAAAGAGATAAGTGAGTCCGAGTTTGTTCTTTATAAAATGAACACTAAAGGCTATCCATCATTATTGGAATGGTTAAAACAAAATGTAAGAGATGGGCATACAATTGGATTTAATGGTGAAATCTTTTCTGAAGAATTAGTAGAGAAAATCATGAATGAACTTAGTGATAGGAATATAAGGCTCTATGACAGCGAAGACTTAGTAGGAATGATTTGGGAAGACAGGCCTGAGTTAAAATTAAAAAAGATTTTTAAGCTGGGAATTGAATATACTGGTGAAAGCACAGAAGATAAAATAGATAGAGTAAGGAGATATCTTGATAATAAAAATGCAGATTATCTCGTTTTGGCAAGTTTAGATGATATAGCATGGTTATTCAATATAAGAGGCAGAGATGTTTTAAACAACCCTGTTGTCATGTCCTATGCTTTAATTACAAAAGATAAAGCTTATTTGTATCTCGACAATAGAAAATTGACAGATGAAGTAATAGAAGAATTAAAAAAAGAAAAAGTTTTTGTAAAAGAATATTTAGATTTATTTGAAGATCTAAAGAAGCTAGAACCTACTAGTTGTGTCATGCTTGATAAATCTAGGATAAATAGAAAACTCTATACTTGTATGCCAAGTGACTGTAAAGTGATAAACGAAGTTAATATTACTACTAAATACAAAGCCATTAAAAATAACGTTGAAATAAATAATTTAAAGATTGCATATAGAAAGGACGCTGTTGCTCTCACTAAATTCTTTTACTGGATTGATAAAAATGTTTCAAGTGGCGAGATTGACGAGTTTATAGCTTCGGAAAAATTAGAAGAGTTTAGAAAAGAACAAGAAGGATTTATCGAGCCAAGTTTTGATACTATTTCAGCATATCAAGAAAATGCTGCTATGATGCATTATAGTGCCACAAAAGAAAAAAAGTCAAAGATACTTCCTAAAGGGCTATATTTAGTGGATTCAGGTGGACAATATTACAATGGGACAACAGACATAACTAGAACAGTAGCAGTAGGAGATGTCTCGGAGGAGGAAAAGAAGGATTTTACCCTAACTTTAAAAGGTCATATTAATTTATTAAGTGCGAGATTTTTGTATGGTTCAACAGGTTATTCTATCGATATATTAGCAAGAATTCCGCTTTGGAGAGAAGGCATTGACTATAAATCTGGGACTGGGCATGGGGTTGGATATTTACTAAATGTTCATGAAGGCCCTCAAAGGATATCCCAAGTTTATAATGATGTAGTACTAGAAGAAGGCATGGTTATAACTATAGAACCAGGGGTATACAAAGAAGGAAAACATGGCATAAGAATAGAAAATGTCGGAGTAGTAAAAAAAGATATTGCAGTTGATACAGATCAATTTATGTCATTTGATACATTGTCATACTGTTATATAGATCGAAATTGTATTGATAAATCAATGCTGACTTTAGATGAGATAAATTGGATAAATGATTATCACAAAAAGACATACGAATTGGTAAGTCCGTATCTTACTGAAGAAGAAAAAGAGTGGTTAAAGGAGAAGACAAGAAAGATTTGATTAGGGTGGTTAAATGTATGATTTAGAAGAAAGATTAAAATCTTTGCCTGAAATGCCAGGCGTATATATAATGAAAGATAAGTCAGATGAAATTATATATGTTGGAAAAGCTATTAATTTAAAAAAAAGAGTAAGCCAATATTTCAACAATTCTAAGAACCATTCATTAAAAGTAATGAATATGGTTAAGAATATAAGTGATTTTGAATATATCATAGTAAACAACGAAGTAGAGGCTTTGATTCTTGAATCAAATCTTATTAAAAAAAATAGGCCAAAATACAACATAATTCTTAGAGATGATAAACAGTACCCTTATATCAAAGTAACTGTAAATGAGAAATACCCAAGGATATTAAAAACTAGAAAACTTGAAAGGGATGGGGCTAAGTACTTTGGCCCCTATCCTAGTGCATATTCTGTAAATGAAGCCATAAAAGTATTTCATGACATATTTCCAATAAGGGATTGCAAATTGAATTTAAACAAACTCCCCGATAACTTTAGACCTTGCTTAAATTATCATATTGGCAGATGTAAAGGGCCTTGTATTGGAATGGCTGATGAAGATGAATATAATCAAATGATAGATCAAATTGTCAGATTTTTGAGTAGAAAAGATAATGCTATACTTGAAAAGTTAGAATACGATATGAAAAATGCCTCAGATACTTTAAACTTCGAATTAGCAAGCATATACAGAGATAGAATTCAAGCTCTTTTGGTGCTTGTTGAAAAACAAAATATGTCAAATCCTGATTTGACTGAGGAAGATATAATAGCAATTGCAAGAGGTATTGAAGAAGTATTGGTACAAGTATTTTTTGTAAGAGAAGGCAAGATAATTGGCCGTGAACATTATATTTTAGAAGACAATCTTTCAACTGACAGGCCTGAGATAATAGCTTCATTTATAAAACAATTTTATTCAGGAGCAAATTTTATTCCTAAAGAAATTATAGTGGAAGAAGAAATATCTGATCAGTCTTTAATAGAGGAATACCTTTCTGATTTAAAGGGAAATAGAGTCAAGATAACTGTACCTAAACGGGGAGATAAACTTGAACTAGTCGACATGGCAAAGAAAAATGCAATAGATATGCTGGATAAATACGGAGATAAATTTTTGAGAAAACATCGAGAAAACATGAAAGCATTAGAAGAGCTTCAATATGTTTTGGATTTAGATGAAGTGCCAAGCCGAATAGAAGCATATGATATTTCAAATATCAATGGAGTTGGAAATGTTGGATCAATGGTTGTCTTTGAAAAAGGAGAAGCGAAGAAGACTGATTATAGGAGATTTAAAATAAAAACCTTAGATTATCAAGATGATTATAAAAGTATGGAAGAAGTTCTAAGGAGGAGATTTCTTAGAGGGATAGAGTCGAATAACGATGAAAATAAATCTAATTCTTTTTCAATATTCCCTGATTTAATAATGGTAGATGGAGGAAAAGGACATGTCAATATGGCTCGGTCTTTGCTTAGAGAACTAGGAATAAACATTGAAGTCTGCGGTTTAGTAAAAGATGACTTTCACAAGACGAGGGGCATTATATATAAAAATCGTGAAATAAATCTAGATAAGGACAGTTTAGCATTTAAATTGATATATAGAATACAAGAAGAGGCGCATAGATTTGCTATAAGCTATCATAGAAGTTTAAGATCTAAAGATATGTTTAGATCGGAATTAGACGGAATTAATTTAATAGGGGAGAAGCGAAAGATTAACTTGTTGAAATATTTTGGGAGTATCTCAAAGATAAAAGCAGCTTCTATTGAAGAACTGAATAAAGTTCCTGGGATGACTCAAAAAGCAAGTGAAAGTTTATATAACCATTTTAATAAGGGGGAAAAATAGTGAAAAAGAAATTGTATTTATCCGATACAGACAAGAAAATAGCAGGAGTTTGTGGTGGCATAGCTGAATATTTCGAGGTAGATTCAACACTGATCAGGTTAGTATGGGTACTGATTACTATATTCACAGCATTTTTCACAGGAATTATAGCATATATAATAGCCGCACTTGTAATACCACATAGACCTATTGAAGAAGCATATTGGGAAGATGATAGTCCTAAGGAGGAATAATCGTTGGAATATGTAGCTCTTATAGATATAATAAAGGAACTGAATTTAAAAGTCCTTCATTCCTCAAAAGACATTGAAAAAGTAATAATCAGCACTACTGAAATAAGTAGACCTGGCTTACAGATGACAGGATATTATGAAAAATTCGTTCCAGAAAGAGTTCAGATAATTGGCAGTGCTGAATGGCAATATTTATCAGATTTAGGAGATGAGAAGAGATATCAAGTTTTAGATAAATTTTTAAGTTATCCTATTCCAGTACTCATTATTTCGAGGAATCTACCTGTATTTGATGAGCTTATTGAATTGTCAGAAAAACATGATCGAAATCTTGTGGTTGGGAACAAAGCTACATCAAGAATTATCAATGATTTAGTAAACCTCATTAGTTTAAAACTTGCTCCTACAATCACTTTACATGGCGTGATGATGGAAGTATATGGTATAGGAGTATTAATAACAGGTAAATCAGGAGTTGGAAAATCAGAAACTGCTCTTGATCTAATAACAAGAGGTTCAAGGCTTATCGCTGATGATTTAGTAGAGATAAAAAGAGTAGAAGATACTCTAAGAGGAAGCTGTCCAGAAATAATACGGTATTTCCTTGAAATTAGAGGAATTGGAATTATTGACATTGAGAGGATATATGGTATTGGGGCTGTTAAACAGTTTGATTATATAGATTTAGTAGTTCATCTAGAATCGTGGGATGAAGAAAAAGAGTATGATAGAATCGGATTAGAAGAAGAAAAAATAGAAATACTTGGGATAGAGGTACCTAGAGTGGTGATTCCCGTTAAAACTGGTAGAAATATAGCGATGATAGTTGAAGTTGCTGCAAAGAACAACAGGCAAAAAAGATTGGGATATAATGCAGCTGAGGCATTAAATGAAAGAGTAAAGAAGAAAATAGAGGAGCGACAATTTTTCTATAAAGAATAAGGAGACATTTTTAAATTCGACAAAAAGTTGACATTAATACATTATTTTAATATACTGAATGTGACGATAATAATTTTAATAAATAAATATATCAAAATATCAAGGAGGTAAATATAGATGAGTAAAATTATGAAGACGATGGATGGCAATGAAGCTGCTGCATATATATCATATGCATTTACTGATGTTGCAGCAATTTATCCGATAACTCCATCTTCAACGATGGCCGAACATGTCGATGAATGGGCAGCTAATGGGAAAAAGAACATATTCGGTCAGAAAGTATTAGTAACAGAGATGCAATCAGAAGCAGGAGCAGCAGGAGCAGTGCATGGATCATTACAAGCTGGTGCATTGACTACTACATATACAGCATCACAAGGGTTATTGTTGATGATACCTAATATGTATAAAATGGCTGGAGAATTGTTACCAGCAGTATTTCATGTATCAGCTAGAGCAATTGCTTCTCATGCGTTAAGTATTTTTGGAGATCATCAAGATGTCATGGCAGCAAGACAAACAGGTTTCGCAATGTTGGCTTCGGGCTCAGTTCAAGAGGTAATGGATCTTGCAAGTGTTGCACATTTATCAGCTATCAAGGGGAGAGTTCCATTTGTTCATTTTTTTGATGGGTTTAGGACAAGCCATGAGATTCAAAAAATAGAAGTTCTTGAATATGAAGAGTTAGCTAAGCTAATAGACTATGATGCATTAAAGGAATTTAGAAATAGAGCATTAAATCCAGAACATCCTGTAACTAGAGGAACAGCACAAAATCCTGATATATATTTCCAATCAGTTGAAGCATCAAATCCATATTATTTAGCTATTCCAGATGTAGTAAATTCATATATGCAAGAAATTAATAAATTAACAGGAAGAGATTATAAACCATTTAATTATTATGGTGATCCAGAAGCTACTGATATTATCGTCGCAATGGGTTCAGTAACAAAAGCTTGTGAAGAAACCATAGATTATTTAAGAAGCAAGGGAGAAAAAGTAGGATTAATTGAAGTACATCTTTATAGACCATTCTCAGAAAAGTACTTCTTTGATGTATGCCCAAAAACAGTTAAGAGAATTGCAGTTTTAGACAGAACTAAAGAAAAAGGTGCACTTGGAGAGCCATTATACTTAGATGTAAAATCATTATTCTATAATAAAGAAAACAAACCAATCATCGTTGGTGGGAGATATGGACTTGGATCAAAAGATACAACTCCATCTCAATTATTAGCAGTATACAAAAATTTAAAAAGTGATAATCCAAAAAATGGATTCACAATTGGCATAGTAGATGATGTTACTAATTTATCATTAGACATCGATGAAAATATAGAAACTGTTGCTGAGGGAACAATCCAATGTAAATTCTGGGGATTTGGTTCTGATGGTACAGTTGGAGCAAATAAGAGTGCTATAAAAATAATAGGTGACGGCACTGATATGTATGCTCAAGGTTATTTCTCATATGATAGTAAAAAATCTGGTGGAGTTACAATATCTCACTTGAGATTTGGTAACAAACCTATTAGATCAACATATTTAATCACTGATGCAGATTTTGTGTCATGCTCAAAACAATCATATGTACACAGCTATGATTTGCTAAGGGGTTTGAAAAAGGGAGGAACTTTCCTACTAAATACTCTATGGGATAGAGAATCTTTGGAAGAAAATTTACCAGCATCTATGAAGAGATATATAGCTCAAAACGATATTAACTTCTATACGATAAATGCTACAAAGATAGCTTCTGAAATTGGCTTAGGTGGAAGAATAAACATGGTTATGCAATCAGCATTCTTTAAACTTTCAAATGTTTTGCCAATCGATGTAGCAGTTGAAAAATTGAAAGAATCTATTGTAGAAGAATACGGTAAAAAAGGCGAAAAGATTGTTCAAATGAACTTTGAAGCAGTAGATAGAGGGATTTCCTCATTAGAAAAAATAGAAGTTCCTGAATCTTGGAAAGACGCTTTTGACGAAAATGAAGGTAAAAAAGACATACCAGATTTCATTAAAAATGTTGTAATACCAATGAATAGACAAGTTGGGGACGATCTACCTGTAAGCACATTTGTTGGAAGAGAAGACGGAACATTCCCTAATGGGACTGCAGCATATGAAAAGAGAGCAATAGCAGTTGATGTACCTCATTGGATTAAAGAAAATTGTATCCAATGTAATCAATGCTCATATGTTTGCCCACATGCTGTTATAAGACCAATTTTAGTTGATGAGGCAGAAAAAGCAAAAGCACCTGATACTTTTGAAACATTAAAACCTATTGGAAAAGGATTTGATGGATTAGAATATAGGGTTCAAGTATCTGTTTTAGATTGTACAGGTTGTGGAAACTGCGCAGATGTATGTCCTGCAAAAGAAAAAGCATTGGTTATGACTCCATTTGAAGAAGAATATGAAGTACAATCTAAAAATTGGGATTTTGCAATGACTGTTAAGGAAAAAGGAGATTTGTTTGACACAAATACACTTAAAAATTCACAATTCCAAAGACCATTATTGGAATTCTCTGGTGCGTGTGCTGGTTGTGGAGAGACACCTTATGCAAAATTAGTCACTCAATTGTTTGGAGATAGATTGATGATAGCAAATGCGACTGGATGTTCATCTATTTGGGGAGCAAGTGCACCATCAACTCCATATTGCACAAATCAACAAGGCAAAGGTCCATCATGGGCTAATTCCTTATTTGAAGATAATGCTGAATATGGTTATGGAATGGCTGTTGCAAATAAAAAGATTAGAGAAAAAATAAAATTAGCAATGGAAGAATTCCTTGAACTTAATTTAGATACTGATCTAAATGAACATTTTAGAGCTTGGCTAGAAGGAATGGAAGATGGAAAAGCATCTAAAGCCGCCGCTGGAATGATTATACCAAGATTAGATACTAAGTTTGACAGCGATAGAGCAAATGAGCTTCTAAATACTATAAAAGAATTAAAAGATTATCTAATTAAGAAATCTGTTTGGATATTTGGTGGAGACGGTTGGGCTTATGATATAGGATTTGGCGGACTCGATCATGTATTAGCTTCTGGCGAAAATGTAAATGTACTCGTATTTGATACAGAAGTATATTCTAATACTGGAGGACAATCATCTAAATCAACTCCAACTGCAGCAGTTGCAAAATTTGCCGCATCAGGTAAAAAGATTAGAAAGAAAGACTTAGGTATGATTGCCGCAACATATGGCTATGTATATGTAGCTCAAATAGCTCTAGGCGCTAATATGAATCAAGCATTAAAAGCTATTAAAGAAGCTGAGAGCTATGATGGACCATCATTGATAATTGCGTATGCTCCTTGTATAAATCATGGAATAAAAACAGGTATGGGAACATCAGTCAAACAAGAAAAATTAGCTGTAGAAACAGGTTATTGGCATTTATATAGATTCGACCCTAGATTAAAAGAAGAGGGGAAAAACCCATTTGTTCTTGATTCTAAGGAGCCTACAAAACCATTTAGAGAATTCCTTGACTCTGAAGTGAGATATACTTCATTGAAGTTAACATTCCCTGAAGAAGCAGAACTTTTATATAAAGCTGCCGAAGAAGCTGCAAAAGATAGATTGGAAATTTACAAAAAAATGGCAAGAGATTAGTTTAAAAAACATGGTAAGAATTCTTACCATGTTTTTTTAAGTAAATTTAATAAATAAACGTAAATATGTTATAATACTAAAGATATATAATATAAAATCATAAGGTGGGGAAAGATGATAGACTATATTAACTTATTTAGTAAATATTCTTTTTTTGATATAAGATACAATGAGCTGTTGAAAAATCACACATCTTTTAAAATTGGTGGACCCGCAGATATATTTATAATTCCAAATTCATTAGACGAACTTATATATGCTATAAAGATTGCAAGAGTAGAGAAAATTCCATACTTTATAATGGGTAATGGCACCAATTTATTAGTTAAAGATGGTGGAATAAGAGGAGTTGTTATAAAAATCAACGGAAATATAGATAAGTTAACTGTTGAAGGAGAGAAAATAAAAGCTCAAGCTGGAGCTTTATTGGCAAATACATCAAAATTTGCATTAGAAAACAATCTCACAGGGATGGAATTTGCTTCTGGCATACCTGGTACTGTAGGCGGTGCAGTTATGATGAATGCAGGAGCTTACAATGGAGAGATAAAAGATATCGTTTCTAAAGTAACAGTTTTAACCAAAGACAATGAGATAGTCACTTATACAAATGAAGAAATGAACTTTGGATATAGAAAGAGCAGAGTGATTGAAGAAGAATTAGTTGTATTGGAAGTTGAATTTTCTCTTAAAAAAGGGAAATATGAAGATATTTTCAATAGAATGCAAGATTTAAATGAAAAAAGGGCTTTAAAACAACCTTTAGAATTGCCAAGTGCTGGCAGTACTTTTAAAAGACCTGAAGGGCATTTTGCTGGGCAACTTATAGATACTGCCGGATTAAGGGGCTTAAGATATAAAGATGCTCAAGTTTCTCAAAAGCACTGTGGATTTATAGTGAATTTAGGGGACGCAACTTATAAGGATATTTCAACACTCATAAAGATAGTTCAAAAAACTGTCAAAGATGTGCATGGGGTGGATTTAGAACTAGAAATTAAAGTTGTTGGAGAAGATTTATAATGAAAATAACAGGTGATTTTCACACTCACACGATATATAGTAGTGGTTTTCTTATTAAAGGAATGCATGCTAAATCCACAATAGAGGAGAATGTGGAAGCTGCTTATAAAAAAGGACTTCAAACTATTGTGATAAGTGAGCACGGACCGTCACATTATTTGTATGGGGTGAGAAGGAAAAATCTGAAACTAATTAGAGAAGAAGTGAATAGGTTAAACGAAATTTATTCTCCGAAAGGACTAAAAGTACTCATGGGATTAGAATCCAATCTTGTTGGGTTAAATGGACAAATAGACGTGGACGAAAATATTATTGAGATGATTGATGTTTTGTTGATGGGATTTCACTATGGTTCAACCCCAAAGAGTATAAGAGAAGGTATGAATTTATATGTTAATAGCCAAATAGCTAAATTATCCGGTTATAAACTTGATGAAATTACAGAAGTCATTACTGAATCTTACATCAACGCTATAAGGAATTTTCCTATTGATATAATCACACATCCCGGTGCTAAAGTGAATTTAGATATTTTAAAATTGGCTCAAGAAGCTGAGAAAAGAGATGTGGCATTAGAGATAAATTCAAGGCATGGAAATCTCAATTTAGAAGACTTGAAATTATTAAAAAACGCAAATGTTAAATTTTATATAAATAGTGATGCCCACAGTTCTAAAGAAGTTGGAAATTTTGAGCTTGGACTTGAAATCTTTTTATCTTCAGGATTAGACAAAAACAGGGTAGTTAATGCTATATAGAGGTGAGTTTTATGGAAATAGTAGTAATAACAGGAATGTCAGGTGCAGGAAAATCCCAAGCTATGAAAGTCATGGAGGATATGGGTTATTATTGTATGGATAATTTACCTCCTCAATTACTGTCAAAGTTTGCAGAATTGACATATAAATCTACTAAACATATTGAAAAAGCATGTGTCGTCGTTGATATAAGAGGTGGAGAATTTTTTAAAAGCTTATACGAAGAACTGGAGAAGCTTTCGGATATGCAAATTGATTACAAAATAGTTTTTCTAGATGCATCTGATGAGGTTCTAATAAAGAGGTTTAAAGAGCTTAGACGACCGCATCCTCTTAACGCTAATGGAAGTATAATTGATGGAATAAAAGAGGAAAGAGAAATATTAAATGATATAAAATCAAAAGCAGACTATATAATTGATACCTCTAAACTCAATCTGGGAATGTTAAAAGCTGAAATGACTAATATATTCATAAAAGGTGAGAAACGCGAGAAAATAACAATATTAATTTCATCTTTTGGATTTAAAAATGGGATATTGCTTGATGCTGATATGGTATTTGATGTTAGATTTATCCCCAATCCATATTACATTCCAGAATTAAAAGAACATTCAGGTAAAGAAAAGATTGTAAGAGATTATGTGTTTAAATGGCCACAGACAAATACATTTTTACTAAAGACATTAGATTTAATAGAATTCCTAATACCCCATTATATAGACGAAGGGAAAAGCCAACTTGTTATAGGCATAGGCTGCACTGGGGGAAAGCATCGATCTGTTGCAATTGCTGAAGAATTGGCAAATGAATTATCTAAGAAAGGGCACAGTACTATGCTATTTCATAGGGATTTTCAATAAAGGGGAAAATAATATGGTGGAAACTATAAAACGAGATGGGAAAAATATAGTTGCTATAGGAGGAGGTACAGGTTTATCTGTACTGCTGAGAGGACTTAAGGAGAAAACACAAAGTATAACTGCGATTGTCACAGTAGCTGATGATGGCGGAGGCAGTGGCCGCCTTAGAGAAGATTTAGGGATGTTACCTCCAGGGGACATAAGATCTTGCTTAATCGCTTTAGCAAATACGGAACCTACCATGGAAAAATTGTTACAATATAGGTTTAAGGAAGGCAGCTTAAAAGGCCAAAGCTTTGGGAACTTGTTTCTTGCAGCAATGAATGAGATTCATGGAAGTTTTGAAAAAGCTGTAGAAGAAACTAGTAATGTGCTAAAAATTACTGGTAAAGTTTTGCCTGTAACATTAGATGATATAACACTAATTGCAGAATTAGAAGATGGGTCGATAATTGAGGGAGAGTCTAAAATACCATTACTTTCAATTGAAAAGAAAAGTAAGATTAAGAGAATCAAGACAAATCCTGAAATATCATATCCTCTAAAAAATGCAATTGATGCAATTGTAAATGCTGATATCATTGTATTAGGACCTGGAAGCTTATACACTTCAATCATACCTAATTTACTTGTTAAGGATATGGTTAATGTAATAAATAGTTCAAAAGCAAAAGTAGTATATGTATGTAATATCATGACTCAACCAGGTGAAACGGATGACATGGGAATTAAAGATCATGTTGAAGCAATTTTAAACCACACAGTTGACGGATTTGTTGACTACTGTATCGCAAATAACAAAGAAATTCCAGCAGACATACTATCAAAATATATTCATGATAAAGCTAAGCCAATTTATCCTCAAGATCTAGATATAGCTTATTTAAAAGATAAAGGAATAAAATTTATATCAGATGATTTTATCAATATAAAAGATGAGCTCATAAGACATAATGCTAAAAAATTGTCCGAAACAATAATTAACTTAATATAGTTTTGCTTTAAACTAAACATTTATACAAATTAATATTCTTATAGTGTATAATTAAGGTATTAAATGTTTAGATTTGAGGTGAATTTATGAATGAAGTAAGCAGCGGGGGTATTGTTTTTTTTGGAAACAGTATTTTATTACTAAAAAAATACAACGGTGATTGGGTGCTCCCGAAAGGCAGAATAGAACATGGTGAAACAAAAGAGGAGGCGGCCTTACGCGAAGTTTATGAAGAGGCAGGAGTAAAGGGCGAGATTGTCTCTTATATTGGGCAAGCACAATATGAGTTTAGAAATTTAAGACACAATGAGCAAGTTTACAAAACTGTGCATTGGTTTTTGATGAAAGCAAATAATACTCATTGCCAACCACAAAGAGAAGAAGGATTTATTAGTGCAAGTTTCGTGCACATTGATAAAGCAGTAAAAATTGTCAAATATGAAGATGAATTAAAGATAATTAAAAAAAGTATAGAGTATATGAATAACATGAGGTGATGCAATGCCATTTTCATCAGATGTTAAAAATGAAATTTCGCACCTGCCTATAGAAAATGACTGTTGTGCTTTGTCAGAGTTAGCAGCACTTATTAGGATGAGTGGATCTATAAAAATAAGTGGATACCATAAACTAAGTATTTTTTTTTCCACTGAAAATGCAGCTATAGCAAGGAGAATATTTTCTGTATTAAAGAGAATTTACAGTGTAGATATTGAGGTTTCTGTAAGAAAGAATAAACAGTTAAAGAAGAATAATAATTATTTAGTTGCAGTAAATGATTCTCAAGTTGTTACAGATATTTTAATTGACACTGGATTTATAGATCAAAAAGAAATCAATATTTTTAAACCAAATTATGGAATTCCCAAAAATATTATTGAAAAGAGATGCTGTAAAAGGAGTTATATTCGTGGCGCATTTTTAGGGGCTGGCTCAATGAGCAATCCTGAAAAAACTTATCATCTGGAATTTGTAAATACAGATTACTCACATGCAAAAGATTTACAAAAATTGATAAATTCTTTTGGCCTGAACTCCAAAATCATAAAACGAAAAGAAGCACATATTTTATACCTGAAAGAAGCGGAACAAATATCAGATATTTTAAACATCATTGGTGCCCATCAAGCACTTTTGAAATTTGAAGAAATTAGAGTGCTGAAAGATGTTAGGAACAATATTAATAGAATTGTCAATTGTGAAACAGCAAATTTGGAAAAAACTGTAGAAGCGTCCATGAGACAAATTGAAGCGATCAATATAATAAAACAAAAAAAAGGATTGAACTATTTACCTAAGCAACTTAGGGAGATAGCCGAGATTAGATTGTCTCATCCAGATGCGACTTTGAAGGAAATAGGTGAAAAATTAAACTCGCCTATTAGCAAATCTGGGGTCAACCACAGGTTCAAAAAAATTCAAGAAATAGCAGATGAACTTAAGGAGTGATTTTGTGATAAAGAAGGATTTAATTCTTATGAATGATGAGGGATTGCAATTAAGGCCAGCTGCAATATTTGTAAAAATAGCTAATAAATTTGATAGTGATCTTGAAGTGGAGACTATGAACAAGAGAGTAAATGGGAAAAGCATTATTGGGATAATGTCACTAGGAGCATTTAAAGGAGAAAAGATTACACTTATAGCTAAGGGAAATGACGAAAAGGAATTAATTGATAAGCTAACCACAGTAATTGAAAGTGGTTTTAGAGAGGTTTGATGATATGAAGTTTATAATTATCACTAATAATCCGAAAATATATGAGAAATACAATGGCAGTTTAGAAATAGAATATTTGGAGAACAAAAGCCATTTTGATGTTTTGATATATACAAGAGATAAGATACATATGGGTCATAAGCTTTTATCCCATCCATTGTCAGGAAGTGTAAAGCCCAATGAGACACCGTATAAGAGTATATTGATTTCTGAAAATAGCGGGAAAATGGATGTAGATAGCCTAATTTTAATCGAAAATAGTATTTTTACATATGAAAAATTTCAAAATATAAGTAAAATCCCTAATTGGAATGAACAAGTGTTAGATGACTTCATGGTAGTGGATTTATCTTTAATAGAAAATACTTTGAACAACTTAGAATTCACTGAGATAATTGATTAAGGTGGTATGATGGATACAATTAAGTTTACACATTTACACGTGCATACTGAATTTAGCCTTCTTGACGGTAGCATTCGAATAAAAGAATTAGTTTCTAAAGTAAAAGAATTAGGCATGGAATCGGTTGCTATTACTGACCATGGAGCTATGTTTGGAGCAGTAAATTTTTACAAGGAAGCCAAAAAAAATGGCATTAAACCAATAATTGGAGCAGAAATTTATGTAACTAATGGCAAATACACAGAGAGAAATCCAAGAGAGAAAAAACCTTATCATTTGATACTTTTAGCTGAAAATAATGAAGGGTATAAAAATTTAATGAAAATAGTTTCAGAAGCTTATATAAATGGATTTTACTATAAACCTAGAGCTGATTACGAAATTCTTGAAAAATATCATGAAGGAATAATAGCTTTATCAGCATGTTTAGGTGGAGAAGTACAAAGCTTAATATTAGATGGGAATTTTGAAAAAGCTAAAGATGCTATTATAAGATATAAAAGCATATTTGGTGAAAACAACTTTTTTTTAGAGCTTCAATACCATGGATTAAGAGAGCAATTAGAGGTAAATAAAAAACTAAGGGAATTAAGCAAACAGTTAAATGCACCTCTCATAGTTACAAACGATGTTCACTATCTTGAAAAAAAAGATGCTCATGTTCATGATGTGTTATTGTGCATTCAAACAGGAAAAACCATATCTGATGTCGATAGAATGAAATTCCCATCTGAGGAGTTCTACTTTAAATCCACTAAAGAAATGATAAACTTATTTCCGGATGATCTCGAGGCTATAAATAACACAAATATTATCGCCGATAGGTGCAATGTTGAATTAGATTTTAACACATTGCATTTGCCTAAATATGAAGTTCCAAAAGGCTATACCAATGAATCTTATTTAATGGAATTAAGTAGAAAAGGGCTTAATGAAAGATATAAAATAATAACCGAAGAAATTCAAAAACGATTTGATTATGAATTTAGTGTAATAACTCAAATGGGATATGTCGATTATTTTTTAATCGTTTGGGATTTTATAAAATTTGCGAAAGATAATAAAATTATGGTAGGACCCGGTAGAGGTTCAGCAGCGGGAAGCGTAGTTTCTTATGCTTTAGGAATAATTGACATTGATCCGCTCAAATATGGGCTTATATTTGAGAGATTTTTAAACCCAGAAAGAATAACTATGCCAGATATAGATATTGATTTTTGCTACGAAAGGCGAGAAGAAGTAATAGAATACGTTATAAAAAAATACGGAGCTGATAAAGTAGCTCAGATAGTTACATTTGGCACCATGGCAGCAAGAGGTGCTATAAGAGATGTTGGCAGAGCGATTGATATGTCTTATGGTGAAGTTGATTATATTGCTAAGCAAATTCCAAATGAGTTAGGTATAACAATAAGTAGAGCTTTAGAGATCAATAAAAACTTAAGAAAAGAGTATGATAATAATACAGAAGTTAGAGAGTTAATTGACTTGGCAATAGCAGTAGAAGGTCTACCTAGGCACACGTCAACTCACGCAGCTGGAGTTGTCATATCTAAAGACCCAATAACCGAATATGCTCCTTTAGTCAGAAACAATGAATCAATAGCTACACAATTTACTATGACAGAATTAGAGGAGTTAGGTCTTTTAAAAATGGATTTTTTAGGGCTAAGAACGCTAACTGTTATAAGAGATGCAATAGAATTAATTAAGATAAATCATGGTGTAAATATTGATATCACAAACATTGATTTTAATGATAAAAAAGTATTAGATATGTTTGCGAATGCAGAAACTTTGGGAATATTTCAGTTTGAAAGTCCAGGGATGAGAGCATTTTTAAAAGAGTTAAAAGCAAATGTATTTGAAGATCTCATAGCTGCAAATTCTCTTTTCAGACCGGGACCAATGAGCCAAATTCCAACATTCATTGCTTGCAAACACGATCCATCATTGATTCAATATATTCACCCAAGCTTAGAATCTATATTAAATGTGACTTATGGGTGTATAGTTTATCAGGAACAAGTTATGGAGATTGTTAGAAAGCTTGGAGGATATTCTTTCGGTAGAGCTGATTTAGTACGCAGAGCCATGGGAAAGAAAAAAATGGATGTGATGGAGAAAGAAAGACAAAATTTTATATATGGACAAACGGATGCAGAAGGCAATATAATTGTTAAGGGAGCTATTAGGAATGGAGTAGATGAAAAGAGTGCTTCGAAGATATTTGATTTGATGGTAGACTTTGCAAACTACGCTTTTAACAAATCTCATTCTGCAGCATATGCTGTTATTGCATATAGAACAGCATGGTTAAAAACGTATTACCCAGTTGAATACATGGCAGCACTAATATCATCTGTCATGAATAATACTTCTCAAGTGAGTCTATACATTGAAGAGTGTAAAAGACTAGGGATAGAAATAAAACCACCAGACATAAATTATTCTTTTGGCAAATTTTCAGTAGAAGGTAAGGCTATAAGATATGGGCTTTCTGCTGTTAAAAATGTTGGAGAAAACATCATTGATGCAATTGTTAAATCTAGAGAGAACGGCAGATTCCTCAGCCTAAATGATTTTATTGAAAGAATTTACAAGAAAGATAAGACTTCAATAAATAAAAGAGCTGTGGAAAGCTTGATAAAAGCTGGAGCTTTAAACTCATTAGGCGGAAGTAGAGCTCAATATCTTGCAATATTTGAAAAAACAATAGATGGAATAAGCAATGATATTAAGAAAAATATAGATGGGCAATTTTCTTTATTTGAAGCTAAAAAAATAAGTTATGATGATGAACTCCCCAAATTAGCAGAGTTTCCAACTAATATTTTACTTCAAATGGAAAAAGAAATGTTGGGTATCTATGTATCAGGACATCCATTGCAACCTTATGAAAGAGAAATCAAATTGCTTTCAAATTTTCAAACTACTGATATAATTGCGGAACAATTCGATACAAATATTAAGAATAACAATATAGAAGATGGGAAGCAGGTTTCTATAGTTGGACTAATTATAGACAAAAAAAATAAAATTACTAAAAACAACAATATGATGGCCTTCTTCACATTGGAAGACTTGTATAGTACAATAGAATGTATAGTCTTTCCTACTGTCTTTGAGAAATATTTCGATCAGATTTTTGAGGATAATATTGTATTGGTTGAAGGCAAACTTTCAATATCAGAGGTAGAAGATCCAAAAGTAATTGTAGACAAAATTTCGCCGGTGAAAAAAATAAATTTTGATAAAATTTATTTAAAAATTGACGATATAAAGAAAATGGATATCCTAGAGGAAGTTAAAGATATTTTATATTTATATCCTGGGAATGTTCCTGTTTATATTTATTTTACTAGTAATAAAAAGACGATAATGGCAGATAGGAGTTTGTGGATTGATGGCAATTCAACAGAAGCAATTGACAAATTAAAAAAACTCTTAGGCCATGATAATGTAAAAATTATTTATTAAATTAATTTTAGGAGGCAATTATGAAAACAATAGGCGTACTAACAAGTGGTGGAGATGCTCCAGGAATGAATGCAGCTATTAGAGCTGTAGTAAGGACTGGGCTATATAATGATTTAAGAATATTAGGGATTCAAAGAGGTTATGATGGACTTATTAAGGGAGCACTAGACGATATGGACAGTGAATCTGTTGCTGATATAGTTCATAGAGGAGGGACCGTATTAAGGACAGCAAGAAGTGAAGATTTTATGACAGAAGAAGGATTTAAAAAAGCTCTAAATGTTATTGATGTCTACAATATGGATGGATTGATTGTGCTTGGAGGGGATGGAACTTTTAGAGGAGCACAGAAACTTTCAGATGCTGGAATCCCAACTATTGGCATACCATGTACCATTGACAATGATTTAGCCTACACTGATTACACAATTGGTTTTATGACAGCTGTAGAGACTGTAATAGAAGCTATTGGAAAATTAAGAGACACTTCATCTTCCCATGGAAGAGCAAATGTTGTAGAGGTTATGGGTAGAAATTGTGGAGATATTGCACTTTATGCTGGACTTGCTGGAGGAGCAGAAAGCATAATAATACCAGAAATAGGGTATGACGAAGATGCTATATGCAGGAAAGTTTTGACAGGGAAAAACATGGGGAAATTGCATCACATAATAGTCCTTGCAGAAGGAGTAGGGAACTCATTTGAATTGGCTGAAGCAATAGAAGATAAAACTGGGGTAGAGACAAAAGTTACAGTATTAGGGCATGTTCAAAGAGGTGGATCTCCTAGTGCATTTGACAGAATCTTAGCAAGCCAAATGGGAAAGAGGAGTGTAGAACTATTACTTCAGAACAAGTCAGGAAGAGTTTTAGGAACTAAATGCAATGAAATTATAGACCTTGAGATTAGAGAAGCGCTCAACATGAAAAAAAAGCTTAATAGAGAAATGTACGATACTGCAAATATTCTATCCCGATAGGAGGGTTTTTATGAAAAGAACCAAGATAGTTGCTACCATTGGACCTGCATCTGAATCTGAGAGTATAATGAGAAAACTTTTTGAATATGGCGTAAATGTATGTAGACTAAATTTTTCACATGGGGATCATGCGGAGCACAAGGCAAGAATTGACACTATAAAAAAACTAAGGCATGAAATGAATTTGCCAATTGCAATAATGCTCGACACAAAAGGGCCTGAAATAAGATTAGGGAAATTTAAAAAAGATCAGATTGAGATTCAGAAAGACCAAGAATTTACACTTACCACTAGAGAACTTGAAGGAGATGAACATATAGTAAGTGTAAGCTATAAAGGTATGCCAAATGATGTATCGGTAGGGGATATAATCCTCATTGATGACGGGTTAATAGAATTTAGAGTAGTTGAGATAACAGATACTGACATCATTATGAAAGCATTAAATAGTGGAGTATTAAAAGATCATAAAGGTGTAAATATACCAAATGTAAATATAAATCTACCAGCATTAACAGAAAGAGATGTAGAAGATATAATATTTGGTATAGAAAATGGTATCGATTATATTGCAGCATCTTTTGTAAGAAGAGCATCTGATGTTAGTGAGATTAGAAAAGTATTGGAAGATCATAATGGCGTAAATATAGATATAATAGCAAAGATTGAAAATCAGCAAGGACTAGACAATATAGATGAAATTTTAGTAGCTGCTGATGGCATCATGGTAGCTAGAGGAGATTTAGGGGTAGAAGTCCCTACTGAAGAAATACCTCTTATTCAGAAAGAACTAATAAGAAAATGTAATATTGCAGGGAAACCTGTAATTACAGCGACTCAGATGTTAGATTCTATGATTAGAAACCCAAGACCTACAAGAGCAGAAGTTACAGATGTAGCGAATGCAATAATTGATGGTTCAAGTGCCGTGATGCTATCTGGAGAAACGGCAGCTGGACAATATCCTATTGAAGCAGTAAAAACTATGTATAATATAGCCGTCACTACAGAAAATGCACTAAATTTTGAAGAGATTGCCAAGTTAAGATCTCTGGACAGTAAAATAACTACTACAAATGCAATTAGTAAAGCTACGGTTACAACAGCACAAGACTTAGGAGCTAAAGCTATAATAACAGCTACATCTTCAGGTTATACATCAAAAGCTATATCCAAGTTTAGGCCTAGGGCACCAATAATAGCAGTAACGACAAACGAATCAGTGCTTAGGAAATTATCATTAGTCTGGGGAGTTATTCCAATGCTATCTAGACAATCAGAATCCACTGATGAGGTAATTGAATTATCCGTAAAAACTGCACTAGACGCTGGATTAGTTAAAGAAGGCGATCTTGTAGTAATTACTGCTGGCATCCCTGTCGGTGTAGCAGGCACAACAAATATGATAAAAGTACACACAATAGGTAAAGTGCTGTTACAAGGAACAGGTGTGGGAACAAAAGTAGGAACTGGAAGGGTTGTAATAGCTAATACAAAAGAAGAACTTTTAGCAAAATTTGTTGATGGAGACATAATTGTATGTAAAAAATCATTTGAGTCAATTGAAAGTTATGTAAAAAGAGCATCTGCTATTGTTTGCGAAGAAGAAGGACTTTCTTCTCATGCAGCAATTATGGGGTTAGATTTAGGCATACCTACAATAGTAGGAGCGAAAAATGCTACTCAATTACTCAAAGACAACGAAGTAATTACTGTAGAGAGTGCCACTGGACAGATATATAAAGGGCATGCGAAAATATTGTAATAATACAAAACCGCAAGGAAAATTACTACTATGTAATAATTCTTGTGGTTTTGTTTTTAATTCAATGTTACACAAAATTCATAATTGAATATATTTATAGTTTTTTCAATAAATATCCTTGTTTAATCCTGTACCTGTGCTATAATCAAGGTAAAGGATATGAATGGAGGGAAAGTATGTCTACAATATCAAATTTTAAATTAGAAGATATAACAAAAGGAAACAAAATTTTCAACTCTCTTAGAACAACTTTAGAAACTGCTTTTTATGGGAATAATGTGGAAAATGTTACTACTGCTAGTGAAGCTTATAAACTAGCTTATAATTCTCCAGGGACTATAGTAACAGATATGCCTGTATATAAACCAGAACTCATAGGGCTTCCAGAAGATGCAAAAGTTTTACTTTTTAACGATGGAGCTGTAACAGGCAGATTTGCTGGAGCTAGAGTTATAATAGGAGAGCCAAATGTTTCAATTGAGGAGTATTCAACTATTGCAAGAGAAGCAGTATATCAAACTAGGTACAAAAAAATGTATCATGCACAAGTAATTATTGGATTAGATACTGAATTTATGGTACGTGCGCACTTACTTTTACCTGAAAAATACGAGAACATAATGTATTCATGGCTATTAAATTTTCAATACATAACACAAGAAATTATGAAAATGTACGATAGTTCAAAAGAATATCCTGAAGGGGATATTTATGTAGTTGCAGATCCTGATTATGTTCCAGAAATACATAAAGATGGATTAGCTTTATTTGATCCAGAACATAACTGTGCTTTATTGCTTGGGATGAGATATTTTGGAGAATACAAAAAAGGAACGCTTACACTGGCATGGAGTATAGCAAATAGGAATGGCTTTGCATCATGTCATGGGGGTATGAAAAGATATAATTTTGATGATGGTAGTAAATACACAGTAGGTGTATTTGGACTCTCTGGGGCAGGTAAATCAACTATCACCCATGAAAAGCACGATGGTAAATATAATATAACTATATTACATGATGACGCTTATGTCATTTCAGTAGATGATGGGTATTCTGTAGCACTTGAACCTTCATATTTTGATAAAACTCAAGACTATCCAACTACGCATCCTGCAAATAAATTTTTATTAACCGTTCAAAATTGTGGAGTGACATTAGATGATAATAACAATAAAGTTCTAGTTACAGAAGACATTAGAAATGGGAATGGTAGAGCTGTAAAATCAATTTTATGGGCTGATAATAGAGTGAATAAAATTGATGAGCCTGTAGATTCAATTATATGGCTAATGAAAGATGCTACTTTACCTCCAGTATTAAAAATAAACAATCCAGTATTAGCTTCTGTTATGGGGGCAACATTGGCAACTAAAAGGACTACAGCAGAGAGATTGGCAAAAGGTGCAGACATGAATGCACTTGTTATTGAACCTTATGCAAACCCATTTAGGACATATCCTTTAAGTGAAGACTACAATAAATTCAAGCTTCTATTTGAAAAGAGAAATGTAGATTGCTATATATTCAATACGGGATCATATAAAGACAAAAAGATACCTAAAGAAGTTACATTAAATATTCTAGAGGAAATAGTCACTGGAAAGGCTGAGTTTAAAAAACTCGGAGATTTTAAGGATATAGAGTATATTGATGTAGAAGGTTTTGAGGTCAAATTTGATAAAGACTATCTTGATATGTGGCAAGGATCAATTGATTATAGAAAAGATTTCGTAAAAAAAGTTGATGTTGAAAAAGAGGGTAGAGATAGATTACCTGAAGAAGCATTAAAAGAGCTCGAAGATTTAGAAGCTCAATTAAATATGATGAAATCACAACTATAGTAAAATGCACTGCTAAAATTAGCAGTGCATTTTTTTAGATGCAACTATTTATTTTTATGATATGATATAGATAACAATAAAGAAAAGTAGGTGTAATATGTATTATTTAGGGAAAAAACAAAATTTAATGATAAAGAGATTTACAAAAGTGGGTGCATATCTGGGGACAGAAGATGATGATAAAGATATTCTATTGCCCTTAGCACAGATACCTGAGAATGCTAAAGAGGGTGATAGTATCGAGGTATTCGTATACAAGGATTCACAAGATAGACCAATAGCAACAACAAATACACCAAAAGCTCAAGTTGGACAAATAGCAAAACTAAGGGTTGTGAGTGAGTCTAAAATTGGTTATTTTTTAGATTGGGGTTTAGAAAAGGACTTATTTATGCCATTTAGTGAAACTTTAGGTAAAATTGAAGTTTTTAATGACTACTTAGTAGCAATTTATATTGACAAAAGTGATAGAATAGCTGCAACTATGAGAATAAAAGATTATTTAAGCACAGACTCTCCTTTCAGAGAAAATGACAAAGTTAAGGGCACAGTTTATGGAATCAACAAAGACATAGGTGTATTTGTAGCAGTTGAAAACAAATATGATGGGCTTATAAACAAGAAAAATGTTTTTGGGATTTATGAGATTGGCGATGAAATAGAAATAAGAATAAATAAAGTTTTGGAAGATGGCAAATTGGATCTAACACCAAGAGAAATGGCTCATATTCAAATAGAAGGAGACAGCCAAGTAATATTAAAAAAACTAAAGGAAAACAATGGATTTTTAGCTTTAAATGACAAATCCGACCCTGAGCTTATAAGGAAAACTTTAGGAATGAGTAAATCCGGGTTTAAGAAAGCTATTGGTAATTTATACAAGAAGAAAATAATTGAATTAGTGGATGATGGAATCAAGTTAAAATAAAATATTTAATAGACTTAAGTAAATATAATTTAATGCCTTCACAAATTAGGATAAATGTGCTATTATACTTTAATCGCACATTTATTTTATGAAGGAGACGGATATGAAGGCATTAAAAGACAAAGTATTTTTAAAAACGATGTTAACTATAGCTTTACCAGTAGCCATTCAAAACTTAGTATCATCATCATTAAATATGGTTGACACATTGATGATAAGCAATTTAGGAAGTGCCAGTATAGCTGGAGTAGGGTTGGCAAATCAAGTTTTTTTTCTTTATATTTTGCTTACTTTTGGAATAAACAGTGGAGGAGCTATATTTATCGCCCAATACTGGGGAAAAGAAGATGTAAAAAATGTGAATAAGAGTATGGGATTTGCTATAATGAGTTCCTTGATTATAGGCATAGTATTTACTCTTGCAGCTTTAATATCTCCAAAATTAATTCTGGGAATTTTTACTAAAGAAGCTGACGTTATAGATGTTGGCGTTAAGTATTTGAGAATTGTATCGTTATCTTATATTATAACTGCAATAAGCTTTAGTTATTCCATTGCATTAAGAACTACAGGAAAACCTCATGTGCCTCTTATAATTTCAATAATATCTCTTGGGACGAATACATTGTTAAATTATATTTTGATATTTGGAAAATTTGGAGCACCAGCTTTAGGCGTTAGAGGAGCAGCAATTGCAACTGTTATAGCGAGAATTGTGGAATTCGTTCTACTATTATACGTAGTATATAGACGAAATGAACATTTAAATGCAAATTTAAAAGAATTGTTTGGGTGGGATAAGGAATTCATAAAAAAATACATTAGCGTAACATATCCAGTAATATTAACAGAAGGTTTCTGGGCTTTAGGCCAAATTATGTACACAATCGCTTATGCCCAACTAGGGAAAACTGCTACAGCTAGTATTCAACTGACAAATACGATTCAAAATATGTTCTTTGTCGTTGTAAAAGGATTAGCAAGTGCTTGTAGTATTATGGTTGGGAGTAAAATTGGGGCGGAAGAGTATGAAGAAGCTTATGATTATGCTATGAGCTTTATTGTATTATCCACAGTGTCAGGTGTAATACTAGGGTTAAGTTTAACTTTATCTGCAGATTTGATATTGAAATTATTCAACAACCTAGAGCCTCTAGTATATAGTTCAGCAAGATCTATAATTATTATTATGGGGCTGACATTTGTAGTAAGAGTATATAATAATATTTCAATCGTCGGGGTACTTAGATCTGGCGGAAATACTAAAGTTGCTATGAGAATAGATTTATCTTCAGTTTGGCTAATAGGTGTTCCTTTAGCTTTTATGGGATCCATGGTTTTAAAATTACCCGTACAATATTTATTCCTATTGATAACAACAGAGGAGATAGTTAAGGCTATATTGGGATTTCCGATAATAAAATCAAAGAAATGGATACAAAATATAACATAGGTGAGCTTAAGCTCACCGATGTTATATTTTGTTTATTTGTTTTTTAATTTAACATCTGGTTCGGAAGGTATCTTAAATAGAGGAATGAATCGATCTAAGCCAGTTAAAGTTAATAGAAGAATAGAAACAACTGCAATTATTGCTAAATAATTATGCGAAATTATTTCAAATACGTTGAATTTATAAAGCGGATAAACTGCACTAGCAATTCCAATGTAGAAAGTCATATAAACATGCCATGGAATGAGTTGAGAACCAAATACCCCTAAAGCATCAGAGAAAGTAGCATTTCTTAATCTCAACTTATACAAATCCTCTTCGCTTCCTTCTACATTATCCTCTGTTAAAGTTTTTATGATAGGACCTATTGTTACTATTTGGGCCATTTCATCAGATAGAGCTGCATTTCCAACTATTGATAAAACTCCATTGTAGAACATAAGCTGTCTAACATTCTTTGAAATTTTAGAAATTAAATTTGAAAGTGGTGCAAATGCATTTATTTTACCCATTATACCACCAAATGCTCCAACCCACATCATCATAACAATAACCCAAGAACCAGCATCAGAAAAACCTGTCAGGATTGAATCCAAAAATGCTGATATAGAGGTTACTGTCCCTGTAAATAGCCCAAATATCAAGGATGTTATTATACCTAAAAATAGGCAAGCTAAAGTAGGTAAACCTTTGATAGCTGTTATGATTACTACAATAAGAGGGATAATCATAATAGGAGAAACACCTTCTTGAACTTGGTTTAGCAAAGTAACAGCAGCAGGTCTTTCTTGGTTTAGATTGTCCCAAACTTCTTGAGGTATTGCTGCTATTGCTTCATTAGCATTTGCAGCAATACCAGGCAAATGCATACTAGTAACAAATATGATTATCGCAGCAACAGTTAAACACAGTAGCGACCATACCCCTTGATGCTTGATTCTATGTATGACTTCAACTTTTTGTATACCAGAACTAACTACCGTTGTATCTGAAATAAGTCCAATATTATCACCAAAGCATGCGCCTCCTGCTATTGATGCTGTTGTTAGAACGATATCTCCTCCAACTATATGGTTTAGCCAAAGAAAAATTGGAGCAGCTGCAGCAAACGTTCCCCATGAAGTTCCGGTAGCTACCGATAAAACACATGTGACTAAGAATCCGGTTACTGCTACTGTTTTTGCACTTAAACCTAATTTCAATGAAACATTGATGATTGATGCAGCCACTCCTGCTGACATGAATATCTCTGCCATAGCATATGCTGCCATTAAAATAAAGAAAACTAACTGCATTTCTTTCACGTTATCAATGGCTGTTTCAACTATTTCGTTGAATGACAATTTATCAGTTATAAACGCTACAATCGCCGCCCAAACAGCAGCTAAAGGTGCTGCTAGTAAAGCATCCATACCTGATATCATAAGTCCTGCCATTAAAAATACTGGTGAAAACTTAAAAATTGCAAGAATTACATTCATTACCTAACCCCCTGTAAATTAGTAGATTACTGATAAAAAAATATCAATCATATATAAATATAAACCTCTAAGTATTATAAGTCAAGGGAATTTATTGAAGTAATTAAAAAATTCTGATTATCTGGATATAAAATGCAAATATGAAAATTATGTTAATACTAGTCAATTTAAATTAATTAAAGAAACAATTTAAAATAATAATGTAGTTAATAATTATTACATATGTGATAAAATATAGATTATAAAATAGTTTGGAGGTTCAACATGGAGCTAGGGGAAAAATACAATGGAGAAGTTATAGATTTTAATTCTGAAGGTTTAGGCGTGGTTAAGATTGATAATCAAGTGATTTTTGTTGATAACTGTGTAATAGGAGATACAGTTGAGTTTGAGGTAATCGAGAAAAGGAAAAATTACTATATTGGGGAAATGACAAATATAATAAATTACTCTAAATTAAGGGAAAAATATGCATTTGATACGAGTAAATTAGGTGGAGGAGTTCCTTTAATAAATTTAAAATACGAAGAACAATTAAAATGGAAAGAGAAAAAAATTAGGAGTGATTTATATAAGACACTGAAAATAGAGTATGACATAGAACCTATCTTGGGCATGACTCATCCTTTCAGATATAGAAATAATACACAAATTCCTGTAGGCATAAAAAATGGAGAGAAAACAATTGGCTATTATAAAAGAAAATCCAATGAAATAGTACCTATAGAAGAAGATATTCTTCAAAAAGAGATAGGAGATAAAATAATCAAATCAATTAAAGAGTGGATGAATAAATACAATGTGGAAGCTTTTGACAGGACTAATAATAAAGGGGTTCTAAGACATATTGGGATAAGGACTAACCAAGACTCCTTAGCAATGGTTATTTTAGTTACACACACTAGAGAGCTACCATATAAAAATGAGTTGGTTCACAAATTAGTGAGTGAAACAGGGAGTGTTGTTAGTATTTACCAAAACATCAATACCGATGATAAAGTGAAATATGGCAAGGAATTTATTCATATATTTGGGAAAGAATATCTTACAGATTTTATTGGAGATGTAAAATTCAATATCTCACCCGAATCTTTCTTTCAAACAAACTCTTATCAAACTGAAAAATTATATGATATAGTGAAAAAATATTTAGCTCCTAAAAAGAGTGATGTAGTATTTGACTTATATTCAGGAATAGGAAGCATTGCTTTATTTATAGCAAATGATGTTGATAAAGTTATAGGAATAGAATATACAAAATCAGCAGTAAAAGATGCTAAGAGAAATGCAGTAGAAAACAATATTGGAAATGCTTATTTTTACCAAGGTAAGGTAGAAGACTTGTTACCTCAGCTACAGAAAAAGGAAGGAAAACCAAATAAAATAATTCTCGATCCACCAAGGGCAGGAGCTGATAAAAAAACTTTATTTGAAATAATAAAATTAAATCCGGAAACCATAGTCTATGTATCATGTGACAGTGCTACTCTTGCAAGGGATTTAAAAATATTATTAGAGAATGGATTTGAAGTAAAAAAAATAAAACCAGTAGATATGTTCCCTCACACTACAGAGATTGAGTGCGTAGTATTGATACAAAAGGGAACAAAGAAGTGTTCTCTGGAAGGTTTGATATAAACCTTTCAAAGTTTTTAGTATCAAAAACAGAATACTAAAAAAAGATGATTATTTGCTCTGTGGAAACTAGCCTAAGAGAGCCTAAAAGTCCTGTACAGAGCGGATTAAATGTCATTGACACCATACAGAGCAGAATAAATATGAGAGAGCTCGTATAGAATAGATTAGATGTTATTGTTAAGCTGTAGGGATTTACAGAGTAAGTTGATGTAATTGTAGGAGGAGCAAATATGGATAATTTAATGCAAAAAAGACCTTTTATTGTTGGCAAAGATAATTATACAAAACTTGAAAGGGTATCATTAAGTAAAGGGGATTTTCAAGAAGAGTGGTTACAAAAATTATTACAAAATTCTCCCCAATTATTACCTGTAGCGGAAATAGACGCAATTTATGCTCCGCTTGTTTGTATTGGAAGAGAGGTTGCAACAGCTGCTGGTTATATTGATAATCTATATATTAGTCCTAAGGGATACATAACTATAGTTGAAACGAAACTATGGAGAAATCCAGAAGCTAGGCGTGAAGTGGTAGGTCAAATAATCGATTATGCAAAAGAATTAAAACAATTTTCATATGAAAGACTTGATAAAATTGTTCAAGCATATAACAAATCATATTTTGGTAAAGAACAGAATCTTTTTGAAACAATGCTGGGTCATCAATTTCTTAGAGAAGAGGATGAAACACTTTTTGTAGATCTTGTTGAGAAAAATTTATTCAATGCTCGATTTTTACTACTTATCGTTGGCGATGGAATTAGAGACGGTGTATGGAGAATGACAGAATTTTTAAACTCAACGCCTAATATGTTATATAGCCTTGGTCTTGTAGAGCTAGAAGTATATAGACTTCCAACCAATGATAAACTTGTGGTTCCAAATTTACTCATGAAAACACAAACAGTTGAACGAGGAGTTTTTAGGTTTGAGCAAGGAAGAGTTTCTCCTGTTATGGTTGAACATAAAGAGTTTGAGGATTATATAATGAAATCCAAAGGAAAAATTTCAAAGGAAGATTTTATTCAGTTATTAACCACTAGAAATCCAAAAATTTCACTGGATAATGCTTCAAGATTTTTAGAAGATTTAGTAGATTTGGGGTATGTTATCACGCCATATGGAAAAGAAGATTTGAGAGTCAAATACCCAATGCCTGGTGGAGGAAGTTACTTAAATGTAATTTATTTCTCTTCTAAAAAAAATGGAAGAGCGTACAAGAATGTAAATTCACTTGAAAGAGATTTATTAAAATTCGGTTATTCTCCTGAGATTGCACGAAGTTTTTATAAAGAGCTTGAATTATACCAGGATGATAATCTTGGAGGCAATTCGACAATAAATCATGATTTAATGAAAATGATTAACTCAAGTGATGAAGTTATTTCAGCTTTTGATAAGTTAAGAAGCAATTTTTAGTGAAACAGCTTGACGGTGGAGTCCAACACTACCCAAACCTTAGACAGTAAATGTGGCGAGTATATGGGATGAAGGCTCTGCATTTACCCGGTGAGGTCTAATCGACATGGGAAAAACAAGGATAAACCATGTTTGATACAAGATTTGTCATGAGAAATCAGTAGGAGCCATAGTACTATGAGAATCTATATATCATAGAAATGGCTGAATCATAGGAGATGAAGTCAATGAAAATTACCGAGAACACGTTAATATGCAGAAAACAGAATAAATACACCATTGTCAACTGTGGTAACAGTGTAGAACACTAAATACACAAAAATGAGCAGAGTGATTCGAGGATGGTTGAAAAGTACAACAACAACACAAACAAATAGAGGAAATGCTAGGAAAAAACCTATCCATAGATAATATGGATCAATCCTATCTAAAGGTAAAAAGAAACAGATGAGTAGGTGGAGTTGATAAGATGGAAATAGAAGAACTTCTAGTACACATAAAGACACATCGGTAGGAAATTCTATCATCCCTGCTGAATGACGGCTACTAAACACAACTAGTGAAACATGTAGAAATACCAAAGGAAAATGGTAAAGCAAGCGAACTGGGTATACCAACGTTAACTAGACAAAAGGGGATTTCGATTAGTAAGATTTGTCAATGACATCATGATATTTATCAAGAGTAAAAGAGCAGAACAAAGGCAATACCAGAGAGTCAACAAATTCATATAAGATAAATGAAGTTAAAGACAAATAAAGACAAAACTACAATAACAGTTTTAAATCAGGTGAAATATCTAGGATATGTTTTCTATAGAAAAGGCAAACGGAGATTCAGAGTTCATACTACAAACATAAGAAAATTAAAAGATAAATTAATAGTGGTAACAGATAGAAGCAATGGAATGAGTATAGAAGGAATGAAAACAAAACTTAATCAAATAATCCGAGGATGGGTACAATACTTTAAATTAGCAGACATGAAAACTCTTATGAAGTCCATGGATGAAAGGTTGAGAAGAATTCGTATGATAACATGGAAAAGATGGAAGAAGTTTAAAACGAAAATTTAAAACTTACAAAAATTAAGATAGGTAAACAAAAATTATGTGGATGGGAGAATACAAGAAAAATTACTGGCAAACAGCCAATAGCTTGATTCTTACAATAACCCTTACCAATACAAAGTTTGAAAAGCTAGGATATTATAGTTTTTTAAATATTACCATGAAATTAGAGTGTAAACTATTAAACCGCCGTATACTAGAACCATACATACGGAAGCAGTATAAAATGCCTAGATAACAAATTATATTATTTTAAAAGATTTGGCTTTAAGATAATTTCGTTAGGAATAATTCTTTCTGTCCCTAAGTCATCTATTAACTTAAATCCATACCTTGTGCTGAATGCATCAAAAGGGAATTGATCATTCAGCTTTTTTTTTGCGTAAGAGTTTAGGGGAGATATTACTAAACGAATATCATCTTATGTTAGCTTGTCCAAGCTCTTACCTTTAGAAATAATCTTGCGGATTAAATCATGATTATTCTCAATCTCTTTTAAGATATATTAGATCGGAGAATAATCTCTCTAGAAATAGTGAATTTATGTATATTAAGCTCTCTAGCAATTTCGGATAAAGAATAATTGTTTTAAGATACTTTTCAATATCTAATCTGTTATCAAAATTTAAATGTTTAGCCATAATAGCTACCTCCTTAAAGCTTATCATCTAGGTATAAGACAATGATACTGCAAACTTCGCTGATATTGACAGAAGAACTTGAAAATGAGCATAAAAAACCAAAGGAAAGAAAACAAATTATGTCTATCAAAAGTTTGTAATGTTAAATTAGATCCCTAAATTTGTAAGAGTAAATTAGACTTTTTTTGAAAAAGGGGTCCTATTTACTTCTATAATTAAATTATAAGATTTTCTTTCTATTTCGTTTAGTAGTGTGCTATACTATTGTTAAATATATTTTATACTTTTGGAAGAGTGCATTTCATTGTGATTAGCTATGATAAACTGTAGAAAATCTTGATAGATAAGTAGTTGAATAAAACCAACTTAAAGGATAAAGCCAGCATTACTTATAACGTAATCGCTCGCCTTAGTAAAGGGGAATCTGTGAGCTTGGATAGCTTGTATAAAATCTGCAGATGTTTTCAATGCAATATAGTTGATATCATGGAGTTTAAATTTGATTGACATAGTTTAAACAAAATGAAATGAGTGAAAGTTCATGAGGAAAAGCCAGTTGTCTGAAGAAGATATCAAATTAAGATATATCACACCTGCCATACAGAATGCGGGATGGGATAATAAACAAATACGGATGGAATACGTTTTTACTGAAGGACGTATTATTTTGCGTGGAAATATTACGGCAAGAGGAAGAAAGAAAAGTGCAGACTATCTCCTGTCCTATAAAAACAACTTTCCATTAGCCATAGTAGAAGCTAAAGACAACACACAACCGGTGGGAGCTGGACTCCAGCAAGCCATTGATTATGCGAATACGCTGGATGTACCTTATGTTTATTCATCGAATGGAGATGGCTTTGTGGAGCAGAACCTGATCACTGGTGAAGTCAAGGAACTGAAGCTTGAAGAATTTCCATCACCGGAAGCGCTTTATAAAAGATACAGAATTGATAATGGGATTGATGATGCTGTAGAGAAGGTCATGTTGGAGCCTTATTACTATACACTTAATTATAAAACCCCTCGATATTATCAGCGTGTGGCGATTAACAGAACAGTAGATGCAGTAGCCAAGGGACAAAATCGTGTGCTGGTGGTAAGTGCTACTGGAACCGGTAAGACCTTTATGATCTTTCAGATTATATATCGTTTATGGAAGTCGGGACTTAAAAAAAGATTTTATACCTGGCAGATCGAAACGTACTCATAGATCAAACTATCTCTGGTGATTTCAAACCTTTTGGTGGTAAGATGACTAAGGTGCAGAATAGAAACCTCGATAGTTCTTATGAAATTTATATGGCACTGTATCAGCAACTTGCCGGTGATGATGGTGAAGAGGCTTATTTACAGTTCAAACCAAACTTCTTTGATCTCATTGTTATTGACGAGTGTCATAGAGGGAGTGCTAAAGAAGAATCTGCATGGCGCAAGATACTGGACTATTTCTCATCTGCTACCCATATTGGCTGTACTGCTACACCGATTGAAACCAAGGAAGCATCTAGTTTTTCCTATTTTGGTGAGCCAATATATGAGTATTCATTAAAACAAGGAATTGATGATGGGTTCTTGGCGCCATATAAAGTGATTCGTATTGGTCTTGATAAAGACCTTGAGGGCTATCGACCAGAAACGGGTGTATTTGTCAACCGAAAATTCCTCTAAATTTTAATCGAAAATTCCCCTAGGGGAATAAAAAAATTATTGCTCCTCTAACCACTGTTTTGTTTCTTTTAATCTGTAAGAGTTTCCATTCATGTTTACTATATATGATTTGTGTGTTAGTCTATCAATCATAGCTGCAGTCATAACTGGATCTTTAAAAATTTCATCCCACCTTTCAAAAGATAAATTTGTTGTAATAATTGTTGATTTTCTGCCTGCCCTTAATGAAAGATATGTGAATAACAGCTCTGAAGCTTCTTTATCGAATGAGATATATCCTAGTTCATCTGCTATGATAAGATCGTACTTTTCAAATTTTGCTTCAAAGGCTCTTAATGTTTTTTGTGACCTGCTTTCTTTTAGTTCATTTACTAGGAGAGGTATTGTGGTAAACAATACTTTGTATCCAGCATTACATGCCTTGATTCCTAGACCTATTGAAATATGTGTTTTACCAGTACCTGGATTGCCTGCAAAGATTATATTCTGACCTGTTTTAATAAATTCTAAAGTTGAAAATATCTTTATTTTCGCTCTAGCATCTTCTGGTAAATCCTCTATTACTAAATCTTCTATATATTTTTTGTAAGGAAATTTTGCTAATCTAATTCTGTTCTTTTTTCCATTTTCTTTTCTTAAGTCATATTCTTTTTCAAATATTTCTTTTAAAAATATTTCAATTGAATTTCCTTCTAAATTTGCTTCTCTAATTTCATCTTCTATATTGCCCATTGTGTAAGGTAATTTAAGCTCTTTTGAAAGGAATTTTATTCTTTCAATGGTTTCATTTTGCTCTATATTACTCATATTATTGTAACCTCCTTTTTAAAGGCTACAGATGAGCTGTTTAGCATGTTTGCATATTGATTCATTATTAATTTAGATTGCTCTTCTATTTCTGCAGTCTCTTTAGTTATATTATGTGTAGCTGCTTTTGTTTCTTTGGTTCTATTGCATAACATTTTAATCTTTTCTGTATCAATACTTAAAGGACTTATGTTCTCTAGCTCAGATATTATGGTTTCTATTTTTTCTAATCCATTTTCAGAAATTATTTCAATTAAATCTATGAAATCTTTAGGATTCGTTGTATAATACTTATTGTATATGGTTTGAAGTTTGGGGTTCATTTGTTGCATTGCTGTGCTAGAATGAATAGCTCCAGGCTTCTTTTTTAATGTTTTTAGATAATGTTCTATTTGTATATTCCATGTTTGTTTACCATAGTTTCTTGTGTGTTCAGCTACTTTTATGTTGTTATGATATGCTATTATTTTTTCAGGATATATTTTCACTGTTACAAATTTACCTACTAGAGCATCTGGCACTGAATATTTATTCTCATCTATGCTTATCACTGAATACTTATTGACTCTTAATTCTTCTACTCTTGCTATGTCATAGCTTGGCATTAGATTTATTAAATATTGTTTTTCATCTTCCAAGATTTCTTTTGGACTTTTACCATCATAGCTTTTATTAGATTTGTTATTCAACTTTTCTAATTTTTCTGCTAAGTAATTATTTGCTTCTTCTAGTGTTTCAAATGAATGTTTTTTGCTAAAAGCCTTTCTCCTGACATACTCAACGCTATTTTCTACATGCCCTTTCTCATTTCCCTTTCTCGCATTACAAAACCTGTATTTAAAACCGTAATACATGGACAATTTCAAGAGATCCTCTGTTGGCTCTTTTTCAGTTCTACTAACAAATTTAGCTACTGCAACCTTCATGTTATCATATACTAATGTTTTATGAACTCCACCTACATGATTAAAGAATCGTACATGAGCATCTAAAAAACTCTCCATTTTCTGATTGTGATAAAGATATGCAAATCTGTAATTTCCTTTAGCTGTAACTATTACAGCCATTTGTACCACTTTTGGTTTATTGCCTATTTCTAAATTAACATAACCCCAATCGAATTCAGCAACATCACCAAGTTTGTATTCCTGTCTTATGAATGCTTCTTTTTCTCTATTAAGCTTTTCTTTAATGTAATTACATACTGATGAGTAACTAATGTCAAAGCCTTCTTCTATTAAGCATTCGTAAATATCTATATTCTTCTTTTGTTGTTTGCTCATTCCAGTAGTTCTTTTTATTTCATTTTCTCGTAGGTAAAAGTCTATTCTTTCCTTAAGTTCAGCTGTTAATTTGATTTTAACTCTATTACTTGAATCATATTTAGGTGATTCAACGATATCATTAATTAAAACTTCAGTATCACCTTTTTCCTCAATTATGGCTTTCTTTTTTTCTTCATATTGATTTACATATTTTCTGATGGTCTTTCTATCAAATCCTGTCTGTCTATGTATTTCCCATTGTGATTTTCCTTCAAGAAAGTGTGAAATTATTATTTCTTGCTTATCCATTAAACTTAACATCTCCTAGCCCCCTATGACTGTCATAGGGATATTTTATTTTCCTCTAGGGGATTTTTCAACTATTTTTTGGGGTACTTTTAGATTAACATAAACAAATGTATGGAAGGATATTTTGAGATTGTCAGACAAATGGTTACAACCCATGGTATTCCAACCAGCCTTTATTGCGATCGCCATACTATTTTTGTATCGCCTAATGATGGCAAATTGTCTATTGAGGATCAGCTTGCAGGAAAGAATGTTAATTTAACCCAATTTAGTAGAGCTATGGAAGAATTAGGCATCAATATTATCAAGGCTCATTCTCCACAGGCTAAGGGCCAAATTGAAAGCTTTGGGAAACTCTCCAAAGTAGATTGCCTGTCGAGTTTAAATTACATGGTATTACTACTATTGAGCAAGCTAATTCTTTTTTATCTGAATTTATGGTTAAGTACAATAGAAAATTTAGCGTTTCTCCTGAAGATAATACTTCTGCTTTTAGAGCTTTGGATGAAAGTATTAATCTTGATCATATACTTTGTATTAAAGAAAAGCGTATGATTATTGAGGATTCTGTTTTTTCTTATGGGGGAAAGTATTATCAGCTCTTGAAAAATGGTAAAAAGGCTAGTGCATTACCTAAGGCTAAAATAACCGTTTTAATTAGCAATAAAATTGGTGTTAAGGCTATATATTCAGATGTTATTGATTGTCAATTTTACTTGACAATCAATAGTTATCTCATCTGAAGTAAATTTCAAACTTCCTAAAAATATTCTAGCAAGTGTTAGTTCGCTTTTCGTAAATTCATAACATAAAAATTCTACTGGTGTTAATTTTATATCAAAATCCTTAAGATAATCTTGAGGCATATAGCCATACCTAATTTTACTTTTTTCAAGCTCATTCATAATTATATTCAAAAGTGTACTCTTTCCAGCTCCATTCTTCCCAACTATACAAATTTTCTCTGGGCCACGAGTATAAAGCTCTATATTTTTACTCAAAATACGATTTTCAACTTTTAAAATTGGTAATTCAAGTTTAAGTACTTCACGCTTATTTGGTATTTTTACATTATTAAATGTAAAATCAATAACTTCTTCGTATGTTGGCTTTTGTCTAAGATGATTTTTTTCTTTTTCATACCGTTTTCCCATTGATTTAACTGTATGCATTTTATCTTTTAAATTTTTAGCAGTGCTTGGATCACCACGAGATACTGAACGTAAATCATGTTGAACCATTTCATATACCTTTTGATACTTTCTCATTTTCTTATCAAATTCAGCTTTATCACTATTTGCAAGTTTAAATTGTCTATCAATCAAATTCTCACACTTAGTTACATATTCTTTATATCCAATATCTGCAATAGTATAAAATGGCTTTGTTCTATGGTAAACAGGTAACATAGTTGTTTGAATGAAGTTTTCTATAGTCTTAACCGATTCAATATCAAGATCATTCGTTGGTTCATCAAGTATGAGAATTGTAGGATTTTTCATTAGTTCTAATAAAAGAGCATACTTTATTTTTTCTCCACCAGAAAAATTATGAACACTGCTATTTCCTTCTATAATCTCCAAAGGTAATTGTAATAAACTTAAAAGTTCAAAATATAAATTATAGTCAAATAGAATCGGATTTGAAATAGTTTTTAAAAGCGTCGATTTTCCATTTCCTTCTTCACCAATTAATGCAACCTTTTTATTAGAATTTATTGAGAAATTAAATTAGAGAGAATTTCTCTATTTTTGTTATTTAATACTATTGATAAATTTTCTAATATTATCATATTAACACCTACTCAATACCATCAAATACTATTTCAATAATTTTAATATATACAGCTTCATGATTGAAATCTATCTCTTTGCACCTATTTTTATTAAATTAATATTATCATTTTTAGTTATTAATTCATCGTGAGTGACAATAATGACAATTTTATTCATTGATAATAAATCCTTGATTTTATTTAAAACTATGATTTTGTTGTTAACATCTAAATAATTTGTAGGTTCATCAAAAATATAAACCGATTTGTCTGTTTTTAGTGCTAACTCTATTTGTGCTAATTTTTTCTGTCCCAAAGATCCATTATATCTATTTTTGAGTATTCCATATTTACTTATATAAGAATTGCCAGGTATGTATACTATATCATTTGATAATTTTTCAGGTGATTTATCGTTTATTAAAATTTTACCTTCATATCTATCCGTTATATTTAGTATTCCTTCTATTAATGTAGTTTTCCCTACACCATTATCGCCCATTATCACATTTAAAGTATTGCGCTCCAAATTTAATGTTAATGGATTATGAAGTTCAACTCCATTTTCATCCAAGCCAACGTAATTAAATAATTTTATATTGTTAATTTTTTCGTCGAATAGTTCAATTTTAGATAGATTTAAAAACTCTTGAAAATTATTTATGGCAGGTTTTACGGATAAATAATTACTTCTAGCTTCAAATAGAAATTCGATGGGAGTCCAAAACTGAGAAATGTAAATTTGAAAAGCAGTAAACACTCCAATAGTTATTTTATCAATGAATACAAGCCAACCAGATAAGATTCCTGTTGCCAATATTGCAGCGTTTAGCATCCCATAAATCAATATATTATTTATAAAGGCTTCCGCCTTCGTTTTTTTTAATAAATTATTTGAAAATCTATTGAAAAATTTATCCAAAGGTGTCAGTTGCTTAACATTTAAGAACCGCTCTTCTTTTGTAAGCTTATATTGATCAACCATGTACCCTTTAACCTCTTCCATATCTTCTAGATGATCTGATGCATAATTTGAAATGATTCGTCCATATTTATACGATATGTAAGCAGACACTGGAACTACTATTATCATCAACACTGCAATTAAAGGAGACAATTGGAATGAAATTAAAAAAATCAAAATTATGGTAATTACAGAAAATACTATATTTATTGGATATTCAAAGATAAAAGGCTTGATCAGTTCAAAATTTTGTCCTATTTCTTGATTGATTTTTTCTTCATCTAATTTTTCAGTTATTAAATTGTAATTCTCAAGATTATAATTTATTTCTTTAAAAATATTGATGTAGCTTTCACTATAAGCTTTTCCCATAAAAACATCTAATAAATAATCTAAATATTGCCCCACTAAAAAAATAGATATGTTTAACAAAGCAAAAAACTTTAGTTTTTCAAGATCCTTTTGCATAACACTGTCAATAAACTTCATTGTAATCAATGGAGCAATTAAATAGTAAACTTTCAATACAGCTTTAATAAATATGTATGTATTTAGTGTCTTTTTAGAAACAAATCTTATGAATTTGAACATTATTATACTCCTCAATCAAATCATCAATAGAATCTATATTTTTACTCAATAAACCATAGTTATTTAATTTAAAAACAAACAATATTTTATTTACCATTTCTATTAGCTTAGGATTACAATATTTATTTAAACTACCGATTTTTACATATTCTTTATAAGGGCAACCACCTTTACATAAATAATACATACTACAACCATAATTATTACATATAGTAACTAATGGGTTTATATCTGCTATATCTATTTTACAATTTTCAGATAGTTTATTTTCTACATAGTTTTCGTTATCAACAAGAGAATAACATTTTATTAAATCTCCATTAGGTAAAATTGTAACAGAATTATTATTTTTAATCATACAATTTCCACCAATTACATATTCTCCACTTAACTCAAAACCACTTTTATATAAACTAAAATACAATTTCATTAACAAATCATATTTTTCATTTTCAACAATGTAATTTACATCCTTTTGAGGAACATCTACAAAATCAAAGTATAAGAAAAATTTACTTCTATAAACCGGAATTATAGCATTATTTAATTCCTCAATCAAATTGATAATTGAATCTGAATTTTTATTACTAACATTAATTCTCACCGATAAATTAATTGAACTAAATTCCCTTAAAATTAATTTTATATTATTTAAGATTAAATCATATGTATTAAAAAAATCTTTGCCTTTTCTTTCATTATTGTGGAATTTTTTTGACCCGTCAAGAGAAAGTTGCATACTAAAGTTATTTAAATCAAAGAAATTTAAATGTTCTTTTTCAATTAAAGTCCCATTTGTTATAATAGAATATTTAAATTTTCTATCAGGAAAGTTAATTTTAAGTAAATTAACTAATTTATATATATATTCAAAATTATTTATTGGTTCTCCGCCAGTAAACTCCACAGAAACATTTTTCGATGGATATTTAGATATATTATATTGAATAAAATTAAATATTTGTTCATCATTAATATTTATTTTTTCATATTTTTTAATTCCAGACTCATAACAATAAGAACACTTAAGATTACAATCAGTATTAGTAACTATAACAAAATCTAAAATTTCTTCATTTTGATTAATTGTCTCAAAAAAATCTAAAGAATTCAACTTTTTTAAATTTTCATTTGTAATAATAGTTTCTTGCTTATCTAAATTCAAAAAATTTTTATCAACTTCTATAATACAAAAGTTTTTCAGATTTTTTATAAGAATTGATTTTGAACCATTATAATATTTAAATATTGAAGTTTTCATATATTTATCTCCTCTTTAAATCGGGTAGTGTCAATAAGGCACTCCTATTTTTTTATTAAAACCTTTATATTATCAAGGGTTTAAGAGTTTTTATAGAATAAAAAACAATGACCCCCTTTTTCTGTTATAATAACTAGTTGCACAATCCTGAAACCCGCATAAACACTGCCTTTTATTTATAAAAATGGCTTGGATTCCTCCGTTTTGGGTATATAATCATTGACAAGATGTGTATAACTCAAAACAAATGATGAAAGGAGAATCCTATGCCAGTTTCAGCTAGACAATTAAACTTTTGTGATGTTTCCAAAGACTTTGATAAGTTCTATAATCAAAATCAAGAAACTTTACTAACTTTACTTGATGAATTTATTAATATAAGTGATTTTATCCCTTTTTCTTTTTATCAAAATTATTATTCTAAATTAGGTTCTAAAAGAGATTTTTCACTTGAATCTATGTTAAATGCTTTTATACTTAAAAATATTTTATCGATTCCTTCTATTGATCTTTTAATTACTTTTTTATCTATATCTCCTAATATTCGTAAGTTTTGTGGTTTCTTAAGAGTGCCTCATAAATCGCAATTTTCTAGGTTTAAGTCAGAATATCTAGATGATTTTAATGACCTTTTTCATAATCTGGTTGACAAAACTGAAGATATATCTAAGAAAATCAATCCTTTTCTATCTTCTATCCTAGTTTCTGATACTACTGAATTTGAAGCTTATGTTGCTGAGAATGATACTAAATTTTATCAGTCTATCCTTCATAGATCCAAGACTTAAACTAAGATTCTTGCTAAGGATAATCTCGATTCTACCTTTGATCCAGAAAAATATGTCCAAAGTCAAATGCCTAAAACAGCATCCTCAAATAATGATGTGAAGCTTGCTTATCTAAATGGGCATTTTGGCTATTTTCAAAAGTGCATCTTTACTACCAATGGTCTAGATGTAATTAGAAACGTTAATTTCTTCGATTCTATTAATAACCTGGAATTAGATTAATATCCTCAGGAAACTAAGCATTCTTATGATTCTAAATCATTAATTCCTACTCTGGAGACATATTTTCAATTTCATCCTAATTTCACATATAATTACTTTCTAGGTGACTCTGGTTTTGATGTAGTTGATAACTATGCTTATCTTCACCAGAAGAATATCATGCCAATTATTAGACTTAATCCTCGTAATGAACAGTCTTTGCCTCAACCTGGATTTAATGAAGTAGGTGTATCACTTTATCCCTATGATTCTTCATTACCTATGGTTTACGATGGTATTACCCGTGAAAAAGGACGTTCAGACAGAATTAAATATATCTGTCCTAAGGCTAAGAAAACTAGAATCAAAGGAAAAACTTAATATATATTAGAATGTGATAAACCATGTACTCCATCTAAATGTGGTAGAATAAAGCAAATCACTGCTAATCATGACTTTAGATTTAACACATCTATGCCTAGGGATAGTTTAAAATGGTAACTCTTATATAAGCTAAGAGCAATCATTGAACGTTCAATTTCTTAAATTAAGAATTTTATGCAATTATTATCTTCAAAGGTTAGAAATACTACATCTTTAAAATCAGATATCCTGCTTGCTTGTATATCACAATTAATTGCTTTTTTCCTAATGTATAGAACTAATAATTCAGAAACACCACTAGCTATCAAATCATTGATTGCTTAATTTTAAAAATTTATAGCTTTTTCAAAAGGTTTAAATTATGCCTTTATTTTGTGATGCTCTTTTTCGTGTATATCTTGTTATTTTATTTTTTTAAAATTTGTTATCTGTTGATAACTTTGAAATTACATTTTACAACTATCTGCTGTTATAATTTGAATTGACACACAACAAATTCTAAAGAAGGTTGGTCATTGTTATATCTCAAATTATATCCTATATACTTGTTGGACTCGTATCAAAAACTTATAGACAAAAGTTTAACTTTAACGACACTACACTAGCAGCTTCATATACTGCTTGTGGGGTCATATAATCAATAGAACTATGAATCCTTTTTCTGTTATACCAGGATTTTTATATTCAAATAATGCCTTAAGAGCAACATTGAAATCATAGTATTTATGATGATTAATTTCTTCCCTTTTTAATACAAATGAAAAGATTCAATGCAAGCATTATCATATGGGTTTCCTTTCCTATTAAAAGAATGTACTTATACCATTTGAAGCAAGAAAACTTTCAAACTCATTGCCAGTGTACTGTGAACCTAAATCGCTATGTAGAATAATCCCTTCCGTGCTAACAACATTTAAACATGCATTTTCCACTGCTTTTATAGTTAAACCTGCAGTCATAGAAGTTCCATAAGCGTAACCTATGATCTTTCTACTAGACAAAGGCAAGATATGTCCATCCATCCATTGTTTCTTATCTCTCCTTAAAATTTGTTGGCCTCTTTTCGACATTTTGAAGATACATGAACTAAGGCCTTGTAATAGGTACTTCTAGGGAAATTTAGAGCCTTGCATATAAGTTTGACAGTATATTTTGACTTGTATTTTCGATAAATACAATGATTTCATTTATCATTTTCTTACGAATATGGCAGTAGCTTTTTTAAATATTTCATTCTACATTTTAAGTTCAACAATACATTTTTGCATCGCTTGAAATTCCTTGGATGTAATTTCCTTATTTTTAGCTATTTTTTTACTGCAAAATGCTGTTTAATCCACTTATAAATAGTTACCATTACTAAACCATCTCACGGCTCCGTTCTAAGATAAGCTGGCTAGAGTTGTACAGATCAATAATTTGTTTCTTAAAATCATACGTATACCGGATACTGTTTTGGACATTATTTAACATACCTTTCTCACAACCTATTTTAACGTGTTAAACTTTTCGTGCCCACACTTATATACTAACACCATTAGGCTTAATATACTCTAATGTTGCTTTATATAAATTTTTAACTCTTGATAATATTGTTTATTCATATTTTAGAATACTTATCTTCTTTTTTAGTTGAAAATGGCAAGAATTGCCTTGAATAATTCTTCTATTATAAACAAATATTCTTTTAAAAATGTTTCTTGAGATTCTTTTTGCCTAATTAAAGGATTATATGATCATATCAATGTTTCAATTGTTTATTCTTTTAATGTCATTAAGACTTTTTAAAAAGAAATAAAAGTTGTTGATTAAGCTATTAAAAAAGCATTTTGGGAACTAGTCAATGCCTTTTTCATCTGATAATGCTAGAATAAACTGGAATAAATATGTAATATATTTATTTTAAACTGCAAGTAGCGTTATCCATCATGATTCAATTTCTTAAAAATTTCATCAAGCTAAATACGATAAAACAAATACTCATAAACACAAAAGACCACTTGCACAAAATATAAGTAAATTTATTAGTTTATTTTTTGAGTTTTTTCTCAGAAAATAAACTCCATTCCAGCGAAACGGTCAAATCGAATAATTTATTTCTTTATATAATTTATTTCTTTATAATAATCTATTTTACATAAAGTGTTTTACTATGCAAATTTTTAGCATTTTTTAATATTATTTTCATTTTATTTGACATATTATTAAGTTGCTTAAAATAATATAAAATTATTTAAAAAGAGTTATACTTTAACTTAAATTATTATTTATTATTTTGCAAAAATTTTATTTATAATAAAAATACTGTACAATAGAATTTGCAAAATAGAACATCTAAAATTTTTTAAAATAAGATAGGTGACTCAAAAGCCAGTTTTTGTTTAATAAGTATGGCGATACCTAAGCACACGAGTCTTATAAAAAGTAATCTTAACCCTTAATTGGAAAAACACTTTATAATCGCCTCTGCAAATATTAGCATTACATGAACTTATGGGTCAACCTATCTTATTTTTTAATTAATTCTACTTCTTTGAGGACACTTGTCCCCGTTAATAGTTGATTTTTCAATTAATTTAACCATTGATTTTTCCCTCCTTAATCATATTTGCGTATAATAGTATTACGCTGACATAATTATATATAAAAATATCCTAAATTGCAATATCAAATCATTTATATAAATATTCTATGATAATTGCAATGACCACCCGTCTAACGGGTGGTTTGCTCTGAGGCTATAAGCCTCTGTTACCGGCCAGCGCCTAAAAGAACATTAGTATTACTTACTAACCCCTTAAAAGGGTCTTCATATTCCTTGACACTAAGCTTATCCAGCGCTATGTCATGTTTTTTTCCTGGGTAGTGTGAAATAGTTTGTGTTTCATCATTCCAGATTAAGGAATTTGACTAAATTTAAAACTATTTTTAGATTAAAATTAAGTTGATTAGATTTCGTAAAAATCAAAAATTTATTTATTACGTTTAGTATATTTTTACATAGCAAAGCTAAGCTGTCAAGTTCTTTAGCTTTTTAATGAAATATACTAAATTAGTAGTAGCAGTAGATGTGGAGCTTGTGGTTAATTGCATAGCAATTATCCATCAAATCCACATCTTATTTCTTTTTTAGGCTATTTATTTAAGATATCTTCAAAGAATATATTTAATTGAGCTAGTATTTGATCCCAACCCCTCATCCTTGATGTCCACTTAGATGTGGCATTTACCATTGCTAAATAAAGGCTCTTTTCTAAAGAAAAATCTGTAGGAAATATTGTCTTATCCTTTGTTACTTTTCTTAGTTGCTATTAAAATTTTCTATGGTATTTGTTGTATACATCAGCTTTCTAATTTCTGGTGGATATTTAAAAAATGTTGATAATTCAGCCCAGTTATTCCGCCAACTTGCTATACAACTAGGATATTTTTTGCCCCATTTATCTTCAAAGTACCCTAGTTGTATTAATGCTGTTTCTTCAGTGTTTGCTTTATACACTGTCTTTAAGTCTTTCATTAATTCACGTATATCCTTGTAATTTACATATCTTGTAGAATTTCTAATCTGATGAATTATGCATTTTTGAATCTCTGCTTTTGGATAAACTGCGGTTATAGCTTGGCTAAACCCGGGTAAATTATCTGTAGAAAATATCAACACATCTTCTACTCCTCTATTTTTGAGATCATTTAATACCATTAACCAATATTTTGAACTCTCATTTTCACCAACATACATACCTAGGACTTCTTTTAAGCCATCCATTGTATATGCTAAAACGATGTATACAGCCTTTTTTACTACTGCTCCATTATCCCTTACGTTGTAATGAATAGCATCCATAAAAACAAAAGAATATACTTTCTCTAGTGGCCTTTGTCGCCATTCTTCAATTGTTGGAAGTATTTTATTTGTTATCCTTGATACTGTTGACTTCGAAAGCCCAAATCCATAAATTTCTTGAATATGAGCAGATATATCTCTTGTGGTCATGCCTCTTCCATACATTGATATTATCTGATTTTCAATATTTGAGATGTCTTTTTCATACTTTTTTACTACCTGTGGTTCAAAACTTCCATCTCTGTCTCGTGGTACATTGATTTCCATTTCTCCATTAGTACCTTTTACTGTCTTTGTGCTATAACCATTTCTTGTATTTAAACTAAGTGGTTTTTCACCATATTCATAGTCCAAATGGTCATCTAATTCAGCCATTAACATTTCCTCCATCAGATCTGCTGTTAAATCTTTTAGAGCCTCCTGTACATCTTGTGCCGTTTCTGGCTGATAAGATTCTAGTATTGCTTTGATTAACATAGCATTCTTTCTTTCTGGCCTTTTTCTTCCCATAACAAAATCCTCCTAGTTAAGTTATTTTTATTTTACCTTAACCTGGAGGATTTTCATACACAAACTATTTCACAGTCTCAGAGATTCAATAAAATATTTTCAATCACAAGCCTATTTTTTTTTTTTTGAAATAGTAGGTTCTGTTAAAGTTACGCTTTTTTAATTTTTTCTTTTGTTCCTTTTAAAAAATATCTCTTGACATATTACCAGATTGCTACAAACATCGAATACATTAAATCAGTGTTATATCTAATGCTTTTATCCTTAATCATTACATAATCTATGTTATAACGTTTACTGCTAAATTTTTTTTCATATTTTTGTATGAATTCACTAATCATATACCCAACTTTGTGCCCCAGTAATAAGGCATCTGTTTTATCAGCATATTTTTTAAATTTTCTCTGCTACAGCTCTTATTTCTGCTTCTATACCTTTTTCATTCGCTGCTTTTTTTATTTTCTTTATATGCATATTTTATAACAACAATACCTGCAGAAATTAAAGAAGAGCAAATTAAGTAAATACTTAATTTGCTCTATCTTATACATACTTGATTATGTCTAGAGGTTTATATAACCTAATCTCTGCATCTAACTCATCATGGGAATTTTCAGTCCACAAAGCTAAAGCAAAATCTACATTTGCACCTTTTGCACACTTGTAATCGTACTCTGTATCTCCAATGTAAATGAGGTCTTTATTGTTGAGTTCATTCAATTCCATATATTTTAGCAATGGTTCAGGGTAAGGTTTGTGTAAAATAGTATCATCAGCACATACAATCGTTGAAAAATATTTCTTTAGGTCAAATCGGTCAAAATCATGATCGAATTCTTCTCTTAATTTAGATGTGACTATGCCCAGTTTATAGCCTTTTGAGTTCAATAATTCCAACACTTCTATTACCCCGTCAAAAACCTTTATAGTATCTTTGTATTTATCCATGTTTTTTAACCACAACTCAAGCCCATATTCAACATCTTTGACTTCAAACAATTTCAGTGTTTCTGCTCCGGGAATGCCCAATACATATCTTAATTCATCTATCGTATAATCCTTCCCTTTTATTTCTTTTAAAGTATCTACTAATGCAGCTAATATTGAATATTCGCTATCTATAAGAGTTCCATCTACATCAAATACAATATGCTCATACTTCATCTTATCTCTCCTTTCGTCAACCTTTATGTTATTATATTTAATAATTGATTGCAAGCATAAAAAATGCACTACTGTCTAGTGCATTTTTTATCTATTTCTTTTAAATTTAACACTGCTTCTAAAACAGCTTCGTTTAAAGTAGGGTGGATTATTAGCCCTCTCTTAATGTCAAGTGCATTTATTTTCTTTTTAAATAATAAATCCATTAACCCTATGTATTCAGATACATTTTTGCCTACCATCCATATTCCCATTATATTGTCATTCAAATCAGCTATTACTTTCACAAATCCCTCTACATATAATTTTGAAACAGCTCTCCATGTATCTTTAAACTCACAGATTCCAATCTTATATCTGTCATGTTTTATTTGCGATTCATTTATGCCTACCCCAGCTATCTCTAAAGAAACAAACACAGCCCTTGGTAAGTTATCATAATTTTGGTGGATTTCCCTACTATAGATTATATGTTCAGCAACTTGAATTGCTTGATTTATAGCTGCATGAGCCATGCAAAGCTTCCCATTGACATCGCCTATGGCAAATATATTTTCTTGGGTCGTCCTAAAGTTATTATCTACTTTTATTCCATTTTCATCAAAATCTATATTTAATCTCTCTACACCTTTAGGGATATTTGGTTTATTCATCATAGTTACTAATAGCTTATCTGCCACAATAGTGCTTCCATCTTTTAATATTGCCTCGACACAGTCATCTTTTGTATAAGCTTTTATAACTTCTGAATCTGTCATTATTGTAACATTGTTTTCTACCAAATCTCTTTCTATCGGATAAGTTAAATCAAAATCATCATCAGGCAAAATCAGATGTTTTTTTTCCACTAAAATAATCTCTTTATTTAATTTTGATAGCACATTAGCTAATTCTACCCCTTCTACGTTTGCACCTAGAATTATTATTTTCTCCTTAAGCTGGTTGAAATTAGCTGCTTCTTTATATGTTATTACTTTTTCCTTGTCTATTATAAATTCTTTTGTACTTTTGGGACTAGTTCCGGTCGCTATGACAATATGAGAAGCTTTTATTAAATACTCTCCTACTAAAAATGTATTTTCATCAATGAATTCACCTTCTCCATAAAATAAATCAAGATTTGATTTTTGAATTAGAAGATCAATTTTTTCTTCTAATTTATTTAATGACTTTCTATAATAAGGTATAAATTCATCTTCGCTATTATTTTTAAAATAATCTGAAGCTATTTTTACAGGCAAAGCTCCCCATCTCAATGCTGTGCCCCCAAGAGTTTCTTTTTCTATAAGAGCTACTTTCTTACCTGAATTTACAAGGATCTTTGCACAGTATAAACCTGCAATCCCTCCGCCTATCACCAAACAATCGTAATTTTTTTCAAGCAAGTTCTCTCTCCCCTTTGCTTTTCTTATGTTTTTGCAATTGTCTATTTGTAACTATAAATAAAGCTACAATGGTTGCGATATAAGGAATCATTTGAGTAAATTGCGATGGCACTCCTACTACTTGTAGTCTTATCCCTAAAGCATCAAAAAAACCAAACATCAGTGCTGCAATAAATGTCATAATCGGGTTTGCTTTCCCAAATATTATAGCTGCAACTGCGATAAATCCTCTATTTGCACTCATATTCTCTGAAAAAAGTGTGAGATAACCCAAAGAAAGATGTGCGCCAGCAAACCCACATAAAACACCACAGTAGATTGAAGATTTATATTTCATTTTTTTAGCACTCACACCTGCTGTTAAGAGAGCTTCAGGATATTCCCCAGACGCTCTAAGCCATATTCCCTGAGGTGTTTTATAAAGGTATATATATATTAAAGCGACTAAAATCCAGCTTATATACACAAATATCGAATGATTGTTAAAAATTTTGTCTAAGAAATTCACATTCTCCAGAAAAGAAAAGTTCACTCTAGGTAAAGGAACTATATCTGGAGAAGAAAAAGCGCCTTTTACTCCAAAAATGCTCCTCAATAAGAATACAGTAAGCCCACTTGCAAACATATTTATTGCTATCGCTACTATAAACTCATCTGACTTTAATTCAACCACAAAAATAGCAAATATCAATCCGATAATTACTCCAACTAAACTAGCTAAGAGCACTCCCATTAAAGATGAACCAAAAAAATAACTCCCGAGTACACCAAAAAATGCACCAAGTAAAATCATGCCTTCCATTCCTATATTTAGCATTCCCGTATGTTGAGTTAAAAGCCCTCCCAAAGCTGCCAATATGATAGGTGTGGCAGTTCTTATAGTATGTTGTAAAAGGGTTAGGTTGAAAATCTCTTTAAGCATTTGTTTCACCAGCTTTCTTTGATTTTCTCTTTATGTTTAGCAAAACGAATTTATCTTTAAATCCAGCTTCACCTGCAATAAATAATACTATAATTGCTTGAATGACCATGACCAATTCCGAAGGAATCGATGTTGCATTTTCCATAGACACAGAGCCTGTTTTTAATGCTCCCAAAAATATAGCCATCAATACCACTCCTACTGGATTGTTCTTAGCCATAAGAGATGCTAACATTCCATCCCAAGCATATCCCGGAGAAATACTCTGCAAAAATCTGTAGTGCACTCCTAATACTTCAAATACTCCAGCCATACCACATAAAGCACCAGATATTACCATTGCTATAAGCATTTGTTTTTTGTCATTAATACCACCATATCTCGCAAACATCCTATTTTGTCCCACCATTTTGAAATCATATCCAATAGATGTTTTTTCCATTAAATAATATATGACAATTGCAATGAAGCTCATGAAAAATATACTGGTATTTAATGTTGATAATTTCACTAGTCTTCTCAAGTGATAGCTTTGAGCAATTATCTCTGTTCCGTTCATTTTCCCTTGTGTAGTGGCAAAGGGATAATTGACTAGGAAAGATGTAAAGAGCACAGCTACTGTGTTTAACATTATCGTGGTGATAACTTCATCAATTTTGTATTTCACTTTTAAAATCCCAGGTAAAAAAGCGTATAACCCTCCTACTAAAGCTCCAAATATTATCGCCAAAGGTATGCCTATAAAGAATGGCAAAGATGTAAAAGTAATACCTATATACGCTGCAGCAAAAGCTCCTAGATAAAGTTGCCCTTCTCCTCCTATGTTAAATATTCCACTTCGAAAAGAAATTGCAGTACCTAAACCTGTAAGAACTAGAGGAACTGTCTTTGCAAATGTAGTGGCCAAATTGTATTTCGAACCAAAAGCTCCACTAAAAAGGGCACTGTATCCTATAAATGGGCTTTTCCCGTTTATTAGCATGATTAAAGCGCCAATGATTAAAGCGACAAAAATTGAAAGAGCCAAGGATATAATGTAGCTTAAGTTTATTTTCTTCATTGCTTCTCTCAATTGTCTTCACTCCCTTTGAGTTTGTTTTGTTTCCCTGTCATATACAATCCCAATGTCTGTTTGGTTACCTCTTTGTTTTTAAATTCTCCAGTTATACTGCCTTCATATATAGTGATTATCCTATCAGAAAGTCGCATTATTTCATCGAGTTCTGCAGAAACTAATAAAATTGCAGCTCCTTCATTTCGTTTCCTCATGATTTGGTTGTGTATAAACTCAGTCGCACCTACATCTACACCTCTAGTTGGCTGTGCAATGATTAAAATCGGTGAATCAAATGAGAATTCTCTGGCTATTACGACCTTTTGCATATTGCCGCCTGAGAGTTTTTTAACTTTCATATACCTATCAATAGCTCTGATATCGTATTCTTTAATCAAATTGTCCGTTCTTTCAAAAATCTTTTTCTTATTTAAATGAATTTTCTTTACGACAAATGGTTTTTTATGTTGAAGTCCCATCAGTAAATTTTCCCATAAACTCGCTTCTTTCGATAAGCCCATTGTGAGTCTATCTTCTGGCACATGAGAAATCCCTAAATTTCTCATGTTTGATGGGTTTACATCAGTTATTTTTTTACCATTTATAAAATAGTCCCCATCCTCTAGATTTCTAAGCCCAGTTAAAACCTCTACTAATTCGGATTGGCCATTTCCTTCAACACCTGCAACACCTAATATTTCGCCAGCTCTCAATGAGAAAGATACTCCATTAAGTACTGTCAATCCTCGATTGTCTTTTGCTTTAATGTCTTTGACTTCAAGCACTTTTTCTCCTGAAACTTTTTCTCTATGTAAATCATGAAACAAAACTTCTTTTCCCACCATCATTTCAGTTAATATCTTTGCATCGGCTTGTTGAGTTGGCAGGGTTCCTATGAGTTTTCCTTGACGCATCACACTTACTCTGTCTGAAATTGCCAAGACTTCTTGTAGCTTGTGAGTGATTATTATGACAGTTTTATTCATATCGCTAACTAACTTTCTAATCACATTAAATAGCTCATCGGTTTCTTGAGGTGTCAATACAGCAGTTGGTTCATCTAATATCAAAATATCAGCGCCCCTATATAGCACTTTTAAGATCTCAACTCTCTGCTGAACACCAACAGAAAGAGCCTCTATTTTTTCACGAGGGTCCACTTTAAAACCGTATTTTTGTGCTAAGTTCTTTGTAATTTCTATTGCTTTGTCATAATCCATAAAAAATTTCTTTTTCTTTGGCTCACTACCTAAGACCACATTTTCAGCAACGCTTAGTGATGGAAGAAGCATAAAATGCTGATGCACCATTCCTATGCCTTGCTTTATTGCATCGAGCGGACTCTTAATCACAGCTTTTTTGCCATCAATGAATATTTCGCCTTGTGTCGGCTCGTACAGCCCATATAATATATTCATCAATGTAGTTTTACCTGCACCATTTTCCCCTATGATAGCATGTATTTCACCTTTGTTGATAGTTAAATTCACATTTGAATTTGCCAAAACGCCAGGAAATTGCTTTGATATATTCTTTAATTCAATTAGTTTTTCAGCCAAATAGCTCACCTCTTTCAATAAAAGTTTATAAAATGGAGAAGTATAAAATACTTCTCCATTTTCTTTATTTTGCAGTAGGCACCTCTATTTCCCCATTTACAATCATTTCTTTTATTTCATCCAGTTTAGCTTTCATATCATCAGTGACAAATTGTTTCATGTCATCAGTTCCATAGCCCAGTCCAACTCCGTCTTCTTTTAAGCCATAATAAATGACTTTCCCTTTTTCAATTTCATTATTTTGTATCTTTATTATAGTATCATAAATAGATTGACCAACTTTTTTAACCATGCTCGCTACGATCACATCTGGATTTATATACCTTTGATCAGTATCAACTCCAATTGCGTATTTACCTTGTTCTTTTGCAGCTTCGAAAACTCCTTCACCAGTTTTCCCTGCCACTTGAAAAATTATATCAGCACCTCTTGAATAAATTGCTGTAGCACATTCCTTCCCTTTAGCTGGATCTTCAAAATCTTCAGCAAAAATTGTCTCCACTTTAATATCTTTGTTTATATATTTAGCTCCAGCTTCATATCCTACTTGAAAGTTTCTTATGACAGGAATATCCATCCCACCAACCATGCCAATTGTATTGGTCTTTGTGAGCATTGCAGCTAAAGCTCCTGCTAAAAATGAACCTTCGTTCTCTGCATAGCTAATCGTAATTAGATTGTCTATTCCCTCTATCTCGTTATCTACATATATGTAATATACCTCAGGGAATTCTTTTGCAATCTCTTGAACCACATCATAAAATTCATATCCAACTACTGCAACTATAGATGCATATTGAGATGCTTGAACTAATTGATCGTTATACAATGAAGCATCATTTCTACACTCATACACCTTATACTCGATGCCTAAATCTTGTTTAGCTTTTTCAACCCCCTCATGAGCTGAATCATAAAATGATCTATCGCCCAATCCTCCCGCTATGACCAAAGCCACTTTTGTCTTCTCTGAAGAATCACCATTTTGTGTCTTTGAACTACTACAACCAGTAAAAATTGTGGATGCCATTAAAATAAAAACTAACAAAATGGCAACTTTTCTTTTCATCGCAATTACCTCCTAAATATTTAATATTTTCATGGGATTTATTGTTAAATTTTTATCATATATACAATTTATTTTTATATTGATAACAAATTTGTAATTAGGCTTAAATCCCATGTTAAGAGCTCTATAAGAAAATTATAACATATAGTTTTTAAATGTATATAGGCTAATCAACAAAATTATTTGCCCTATTATGGCTTTATAAAAATAAAATAACAGGATGTTGATTGAAAATAACGCATTTTTAGCTATTTTATTTTGTTAATTTTTTAACTATTAATAAAATATAATAATGGTCTATATATTTTTGCCAATACATAGACCATTATAATTTCAATATGCTCTATTTGCTTTTTTTAAAGATGCTTTAACTATATTGAATAAAAATACGCACATCAATGTGTTTAGCAATACTGCAGGCAAAACCACTCCGATGACTAATGCGCTGAACGGCCCTGGTAAACCTGCCAGAAAAAGTGCAGTGCTTAAAAATACTACTCCACTTACAAAAGTCCCAAAAATCGAGGCTATGACAATTTGAATTTGGTCTTTCACTTTTGAATCCATAAATTTAAATAGTAAAAATACAATATTTGCTGTGATTATCTTATCTACGATATTTGGAATCTGTCCAAATGGAAAAGTAGTAGTAAATGCTGAAAACAGCCCTGCGATAATCCCTATCAAAACGACCATTTTATAGTCCTTCATATTCAAGTATAAAACGATAAACATCATGCAAAGCATGAGATCAGGCTTCATTCCAAATAATATCGATGGCATAGCTTGGTGAAGTATAAGACCAATAGCTAGAAATATGGATGTCAAAATCATCTTTTTTAAATTCATAAAAAATCCTCTCCTTAAATTTAATATTATTCTATTTTGAGTTATCACATACTTTCACAACATTTAAATCACCACCTAAATAAAAAAACTCCGCCCTAAAACAATAGGGCGAAGTTAGATTCGCGTTGCCACCTAATTTATACTTATTACAAATACATAAGTATATCTCATTTTCAGATACATTCATATCCTATCCGCTATAACGGGCAGCTCCCGTCAAGAACTACTCTCAAAGAATACTTTGATTTCGGCTTGCTCCTATTAGATCCATTCACAAAAGAAATCAGTGTTGAGTTTCCACCATCCTCAACTCTCTATAACTTATTCTTTAGTTACTATTTCTAATCATTGGATTATTAAATAGTATTATAGTACATATTATTATATGATACAACTACTAAATTTAGAGAAGTTTTTAACATAAAGTCATGGAGACAACAAACAGTATCATTTATTTTATGTCCTCAACTGCTCAAAATATAGCTAATCTCATTAAATACCTAATAGAAATTTAATGTTCCTTTAATTTTTGCCTTATTTAAACACTTTTTAAAAACAATTAAACCTATTGTTAAAAAAATTATAGCATTCAAATTCAACAATAAATGATCATGAATCGTAAAATTTTTAAATGTCAGATTTTTTATAAAAGAATCTTGAAGTAATTTATTTGCTTGATAAAAAGGCAGAAACAGCCTAGATATTATAGTATCTTTTAAAAATAGTATCCCTAGCAATAAAAATTGCATTATATTCATGAAGTTATTGATTTGTTTGTATATTAAAGATATTCCTGCCATTACAAGGCTTATTCCTAATACTGAAATTAAGCCTATTACTATTATGTACATGACTGTAAAAAAATTTATATAGAGACTTATATTAGAGATTTTTGAAAACACAAATATATTTATCCATGAGAAAACAAAATAAAACAACATATTTACAAGGTTTTCTGATACCAATAAAAAAGAAAGATTCTTTGAATGTACCATTATATTTTCTAATGTTCCAAACTGTTGATTTTGTTGAACTATATATGCTGTAGATGTATATATTGATAAAATCATGGTCCAAGCATAATATGAAACAACAATTCCTGATAAAGATGTTCCTAAGTTAAGTGGTGACAATTGACTTCTATTTGCTATTAGTGAATATCCATTAAAAATCAAGAAAAAAATTATATAAAACATTATCATTGAAAACAATGTGTTAAAAAAATAGCGTTTTTTATAAATAAGTTCTTTATATGCTGATGCAAAAGCTGTATACAAATAAACCATTATTTTACACCCCCCATATTTTCATTATTATTTAACAAATTTATAATCGAACTCTTCAAATTATTTTCTTTTTTTATTTCTTTAATAAAAATATTTTGGTTATGGAGATAATTCATCATATAGGTTAAACTTTCTTCATTAGGCCATAAAACTTCTATCACCTTATTAGTTTCATTTATATTTACATGTTTTAAATCCCTCTTTATTGCTAAAATATTTTCTGAATTCAGTTCTCCATCGTAAAATAAAATATAATGACTATTGCCAAATATATTTATAAACTCACTAACTGATCCGCTCTTTACTACATTGCCACTATCTAATAATGTGCAATAATCGCATATGTGACTAATAAAATTCATGTCATGAGAACTTACTATAATAGTAATATTAAAATCTTTTCTGAGTTTAAATAAGAGTTTTGTTAATTCTTCTTGATAATGTATATCTAATCCTGTTGTTGGCTCATCTAAAATTATTAGTTTAAAATCACAAGCTAGTGCTACAGCAAGAGAAGCCCTTTGTCTCATTCCGAATGATAGATTACTAACTTTTGTATTTAATATATTGTAAATATCTAGATATTCTACTATCATTTTAAATCTATCTGTATTTTGGTAATTAGTTATACCATGAAGCATTGTAAAATATTTTATGTTCTCCTTTACTGTCATGTATAAATATAAATTACGTCCACCATCTAAAAGTACCGAAATATTATCTGTTCTGATATCTTTGTCTTTTAATATGTCAACATTTTCATAATAAATATCACCAGAATCTGGTTCCAATAAACCTACTATACATTTTATTAATGTCGTTTTGCCTGCCCCATTATTGCCCAATAATCCATGTATAGTTCCTTGTTCTACATTGAATGAAACATTATTTAAAACAGTAGTTTTATTTCTTTTATTCCCAAATGTTTTATGTAAATTTTGAATTTCCATAATACTTAAACTCATACTTAAACTCCTCCAACAAGTTCTTTTTCCCCCAGCGAAAGCAGCGCATTAGAATACATATCATAAAAATAACCTTTATTAGTAATTAATTTTTGTAATTTCCCAGATTCTACTATTTCCCCATCTTTCATAACTAGAATTTCATCATAATTCTTCAAAATGTTATCATCTATTCGATGTGTTATGGCTATGATAGTTGAATCTAATCCCAATATTGTTTTTTCAATATCATATGCCATGACTTTATCTAAGGCTGATGTGGCCTCATCTACTAATAATATTTCCACATCTTTTATCAAGGCTCTTGCAATAGAAAGTCTATTTAATTCCCCACCTGATAATTCAACGTGTCCTTCACCAACTAATGTGTCTAAGCCTGCATTATGTATGTTCATAGTTTTAGTAAGTCCAGACTGTATGATTGTATTTTTAATTTTTTCATCAGAAAACTCATTGTATAAACATATATTGTTTTTAAAGGTGTCTTTAAACACAAATACGTTTTGATGTATTAATGCCACTTTACTATAATATGATTTTGCATCAAATGATTTTATATTGATATCATCTATACTAATTTGCCCTTGATAATCATTTATCTGCTTCATCAATATTTTTAATAAAGTACTTTTCCCACAGCCACTTTCTCCTACAATAGCGTACTTTTTACCTTTTTCAAAAATATAATTTATATTTGAAATTACCTTATCCCGATTATTATAGGAATAGCTCAACTCATTTATTCTAAGATTTCTATCAAAAGTAAATTCCTTTGTTTCTTGGCTTGATTCACCCTTATTATCTAATACTTTTTCATTGATAGTTGAAATAATTCTGGTAACTGATCTAATGTTTGTTAAATATTTGGAAATTGAAATAAGTGGATTAACGATATAATTCATTAATTGTACTGCAGCAATCATTTGTCCAAGAGTTATGTCTCCTTGTATAACAAAATAAGCTGCAACTAATAAATTAATAAAAAACATTAAAAATCCAGATGAAATAGATATTGCACCTTGAAAACCTGTAAAAGCATCTGACTTAAATTTTGATTGTTCAGCTTCTTCATTTATATTCGAAAATTTATTTAAAATCTTATTTTCTATGTTAAATCCTTTGATTACTTCAAATCCTTGTGCAATTTCTTTGACTTGGTTTACAAATACTTCTACTTTCCCTAAATACCTTTCCTTCAATAATTGATTCTTTTTAGTAAATAGCTGTGGAACAACAACAGGTATCCACCCTAAAACTAGTATTGATAAAGTAAGTGTTACATTTATTCTAAATAAGAGAAACAAGGATATTATAAACAAAAATATATCCTTAGTCATGCTAATCAAACTATTAAGATAATTATTCTCTATTATTTTAACATCATTATCTAATGTAGATATTAACTCTGAACTGGTTAATCTTGACTGATTATTATTGCCCAGGAAACTATTTATAATTGATTGTTTATAATCCTTCATAACTGAAGCATTTAAAGCAGCATTACTTGTTTTTGAAAATGTTTCAGATATAAACACCGCTAGTAAGAAGAGCATCACATATAAAAACAAATTTGAAAATTCCAATTGGAGAGTCCCTGTAGCTGTATCAATGACAGTCTGAAACAAAATAGCTTGATAAGCCTCAACAAGGGATATTATAATCACTGCTATAATGCTCAAAAACAATAAAAACTTATGATTTAAAATATGTTTTTTCATCCATAGTAACTCCTTTGAATATATTTTTCCAAATTAAAATGTAATTTTTAACTATTATATCATTATTAAATAGCGAAGAAATAGATGTTTTATTTATGATTGTTTTAATTATCCAGAATCAAACATATGTGCCATATACCTCTGAAAGATATCTCTGAATAATGCTATGTTTTAAAAATTTACTAATAATCATCAACATTACTAATAATCATTAACATTGCTAATAATCATTAACATTGCTAATAAAATTAAAAATTTATTATTTATTATTTTTTCAAATAGACCCTTAGATTATTATTTCATTGTTTTCGATGTGTGAGAAACATAATTAATACAATAATCCCAATGAAGAATACAACAGTAGCTATAGCAATTAATGTCATATACAAATCTCCTTTAAATTCTTAATATTAGTTCGTTGCAGAATTCTATAGCTCGCATATTTACTGCCTTTTTATATATTGAAATGGCTGGATTCTCCCCATTTTGAGTATGTTTATAATATAAAATTGTTTATAATTCAAAACAGAAAGGAGGATCTTGTACCATCTCCATCTAAGCAATTAAATCTACGTAATATTTCTAATGTTTCTGATTACAATCTATATAAAGATTTAAAACTTCAGGATGTGAATAATTCTTTTGATGCTAATGATAAATATGCTTACCTTGACAAGAAAAATCTTATGCCTATTATCAATCTCAATCCTCGTAATTCTCAAGGTTTATCTAAGCCTATTTATCCATTGATTTCTCTTGTTATTAATCTTTAGAACGGAATTCATACAAATCACTAGCTATTAAAACTTTAATTAAGTTGATTTCTAAATCAAATTGTAGTAGATAAAACCACTCTCTAAAATTTTTTATTCTAAAGATATTGAAACCTTGGTTCTTGAGGCTATTTATATTTTTATTAGAATTATTCCATCTGTTTCACAATAATATGCTTCTACTCCACTTCCTTCTTTTTCTAATTCTATACCTTTTATAAACATTTGTAAGAATGGCCCCTTATCTTTCTCATCTGCAATCCATTTCAATTTATATCTATCTCCATGAATTATCCCTTTTTCCATTTTTTCTCCACAATATGGACATATCATTTAATTAATCTCCTTATTATCTATTTTTTTTCTATAAGCTATAGAAGTTATTTCTTCTGTAGTAATATCAGAATTAATTACACTTAAATCAATAGTACTTCCATTCCAATAATCAGCTGCATAAAAAGTACCATATTGATTTTTTGTAGCGCTCCACTCCACATTATATCCCTTATCTGTTTGATCTCTTATTTTTCTAGCTAAATCCGCATCTCTAGCAGATGCAAAAAATCCTCCAACTGAAATAACTGGACCAACCTTAGGAATGAACCCTGATAATAATAATATAAAATTGTCTCTAAAGTTAAAATCCAATGATTTAGCTAAATCCATGCCACTTTTTGTTGTCAAGTAATATGTCGTAGTTCGTTGCCCAAATCTAGGGGCAGACAAAACCTTTTCTATTACAGCTTCGTTATAAGGTGATGGTATCCTTGTACTTGTGCTAGCGGTCATTTTTGATTGGAAATTATCATTTTCTATTGCAATTTCCTTTAATTTGTTTTTACTAATTTCCCCAGTTTCAAGGTCTATATCTCTTTTTTGTATCGAGTGCTCTTTGTAATAAAGAACTACCTCATCATCATCGGCCTCATAGAATAAATTAGTAAATAGCTTGTTATTAGACTTACTATCAATCGTATTGGCATAACTAGGAATGCAAGTGGTTACAAGCATCACGATTACTGACAAAGATACAATTCTTTTCCTGAGTTTCATAATAAATTTCTCCTTTATCTAATTAATATAGCTCGTTGCAGGATTCTATAACTCGCATATTTACTGCCTTTTTATATATTGAAATGGCTGGATTCTCCCCATTTTTAGTATGTTTATAATATAAAATTGTTTATAACTCAAAACAGAAAGGAGGATCTTGTACCATTTCTATCTAAGAAATTAAATCTTTATGATATCTCTAATGATTTTGATAACAATCTTTATGAAGATTTAAGGCTTTAGGATGTGAATAATTCTTTTGATGCTGATGATAATTATGCTTACCTTCACAAGAAAGATATCATGCCTATTATCAATATCTATCCTCGTAATTCTCAAGGTTTACCTGATCTAGATTTAATGAATTTGGTGTTCCACTTTGCCTTAATGACTCTTTTTTACCAATGGTTTATGATGATATTTGTAGAGGAAAATATAATTAATTGATTAATCACAAAATCTATTAATATTTAATTTTAGCTATAAATAACTCTATATAATTTTTTTAATGAGCATTTTCCCTTGAAAATAATAATAGTATTAAATCAGTCTATGTGTTTATTTTGTGAT
>NZ_SRIB01000006.1 GCF_004684055.1 Soehngenia longivitae
AATAGAGAAAGAAAGTCATCTTGATTTTGATTATAAAACTTATCAAAATCATTAGAAATATCACAAAGATTTAATTGCTTAGCTGAAACTGGCATAAGATTCTCCTTTCTGTTTTTGTTTTGAGTTATACACATTTTGACACTGTATATATACCCAAAATGGGGTGAATCTAGCCATTTCAATATAAACAAAGGCAGTAAATATGCGAGTTGGAGAGTTCTGCAACGAGCTACTTTTAATTCTATATAGGAGGATGCCGATTGTCTGTTTTATTTTTATAATAACATCCTCCTATTTTAACATACTAATCTTTTTTGTTATAATCAAAGCGAATCAATAATTGACAGCAAATTTTGACAGCAAATTTTGATAGGAATCCACCAGTTAAAATATAATATTGCTATTTTTGATATCAACTTTGGCACTTTCTATTGTATCCTTAAAATGGTTTATCCACTTTATATTCTATATTCTTTAATTCCATAATTCATATATGGTACAACAACACTTTTATAGTATTTTCCTTATCCCTGTTATAGACATTCTGCCAATCTATATCATTGACTATTTCCTCTCCAAATGAAAATGAAATTATTAAAACCTTATCATTAGAATTAATATATATCTCTACTATATCCATTGCCCAATTTTCGATAAAATCATATCACTAAATAGCATATTTACCATAGATATTCTCTCCTTAATCAAGCAGCATAATACTAATGCAACAAACTTATTTAGTTCAGCTTTTATAAATGATGTTCATCTAAACTCGGAAATACTTATTAAGTCTAACATATTCAATATAATCATTGCAGAGTTATTTGCTGCTATAATTTCAAATTCATCATAATTTAAAGTAGCATTATCATCTGCATTATCAGATATACTCCGTATGATAATAAAGGGTACTTCATTAATTTCTGCTACATGACCAATAGCTGCTCCTTCCATCTCCACACAATAAGGATTGTATCTACTTATAATCTTTTCTTTTAATTCATCTTCACAAACAAATGTTTCTCCAGTTACAATTCTACCGATATGATAATTATACTCTTTAGGTGACATATTTTCATAAGCTTTAACTGCTATTTCTACTAATTGCTTATTGGCGGTAAAAAATTCTTTAAAAGGAAAGTAAGTCTTCATCTGAGTTTGTCTAACATCATGGTATGTAACATTTTCTGAAATAACAATATCACATAAGCCCACCTTTTTATTCAAACTTCCACCAATACCAGTATTAATAATTTCTGTTACATTAAATCTATCAATTAATATTTGTGTGCAACTGGCAGCATTTACTTTCCCTATACCACATGAAGTTAAAATTATATTCAAGCCTTTATATTTTCCTATGTAGAATATAAATCCAGCATATTTTCTTTCATCTTCTATTATTATTTTATTCTTTATCAATTCTATTTCAATATTCATTGCACCAATAATTCCAATAGTTTTCAACTATACATCCTCCCTTATTATGCACTTATCTACATACACGTAACTACCATCATCCTAATATATTTATACTAAATAAATGTCAACTATTACTATTTAAGAACCAAAATCCCGCTAAATGCAAGTTAAAATAAAACACTTTTTCTAAATCAAAAAGAGTTTCCAAATAGGTTTAAGAGCTATTTACCCTTAATATCTTTTCTCATAAAAACGGCTGATAAAAATCATAATAATAGGATCTATAACTATCATGCTACCTGCTATAATAGCAGGTATGTACCATTCATACACTATAAATACAACTGTTATGATTCCAATGAATGAAATTAAAACAACTGAGTTCATAGCATTTACTTTATCTCTTATCATTTCATTTCTTTCATCTTTTGAGAGAATATTATATTCTTTATCTTTTGCAATCATTTTGTTATGAATGACATTTACATGTGTAATTGCGAGTACAAAAGAAAATAAAATAGTGACAGCTGTTTGAGTTGATCTATTTAAATCTAGAGTAAAAATAACTATTAGCAAAACTAATGAAATTAAGTATCCTAAATACCATTTTTTATTATTCTTCATTTTCATCCTCCTTGTAAATAAAAATTTCTTCAATTGGCACGCCAAAGTATCTAGAAATTTTAAATGCTAAAATAATTGATGGATTGTACCTGCCATTTTCTAGCGATCCAATTGTTTGTCTAGATACTTCAAGAGCTGATGCTAATTCTTCTTGGGTGATTCCTTTTTTCTTTCTAAGTTCTTCCAATTTGTTTTCCATATTACCTCCTAAAAAAGTAAAGCATGCTTTACATATATTATATCAATTATTTTTTTATATGTAAAGTATACTTTCCGTTTATATGAATTTAAATTTTCATGTTACATACAAAAAAGAGAGCAAGTCTTATTTGCCCTCTCTTCTTTTAAAAATAACAAAATTTATTTATAGTCAGGAAATCTCTCTAAAAATACCTCATTTGCTTTCAATAGATTTTCATAATATTTATCATATGATGGTGATAGTTTTCTCATAGCAGGTATAAATATGTCATTATATCCACTACTTTCTCCAAAAGCCTTCATAGTTTCCATTAGAATTCCATAAGGAGAGGATAAATATTCATCAGAATCCTTGAAATCTTGGTATTTTTTGATTTCCTCTGAGTAATCCATTAGAAATTTTTCAGGGTTTTCAATGCTTTGTAATTTGTTGTTTTCTATTTCTTCAATTCTGTCATCTGTCCAAAAATCTAGTGCCTCATCAATCTCATTTAGGATGTCATGTGGTAATTCTGGTGGATTTATGCTGTCTAAAAAATCAATAATTGTGTTATAAGCTTCTTCTTGTTCTTCTGTCTTGATGGGTTCTTCCAAAAATCTACTAAAATGAATTAAATAAAACCTCCCATAAAACCCTGGGAATATCTCTAATAGCCTTTCCTTTATAGATTTCTTTTTGTTTAATTCTCTAATTTCTTCATTTATCTCTTCTAAGTCTGCATTGTATAAAAGTTTTTCTAACAATTCAGTTTGTTTGTTCCTTAATTCATTTTCAATTTGTTTGTTGATAATACATTTTCTCAATTCTTCTTTGGAAAATTTTGATTCTGTGATTTTTCTTATTTCGTTTAATGATAATCCTAGCGATCTAAATAGACTCACTTCTTTTAATTTATTAACATCAGATTCGCTAAATTCCCTATACCCATTTTCATCCTGTTTTGGATTTATGATTCCTTTTTCTTGATAATAATTTATAGCCTTTTTTGTTAATCCAGTAATGTTTGCTACTTCATTTATTTTCATAAAAACACCTCCTAGATTAACTATAAGCTATTCCCTAAGGGATTAGTCAAATCAAAACTAAATTTATAATATTTTAATTTATAATTCTAATTATTCGACAATCGCTATAGCATTTAAGTCAATATTATTAAACTGATTTTTCAACATGTCATTGTGAGTGACCATTATAAAAGAATATTGACTAGACAATTTATCAACTAAAAAATTCATGTTGAATATAAGAAACAAGCCGCATAATTAATATTATCCAAAAGTCCGGATTAACGGGTTATCCTCAATTCCCCTGATACTTATTACATCAATATTTGTTGAAGAACAGTTATTGTTTATGTTAATTCTTATTTCTAAATTTTAACCTTAAAATATTAAAATATACAGATCCTGTAAGATTTATAAGAATATGCATTAATATACTCATCCAAAGTGAACGAGTTAGTAAAACTAAAAATCCTATTGCATTGCCTATAATGACAATCATAAAAAATCCAAAAATATAATCTTTGCTTAATTTAAAATTATATTCATAGTTGATATGAAATAAAGCAAATAATATGGAACTTATTATTACGAAAGGTTCTTCATATTTTATTATTGGAAATTTATTAAGTAAATTCATTAATATAATACCCCTAAATAATATTTCCTCAAAAATAGGAGTAATAAAGCAAAAATAATAAAACTCTTTACTATCCCAACTCAATGCTGCAGCACTTTTGAATAGATTCTGACTGTTTAAAGAGTAATATGCCAACAATCCCAGTATCCATGGAATTATATGCTTGAAAGCTTCTTTAATATATAAAATATCTCCCCAAGGTTTATATTCACCAGGTATAACAAAATTTAGTAATATTAGTAACACAGAGCCCCATATGAAAGTGAAAGGACTAGACCAAAGCCGCCTATTCTCACTTAGCCAATTTCCTTTATATAAAATCCTCTCTAAAATTGTATAGAGAAAAAATGCTAGTATTATAATTATCAATTTCATATAATCATTTTTCGTATGATTAATTTTAAAAACCATACTCTCCTTATATAATATATTTAGATTTTAGAGGAGAATCTATTTAACCTTTAACATAAGTTAACAATATGATCTGCAAAATTAATTAGTTCAGGATTATGCAAAATTATTATAAATATAGTATATCTTGCATGTCAATTATTGGTATTGATTTCCAAACATAATCACGAAATTTATCTAAATCTTTTAAAGCTAAATATCCTTCCGCATTATTACCATTATATACTGCTTTTTTCATAGAATTTAAAACTTGATAAGGGTTGTCAAGCCCTGAATATATTTTAATATGTGGTTCTAAAACTTTTGTATCTGTTTTACTTAAACATTTTTTTATAACTAAAGGACTTAACTTTCTAAAATCCGAAGGTGAACTTGCTACACTATCTATTTGTGCTGCTAGTAAAATAAATTTAACATCTGTTAATTCATTGCCTTTTTTCCCTAATACTTTAATATTATTCCTAATTCCTTCCTGAGCTCCAATTATATATGAATTAGGAAAATGACTTGTATTTAATTTACTCTCAAATGTAATGATATTATTACAGCCCTTTATAGGTACTAACTTATATTTCAAAGAAGCATAATAAGGATTTCCTTCTTCAAACATTCTTATCTCTGATATAACCTCTTCTAATATAGTTTCTTTCAAAGCTATTTTAGGTTTTGTAGTCTCACACAATATATTGAACCTTTCTTTTAAAATCCAGAGTATATAATCTATTAATAAATGGCCACTAACTCTACATGTTATTACATTATTATCCGCACTAACTATACTAAAGTTATTATTCTCTAATTCAATCATTTTAAAATATTTCATATAATTTTTATTATGGGATTCATATACTTTAAATCCAACAGTGTAAAGTTTATTTGGAAAATAATTAATTTTAAATTGATATCCATTTTCAGATATTATATCTCCTACTGCAACATTCGGTATATCCTTGACTACAGCTATATCATTTGCAGATACAATTTCACAATTATCCAAGCGTGTTCCATTTATACAAAATAAATTATTTAATTTTATTTTTCTAGAATTAATATTTATATGTTGTTTTATTCTAAGAGGTTGATTAAATAATCGAATATATATTTCATTTCCTGTTGAGTAATGATTCACTTTGTATACTAGTCCATATATGCCTCCTATAAAATTATTCACATTAAAACTTTCAATTGAATCAATTATCTTCGATATGTTTAATTTGTTTAATGCTGATCCATATATAATAGATATCACATTATCTAGATAATTGTTTTTCTGTAATGTACTAATTTTATCTTCTACTTCTTGCAAATTATCACAAAGATCTATTTTATTTATAAATAATATTATTGGTGTTTTTTCTCGTTTAAGCAATTTGATGACTTCATATATATACAATGTATTATTTTGATTACATGCTAATACAACTATTGCTAAATCAATTGCTTTAATTGTAATATTTACATTATTTATAAAATCAATATGTCCTGGATTATCTAATAAATTATACTTATTAGAATTTCGATAGAATGATACTGTGTTTTCTTTAAAGGTGATTCCACGCTTCCTTTCAATTTCTAAGTTATCAACTGTAGTATTTCCTGCCTTGATTGTACCAGAACTAGTTATTACCCCTAAATATTCCAACATAGCCTCTGTTAGTGTTGTTTTCCCACTATCTACATGTCCATAAATTCCTATATTTATCGTTTTAATAGTTTTTATACCATTCATATCCTAACTCCCCATATGGAACAAATAAATAATTATCATTGTATTTAGTTAGTTTTTTTATAAATTACCATCCTTAATGATTTCAAAACTAAATTTATAATATTTTAATTTATAATTCTAATTATTCGACAATCGCTATAGCATTTAAGTCAATATTATTAAACTGATTTTTCAACATGTCATTGTGAGTGACCATTATAAAAGAATATTGACTAGACAATTTATCAACTAAAAAATTCATGCTTTTATCATCTAGATTTGAGTCGAATTCATCTATTAATAATATATTAGGATTTGTAATTAAAGCACGTGCTATTGCTAATCTCTTTTTTTCTCCTTCAGATAATCCAATAGAATCTATATTTAACATATAGTTTAAATCATAGTTAATTTTCTTTAAATAATTATTTAGACCTACATATGAGAATATATCTAATAATATTTCATGGCTTATTTCCCTTCCTAACAAAACATTGTTAGCTAAAGTATCATTAAAAATATATGTGTTCTGTGGAATATATCCAATTTTATTTGTAAATAGTATATTCTCTTTATATATATTATAGTTATTAATCATAATATTTCCTGCACTTGGAGGCAATACTCCTATTATTGATTTTAAAATTGTACTTTTCCCTGTACCGTTATTTCCAGATAAAACGTAGTTGTTAGGAAAATCAAAAGATAAATTTAAATCCTTTAGTATGATATTATCATCATAACCTAAAGTGCAATCCTTTATGTTAATACTTTCAACATCTTCATCTTTTATTTGAAAGTTTACTATAGGATTTTCACAGATAAATTCATTTATTTTATCTTTTGATAAGAGTAGACTTTGTACTCCTCTATATAAACTTGTTATAGAGCTAAATAAGAACGTAAGCCCAGTAGAAATTTGTAAAATCATAAGTAGGGAGTTAAATGGCATTTTACCGATAGATATCAAATAACTTCCATACACTATAACTATTATAGTCAAAAAAGATTCCAACAAAATTCCTTCAATTATTCCCAATCTAGTTTTTAATTTACTATATATATGTTCATATTTGTTTAAATTTTTATTTAAATCTGTTAGTTTATTAGTTATATATTCTTCCATAGAGTACATTTTTATCGTTCTAAGATTATTTGACATTTCATATAGAAACTGGTTTCTCTCAGTTCTCCATTCTCTTATATCATTCATGATTTTTCTTAATTTCTTTTGAAAAAAAAGATTAATAATTATAAAGAAAACTCCACTCATTAATATAAGAAAAGCCATAACTATTGAATATCTACTTAATATTATAATAGAAATTATCCCTGCGATTATGGCCTGTAAGAATATTGCTAACGGCCAGCTATATAAGCTAGATACAGCTTCAGAATCTTGCTGGAGTAAAAATAGTCCTTTATTATTTTCTATATTTTTCCTAGCTTTTATTAGATGCTCCATGACATTAAGTTTTAATAATCTTCTGTATTTAGCTTCTGTATTCTCCATGATATAGCCCACTAAAGGGATAATTATCCAGAAATAAATGCATGCAATAACTATGATTATTAGTAATTTTAAATAATTTATATCTTTGCCAAATAAAATCATATAAATATAACCTAATAAAATATTAGCTAAACTAGTTTGAAGTATGTTTAAAATAAAGCTGATTATCGCTAAAGGATTTAAAACTTTCTTAAGTATTTTATTTGTATTCAAATTAAGCCTCCTTCATTAAGGTACCATCCATATTGAAAACATAATGACTGTCAAAAAATTCTCTTATGTTTTTATTATGAGTGATAACTATTATAGTAGAGTTAGCTTTTGTTATTAATTCATATACTTTGTCTATTCCACTAACATCTAGAGCAAAATCAGGTTCATCTAATAGCATTAACTTTCTTTGTGAAAACAAAGCTCTAGCAACTAAAACTCTCAATTTTTGACCACCTGATAAGTTTTGCCCATTTTTTTCTATATATTCTTTCTCTTTGCAGAGGCTTTTTAATTCTAAATCTTCAATTATTTTTTCTAATCTAATAGCTTCATCATCAGTCAAATCAGTTTTCAGTGCTATATTAAATTCCACACTTTCTTTAAAAAATTCTTGATGGTCATCTACAATAGCAATATTTCTATATATAGTTTTTTCATTTTTATATGGATCTACTCCAAATACTTTAACCTTTCCATTTGTTGGTTCTATTAGTCCATATATAAGTTTAATCAATGTAGACTTTCCTATACCTGAAGGTCCTGTGATAAGAACTTTTTCGTTTTTATTTATGGATAAATTATTTTGATTAAGAGTAGAGCTTGAATGGACTTCATAAGCAAAAGACATGTTACTGATGTCCACATGAATTTCCTCATTGTTTGCTGGAAGATTATTATAAGTTTTAGCAGTGTTAAGCTTAGTAAAGTTTTCTTCATATACATCCAATATCTTTAGTTCATAAACTATTCTTAAAAACTTAGTAAATGGTAAAGAAACCTGATTTGTCAATCCAACCATCATTATAAAATCTCCATAGCTTAACTCTCCATTTAATATTAGCTTTAAGGATACAAAGCTAAGTACCAATATAGGTAAATACTCGTTTATCAGCCCAGGTATATAAGATATGTACTTAACTTTTAAGGTTGATTTATCACTTGAATACATTATATTTAATAAGTCATCAAATTTGTTGAGCACATAGTCATATATACGTTGTGATCTAACAAAATCTTGATTTTGCATAATATCTTGTTCATATGAATTTAAGTTGTGAGTTATATTAATATTCGATTTTAATTCCTTTCTGATTTTCTCCGAAATTAATACATTAAATAAAGATGAAACTATAATTATTGGTATCAAAATTAACCCTATTGTATAATTTATTCTTATCATAAATATAAAAGAAAAAATAAATGAAATAGGGTAGAAAAATATTTTTTCAATATTTTTTTCTATGAATTGTTTGATTCTTAATCCATCTCTGGTCAGTATATTATTAATTTCATATCTTCCATAACTATCAAGCATATTTTGATTCATCATTGTTAATGAATTCATAGTGTTTAATAATAATTGATTTTCTGCAGTGTATGAAATCTTTGTTGACATATAATCCTTGGTTCTATCTATTACAATCTTCAATATAGTAAACCCTATAAAAAACATACCGATTTTTAGATTTAATTGTCTTAATACTAATGCTTCTTGAACTATATTCCCAGATAGGAAAATATTAAATAATGTTATAAAAACTGATATGAGTGATAAAACATAAAGATTTATAAGCTCTGTTGGCTTAATATACTTATATAAAAATCTAATATTTTTAATCAATCGCAAACCTCCATTTACTTTGATAAAAACAAAATAATATAGTAATGCAAAGATAGTAAAATCAGTGCACCAAATTCCTAGCTTTTTTTCATCAAGGGAGGATTCAAGATAACAATGCTTACATCTAAGATTACTTTTATTTGTTCTTTGTATTAAAAGTCTTTACTTCTTTCTTCATTTCAATTTCTGTCGATTCAAGTTTTGATACTTTTTTATTATTATTTTCTTTCTCAATAGATTCTAATTTTTCTTTTTTCATATTTTTGAATGAAATAGTTAATCAATTCTCTCATAATGTGAGATTAAATTATGGTTTTAAGGCTGTAATCGGAACCACATAAACCCCATCATCCCTTAAATATGCAGCCTTGCAAATTCCACAGACTACGCACATAACCTTTGGTGGTTTTCCACCATCAGCTATTACTTTGTTCTTTATTCTTATCAATGTATTTGCTGCTTCATCAATCTGATTGCTACCAAGCTTTATCTCTATGGCAATCCAGTCTCCATTCTCTAATTCTACAACTGAGTCGATCTCATCCCCATTATAATCTTGATAGTGATATAGCTTGCCATTAAAGGATTCTGCATAGATCCTCAAGTCTCTTTCACATAGTGCTTCAAATAGAAAGCCTAATGTGTTCAAATCATTAATAAGCATCTTCGGAGTTGCATTCAATAAGGCACAGGCTAATGAAGGGTCTACAAAGTGCCTTTTATCCATTTTTTTCAGTTTAGTTGATGATCGTATATTTGAAGAGAACGCCTTCTGATTCTCTATCAGGAACATTCTTTCAAAAAGAGTCAAATATGTTGAGATGGTATCTTCATCCAGATCATCTTCTTCGTGTTCCCTTATATCTTGTCTTAAAGTTCTCATTGAAACTGTTGTGCTTTCATTCCTGGCCAATGACCTAAGGAGAAGATTCATCTTCCGAGTGTTCCTATTGATCCCTTCAAGTCTATATATATCATGGTTGATAGTTGCATTTAAATATTCTCTTGCAAGAGTGGTATACTCCGATGCTTCAATACCTAAACTCCCTGGCCATCCCCCCCTTATTATTAGGTTTATGATCCAGTCTAAACTTGCCTCATCAACCCCAATGTTCTTGTAGTTCCCGTTGCAAATTTCAAAAAAGGAAATCAGCCCAGATGAATCCTTCGACTCGTACAAAGACATTGGTCTCATCCTTAAAGTTGATATTCTCCCTGCACCACTATGCAGAATCCCCTTTTGCGCAGGAGTAGCGGAACCTGTCAATATAAATTGCCCCTTTTTACCTCTTCGGTCCACTTCAAATCTTACTGCATCCCATAGTTCAGGAACTTCTTGCCATTCGTCTATCAACCTTGGTGTATCCCCCTCCAAAACTAGTTTGGGATCTATTTTTGCCAAAGACTTGTTCTGGAAATTTCCAGCAGGATCTCCCAGATTTCATTCGGTCACTTTTCCATTTTTCATTCGGTCACTTTTCCGTTTTATATTCGGTCACTTTTTTAATTTATGACTCTTGCATTAACAAACTATATAAACAAGAAGAGCTAAACACACTTACTAGAAGATTTGGCTGCTTTTATACTTTATTTGAATTTTCATAGTCTACTCCATGAATTCCTGAATAAATCCTGTTTCCCCAAAATTTCTCTAAATTTTAATCGAAAATTCCTCTTTCTGCAATCTCTTTTTTTATGTTCTTAAGTGTTGCAAGCTCCTCCTCTGTTGGAGACGCATCAAAATAGCCAGTTGATGGTGATAATTTTCTCATACTAGGTATGAATATGTCATTAATGGATTAGTCAAATCAAAATTATATTTTTTCTTTAAGTGTATTAATTACTTTTTCTTTAACATCCTTATTTAATTTATCTAGCTTTAGTTCATAGTTTATATAATCCCAGAAAGCCTCTACTATGTTTTCTTCATCAAAGTATATTACTACACCATTATCATTGGCGTCCCAAACAAATAATCCTACACCTTCTTTTAAATAAAAATTATAGTTCCTGACATTTTCGCCAGTTAGAAGCATTAGATTATAATCAGGATGGTTTTCTAATAAATAAATACAATTTTTTAAATGCAATAACAGCTCTTCACTAGAATGATATAAATCTTTCCCCGAAAGAAAATTATATGGTTTATTTTTAGAAAAATCTTCTTTTGATTCTAATATGTCGCTTTCTAGTATTTCAGTGAACGAATTTTTATTCAAAGTTTCAGGTAATTTAAGGATGTTTTCTTCATATATGTCTATAAGATCTTTAGGGAGATTTAAAGTTTGTTTGTCTGAAATAGAATTATATAATTCTATTGGCATAGTCAATATTGATGGATATGAGGATTTAAATACTGTATTTCTCTGAGTCTTTTCGAACTCAAATAATTTCATATAGTATTGTATCTTTGTCTTTTCCGTGAATATTTCTGCTAAAGGTTTACAAAGGGCTTTGTAATTTAAGTATTCTCTTTTTAATGCATCAATTGTTTTTTTATCAAAAGTCAATATATTTGCTGTGTTTTTTATTTCATAAAATACAGATGTTGCTTCTATTGCAGCGGTATTTGATGCAACAAACAATGTTCTTTGAAACACACCATCTCTTTTTTTAGGGTAATAATAGGGTTTAACATGGCCAGTTAAATAAAACGGCATCCATCCTCTAATTGCAGATAGCATCTCATCAAAGTTTCTTGTTATCGTGTGTATGATCTCGATTTCATTACCTTTTTCTATGACTTCATGCATGAGAATGCTCCATTCTCTAAAAAAATTTAGATCATCAATGAGCCAACTTAAGTTTTCATCACTAAATAAAAGTAATGTCTGGGGTTTTTCTTCTTCTATGACAAGATTTAGAAATTTCAAAGCAGCTTCTCTCTTTCCTTCAATACCGAAGTATACCTCAAAATCTTTTTGTATCATGCTCTTATCTATTCTCTCAGTCATTATATGTTTTTTATTTTCTTCATTCCCTAAATTAACATACCTAATCAAAATTGAGTCAATGCTTTCGTCATTTTCATCACTTAGCCATTGGATGATATTTTCTTTAAATGCTTTACTATCTTTTTCGGATTCAATTTTAAGCATTTTCGTAAAATACAAGGCTATCATGTCAATGTATTCGATATTATTAGGAAATTTTCTCTCTCCTCTTCTCAATCTACTTATATACGAGGGGTCTAATTTAAGGTAATGAGCAAGAGAACTGTTTTTGGTATTGGTTATACTCATCAACAAGTTTAATTTTTCATAAAATTCCATATTTTCACCCCATTCACATTTTATCTCTTAATATTACAAGTAAAAGATGTTTTTGTCAACTAAAATGACAAGAATTGTGTAGTTATTCTATGATAATGTCATATTAAATTTATTCTGATAAAATGTCAGTATGAGAGAGGAGATATTTAATATGACTCAAAAAGAAATATCTAGACTTAGAGTCATCAATCAAACTATTGATAGAATATTAACCATTCGTGAAGCTGCTGAGCTTTTAAACCTAAGTGAACGCCAAGTATTAAGGTTAAAGAAAGGGGTTGTAAATGAAGGACCTGCGTTCATTATCCATAAAAATAGAGGTAGAAAACCTAAGCATGCGACATCGGATGAAACTAAAGATTCAATCATCAGTCTTAAAAAAACAAAGTATAAAGAGGCTAATTTAAAACATTTTCAGGAATTATTAGATGAACATGAAGATATTAAAGTTAGCTATTCTACTGTTCATAGAATTTTGACTGATGCTGGAATTAAAAGCCCTAAAAAACATCGCAAGCGCAAAACACATCATAGAAGAAAAAGAAAACCTCAAAAAGGTATGTTGGTACAAATTGATGCTTCTCCACATATGTGGATTATTGGCAATGATTCTTTTCACCTTCATGGTGCTATTGATGATGCTACTGGTGAAATCCTAGCTCTTTATTTTACTCCTAATGAGTGTATGGAAGGCTATTTTGAGATAGTTAGGCAAATTATCTCAAAACATGGTATTCCTATTAGCCTTTATTCTGATTCTCATACTATATTTGTATCACCTAATAAAGGAAAATTATCTGTTGAAGATCAATTAGCTGGAAAAACTGTTAATTTAACTCAATTTGGTAGAGCTATGGATGAACTAGGAATTAATATCATTATTGCTAGTTCCCCACAAGCTAAGGGCCGAATTGAAAGGCTATGGGAGACTCTACAAAGTAGATTGCCTGTTGAATTTAAAATTCATGGTATTACTACTATGGAGGCTGCTAATGCTTTTTTAGATGAATTCATTAATGAATATAATGAAAAATTTAGTGTCTATCCAGAAAATCCTGAATCTGCTTTTAGACAACTGGATTCAAATATTAATCTTGACTATATTCTTTGTATAAAAGAAGAACGTATGATTATTGAAAATGCTGCTTTTTCTTATGGTGGTAAATATTATCAGCTTATGATAAATGACAAAATATCTAATGCATTACCAAAGACTAAATTAACCGTTTTAACTAGCAATAAAATTGGAGTCAAGGCAATGTATTCAAATGTGGTCTATGATACAAAGGAGTTAGATGAACGACCTAAAAAAGCAATTTCTAATCAGCCTAAGAAAAAGATTAGCCAGACTAAACCACCTAAAGATCATCCTTGGAGAAAACCTTATAACGAAAAAACCATACCCTATGTGGAGAAAAGTCTGTATGAAACAGATACAGAAATCGACGAGATCTTAAAAAGATTGTTCAACTCCACTAGAGCATGGTTATAAAGAGATCCCACTCTTTAGAATATCATACTCATTTTAAAGCTCTTTTTCAAGAGGTTTGTTTTCCTATGCCTATTTTAAATTATAAATTCACAGACACCATTATTTAAGCGTTTATGCCGCAAGAGCCTATTGATATGGGGTGGATCCCTCTGGTAAAATCTCGAGGCGGAAAGCCGCCTATTATGATACATTCCCGTCATAAGTTATTGCCCAGATGGATCAGAGGACTCATGTCAATAGGACTGTGGAATTAATACGGTTGTTATGTTCTAAATGTTGGTGACATTTTCATTGAATAAAACTCTATATTATTAGGTGACATTTTCACTGACTATTGACACTATTTTTTGGGGTACTTTTAGATTAACATAAACAACGGGCAAAGTTGATAAATACGGTTATGAAATAGAAGACCGAGAATACAATGTCAAGGACTATGATAGAAATCTGGTCATTGACGATCGAACAAGAGTGGTGGCATCCAAAATCACGGAGTTTCTGAGAAAAACAGATCGGTTTAGCAAGACAATTGTTTTCTGTGTGGATATTGAACATGCTGAGCGAATGCGCCAAGCCTTGATTAATGAAAATAAAGATTTATACGCTGAGAATGATCACTATATTATGCGGATCACAGGTGACAATGATATTGGGAAAGCACAACTCGAGAACTTCATCGATGAAGAAAGTACCTATCCAGTCATCGCAGTAACCAGTAAGCTTATGACCACTGGTGTGGATGCCAAGATGTGTAAACTTATTGTGCTAGAGAATAACATCAACAGCATGACCGAGTTCAAACAGATCATTGGTCGTGGCACAAGACTTCTAGAAGATTACGGAAAGACCTACTTTACAATTATGGACTTTAGAAATGCCAGCAGACTCTTTGCTGATCCTGCCTTTGATGGCAACCCGGTAATGTATAGAGAGCTTAGTGGTGATGATCCGGTAGATGATCCAGAAACACCCATAGACGAAGATGAAGAATGGACTGACGAGAATACAGGTACCGATGGTGTCAAAGAAAACGAGGGTGAATATGGAACAGGCGATGTTCCACCATTCGATGATGATGGTGAAGATAAACCGAGAAAATATTATGTTGGTGATGTCATGGTAAAAGTCCTTTCAGAAAGAGTTCAATACGTCGATAAAGACGGTAAACTCATTACAGAGAGCCTTATTGACTACACTAAGAAGAACATCCTCCAGCAATATTCAAGGCTGGATGATTTTCTACGCACCTGGACAGAAGCCGAGAAAAAACAAGCTATAATTGATGAACTACAAGATGATGGGGTGCTACTTGATGCAGTGCGTGAAGAGTTAGGAAAGTCTGAGCTGGATGACTTTGACCTCATTTGCCACATAGCCTATGACAAAGCACCACTGACAAAGAAGGAAAGGGCAGAAAATGTGAAGAAGAGACATTACCTGTACAAATACTCAGATGTAGCTAAAGAGGTTATTGAAGCCTTGCTTGATAAGTATGCCAATGATGGAATCAAAGAGATAGAAGATACAAAGGTGCTTCAACTCAAGGAGTTTCAGAAAATCGGCAGCCCAATGAAGATTATTAAAGCTTTTGGTGGTAAGGAAGCTTATCTTAAGGCAGTACAGGATCTGGAAAACGAAATATATTATGCATAAATAATAGAAAAGGCAGGTAGATAAAATGGCGATTAGTAACTTTGTGAAACGAATCCAGGATGTGATGCGAAACGACTCAGGGGTCAATGGTGATGCTCAGAGAATTGAGCAGATCGTGTGGATTCTATTCCTTAAAATATATGATGCCAAAGAAGAAACGTGGGAATTGTTAGATGACAATTACAAATCCATCATCCAAGAAGGACTAAAGTGGAGAGATTGGGCAGTAGATAGAAAAGATGGAGAAGCACTCACAGGAGATGGACTTCTTGATTTTGTCAACAACACCCTGTTTCCAACCCTTAAGAATCTAGAAATTGATGAAACCACGCCAATGAGACAGGTAATTGTCCGCAATGCCTTTGAAGATGCCAACAACTATCAGAAAGATGGTGTCCTTCTAAGACAGGTGATAAATATCATTGATGAGATTGATTTTACGGAATACAAGGAACGTCACGAGTTTGGTGCTATTTATGAGTCGTTCCTTAAAGACCTCCAAAGCGCAGGTAATGCTGGTGAGTTCTATACACCGAGAGCAGTGACGGACTTTATGGTTAAAGTGGTGAAACCTGTCCTGGGCGATAGAATTGGAGACTTTGCTTGTGGCACCGGTGGATTTTTGGTCTCTGCACTGAATGAACTGGACAAGCAAGTGGGAAACTCTCTGGAAAATAGAGAAATCTACAACAATTCTGTCTTCGGGATTGAAAAGAAGGCATTGCCCCATATGCTTTGTGTCACTAATATGTTGATCCATGATATTGATGATCCAAACATCCTTCATGGTAATGCACTGGAGATGGACTACAAGGATATGCGAAAAATGGAGCATTTTGATGTGATTCTAATGAATCCACCTTATGGAGGAAGTGAAAAAGACAGCGTGAAGGCTAACTTCCCAACAGTACTTAGAAGTTCTGAAACAGCAGATTTATTTATTAATGTAATCATGTATAGGCTTAAGAAAAATGGGAGATGTGCAGTAATCATTCCGGATGGTTTCTTGTTTGGTACAGATAATGGGAAGTTCAATATCAAGAAAAAGCTCTTCAGTGAGTTCAATGTCCACACAGTGGTGAGAATGCCACATAGTGTCTTTGCGCCTTATACATCCATTAGAACTAATATATTGTTTTTCGATAACACAGAACCGACCAAAGAAACCTGGTTCTATCGTGTGGACATGCCAGAAGGCTATAAGAACTTCTCCAAGACAAGACCGATGAAACTGGAGCATTTCAACGATGCCCTAAACTGGTGGGAAAATAGAAAAGAAATTGAAATGGATGGCTTTCCAAAAGCAAAGAAATATTCAATTGATGAAATCGTAGAAAGAAGCTACAATATTGAACTCTGCGGGTATCCTCATCAAGAGGAAGTAATCCCTGAGCCGATGGAATTGATTCAAGAATATCAGGAGAAGAGAGCATCACTGAATGCAGAAATTGATCACGTATTAGAACAGATTACTTCTATGCTTGGAGGTAATTAAATGAATGCACAGGACTTGAAAAACAGCATCCTTCAACTTGCCATACAGGGAAAACTTGTAGAACAGCGAGAAGAGGAAGGTACTGCAAAGGAATTGATTGAGAAAATCAAGCAAGAAAAAAAGAGACTAATCAAAGATAAAATAATAAAAAAAGAAACCCAACTGAAGGATTTGACAGAAGATGATATTCCTTTTGATATTCCTAAAAATTGGGAGTGGGTCAAATTGGGAGAAATTGTCTCTGTAAATGGAGGTAAGAGAATACCAGCAGGAAGATCATTGGCTGATGAAGATACTGGATATAAATACATTCGAGTAGCAGATATGAAGAATGGCAGCATTTTATTAGATGACATAAAATATATACCTCGTGATATCTATCCAAAAATAAAAAATTACACAATTTCGAAAGATGATATTTATATAACAGTAGCAGGTACGATTGGGCAAGTGGGTCTAGTTCCTGATGAATTAGATAATGCTAATTTAACAGAAAATGCGGATAAATTAGTCATTTATTTCAATTTTAAAGAATTCATGTATTATATGCTGAGTAGCAATTTTATTCAATATCAAATTAGGGAGCATACTACAAAAGTAGGACAACCTAAACTAGCTATTAAACGGATAAAAGAGTTGATTATTCCTCTCCCCCCACTAGAAGAACAAAAACGCATCGTAGCAAAAATAGAAGAGCTGATGCCTTATGTGGATAAATACGATGTAGCTTATTCGGAATTGGAGGAGCTGAATAAAAAGTTCCCAGAAGATATGCAAAAGTCTATTTTGCTACATGCCATTCAAGGCAAGCTAGTAGTGCAGCGAGAAGAAGATGGAACAGCTGAAGACCTTTACAAGCAGATTCAAGAAGAGAAGAAAAAGCTGATTAAGGAAGGCAAGATTAAAAAGACCAATGCACTTCCAGAGATTACTGAGGATGAAATACCATTTGACATTCCGGAGAATTGGAAGTGGGTTAGGTTGGGAGATATAGTCAATTTTAATATTGGGAAAACACCTCCTAGGAATGATGCGAAATATTGGAATGAAGATTATAATTGGGTATCAATTGCTGATATGATCACTAGCGGATATATTATAGAGACAAAAGAGAAAATTAGTGAAGCTGCATTGTCAGAAAAATTTAAGATGGCACTTGTTCCAAAAGGAACCTTACTTATGAGTTTTAAACTAACGGTAGGGAAAGTAAGTATTTTAAATATTGATGCAGTTCACAATGAAGCTATTATATCTATATATCCTTATTCAGATATAGAGAACATAATTCGTAATTATCTGTTTACAATGCTTCCACAATTATCAACGTATGGGGACACAAAAGGAGCAATTAAAGGAAAAACACTAAATAGCACAAGTCTCAATAATTTACTAATTCCTCTCCCTCCACTAGCAGAACAAAAACGCATCGTGGGAAAAATTAAAGAACTTCTACCTTACACGAAAAAATTAGCAAAAAAAGTGGATTAAGATACCAAAAGAAAAGATTAAATTAATAAGATGAATGAACTAATTATATAAGTAGTCAATGGACCTACTGATGAATGAAAGGAATGATTTACATGGCAGAAATAAAATATGAAATTAAACAAACCGTGGGTACTCTTTCGGAAAATAACAAAGGCTGGTCAAAGGAACTGAATTTAATCAGCTGGAATGACAGGGAGCCTAAATATGACATCAGGGATTGGGCACCTGAACATGATAAAATGAGCAAAGGTATAACCTTATGTGCCGAGGAGCTTAAAAAGCTTAGGGATTTATTGAATGAAATGAAACTCTAAAGGTGGAGATTATGTACAGTATTAAGTGGAAACAAGCTGCTAGGATTGAACCGGTCACTTTTTCAGAACTAAATATGACTGAAAATGATATTGAAGAAATTTTAAGAAACAGTATTGATATGATCTGTGATGAAGAGGAATCTATGCTTATTTTCAGTAGACAAGTTAAAAATGAGAAGAATGGAAGAAGTGATTTGACTGCAGTCGATAACAATGGAAATATTGTGCTTACAGAAATTAAGAGGGATCGCAACGATATTGAGTATCGCAGAGAAGCTTTTGAGTTTCAGGCAATAAGATACGCCGCTAGCTATGCAACTATTGAAAAGACCGACGATTTAGTAAAAAAATTTACGCTCCATATATTGAAAAGTACAGAAGTGAATTTGAACTTGGTGAATTGACTTCATATGAACTTGGAATTCGAAAACTCAACAATTTTCTTCGAGTTAATGATGCTGAGAAAAACTTTAATAAAAAGCAGAGGATAATCCTTATAGCATCTGATTTTGACGAACAGACACTTTCTGCTGTAGCATGGTTAAATAGTAACAACGTAGATATGAGTTGTTTTAGACTTACCCCTTACAAAATTAGTGATGAGATATATTTCTATGTTGAAAAATTGCTTCCTGTTACAAAATATGATGATTATTATGTGAATTTAATGGATAAATCTATTATCATCTCTATTCCAAGTGATAAGAAAATTACACGTCGTTCTTTGCCCAAAATTGACCTAATGATTGAGTGGGGCGTTGTCAAAGAAGGAGATATTATATATTATCGTAGCCAAAGGAAAGGAAGATGAGGGTACACTTCTTTCTAATGGAAATGTTATTGTAAACGGAGAAGAAAGATCTATGCAAGCATGGTTGAAAGAGGTTTATGGATGGTCTAGTGTGCAGACTTATGTTTTTGCTGTACACAAACGAACTGGAAAAACTCTGTCTCAGATTCGTGAAGAATATATGGCCCAAAAGGAGAGGGATAATACTGAAATATAGAAAATGAGAAGTTAAGCTGATAGGAGTATGAGGAATGGTGAACTAATCTCTTTTAGAGATGTTCTACAATACTTATTATATAATGGAATATTTGATGAGCTTTCATTTTATATAAAATAAAATCTTCCGAGATTGGACACAATTCCTATGATGTCGGATGTCCAGATGAATAGCCCTTGTTATGATATAATAATAATCAGTAGCCATATACAAATAATTTAAGGATCTATGGTTGAACTGGTTGGTAAAATATATGAAAAATGAAGATAAGAGGTTTTGCAAGTGGAATTAGGTCTTGAAAATGATTTAATCATTCGATGCGATAGGTGTAGTTCAATTCATATAATCGATAAAGATTCTTTAGATGTAGATACATATTCATACGAGCGTAATATGGGTTTTGAGGTCGAATATGTCTTTGCCGGAGAATATAGTTGCGAAAAATGTGGTAATTTTATGCACTATACAGTTAGAGCATATGAGTATCCAGTCGGAATATTAAATTATGAGGATTATGAGAGCCGAGGATGTACTTTTGCACAAGCACCATCAATAGCAGTCAATTATTATGAATTTGACTACAGAAATTATGAAGAAGTGGAAATAGGTACAGAAGTTAATCGTGCTTATTTAAATATTTATAAGGTTTTACATGATAGAGAGGAAATATATAATCTTTCATCAAGAGAATTCGAGGAATTTGTTGCTGAATTATTTAGGCAGCAAGGATTTGATGTAGCATTAACTCCAGAAACAAGAGATGGCGGATGTGACATTATCGCCACTAAAAATATCGGAGGGCTTCCATTTATGTTGCTTATTGAATGTAAAAAGCATGCAAAAAGAAATCCTGTTGGAGTTAGTTTGGTAAGAAGTTTGTTAGGAGTACAAGCTGACCGTAAGGCAAATAAAGCGGTTTTGGTAACTACTTCAAGTTTTACAAAACCAGCAAGACAGTTTGCTGAACGTCAGCAACATTTGATTTCACTAGTAGATATCAATGACTTGATGCAAATGATTCGGTAGTGATAAATATTATTAGCAAATAGAGGTATGCATAATAGCTCAGAGCCGTAGTTGTAAAAAAAAAAAAGAAAAGGCAAATAAAATATTACTGAGCTTGCAAGCATTGTTCGTTCTAAGATGTTTATAATAAATTCAAAGAAGATTATGCAGACGATTAGGAAAAATCAATCAGATTTATTTGCTACATGAAAACCGTTATAAAAAAGAAAAGCAGATTCGATATCTAAACCTAACCAATACATGAATAATATGTACACTTTTGGCAAGGAAATATTTATTTTAAAAGTGTCAATTTGTTCCCATTAATGAGTACCAATAATGGATATGTTTTAATCTACGAGTGTGCATATATTCTCAATGATAACAGGGGTTTAAAATGCAAATTCGGTAACTATCAACTTATTTCCCAACATATTGACGGCGGTATTGATGTTAAGGGTTGATGAATATAGCATTCAAAATACTGACAAATAAGGGTTTCCAAGAGTGAAGAATTTTTGCTTAATATCTAGCATTGCCTTTTAGCGAAGTATTTATATACTCTGGCTTTTTATTGCTTTAGTGTATTCATATTAAACGATATTTGATAACTACTTATACATTTTAGCAGAGATAAAAAGTGTTTCATTTTAACTTGCATTTAGTATTGAGGAATAATTCAGTCAATTAGTATTGATTTTAATAGAGAGTATGATATATTGAGGGTAAGTATTAAATAATGTAAACTTTGATAAATTTAATGAGGTGAAAAGAATGAATAGATTGAGAAAATCCTTCTAAGACAATAGGAGGAAGATTTTACCCTTCTATTGTTATGAAATAATTAAATAGGAGGATAAAAAATGAAAAAATATATAAAAAATAACTGGGTGCTGTTATTTCTTACGGCCATTTTTTCTTCATTAACTGCAATATTTGCTGTAAGCGTCCAATTTCTTAAAGGAGATGTATTGGATTATGCTTTATCAAATAATTTTGATAAAACCATAAGATATGGTTGTTATCTTGGTATATTTATAATTGCAGAGCTAGGGTTCTATTATCTTTATGATATGTCTAGGGGAAAATTCGCTGTTGATTCTATGAAAAAATTAAGAGCAGATTACTTTGACAGCTTAATATCCAAGGATTACCCGAAATTTTTGACAAAGAAACAAGGTGAATATATTGCACAATATACTAATGAAATGGAGATAATTGAAAATCAATATTTTGGAACTATTCCAATGCTAGCTGAGATTATAATTAAAATAGTAATTGTAAGTATATCGCTATTTATTTTAGAATATAGAATAGCAATAATTACTTTAGTTCTCCTAACATTGCCTTTATATATACCTAAGCTAATTGAAAAGAAATTACAAAGAGCCCAGGTAGAATTTGTTGATCAATTTGAAAAGCATATAAAGGAGATAACAGATTGGCTTAGAGGATTTGAAATGATTAAAAATTTTTCTATAGAAAGAATTATTAGTGAAAAGTTCAGAGTATCTAATAATATCACTATGGAAAAGAACTTAAGAAAAAGACAAATAAATTACCTAACCAAATCTATTTCAGCCACACTTTCATATTTCTCTCACTTTATAATATTAGTATTTGCAGCATACCTGGTATTAAAGGGGGATTTTACAGCTGGACAGTTTTTTATTGCTGTTGGTATGATTGACCAATTATCATATCCAATAATATCCTTATCCTACTTTATACAAGATCTGATATCAGTAAAACCAGTAAACAAATCAATTCTAAAATTTATTGATGAAAGAACAGTTAAGTATGCAGATGTAGAAATAGACAAAGAAGATTTTCAAGAAGTGATATTTGATGATGTATCTTTTGGATATGAGAACCAAGAACATATTTTAAAAAATATTAATATGAGATTTATGAAAAACAATCAATATTTATTGCGAGGAGCAAGTGGTTCTGGGAAAACAACGAGTATGAACCTATTATTAGATTATTATAGGCCAAGTTCAGGTTGTGTAAAAATTAACGATATACCAGTAAATGAAATTAAAAATTTAAATGACATTATCACTGTAATGAGGCAAGATGCAATATTGTTTGAAGATACATTAAGGAATAATTTAACGATGTATCAAGATATATCTGATGAAAAGTTAATTGCTGCGTTATTTAAGGTGGGCCTAGAAAATTACGCAAATAGTGAAAAATTAGATATGTTAATTCAAGAAAATGGAGTGAATCTTTCAGGAGGAGAAAAAAGGAGAATTACATTGGCTAGGTCGATGCTCCGAGAAACACCTATACTAATTTTAGATGAACCGTTAGCTAATCTAGATGAGAAAAATGCTAAATCAATTGAACAACAGCTAATATCAATTAAGGATAGAACTTTAATTATTATTTCACATCAATTCACAGAAATGAATAGTTTTTATGAGGTTTATGTCTTTAATTAATCTAAATCTACTACTTAATGTTTGAGAGGTGAATATAATGATCAATAAAAAATGGTGTGCACATAAAGTTTAGGTAATAGACAAAAAATTTATTGAATCAATTTAACAAAAGATAATTTATAGATGAATTGCAGGCTTGACAAGTCTGCAAATTTTTTACATATTGGCATTATAGTCTAATGGTGTTAGACTATAATTGTCTAATATATTGTGGGCAGTTGCTTTTATTAGACTAATTTTACCTATCATTTGAAAGTGGTATGAGCTTGATTCCAGCAAATCTCGCCCCTATTTCTAACGATATTTTATACGACACATCTTCTAATATAAATGGGGGTATGGTTAACATTAATCAATCTATCAGTGGTGCTCTACCAGAGGCAAATGTAGCCGCTAATGTAAATCCAATGCAGTTATGGGTCTTCTTTGGATCAATGCTTTGGTTTTTGGGAATTGCAGTACTTTTAATCTTTGGGCTGGTATCCCTTAGAAGAATTAAAGACAGATAAAAAGATTTTAGGTAATTTGAAATAACTTTTTTTCTATTAGGGAACAACAAAAAAGTTGATGAATATACAAATGAATTGAATTGACAATCTATAAAGACACCATAGAAATCACTGAAAAGTTAAAAGCTCTAGAATGAGGGCTTAGATAAATTAAGAGAATTTCAACGGGGAGGAATCAAATATGTTAGGAGCTATTATTGGGGACATCGTCGGTTCTCGTTTTGAATGGAATAACAACAGGAGCAAGCAATTTGCATTAATGACTTATAAATGTAGCGTTACAGATGACTCTATCATGTCTTTGGCAATAGCAAAAGCTTTATTGGAAAGCAAAGCAGATTACAGTGATCTTTCTGAGAATGCTGTAAAATATATGCAAGAAATCGGAAGGCATTATCCTGATTGCGGATATGGCGGGAAATTTAGTAGGTGGATTTTCTCAAACAATCCTCAACCTTATGGTAGTTATGGAAACGGAGCTGCAATGCGTGTCAGCCCATGTGGTTTTGTGGCTAACGATCTAGACGAAGTTAAACAACTATCAAAAGCAGTGACTATTGTTACGCATAATCACCCAGAAGGGTTGAAAGGTGAAGAAGCTACAGCGGTTGCTATTTTCCTAGCACGTTCTGGAAAGAGTCTATTTGATATTCGTAATTATATAACGGAGAACTACTATTCGCTAGATTTTACACTTGATGAAATTCGTGACAGTTATGAGTTTAATGAAAGCTGCCAAGGGACAGTGCCTCAAGCATTGGAAGCTTTCTTTGAGTCAAAAAATTTTGAAGACGCAATTAGGAATGCTATATCAATAGGTGGTGACAGTGATACACTTGCAGCCATTACAGGAGGCATCGCAGAGGCCTACTATGGTATACCGACAGATATCAGAAAGCAAGCTCTTACCTTTCTTGATGAGCGATTACTTAAGATATTGGTAGAATTTGAAAATAAGTATCCATCAAAGATGGAAAAACCCAATGCTGTTGATAGTGTTGACATTGAAAGAAACAAATAAGTAAGGTTTGAGATAGAAAATCGATTTTTACATGGTTAAAAGGACTTCAAGATAACCTAGTGTGATTCATTTCACTATTCGAATTATCTCGATGTCAGTAAGTTTAAGGCATTTGACTGTGTGTTGCTAATACGTCCTTTTTCCTGAAGAATTAGGAGTTGAAGAGCTTTGTATGAGTATATGTTTGAACAAAGAGCGTTGTTTAATATTCCATGGATTATGGCTTGTATGCTCTACACCGTAGGGGATCAAACATCGTGACCTAATAAAAATTGCAACAAAATCAAGGGAGTTGATTATATGTCAATTACAATTAAACGAAATACCGGATGGCAAGGGATAGCTTTAAAAATGTGTATAAAAGTAAACGGAGAAAAGGTCGCTATGGTCGAGGAGCAAAAAAAGGCGGAAGTCAATATTTCTCGAGATAGAGCATATGTACAAGTAACACAATCTGGGATTAAGAGCAATGAAATTGAGGTTGAAGATGGGGACATAGTATAATTGCGATCATTATTATTGGAACATTAGACATTATTAGTTTATTTTTATTTAAGGGATTTCATATAAAAGTATCTGAGAGAGAAGAATAATCTGATATACAATTTAGTAATCTTTAATTACATATAATATTTATTTTACGAAATACTATTATTTCTATGACATTAAGAAGAAAATCTTGATGCCTTTTTTTAAGTATAAAAATGAATATATTTGTTATTTTGAAAATATTAGTCTAACCATGTATATTGTATTATAATAAAAATAAACATAAAGTCATCTTAGAACAAGTTACTTCAGATGAAAGGTGGAAGAATATTGCTTATTATTTATTTATATACACAAGGAGGCAAGTAATGATTAGAGTTGGAATAATTGGCTGCGGGAAAATTGCTCAAGTTAGGCATATTCCTGAGTATTTAGACAATAAAAATGCTAAACTAATAGGACTGTTTGACAGAACAGCCGAAAGATCTAAAGAGCTAGCTGACAAGTATAATGTAATACAATATAAAGATTATCACGATATGCTTAATGATGATAATATTGATGCTGTTAGCATTTGTTTAGCTAATAATATGCACGCTAAAGTAACAATTGAGGCTTTAGAAAAAGGGAAACATGTACTATGTGAAAAACCAATGGCTACAAATCTAGAAGACTGCATGATAATGGCTAAAACTGCCAAGGAAAACAATAAAAAATTATTAATAGGTCATAATCAGAGGTTAACAAAGGCACATATCTATGCAAAAAAGCTAATTGCGGATGATATAATTGGGGATTGCTTAAGTTTTAGAACTACATTTGGACACACTGGTCCTGAAACGTGGAGCATAAATCCAGGTTTAAATGTATGGTTTTTCAATAAAGATATCGCTTCAATGGGAGTTTTAGCTGATCTAGGTATTCATAAGACTGATTTAATCAACTATTTGTTAGATGATGAAATAATTGAAACAACTGCTATTTTATCGACTTTAGATAAAAAATATGAAACTGGTGACCCGATTTTAGTTGAGGATAACGCAATATGTATATACAAGACAAAAAAAGGGGCCATAGGCACTATGACCGCTAGCTGGACTTACTATGGGGCTGAAGATAATAGCACCGTCATCTATGGGACTAAAGGAATAATGAGGATTTATGACGATGAGAAATATGCTATAAAAATATTGTTAAGAAATGGAGAAAAAATAGATTTTGATTTAGAAAGAATTCAGACAAATGACAATCAGACTAAAAGTGGAGTTATAGACGAATTTATAGATTGCTTAGAGAAAAACACTGATTCTGTCCTTTCTGTTGAACATATACTTCCTTCAATGAAAGCAATCTTTGCCAGCATAAATTCATATATTTCAGGAACCACTGTAAAAATTGAGTAAATATGGTATATTAATAGTTAATATTATTAATCAATATTAATTGTATAATTATCGTATAAACATATGAGAGGAGCCATTATGGAAAACAAAACAAAAAAATTAGTTCAAGCTTCAGTACTACTTGCAATAGCAATCATATTCCAAATAATAGGGAGAACTATACCTGAAATCAATCAGTTTATAGTGGGGCCTATAGTCAATATGGTGCTTATTTTAACTGTTTACATTTGTGGAAGATGGTTTGGGGTAGGTGTAGGGATATTAACTCCTGTATTAGCTTATCTTGTGGGTCAATTAGCAGCGCCATTAGCACCATTTATTCCGTTTATTATGGTAGGAAATGCTATATATGTACTGACATTTAGCATCTCTATGGAAAAGGGTAAAATTCAGAGGATTATCGGAGTTATTATTGGATCGGTTTTAAAATTTTTATTTTTATCATTTTCTGCAAAAAATCTTATATACGTCTTTGGATTAGAGTTTCCAACTAAAGTAGCGAATGCACTATCTGCAAGTATGAGTACTCCTCAACTCATAACAGCTTTAATTGGAGGTGCATTTGCTATAACAGGTATAAATATATTGCACAAGAGGAGAATAATTTAAATTTTTTTGGAGGTAAAAATGGAAAAAATATTTTACAATGGGAAATTTTATCAAGGAAGAGATATGTTCAAACAAGCCATGTTTGTTAAAGATGGGATCATCGAAAAAATAGGGACAAATGAAGAAATATTGTCTTTGAATAAAAATTGTGAACTAATAGATCTGCAAGGAAGAACTGTTATACCAGGCTTTAATGATTCTCATCTTCATTTAGAAGGTGTAGGATATAGATTATCAAACCTAAATTTGTACGGGCTTCAATCCATTGATGAAGTTATTGAAAATGCAAAAAAATATATTATAGATAATAAAATTGACGACGTATTGCTAGGAAATGGCTGGAATCAAGATTACTTTGTTGGTGAAAAAAGATTACTAAATAGACATGATTTAGATCAAATTTCAAGAGATATACCTATAGTGTTTACAAGGGTTTGTGGCCACATTCTTGTAGCAAACACAAAGGCTTTAGAAATATTAGAAATAGATGAAAACACATTAGATGTAGAAGGCGGTAAAATAATTAGAGAAGATGATGGATTTCCGAATGGAGTATTTTGCGAAAATGCAATGAAACTTTTCAACAAATTCTTAAATACGACTACTGCTGAACAAAGAAAAAAATATATTAAATTGGCAATTGCTCATGCATTAGAAAATGGGGTAACATCAGTTCAAACAAATGATGTCAGTGGCGATAATTTCGAAGAAGTACTGTCAGCTTATAAAGAGATAGAAAAAGAAGGGAAACTTTATATAAGGATTACACACCAATGCGCGTTTGAAAATATTTCAGCTATTTCTAGATTTATTAATAATTTCAATGAAAGAGAATACAATACGAATTTTAACAAAATCGGACCTATAAAATTATTTGCAGATGGATCTCTTGGAGCAAGAACGGCATATTTAAGAGATGAATATAAAGATGATATAGGCAATAGTGGTGTTAATATATACACAGATGAAGAACTTGATGAAATAACAAAATACATTGATTCAAATAATAGACAAATGCTCATACACGCGATAGGGGATGGAGCTATTGAACAGGTTCTTAATTCATATGAAAAGATAATTAACAATGGCAATAAAAACAGACATGGGATAGTACACTTACAAATTACAGATGAAGAAATTATAGCAAAGATGAAAAAATTAGAGTGTTTGGCATTAGTTCAACCTATATTTTTAAATTATGATATTCACATTGTAGAAGATAGAGTTGGGGAAAGATTAGCAAAAACATCTTACGCATTTAATACTTTGGTGAAAAAAGGTGTGCACGTATCACTAGGAACTGATGCTCCTGTGGAAGATCTTAATCCATTTAATAATATTTACTGCGCAGTGAATAGAAAAGATTTAAGTGGTGAGCTTGACAAATCGTGGAATGAAAGTGAAATAATGGACATTTATGATGCAATAGATGCATATACTAAGGGGTCGGCATATGTAAGTTTTGAAGAAAGCATCAAAGGTAGATTAGAGGAAAATTATTATGCTGATTTTGCTGTGTTGGATGATGATATATTTAAGATAGATGCAGAAAGAATAAAAGATATTAAAACAGTTATGACAGTAGTAGGCGGGGAAATAGTTTATAGAAAGCAATAGAACAATATAATTTAAAAATATAGAATTATCACCTGAATTATATGGTTTTTAGAGCGGATTAGCTAAAGGTATCATATTTTTCAGGTATTTTTTTATGTTTCATAACTTTTGATTTAGAAATTCGAATAAAAATCATGTAAAACAATATAAATATATTGAAAAACGATAAATAATCCTTTATTATGGAGTAAAGGAGAGATATTATGTACGATATAATTATTATTGGAGCTGGTCCTGCTGGTTCTAATCTAGCGAGATTAGTGAGTAAAAAGAAGAAAGTATTGTTAGTAGATAGAAGAAATTTTAGGAATATGTCTAGCTATAATGAGAAACTGTGTGGAGGATTGTTGGCTCCAGATGCACAACTTATGTTTGCAAAATTAAATTTATCCTTACCAAATAATGTTTTAGTAAATCCACAGATATTTGCAGTGAAAACAATTGATCTAAACAGCAATATAGAAAGATATTACCAGAGGTTTTATTTGAACATCGACAGATTTAAATTTGACAGTTGGATGTTTGAAATGATACCAGATAATATCGATAAAATGCTCGATACTGTTTTTATTAATTGTGAGAAAAAATCGGACAGAGTAATTGTAAAGCTTCGTACACAAAATAAAGAAACAGAACTTGAAACTAAACTGTTAGTTGGCGCTGATGGCGCAAATTCTGTAGTAAGAAAGAGTGCATATAATAATCATAAATGGCCTAAACAATACCTTTCAATTCAAGAAGTCTATGAATCAAAGAAAATATTGCCATATTATATAGCAATATTTGATAATAATATCACTGATTTTTATTCTTGGGTAATTCCAAAAGAAAATACCATATCAATTGGTGCTGCTTTAGATAAAGTTGATGCTAAAGAAAAATTTGAATTGTTGAAAATGAGATTGTCAAGTAAGGGTTTTGATTTTTCAAATTTGGTCAGTAGAAAAGGGACTTTTATAAATAGAGCTACTCGCAATAACGAAATTTATTATGGGGAAGATAACATTCTGTTAATTGGAGAAGCTTCAGGATTAATTAGTCCAAGTTCTGCTGAAGGCATTAGTTACGCACTGTACAGTTCAAGTATTCTTTCTAATTGTATAAATGACAATCAAAATGATGATGTAGGAAGAGTATATAAAAATAAAATGTCTAAAATGAATTTAAAAATGACGTTAAAACACATAAAATCGCCTTTTATGTTTAATAAAAATTTGAGAAAAATTGCTATGAAATCATCATTTATGAGTATAAAAGGCTTGTAGATGTATTCAATTAAATATGAAGAAGCACTAAGAGATAGGCTTAAGGACTATTTTTTTAGTGCTTCTTCAAGAGTATGCCATGGTAAAACTGCACATTTTACTCTTGCGGGCATGTTCGATATATTTTCAAATGCAACTGCATCTTCTAATTTTTCTAATTCATTATCATCTTCAATTTCTTTTTTTATCATTTTTATAAATAATTCGGCTAGTTCTAACGCATCTTCTGTACTTTTGCCTTTGATGAGATCAATCATTATTGAAGTTGAAGCTTGAGATATAGCACATCCTGAGCCTGTGAAACTAGCATCTACAATTACACCGTTTTTTTCGATCAGATTGAGAGTTATATCGTCTCCACAGCTTGGATTGTGACCATGTTCAACTATTGTTGGATCATCTAAGGCTCTTTTATTTTGAGTATTTTTATTATGTTCCATTATCAATTGAGTATAAATTTGACTAAGATCCATATCCTAACCACTTCCTTACATTTTTGATACTTTCAATGAATACATCTATATCTTCTAAACTGTTATATAGATAAAAACTTATTCTCACGCTTGCATTTATTCCCATATATCTCATAAGTGGTTGGCAGCAATGGTGTCCAGCTCTACTTGATATACCATAACTATCTAACACAGTGCTAACATCATGAGGATGTACGTCTTTTACATTAAAAGAAATAATTCCTCCATGCTTTTCTAAATCCATTGGTCCGTAAATATTGATATAAGGAATTTTTAACATTTCTTGCATCGCATATTCAGTAAGTATTTTTTCATGGTTTTCAATATTTTGCAACCCTATTTTTTCGAGATAATGAATTGCAGCTTCAAGACCAAAAGCACCTTCGACATTTTGAGTTCCTGCTTCAAGTTTGAAAGGTATTTCTGCATATGTTGCATGATCTTCATAAACATATTCAATCATATCTCCACCTAATAAAAAAGGAGGCATGTCATCCAACAAATGCTTTTTCCCATATAATACTCCTATGCCCATTGGACCTAGCATTTTATGTGCAGAGAAAACCATGAAATCAGCATCTATATCTTTTACATCTACTTTCTTATGAGGGATACTTTGAGCGGCATCTATTACTACAATTGCACCTTTTTCATGGGCTATTTGACTGATTTTTTTAACAGGGAATATAGTACCTAAGACATTAGACATTTGTGCAATTGACACTAATTTCGTTTTATTATTTATTTTTTCATATTCCTTTTCTGGGATAATGCCTTCATCATTTACATATAAATAATTTAATTTTAAATTTTTATCTTTTGAAAGTCTCATCCAAGGCAATATATTGCTGTGATGTTCAGAAACACATAGGAGTATTTCATCTCCTTCTTCGAAAAAACCTGATAAGCTAAAGGCTAATAGATTAAGTGATTCAGTGCAATTTTTTGTAAATATTATTTCATCTTTAGAATTTGCATTTATAAATTTTTTTACTGTCTCTTTTGCACTATCATAGAGAGAGGTTGCCTCAACACTTAATGTATAAGCACCCCTATGAGGATTAGCATTGTGATTATTATAATAATCTGAGATAGCATCTATTACATTTCTAGGTTTTTGAGTAGTTGCTGCATTATCTAAATATACCAATCGATTTCCGTTAATTTTTCTCTCTAAAATAGGAAAATCATTTATAATTTTTGGATCAATTAAATTCATCACTTATATTCTCCTTTCAATCTCGAGAAGAATGATCTTTTTTAAATTCTCATCAGGAATTTTTTCAAGTATTGGGTTAAATGATGATTCAACTATCAATTTCTTTGCACTAAATTCATCAAGCCCTCTACTTTGAAGGTAAAATAATTTATTTTCATCTATCCTTCCAGCACTAACAGCATGATTTCCATCTACATCATCTTCGTGGCACATCAAAGCAGGGATTGAATCGCTTTTTACACTAGGACTTAATAAGGTGGTATATTCAGATTCACTACCTTTTGATTTCTTAGCACCTTTTAGAAATTCTAGATTTCCTCTAAAAACTTTGACTGAATTATCTTTTAAAGCTCCTTTGGATTGAATATTACTTTCACTTCTTCTGCCTTTATGAATCATCGTGTAATTTAAGTCCAATTTTCTGTTCCCATCACCTAAATAAATTGAACTTAGATTAGCTGAACTATTTTCACCATGTAGATAATTTGTATAATTAACAGCAGTTATTTTAGCACCTAGCTCAATGGTTATCAAATTAACTTTTCCACTATCCTTTATGAGTATAATATTTGTGTCAAAATTGTTGCTAGAGCTATTTAGCCTTTGTAGCTTTATTATATTAAGGGATGCATTTTCATTTACAGTTACATCAGTTAAGCCGTTGTGAAACAAATCAGTTGTGTCATCACTTGCATAATCAAATATTAATGTCAGTACAGAATTTTTCCCTACATCTATTAAGTTATGATCTATCAATACAGGATTGTTGTTATCCAAGTAATAATTAATTAATAATGGTTCTTTTATTGTTACATCATCATCTAATTTTAACTCAATACCAGCATTATTATGATTTTGTGGTATTTTTTCTAGTTCCTCACCTAATCCTCTGTAACTATCTAATACAGGGCGATTTTTTCTATTAATTGTTTTTGTGATTTTTAAATTCATTCCATTTATATTTGGCAAAAATTCATTGTTATATTCTTTAAATTCTGGTAAATTTAATTCTTTTAGTCCGATTCTTTTCCAGATCATTTTATCAACTCCTAACCTATCGCACCTTCAAGCTCAATATTAATCAAATTATTCAATTCAACTGCGTATTCTAAAGGCAACTCTTTAGTGATTGGCTCTACAAATCCTCGTACAATCATAGCTTTGGCTTCTTCTTCAGAAATACCTCTGCTCATTAAATAGAATATAGCATCATCACTGATTCTACCAATCTTAGCTTCATGTCCTATATCGATATTGTCATTATCTATTTCAATGATAGGTAATGTATCTGACTTGGATTCGTTATCTAACATTAAAGAAGTACATGAAACAGTTGATTTACATCCTGTTGCATTTTTACTTACTCTTAATAAACCTCTATAAAATGCATGTCCACCGTCTTTTGAGATAGACTTAGAATTTACTGTAGAAGTCGTATTGTTTGCAGCATGAACGACTTTTGTCCCTGTATCGAGATATTGGCCTTTTGCAGCAAAAGTAACTCCAGTAAACTCAGATCTTGCACCTTCTCCTCTCAAAATACTCATAGGATATAGCATTGATACTTTAGACCCAAAGGACCCAGATACCCACTCTATAGTTCCGTTTTTATCGACTACAGCTCTCTTAGTGTTTAAGTTATACATGTTTTTAGACCAATTTTCAATCGTGCTATATCTTAAAGTTGCATTCTCTTTAACAAATAGCTCAACACATCCAGCATGTAAATTATTTACTTTATATTTAGGTGCAGAACAGCCTTCAATAAAGTGGAGGTAAGAATTTTTTTCAACAATTATTAAAGTATGTTCAAATTGACCTGCGCCTGGTGCATTTAATCTAAAATAAGACTGAAGTGGTATATCTACTTTTACTCCTTCTGGAACATAAACAAAAGAACCACCTGACCAAACTGCACCATGCAATGCTGCAAACTTATGATCTGTTGGGGGTACTAATTTCATAAAGTATTCTCTTACAATATCTTCATAATCTCTTAAAGCTGTCTCCATATCAGTGTATATAACGCCCTTATCTACTAATTCTTGCCTAATATTATGATAGACAACTTCGGAGTCGTATTGTGCGCCTACGCCCGCTAAGGATTCTCTTTCTGCTTGTGGTAGTCCTAGAAGTTCGAAAGTATTTTTTATATCTTCAGGCACGTCATTCCAATCATGTTTCATTTGTGTATTGGGCCTTATATAAGTTACGATATTGTCCATATCTAAATCACTCAAATCAGCCCCCCATTTTGGAAAAGGCTTTTGACTGTATATTTCTAAAGATTTTAGCCTGAAATCTCTCATCCACTCCGGTTCATTTTTTTGTTTTGAAATATCTAATATTATATCTTTAGTTAGACCGCTATCAGTTTTAAAACTATAGTTTAGCTCATTTTTTATATCATATATTCTTCTATCAATATCTTTTACATTAGTTTTCTTTTTTTCCATTTTTTACACCTCTATAAGCCTGCAAACTCATTTTTAATTTTTTCATATCCATATTCATCAATTTCATCTGCTAATTCAATGCCTCCAGACTTGACAATTCTTCCATTTAATAAAATATGGACAAAATCAGGCTTAATATATTCTAGCAATTTGTTATAATGAGTGATTATTAAAAAAGCATTTTCATCATTTCTTATTTTGTTTACTCCTTCTGCAACAATTTTTATTGCATCGACATCCAATCCAGAATCAGTTTCATCCAATATAGAGAGCTTAGGATTCAAAATTGACATTTGCAATATTTCATTTTTCTTTTTTTCTCCTCCAGAAAAGCCTACATTTAAATATCTAGAAGCATATTCTTCATTCATACTTAATTCTTCCATTTTTTTATTTATCAATCTTTTAAATGGAATTATTTTTTGTTGCTCATCTGTAATAGCGGTTTTTGCAGTACGCAAAAATTCCTCAACTGTTACCCCTTCTATTTCTTCTGGGTATTGAAAAGATAGAAATAGTCCCATTTTAGCTCTTTGGTGGGTTTTTAAATCGTTTATTTTAGTATCGCAAAATATTATTTCACCATTCGTAATCTTATATTTAGGATGTCCCATCAAAGTATAGGCAAGAGTTGACTTCCCACCACCATTTGGACCCATAATTACATGAATTTCTCCTTTATTAACTTTTAGGTTTATTCCTTTTAATATTTCCTTGTTATCATCGGCTACTTCTACTTTTAAATCATTTATAGTTAGTAAATTTTTAGACATTTAATCTCCTCGCTTTTTAACAATGATAATTACTATCAAACACTTAATTATTATATACCTATACTTTAGCGTTGTAAACATATTGTTTTACTAGGAATTAAAAATTTTTCAATTCGCGACTAATATCGAGTATAATATAATTATATTGCGTAAATAATACAAGAAAAAGGTAAGAAGAGGTATATAATGGAAAATTACGTAGACTTATTGAAAGATTGCATACTGTGCCCAAGAGAATGTCATGTCGATAGAATTAAAGGGGAAGTAGGGTATTGCGGAGAAACATCAGAATTGCGTTTAGCTAGAGCGAGTCTTCATATGTGGGAAGAACCTTGTATATCAGGAGAGGAAGGTTCTGGGACTATTTTTTTCACAGGATGCTCTTTAAGATGCGTTTACTGTCAGAATAATATTATTGCAAATGGGTCATTTGGCAAAGCCATAGATAATGAGAGGTTTATTGAAATATTATTTGAGTTGAAAGACAAAGGAGCACAAAATATTAATTTAGTTACCCCAACTCATTTTATCCCTCAAATAATTAGGGCATTAGATTTTGCTAAAAAACGAGGGTTGGATTTACCTATTGTATATAATACTAGTGGTTATGAAAAAAAAGAATCGATTAAACTATTGGATGGTTACATTGATGTGTATTTACCTGACTTTAAATATTATGATGAAAGCATTTCTATTAGATATTCGAATGCTTCCAATTATCGAGATTATGCGAAGGAATCAATTAAAGAAATGGTAAAGCAAGTTGGCAAGCCAAAATTTAATGAAAAGGGATATATGACTAAAGGAGTTATAGTTAGACATTTGGTGCTTCCAGGGTTAAATGAAGATTCTAAAAAAATCATTGAATATTTGCATAAAGAATACGGAGAAGACATATATTTAAGTATAATGAGTCAATATACACCTTTAGATCATGTTAATAAATATCCTGAGATAAATCGAAAACTAACAGAGGATGAATATAACGAGGTGGTTGATTTTGCGATATCAATTGGAGTAGAAAATGGTTTTATTCAAGATGGAGAGAGTGCACAAGAAAGTTTTATACCACCGTTTAATTATGAAGGAGTGTAATTAGTAAACACTCCCTATATATACGTTCTCTTTTTTAGTTCATAAATGATATTTTTACCTTCAAATATAAATATTGCTGCTAGTGATATTATGCTTACAGTTACAGATATTATTGAAGGAAATATTATCTCAACTAAATCTAAAGCAATAAAAATGATAGGTATTATGCCAAAAAAAGTGTCTATCAGTATATATGTGATGTAATCATTAATACTTAATTTTAAGACTAATGCTAAAATATACATAACTAACATCGCTAATATACATATTATTGGAAACACAAATTCTATTGACCAACCATTAAATCCTGTATATATATCCCAAAAAATGCATATAACTGTTATTATAAACACCTGCCAAATTATTTTTTTAGGCAGATGTGTTTTTTTCTTATAAGGAAGAAGAAATCCAACCAAACACTAAGTAGTCCAAATAAAACTAGAATGGGCCAATTAATATTTGAGGGAAATAGAAAATATATAGCAAAACTCAGAACAATTAACGCTATGCTAATGAACCCCATAATTTTTAATGCTAGATTTCTTTTATAGATGGATGGTATTTTAGGGAATATTTGTTCGTGTTCTTCATTTATATTTTCTAATTTATTCTCACATAGTGGGCAATTTTCTCTATCTTCGCGGGTGTAGACTTTACAGTATTCACAGTATTTCATTGTATTCCTCCATCAAAAATTTGAAATGATTTCCACTTCTATACCATTGTTAGTTAAGAATGTGAAAAAATTTCTCTGTATATCAGTTTCTTTAAAAGGTGAAATAAAAGAAATTGTCAATTTATCTTTATATGAACACATCACAATTTGAGGTCTTCTTGCACTTACACATATACTAAATTGATTAACATATGGTTCAAATTCAGGTGGTAATTCTATTTTCCCAACATTTGAGAAAGAAGAGGTAATTTTTCTATCGGCAAGATTATTTGCAAATTTCAGTATTAAATCTTTTATTGGTAATGGTACAATTCTTGCCAAAGGGTTTTTTTCTATAGAAATCAATTTATTCAGATGTGAATTTAATTTTTCTTTTGTTAACTCTGATTTAAAGCTATCGCTTACAACATTTACTATTTTTTCTAAATTATCTTCTCCTGTTGGGTTATAAATAATATTCATTGTGCTAAAAAAATTTCTCGCAGTATAAGATTTAAAATACTGTCTTAAATTAATAGGTACAGAAATAACAACTGGTAAGTTTTTAGATCTACGAGGCATATCCTCTATAGTTGAATATATCAGTAAAGAAGTTAAGAATATCGTCACTGTTGTATTATATTTATGAGATAGGGCAATTACTTTCTGTGTAGACATGGTTCCCTCAATTAATTTAGTGATATTTTCTTCTGTAAAAGACCCTTTTATTTGAAAGGCTTTTCTCAATTTTTTATCTTCATTTTCAGTTATTTTTTCTTTGCTGTAGTATTTAGTGAAGCTATCATCCATCATTTGGCTAATTGCAGCTTTATGACGAAGTTTTAAGTTTTTCCCATAAAAGGCAGCTGCATATTTTTTAGTGAGATATAAATGAATAATAGTTTCCATAAACCAGACGACTCCAGCTCCGTCTGTAAGAGCATGAAACACTTCTAAATTGATCCTTTTATTAAAATAAGACACTCTATACAACAAATTTTTTTTCTCTTTATCATATAAAGGTGCACATAGTGGCATTGACTCTATTTCAACTATTGGTTTTTGGCTAGAATACTCAAAGTAATACCAAAAGACTCCTCTCCTAAGCACATAATTAAATATAGGAAAGAATTCGACAGCTTCATTTATAGAAGCTTGGAGGGCATCTTTATCAACGTAATCATTCAATTCAACAGAAATTCTGAAAACTTTAGTATCCCTGCTTGTATAAGTAGCAGGGAAAATTTTTGAAGCATTATCTAATTTAATCCAATTTAAATTTTCATTTTTTTGCTCTTTCATATAATCACCTAAAGCAAATCATCTACAAATTTACTAATAATAGAATAAGTTTCTTTTATTGCACTACTTTCAATTGGAGAATTCAAAAATCCATGGACAGCGTCTTTTACTCTGAAAATATGAACAGTGTTACCAAATGATTCAAGTTTTTTGCCATAAGCTTCGCCTTCATCTCTCAAAGGATCATATTCAGCTGTAATAACCAAGGTTTCAGGTTGATTTGAGAGATCATTAGATAAAATAGGGGCTACATACGGACTTTCTCTATCTTCATAATTTGGTACATAAAGATCCATATAGTCTTGAATTCTCTTAGATGTTAATATATAGCCCTCTCCTAATTCAGTGACTGATTTAAAAGGGGAACTTTCAGTATGGTCATAATTAGTCGCTGGATATATAAGTATTTGTTTTTTTGGAACTATTTCTTTTCTATCTCTTAGTAGCAGAGAAACACATGCAGCTAGATTTCCTCCTGCACTATCTCCAATTAAAAATATATCTTCTTTAGTACATGACAATAGATGTAAATTATTGAGAAGATATTTTGTAACCTGATAACAATCTTCTAATCCACAGGGATAAGGATATTCAGGTGCGAGTCTGTAGTCAACAGATATAACTCGCCTATTTGTTTCGTTAGCTAATCTTGAACATAGATTAGTGTATGAATCAATATCGCCAGTTACCCAGCCTCCTCCATGAAAAAATAGTAAGACTTGATTATTTTTCTGAAACTCAGGGATAAAAAGTCGAACAGGTATTTCATTGCCATTTGAGTAGATTTTTTCATCTAACTTCTTATAAACTGGAGTTATTGCTGGATTTAAAATTTTTTGTATGAACCTATGTGATTTATAGTGTTCCTTAATATTTATATTTATTTTTGAAACAGTATTTAAAATTATTTTTTTAAATGGTCTCATGAGCTCTCCTATTATTAATTATGAATTATTAATTTTCATTTTATCACAGTTATTAAATATGTATATAATTTTTTATATACATATTTATTTTAATATATTATAATGTAATTAGGTACTCGAAATAGTCAAGAGGTGCAAAATGAAAACAAATGATAAATCTAAATTAATACTAAATGGCAATATATACAAAGCACTGTTGTCTTTATCAGTTCCAATAATGATTAACAGCTTAATACAAACCTTATATAACTTGGTAGATGGCATATGGGTAAGCAAAATATCTTCTGTTCATTTTGCAGCTACTGCATTTGTTTGGCCTGTAAATTTTTTATTTATTTCTATCGGGATAGGTTTATCGATTGCAGGCACTTCAATCATTTCTCAACTTATAGGGGCGAACAAGATAAAAGAGGCTAATCGTCATGCAGCTCAATTGATTGTACTAACAGTATTATGTGCAATCACTTTCAGTGTAGTTGGAATAACATTGACACCGTATATTGTAAAATGGATGGGAGCTACTGGGGACTTAGCTAAATATAGCATAATCTACTTGAGAATAACTTTTCTTGATATGGTGTTTATGTTTTTGTTTTTTAATTATTCATCAATCATGAATTCACAAGGGAACACTGTACATCCAACAATATTTAGTGGCATATCTGCTGTTTTAAACACAATATTGGATCCTATTTTTATTTTTACTTTTGACTTAGGGATTGCTGGAGCTGCTTATGCAACACTTATATCAAGAATTTTGCTAGCCGTTATTGGTTTTATACATCTATATAAAGGTAATTCTATGATTGTTCCAAGATTTAGAGGTTTTAAATTTGATAAAGAGATTATAAACAACATAGTAAAAGTAGGGTTGCCCACATCAATCGGGCAATCTGGTGCTGCTATTGGATTTATCGTATTAAATATGTTTATTGGATCTTATGGTACTGCTACGATCGCTGCCTATGCGATGGTAAATAGGATTACTTCTCTTATTTCTCAGCCAGCCATGGGATTAGGATCTGCTTTAACAGCAATAGTAGGACAAAACACAGGAGCAAATAAAGAGAATAGAGTAAGAGAATCTTTTCATAAAGCAACATTATTAACTTCAGTATTTGGATTTATTGGATGTTCTATCTTATTGATTTTTGATATAGAAATAATTAATTTTTTTATGCAATCGAAAGACGATCCTTCAGTTATAGAATTATCAGTAAATTATTTGAAATACATATCGTGGTCTATGCCGTTGATGGGAATTTTTTCAGTATTACAAGGCCTATTTCAAGGTACTGGCAAAACCAAATATTCTATGACAATGGAAATCGGAAGACTTTGGTTTGTCAGATTGCCTATGATTCTCCTCTTTAAGAATTTTACTGATTGGGGAGCTTCTGGCATATGGTTTTCAATGAGCTTTAGCAATCTTATAGTATGCCTCTATGGATTTTTGATCTACTTGAAAGGAAATTGGAAGAGCAGTGTTATTAAATTGGAGTCTCTATAACTTTTCCCCGCATGATTTGCAATAAGTTGAATCTTCGTCATTTAAAGTTCCACAGTTTCTGCATTTTATTTTTATTATTTCTTTATTTGCACTTTTAGTGTCAAAATTTGACATAACATCATCAATTACTCCACCCATGGCTTTACTATATGGTTTTACATCCTCTCTTGCTTTTTCTGGATCTAATATAATTCCTGAACCAGCAATTCCTTTGGCTCCAATTATTCTTATTATTTGGCCTATAGCTATCATAAAAAATCCTACTAATGGAACTATTGGATTGAAATTAAAAATGTTACCAGTAAAAATCGCAACAAAATTACTTAGAAATAAAATTATTCCTATAATTGACAGAATCATACCAAAATAATACAGCATTTTTCGACTTCTTGGAAATTCATCAGACATTTAATCACCTTCTTTTTTAATTTAATTAATTATAACATACGTTTATGAAATCATACAATTTAATCAAATCGATTGACTAACATTTTTAAATGGTATAAAATTGTATTGTAGGAAAATTCAATCAAGAAAGGAGAAGAGAAATGGAAAAGAAAGAGGAATTTAAACCTTATATTCCCGCAGAAAAAATAATTTCAGAGTTTTCAGCTGTTTCTATTTTATTAGGAATTTTATTATGTATTGTTTTTGGAGCAGCGAATGCTTACATTGGACTTAGGGTTGGTATGACAATAAGTGCTTCAATACCAGCAGCGGTTATATCTATGGGAATAATTAGAGGGATCATGAAAAGAGACTCAATTCTAGAGAACAATATGGTCCAGACAATAGGCTCAGCAGGTGAATCATTAGCAGCAGGAGCTATATTTACTATGCCAGCTTTATTTATATGGGCTGATGAGTTAGGAATGGCTGCACCATCGATATTAAGAATTGCATCGATTTCTTTAGCTGGAGGGATATTAGGAGTTTTGTTTATGATTCCATTGAGAAAAGCATTGATAGTCAATGAACATGGAGTTTTACCTTATCCAGAAGGAACTGCTTGTGCAGAGGTGCTTATTGCAGGCGAAACAGGAGGAAATAAAGCTAAAACAGTATTCCAAGGTTTAGGAATAGGATCTCTATTTAAATTCGTTGCTGATGGAATAAAACTATTTCCATCAGAAATTGAATGGGCAATTCCAGGGTATAGAGGAGCTGCAGTAGGGATGGATACATTACCAGCTCTACTAGGTGTGGGCTTTATAGTAGGACCACAGATAGCTGCATTCATGTTGTCAGGAGCAGTGTTAGGCTGGCTAGTAATCATACCTTTGATTGCTCATCTTGGGCAATTTGTACCAGAAATAATTTATCCAGCAACCGATCCTTTAAAAGATCTTGTACTTGGTGAAGCGGGTTATTGGGATATTTGGGACAATTATATCAGATACATTGGTGCGGGAGCTGTTGCATTTGGAGGAATTTTAAGTCTTATAAAATCTCTTCCTCTTATTGTTAGAACATTTAAAGATGCTATGGGAAATTTAAGGACCACTTCAGGGGAACATCATTCAACAATAAGAACAGATGAAGATATGTCCTTAAGGACAGTAATGATCGGGAGTTTAGTTATTGTTGTCTTTATTGGAGCGACTGATTTTATTCCTGTTGGGATCATGGGAGCAATAGTGATTGCAGTGTTTGGTTTCTTTTTTGCTACTGTATCATCTAGACTTGTTGGGATAATAGGGAGTAGCAATAACCCAGTATCAGGGATGACAATCGCTACACTTTTAATCACTTCAATCATATTCAAGGCTACAGGTTTTGTTGGCGAGGCTGGAATGATAGGTGCTATATCAGTTGGTTCTGTTATTTGCATAATTGCTGCTATGGCTGGAGATATGTCTCAGGATTTAAAGACCGGGTACTTAGTAGGAGCAACACCTAAAAAACAACAATATGGTGAAATTATTGGTGCTGTTGCAGCAGCTTTAGTTATAGGCTATATATTGTTGCTTCTCAACAAGGCATGGGGATTTGGTTCAAATGAACTGCCAGCACCACAAGCAATGATGATGAAAATGGTTGTAGAAGGAGTAATGGGAGGACAACTTCCTTGGCCACTTGTATTTATTGGAGTTGGAATAGGTATCGTAGTTGAACTTTTAGGAATTCAAATTCTTCCATTTGCAGTAGGACTTTACTTGCCAATCCATCTAAGCGTGCCAATTATGTTAGGTGGAGTAATCAGAGGAATATTAGAAAAGAGACATAAAGAAGATAAGGAATTAGACAATAAAGTAGAATCTGGAGTACTTTTCTCATCTGGGCTGATCGCAGGAGAGGGCGTCATTGGTATAATACTTGCTGTATTAGCTATAATACCACTTTCAAGTGGAAAGAGTGTAGGAGAAGCTATAGCAATTGGAAATAATATATTAGGACAATGGGGTTCACTAATACTATTCTTAGGATTGGCATATATTTTGATCAGAAAATCTTTCTATGCTAAGAAAGAGAATTAACTAATGGATAGATATGAATAAAAAAAATAAAACTAACAATAATTATTTGGACTTAATACCTAAAAAATCACCTAAAATTAGCATTAAGAATAAAGAAGAAGGCACTGTTCAACTAATTGTTCCAAGAGATTCGCGTTTCGAAAGAATAGTTAGAAAAGTTTTCTTTACTCCAGAGACATATAAAATTGATTTGGATGAATTTGGAACGTTCATTTGGATGAAAATAGATGGAGAAAAGACGATATATGAAATTGCTGAATTATTAAAAAATGAATTTGGAGAAAAGGCTGAACCTCTATATGACAGACTTATAAAATTTATGGTGATTTTAGAGAATAACAAATTTATATTTATGACTAATAAAGACCGCAAGCAATAATTGCGGTCTTTATTTTTGATGTTAAAATATAATTAAGGAAAGGAGATGATTAAAGTAAAAAACAAGAAAAAGATTTTATTTGTGGCAATGACAATTACAGCATTTTCTCAAATTTATTTAGGATTTTCTCAATCGGATTTTAGAGTTTCAGCAGGGATAATAGCTTACACAATAGCTATGTATAATTTTGATGATTTAAAACCCATTCCTATGGGAATCATTACAGCAATTTTCATTTATATAGCTAGAGTGCTTATGCTAGCTATATTTAATCAACACATTGTCATATTTAATTTATCGTTTGCAATAGAAATAATTTTTTATATTTCTTATTCAATAATTTATTATTTATTTATAGACAGAAAGAATAAAGATAATTTAAATTATGTCTTTTTTATTATTACTATTGCTGATTTTATATCTAATACTATTGAAATTATAGTAAGAAGTTTTGTCTATTCACTATCTCTCCAACCCAAAATATTTACAACTATATTACTAGTAGCTGTCTTAAGGTCTACTATTGTTTGGATTGTTCTATACTTTTTAAAAAATTATAAACTTTTACTCATAAAAGAAGAGCATGAAAAGAGATATAGAAAATTACTTTGGATTATGTCACAATTAAAGACAGAAGCATATTTGATGGAGAAAAATATGCAGAATATTGAAGATCTTATGGCCGATTCATACAAATTATACGAGCTTATTAATTTAAATGAGAAGAGTGAATTATGGAAAGAATACTCATTAAATATTGCTAGAAACATACATGAAATAAAAAAAGAAAATGCCCTTGCAATAAGGGGGATATTAGATGTCACTGAAAAGGAATTAAATGATGAAAAGATGAAATTTTCAATAATTATGTCAATCTTACACGAAACAGTGATTAAGGAAATCAAACGAATTGGCAAAAACATAAATTTACATATACAAATTGACGATGATTTTTATACAGAAAAACACTACTATTTGATGTCTGTTTTTCGTAATTTATTTATAAATAGCATAGAAGCTATTCCAAAATCTTATCAAGGCGATATTTTTCTAATTCAGAAAAAATTAGATGACAAGTATATATTTATAGTAAAAGATAACGGCATTGGAATAGATGAAAAAGAAATTGATGATATATTCAATCCTGGATTTTCAACAAAAATTAATTATGAAACAGGGGAAGTTAGTAGAGGATTAGGTTTAACAATAGTTAAAAAGATAGTAGAAGAAGAACTAAAAGGCGAAATTAGAGCTATTTCTAGCATAAAAGACGGAACAGAAATAACTATTATGGTTCACGCAGAAGAACTGGAGGTGTAAAAAATAAAGATATTTATTGTTGAAGACGATTTAAATGTCATAAAAATATTAGAAAAAATCGTAGAAGATAGAGAACTTGGAGAAATCACAGGATATGCAAAAGATGGTATCGAAGCAATAAACAAGATTATAGTATATCAACCAGATATAGTCCTAATTGATTTACTCATTCCTAATAAAGATGGAATAAATGTAGTTAAAGATTTTAAGAATGTTAATAACAAACCTGTATTTATAATGATATCTCAAGTAAGTTCTAAAGATTTGATTGCTAAAGCTTACGAAAGTGGAATAGAGTTTTTTATCCAAAAACCAATTAATGCAATTGAAGTTGAAAATGTAATTAAAAAAGTAAATGAAAAATTGGAAATGCAAACTAAACTAAATTCGATTAAAAAATTGTTTGATTCAAATAAAAGTAATGACGAATCTAATGAAAAGAACTATGAAGATAAGATAATATCTATTTTACAGAAAATTGGAATACTAGGAGAAACTGGCAGCAGAGACATCGTAAAAATTGTCATGAAATTAGTTGAAAATAAGCAGTATAAGAATGATTTTACTTTAAAGGAAGTACTAAAAGATTATGGATCTAACACTAAGACAGTTGAGCAAAGGATCAGAAGGGCAGCAAATGTAGGATTAATTAATTTAGCAAATTTAGGTATAGAAGATAATTTGAATGAAGTTTTCTTAGAATATTCGAATAGCTTATACAGTTTTGAGCAAATAAAATTAGAAATGGATTATATAAGAGGGAGGAGCAACAAAAGAGGTAAGATTAATTTAAAAAAATTTATTGAGGCTATTTGTTTGTATGTTATTAGTGACTAGATGATTAAAAATTTTCAGAAATTATTTTGAGTTAATTTGTAGCATTTTGAAACTTTCTGAAACCAACAACTTATACTCTAATAAAGTTGTTTAAATTATGGAGGTGTTGGTTTTGGAACAACTAATGGAAATCGTTAACATGGTTAGCAAGGTGCTCTGGGATTATATACTAATATTTGGATTAATGGGAATAGGAATTTTAATGACTATAAGATTAAAATTTCCACAATTTTCAAGAGTATTTCCAGCACTTAAAAAAATGATTATTGGAATAATAAAAAAGGAAAAGCCAGAAGATGGAAAAATGTCGCCATTTCAAGCATTATCAACTTCAGTAGCGGCTCAAGTTGGCACAGGCAATATAGTAGGAGTTGCCACAGCGATTGCATCAGGAGGACCAGGTGCAGCCTTTTGGATGTTACTAGCTGCTTTCTTTGGCATGGCAACAATATTTAGCGAAGCAGTACTGGCACAAAAGTATCGTGAAGAGCAAAACGGAGAGTTGGTTGGTGGACCTGCATATTATATGAAAAATGGATTAAAATCTAACAGACTGGCGAAATTTTTCGCTATCACGGCAGTAATAGGCCTTGGAATTGTTGGAGTAATGGTCCAATCAAATTCAATTGCAGGAGCTGTAAATAGTGCTTTTGGAGTTTCTATTATCATCATTGCCATTCCATTAGCTTTGATTGTTCTCAAAATACTAATGGGTGGAATGGATAGTATTGGTAAATTTTCAGAGAAAGTCGTGCCGGCTATGGCGTTAATGTATATTTTAGGAAGCTTAATTATAATAGTATTTAATATAAGTAATCTTGTACCAGCAATTAAGAGTATATTTATTGGAGCATTTACGCCACAAGCAATTGGAGGTGGAGCTCTGGGAATTACAATCCAACAGACAGTAAGGTTTGGTTTAGCAAGAGGGTTGTTTTCAAATGAGGCAGGGCTTGGTTCAACACCACATTCACATGCTGTAGCAGACACTACTCATCCTGCGGAACAAGGATTCATAGCTATGATAGGAGTATTCATTTCAACTTTTCTGATATGTTTATCAACAGTGATGGTCAATATCACATCAGGCTCATATAATGCTACAATTAGCGCCTCTGAGATGGCAGAAAGTGCAACTGTGATGACACAAAATGGATTTTATTCTATTTTTGGGAATTTTGGGGCTATGTTTCTTGCAATATGTCTTTCGTTTTTTTCATTGACCACAATTGTAGGGTGGTACTTTTTTGCAGAAGCAAATGTTAAGTTTCTATTTGGTTCTAAAAAATCAACTCTGACCTTTTTTAAAATAATATCAGTTTTAGCTCTATCAGTTGGTACATTTATAAATCCTACTTATATATGGCAGTTAGTGGATTTATTTACAGGATTAATGGCTTTGCCAAATATAATAACTTTATTTATTTTATCTAGAGAAGTGAAAGAAATTTTATGCGACTATGATAGATGTAATAAACAAGGGTTTATTCATTGGGAATATGCTTATGAAAATATAGAAAATAATAAACAAAAACATAAGAAATTAAAAAGTGGTTTAAGCACAACGATTATTAAATAATTAAAAGACCATAGAAGCAAAAATCAAAAATATTTAGAACCAAAGATTATTCCATATATTAACATAGAAAATAACTCAGTCGAAAAACCGACTGAGTTATTTTCGTGCTGATTTAAAAATTACTTTTATTCACAAAGTATGACTCGATAATTATATTTATTTATGCTATACTAATCATTAGAAATTAATTATAATCACCATATATAGAGGTTGATAACATGAGCGATATTAAGAAAATTTTAAAACTTGGAGATAAAATCCTGATTATATTTATAGTAGTATTATCAGTATCTTGGATATTGTATATTCCGGTACTTTCAGAGAATTTAAATGAGAAAGTGGCAGTAGTAAAGATAAAGGATGAGGTTATTTTTAGGCATGAAATAGATGAAAACAACGATGAAATTGTGCCATTTGAATTTGAAGTAAAGAATAGAAAATATACCGGATACTTAGAAATAAAAGATGGAGCAGTAAGGCTTCAAAGATTACCAGAAGAAATTGTGCCTCTTGGCATTCACAACGACATGGGTTGGATAAATAGTGAATACGAAATAATAGTCGCATTGCCCATTAGCATGACTGTGACCATTGAAAGCAATCAAAGTGAAAACCAAGAAATAGATTATATAGTTCAATAGTATAATTTAATTAGTGCAAACACAGCTAGATGCAGAGGATAAGCTATATAAAATAGCAGCTGCATCTTTTTATTATAAAATCCTAATTTATTATTATAAAAATAAATAGGGATAAGACTAAAAAGAGCATAATTTTGAAGATAAGATCCTGTGAAAATATTTGCTAAAAAGATTATTATACCAGAAAATAAGAGTTGTCTTGATCTATCGTAGTTTCTGGTAAAGTAAAATACAAGTATATATATAATACCAATGAAACTATAGTCAACAAACAGCAATGAGGAAATCAAAAATGAAAAAAAGATTATAAGTGGGAAATATTGTTTTTTTTCTGAGAAAATTTTGTCAATGTAGTATATTGTAATTAAACCTATAAAAAGCGTAAAGAATATATTTTGGTGCATAGGGTATATTCGACCGTAGAAAGCTAAATCAAATGGGATTTCTGATATGAGCGCAAAAACTAACAACCTAGTAGCATATTTTTTTATATTAGATGTATGAATAAATCCTTGTACCAGTAAAAAACAATATATCGGGAAAGCAAGCCTTCCAATAATTCTAAACAATATAATATCTGAGGCAAATACTGCTCCATAATGGTCTATAATCATCGTTATAAGTGCAATAAGTTTTAATATAAAATTAGTCATATCGATTCTCCTTTATTATTTATCCAGATTATAACATAATTATATAAAAAGAGGTGGAGAAATGGGAAAAATAATTGAAGTTAATAATTTAGTTAAGTCATTTGGGGAAGTAAAAGCAGTTAAAGGAATAGACTTGTTTGTAGAAGAGGGGAAATTATTCGCTTTTTTAGGGCCAAATGGAGCAGGGAAAAGCACAACAATTGATATTTTGAGCACTTTAAGAAAAAAAGACAGTGGTGAAGTGTTGATAAATGGATATGAACTCGGCAAAGAAGATCAATCTATAAGAAATTGCATTGGGGTGGTATTTCAAGATAGTTTATTAGATGATTTACTTACAGTTAGAGAGAATTTATATATCAGAGGTAATTTTTACGGGAAAAAAAGCGATGAACTAAATGATATCATAAGAGATGTGAGTGAGAAATGTGGTATATATGAGTTATTGAATAGAAAATATGGGAAACTCTCCGGTGGTCAAAAAAGAAGGTGTGATATTGCTAGAGCATTGTTAAATATTCCTAAGATTCTTTTTTTAGACGAGCCAACAGTTGGATTAGATCCACAGACGAGACAATCCATTTGGAATACTATAAGAGGAATACAAGAGAAAACAAACACTACAGTCTTTATGACAACTCACTACATGGAAGAAGCCAGTAATGCTGATTATATAGTGGTAATTGATGATGGGAAAATAGTAGCATCTGGGAGTCCGCAGGATTTAAAATCACGATATACTACGGACAAACTGATAATGTGGACGGAAAAGGAAGAAGATGTTTTAAATTATTTAAAGTTAAATAATTATAAGTATTCAACGAAGAATGATGAAATTATTGTCGAATTAAATAGTTCCAAAGAAGCAATACCTATTTTAGAAGCAAATGAAAATATAATAGTGGGCTTTGAAGTTATAAAAGGGACACTTGATGATGCGTTTATATCCATTACAGGAAAGGAGATAAGAGAATGAAATCACTACTTATTAGAAATATTAAATTGTTTTTTAGAGATAGAGTGCAGGTTTTTTATTCGCTCCTTTCTACATTTATTATAATTGGTCTTTATGCTCTTTTCTTAGGAGAAAATATTAGCTCTTCCATAGGCGATTACGAGGGAACTAGGTTTTTAATTGACAGCTGGATAATTGCAGGACTACTAGTTGTAACTACTATGACTACATCCCTAGGCGCGTTGGGGATAATGGTTGAAGACAAACATAATAAGATAATTAAAGATTTTGCTTCTTCACCACTTACTTCTCGAACCATGATGTTTAGCTATTTTTCAAGTTCTTTACTCATAGCTCTGATTATGGCAGTGATTACATTCATTCTAGGCGAAATATATATAGTTATGAATGGAGGAAATATTTTAGGATTTAGGGATTTAATACTAGCCTTTAGCCTAATTTTTTTAACGGCATTAACTTCAAGTTCAATGATGCTCTTTTTTATAAACTTTTTTAGCAGTATGAATGCTTTTGCAGCCATGAGCACTGTTACAGGAACTTTAGCGGGATTTTTAACTGGAATTTATGTCCCCATAGGCATATTGCCACAGTCAATTCAAACACTGATAAAGCTATTTCCGCTATCACATGCAGCTTTACTTTTTAGAAATATATTCATGGCAAAACCAATAGAAATAACATTTAGATTGGCAGAACAGAAATACTTAGATGATTTTAAATTTGAAATGGGATTGATATATGGTATTGGCGAGAAGAGTATGAGTTTTACACAGCATATTTTTTTTCTAATAATAACAGCTGCCTTTTTTTTATTTCTGTCTATTAAACTATATGATTTTAGAAGAACAGAAAAGTGATTTATGTGTGTAAATAAAGTTACAATGGGTAAAATTAAAATAGTAAATGAGGAGGTGTTTTTATGCTATATTTTGCATATGCAAGCAATCTAAGTAAAAAATACATGGCGAGTCGTTGCCCAAATGCTTTACCGCTAAAAAAAGTCATATTGAAGAATTATAAATTGACATTTAATGAATTGGCGGACATAATACCTTTTGAAGGGGAAGAGGTAGTTGGAGGGTTGTATCTAATTTCGAAACAAGAATTAGAAAAGCTAGATATATTAGAAGGATATCCAGATTTATATGATAGAATAGTAGTAGAGCTTGAGGACGAATTTGGAAATAAATATGAAGCATTAGCATATACGATGGTTGAAAAAAGCTTACAAGCACCACCAGATAACTATTATAAAATCCTTGTAGAAGGTTATGAGGATTGGGGAATAGAGTTAGAACGACTTGAAAAAGCAAAAAACATGGAATAATGCGGAGGTTAGAATGATAAAAGACTTAAATGAGCAAAAAGTAAAGATTCATAAGACAGCATTTGTTGCAGATAGCGCTGATGTGATAGGAGATATAATAATAGGTGAAAATAGCAGCATATGGTATGGAGCAGTCGTTAGAGGTGACATAGAAAATATTGAAATTGGGAAATATACAAATATTCAGGATAATGCAGTAGTTCATACTGAAACAAATATTCCTACTAAAATAGGTGATTACTGCGTAATAGGGCATAATGCAATAATTCATGGTTGTACTATTGGAAATAACACTTTGATAGGCATGGGAGCAATTGTTCTAAATAGAGCTGTGGTAGGTAATAATTGTATAATCGGTGCGGGAACAGTAATCACTGAAGGCAAGGTAATACCAGATAATTCAATGGTAATTGGAATTCCAGGCAAAGTAGTTAGGACAGTTACAGAAGAAGAAATTATTTCAATAAGAAACAATGCAATAAGATATAGCGAATTGTATAAAAAACATATAGACTAATTCGCATATCTTTGTTATAGTTTTTTTGAAACAATAGACAACTATTAATGGAGGGAATAGTATGGACTACATGGAAAAGTATAAAATGTGGGTAGAAGATCCTTATTTTGATGAACAAACAAAGTTAGAGTTAAAGAATTTAACTGATGAAAAAGAGATAGAAGATAGGTTCTTTAAGGATCTCGAGTTTGGAACAGCTGGCTTAAGAGGAAAAATAGGTGCTGGTACTAATAGAATGAATGTATATACAGTATCATTAGCTACTCAAGGTTTAGCGAGTACAATACTAAAGAGAGGCGAAGAAGCAAAAAAAAGAGGAGTAGCAATAGCATATGATGTTCGAATGTATTCAGATAAATTTGCTGAGATTGCTGCTAGAGTTTTAGCTGCAAATGGAATTAAAGTATATTTATTTGATGGCATAAGACCAACACCGATGTTATCCTATACAATCCGAAAACTAGGTACAATATCTGGAATCGTTATAACTGCAAGCCATAATCCTAAGGACTATAATGGTTACAAAGTATATTGGGAAGAAGGCTCTCAAATATTAGATGAAATTGCAGACGAAATACTATCTGAAATTTCGAAAATAGGGCATTATAAGAATGTCAAAATGATGAATTTTGATGAAGCAAAAGATAAAGGATTAATCGAGATCCTAGGTAAAGAGATCGATGATCAATATACTAGAGAAATATTGAATATGGCAATTAATGATGAAAATGTTGACAAGGATATAAAAATTGTCTATACGCCACTAAACGGAACTGGCAACAAGCCTGTAAGAAGAGTCTTAAAAGAGAGAGGATTTAACAATATTATAGTTGTTCCAGAACAAGAAAATCCAGACCCTACATTTGCTACAGTAGGATATCCAAATCCAGAGGATACTAAAGCATTTAAATATGCAAGAGAGCTTGGGCTTAGAGAAAAAGCAGATTTACTATTAGCTACAGATCCAGATTCTGATAGAGTTGCAGTAGCTGTAATGAATGATAATGGTGATTATACTTATTTAAATGGAAACCAGACAGGTGCATTGTTAGTAAATTACATTGTAACTCAAAGACATGCTAAAAATGATCTATCCTCAAATGCAGCAATTGTAAAAAGCATTGTTACTGGAGATTTAGGAAAAGCAGTTGCAAAAAAATATGGCGTAACAACGTTTGAAACACTAACAGGATTTAAAAATATATGTGCTAAAGCTAATGAGTGGGATATTACAGGAGAATACAAATTTTTATTTGGATATGAGGAAAGTATTGGTTATGTCTATCAAGATTTAGTAAGAGACAAAGATGCCATTGTATCTTCAATGATAATTGCAGAGATGGCTGGATATTATAAAAATAAAGGTATGTCGCTATTGGATGTATTAGAGAATATGTATAGTGAGTACGGTTATTATGCTGAAAAGCAAATATCAATTGTTTTAGAGGGAATTGAGGGTCAGTACAGGATTAAGAGAATGATGGATGATATAAGACATCAACCTATTATGTCGATAGGTGAAATGATGCTTAAAGACACTATAGACTATTTAAGAGATGAAACAGATGCAGGCAAGTCAAATGTATTGAGGTTTTTCTTAGATGACGGATCATGGTATGCTATTAGGCCATCTGGTACTGAACCAAAAATAAAAATATATATTTACACGGTAGCTGATACTAAAGAGAATGCAAATGAAAAAATAGAATTAATTGAAAAAGTGGTTCTACACAGAATTGAATCTGTAAATTAAATATTAGCGTATTACTTGGAGAGCGAAAATGCTCTCCATTATTGTTTTTTGAAAATTTAAGTGCTATAATATTTAGTGAGTCTAATTACATATTAAGCGAGGCGAAGTAATTTGAGTGAAAGTATTGTAAAAGAGAATAAAAGAAGTGAAATTTTAAAAATAGCAACTCCAGTTTTTGTTGAGCTGTTATTAGGTACATTATTTGGCATGATAGACATGATGATGCTTGGACATTTTGGAAGCCATGAAGTATCAACAGCTTCTATTGCCGCTGTAGGGATAACAAATCAATTGATTTTCATTGGGCTATCACTAGTTCAGGCTTTAAATGTAGGCGCTACTGCAATGGTTGCAAGATATATTGGAGCTAAGAGAGAAGACAAGATTGAATCAGTTGTAAAACATATCATCATTTTAACTCAGCTTTTATTAGTTGTTCCTATATTAGTTCTCGGATTAGGATTTACTGAAGAATTAATGCATTTTTTTGGGGCAAAACCAGATGCTATTGCGATAGGGAAAGATTATTTTAGGATAGTTACTTTAGGGTTTGCTTTTCAAAGCTTTAATTTTTCAATATTTGCAGCATTAAGAGGTGCTGGAGACACTAAAACTCCAATGAAAATAAATATAAGAGTAAACTTATTAAATGTCGTAGGAAACGCAATTTTAATATATGGTTTGTTTGGAATCAAACCTTTAGGAATTACTGGAGCTGGAATATCAACGACTTTTTCCCAACTCGTTGCTTTGTTTCTCCTGATAACACATTTAAGAAAAAGCCATAGCGTAATTAAGCTAAACATTAAAGATAAGTTTCACTTTGACAAAGATGTAATGTATAATTTAATAAAGATAGGACTTCCTGCATCCTTAGAACAGATTGCATTTAGACTTGGAGTTTTGATGTTTGTTAAGATAGTTGCGTCGTTAGGAACTGTAGCCTATGCTACTCACCAAATATGCTTAAATATTTTAAATTTGTCTTTTACTCCAGGACAAGCTTTTGGCATAGCTGCATCAACATTAACTGGCAGGGCACTAGGCTCTGGTGATCAAGATGAAGCTGAAGGCTACATAAAAGAGTCCCAAAAAATTGGGGTTGTGATCTCAATATTTATGATGATTTTATTCTTCTTTTTTGGCAAATATGTAGCGATGTTATATACGGATGATCCTGATGTATTAAAAGAAGCTACTAGAATCTTAAAATTAATGGCTTTTACTATGCCATTTCAGTGTTCACAATTAATTCTATCAGGCGGGCTAAGAGGAGCTGGAGATACTGTATGGACATTGATATCTACTTTTATTGGAGTACTAGGGGTTAGAATTATAATCGCTTATTATCTTGTTCTGGTGTTAAATGTTGGACTAATAGGTGCATGGATAGCTGTATTTATAGATCAATTTATTAGGTGGCTAGTAATTACATTGCGATTTAAGACTAACAACTGGAAATATATTGCATTAAGATAAAAGAAGATCTCTTTTTATAATTTCTGCAAAATTTTTAGCAGTAGTTTGTACATTTGGAATTTTATTGATGTAACCGGGATCATTTGCAGTCATTTCTAATGAGAAATATGGAGGTAATTCAAAAGTCTTATTTATATTTAAGCTACTAATTAACTGTTTAGAAAGAGCATCTGAACCAGAATAACCTGAAACAACTACTCCGAAAATTCTTTTATCATAGAATTTGGTTTTTCTAAATAGGGCTGTTAGTCTGTTTATTGTGGCTACAATATTTGCAGTCAACATATCATTGTAATTTGGACATAAAAATACAATAGTAGAAGAATCAAGTATAGAAGGATATACTTCTTCTACTATTATTCCACCATAATAACATTTGGATTGTTTACCAAAATATTTGCAAGTCTTGTAACCACAACCTCTACAATCTATTATATTTCCATTTCCTAAGTTTATATCTTTTACATATAGGTCTTTTAAATTATCTTTAACCATATCCCAAAGCATAAGGGTATTAGATGTCTCTTTATTTGAAGAATGAATCGCAACAATATTTTTATTTCGAAAAAATTCTTGTTCGGAAAATAGTTTTCTCCCTAGTTCTTGAGATTTCATCAGAAGTATTTCTTCTAAGGGAAGATTATAAATTTTTTGCATAGCAATGAAATTATCTAAGTTTTCATTAGCTTCAACTATTGGTCTTCCAGGGAAACGACATCCTAACCTATTCATTAAATATATTACTTGTTGAGCATATGTCTTTGTGAAATTATTGTAGTTGCTATGAATGAGGATACTAGCTTTAGAATTAATTAAAGAATTAAAACTCATTTGAGTTAATTTATCTAACATTGAATTTAGATTATTATTTGTGCCAATAGAATTTAATTCTATTGCTAATAATATGTTTTTATTTCTTAAATCCTCATTATGAGTTAATTCACTAATTTTAATTATATCATTATCTTCAATTGCTGATTCTATCATTTTAAATAGCATTTTACTTGGTTCTGACGGTATTAATAATATATTTTCTTTCATATAATTCTCCTTAGTTCATCATAGGATGTCTCAATTCTTTGCCTTAATTTTTCATCTAAATTGTTCTGTTCAATTTCAATACCTGAATTAGTTAGTCGCATCTTACTTCCAAAAAAAGCATCTCTCATCAAAGTTGATCCATAGAAAAAGTCACCATTTATGGTTGCGAGTATTGACAATGCTCCAGAGGACAAGCTGGGAGCTACATAGGGTTTAAAGCCCAATTCCCTGACCTCTACATTTGCATTAACACATTTTTTCGTTAACTGCTCTGATTTAACTTCATCATAATTAATGATGCTATCAGCAACAACTAATCCACTACCATGAGGGCCAAAAACTCTCCCTTCATTTTTATAATGCACAAATGCTGGGTCTTTCTCTGCATAATAAACCGCTCTTGCATTCATGACCCCTAAACCATAACCGATAATCTGATTAGAAGCTAGACCATTAAAATCATATATACCACTGTCATTTTTATTGCTTTCTAAAAAAGCGACTTTACATAATAATTCTACGGGATCGCTTATAACTGCAAATATACCTTTAAATCTATGATCCCTCGCTATTTTTGCATATTGACTTATTATTTTACTGTTTTCTTCGAATTGCACCATTCTATAATCACTTAATTGTTCACCTACTTTAGGAATTCCTTTTGAAGCGCAAAATACAAACATGTCACATTCAAATAATTCGTCTTCATTAAGAATATTAATTTTAGGGAAACAGTCTACATTAAAAGGAATTCTTATTTGCTTTAATTCCTTTTCCCATCTCATAAGCTTTTCTTCATTTCTGTCATATATCCCAATTTCAATATCTTTTCCTAATAATACCAAACCAATCAATAGTGTACTTCCTACATCACCTAATGCCATGACATTGATTTTCCATTTATTAGGAAGTTTTTTCAACTCATCTTTCCATGTTGGGTAATTTGTATTTATTGATTTAATCTTTCTAGCTGCAATTAGTTTTTCAATAATTGGATTAATTGCATAACCAGTAACATCATTTTTATATAAAATACTCACTGATTCATCTTTAGAAAACAATTGAGATACATCATTTACACTAAAAGCTCTTCTCGAATGCATAGGATTATTTTTGTTAAGAAAATAGATTGTTTCATCTATCGAGTTAAAAAAAGTATTTTCTTTTATCTCTTCTAATTCTTCATATTTATCCATTGAAAAAAATTTACAACCATTAAATCTGTAATAATACATATTTACATCCTCCTTTTAGTTATAAGGTGATTCAAGCCTTTTGAGATAATCTAGATCTTTTTTTATAAAGTCCGAAGGCTTCATCAAATTCTTAGCATAATGATTTTGATCAATATCTGGTATTCTAGGGACAAAAAGAACTTCTCCTAATGTATTTATGTTTAGATTTTTTTCATTTATCTCTTGGTATACTTTTTCAATTTCACTAAAAATTAATAGAGCATTTTCTAAACATATTTTTGAGAGTTCATATATCTTTTGAATTGATGAATCTTCTATATATTTAGGATAAACATAAGGGAGCAGAAGATTGACGCTAGTAAGTAAATTAGCATTTGATTGCTCCCCTTGAATCATATCTCCTCCTAAAAATGGGTATTGAGCACTTTCATTTACCCATAGTTTTAAATTTGGGATGAAATAGGCACTATCTACATCAATATTCATCAATTCAGCAATTTCTTTTCCTCTGCCTGAGAGAATGCCAACTAATAGTTTAGATATTTTTACCTCCTGCTCTAAGAGATTTGGAACAACTATTTGAAGTCTATATCCATTGTGTAATATGTCATCCACCAAAATTACAGGTCTATTGAAAGATTTAATAACTTTACACTGTTCTTTTAGAGATAAATAGTTAGGGAAATTCCTTATAGTAAAATTTTCTACATCCTTTGAAAACTGTTTTTCGGTGTGAAGAGTTTTAGTTACAGTATTAGGCAGAAGCGTCTTATTTAGTATAATTCCAAAGGGCACACACATTTTTTCGCCAAGTTTAGTTTTATTAGCGTCAATTACTGAAACTCCATTTGTATCACAAACTTTTTGAATTAGTTTTGAGTATATCATATCTTTTGAAAATGCAATCACTAAATTGCCTGGATATAGGTCTGCTATAGCCTTTTTCAATCTATTTCTCGTTAAGTTAATTGTATTTGAAATCCTAGACTCGGTGTTATATGGAGATTTTAGCATATTTTCTAAGTCTAAATTAAGGCTGATAGGGTTATTCATATCTACAAAATACATAGGATTATCATCAATTTTAAAATTGGTTTTTAGAAATCCTTGTAATTCAATATACTTTTGGGCTAAATCATCATTCCCATTTATTATATTATTATAATAGATACAATTATTGTAATCCCTATTAATAGCTATTGACAATGATTCGTTTAAAACCATATCTAAGTAACTTTCGTTATTATCTTTTGAAAAAAGGCAGGAAATCACAGCAGTTCTTCCATTTGAATTTTCTCTGATATATTCTGTTATATTTTGATCTTTAAATTCCTCAAATAATCTCGAATGCCTTACCCAGTAGAATATAGAAAAAGCTAGTGGCAAAGAGGTGTTTGATTCTTTTAAAACGACAATTCTATAGCTAAGCTTATCTCTGATTTTTAGAAGATTTTCCTTATTTATATATGATCCAAAGCTATTAATCAGATATTCTACAAGTTCATCATTTAGATTTCTATAAATACTCACATTAATTTTTTTTGTTTCTATTAATGACTTATACAAAGGTTCTCTTTTGTACAATTTAAAATTTCTTATATATTCTGCTGCTATTGGATCTATAAGTTTTGATATATCTCGATTTTGGTCAATATACTCCCTGATTTTTGTCGAACTAATATCTTCATATTGGGTTGGAAGTGACAATTCAATTACTTTACCTTTTATCTTATTTATAGCATCTGCCAATTCAGCCTCTTCAAAATTAGGCAATGCTGAAGTTCTACGATCGAAAATCAAATGTGAAAAATTCAGTATTTCTTTATTCATTTTATAGGCTGAAGCATTGAGTATTACATCTGTTCCAACAGCTAAATAAATTTCTTTATTAATAAAAACTTCCTTTAATAGTTTTAGATCTCTTTCATTGCTTAGATTTATTGGAATATCTGAAGGAAAGAGGTAAATGCCATCTTCATTAGATACTGTCATGTTAATAATATTTCTCCTGTATTGATGTGCTTCTGTTCTCTTAGACCACGAGAATTCATCTACAGCAAGGAATACTTCAAAACCCAGTTTTCGAATTTCTTTTGCAATTTGTCTATGGCTTAGACTAAAGGGATCAAAAGCACCAGGGAAAAATGCAATTTTATCAAAAGATTCAATCGACAAATCTAATTTTTCATATTCACATTCTAATATATATTTGTAAATTTTATTAAAGGAGGCAGCATTGCTGTAAAAAACATAATTATTTTCTATTTTATCATCCATAAGTGTCAGCAACTTTTTTGAGTATTTAGTAAATAGTAATCTTTTTTCTTGTAACGGCATATTTTTAGAACTGAATATATTATTAGATATGACTGTTAATGATTCTGTTTTTAGTTCGTCTTTATATGAAGATAGTGGAATAAGTAACAGACTGAACAACCGATTTAGTCTTCTACTATTGATTTCAATATCTTCAAAAAACAAATTTTTATAATTATAGTAGTTCTCTATTGCAATACCTATAGTTTTAAATAACAATATACAAGTTTGAGGTTCAGAAGTCTTTACCTTATCTTCCAAATCATCAATTATTTCATCAAGTTCTTTAGGAGGTAAAAACAAAACGAGCCTACCTAAATAGTTTGGAATAAATTTAGTGAATTGATAGTTATCCATTTCCAATGCTCTTAATAGTTCAATAGTTACATCGTTTCTTTGTTCTAATGACAGCATAGGAAAGATTGACAAAAGAGTATGACCACTATAATTTCTGACCTTTTCTATTGCGCTGACTTTCAATAGATTACAAAAATGAATTGCAGCGTGCATACCAGTTTCAACAGGATTTTTTTTGACTTGATCATATAAGATGTCTATATTTATTTTCTTATAAATCCACCCCGTTGCAGTTTTCAAATTTTCCAAAAAAATCTCAGATATATCAGAGTTATCAGTTTCAAAACTATTTTTCAACGATTGTTTAATCTCGGGTGATAACTTCAGCTTTTCTGATAATATAAATTTTAGATAATTTTCAGCATTAGAATTTGATTTGCTAGAATTATTTATTAAATAATGGCGTAGAAACTCATTGTAACTTTCATTATATACAGTATCGATAATTTCTATACATTTATCAAGAGTGCTTATTCTTATCGTTTCATAAGGGGAATTTAAATTCCCATGTAGATATTTTATAAATATATCATATCTATTTTGGTCTAATGAATTGATTGGGATGTAGCTAATTGTCTGAGTCAAATAGAATTGTGAAAGAACAGGAAGATTTTGGCTAGATGAATAGAATCTACTTAAAGAATCAAAATAGATCTGATAATAATCCATTTTACATTCTAAAAAAATCGATTTCACAATAGTTTTTAGATTGTAAAGCCATTCATTTTGAGATTCGACGATTTTATAATCTGGGAATAGCAAATCATCTAATAAAGAGCTGAAAATTTGTTCGCTTTTCTTATAATTAATTTTAATTGCTATATCTTTGGGTAACTCTTTTCTGTATTCCTCATCAAAATTTGCTACAATCTTACCAATTATTTCTGAGGATTCTTTTCTTATATCTTCTTCTTTATGCAATAATAAGTCTTTTAAAAGGCGCAATGATATTTCTTTTTGCCTTTGTGTCAAATAAGTAGAATACTCTCTTAAAATTTGGAGGTATATTCTAAGACGTCTCCAATCTTCTTCACCACGAGCTGTTTCTAGTATTTCAAGAAAATTTTCTTCATTTATGAGATTAGACATCAAATGAATGTTGTTTTCTATTGATTTATATTTGTATGTCTTGGATATTTTATTGCCATCTAAAAGACAAATATACTGATCCTTTTTCTGACCTAATTGTCCTGACAAAGTGGTGTCAACAGCCATGAATTTTAAATAGTCTTCAAAATCTTTTAGTTTTGCAAATACTTTTTCATATCTTTTCTTTTTTTGTTCAGTTAAATCATCTAGTTTATTAAGAACTACTTCAAATGATTCATCCAATGTCAATATTTTCATATTAAAGGCATTGTTCTCTTTGACATTTTTTACTCTAAAATCAGAGTAAATCAATACAAGAGATTCTAAAGGCAGAGTTTCCAACTCTAAATCCCAAGTTGAGTGATTTGAAGCAATATGACCTATTTTTTCCATGCCATTTTTCTCAAACCAATATTGAGTGTAATAATAATGAAGATAAGGCACTCTTTCTTGCTCATGTAGACTCACGCCATATTTTCCTATATCATGGCCTAAAGATGAAGCTAAAACAACGTTTAAATCTATGGGTAGACCCAATTCTTTAAGTTGTAAAGCTATGTGCATTGCAACATTTTTTACTCCCATTACGTGTTCTAAAGTATTTCTTTTGTATAAAAACATATCTAACTGCATTATTTCAAACATATATGAAGACAAAAAAGTTTTTTTAAATTTATCATAATCACTTGATTTTTCATAATCATAGTTGAGAAACTCATTCCCATTTATGTAAGATAAAAATCCAAGTGTTATTTCATAAACTTCAATCATAGTAAAATCTATAGCATTAGATTTTTTGTGTGGAAATGATTTAAATACAGCATAATCAAATAATTCATATGCCCAATCCCTCATCGAATTATCTTTTATTCTTTTAAGGTAAGGAAGAATTTTATTTAAGAATAAAGCAATATTAAATTCGTTATTGTGTTTTAAATCAATAAGTTCTTTTATTATACTGTCTGGGTAAATTGAATTTAAATTATTTGGCAGTTCCATTGTAAAATCTCCTCGCTATTTCTTTTGCAGTAGGCGTTATAGAGATACCTCCTAAAGCAGTTTCTCTTAAGGTATCAGGTAAGGATTTGCCTACTTTATACATAGCCTCCAATACTTCGTCAAAAGGTATTAGGCTTTGAACTCCAGCTAATGCTAAATCAGCTGATATAAATGCATTTACAACACCAGATGCATTTCTTAGGAAACAAGGGTATTCAACTAATCCAGCAACAGGATCACATATCAAACCCATGACGTTTATGAGTGCAAAGCTAGCAGCATTGAAAGAATCTACTGGACTTCCACCAGCCATTTCAACAATTGCAGCTGCAGCCATTGAGGCAGCGACACCACATTCTGCTTGGCAACCACCTTCAGCACCTGATACAGTTGCATTTTTTGTGGCTAATTCTCCAATAACCGCTGCTGTAAAGAGAGCAAAAATAACATCTTCATCACTTGAACCCAATTTCTCTTTAGCATTCAATATGCTTGATGGCAATATTCCAGATGCCCCTGCTGTAGGTGCTGCACATATGACACCCATTGAAGCATTCACTTCAGAAGTAGAAACTGCCATAGCCATTGATCTATTTATAAGATTACCACTTAAAGACTTATTGTTTTTTAGATAATTATTTATTTTTAGAGCATTTCCACCTGTAATCCTTGATTGTGATATTATAGGAGTTTCTAATCCCAATGTAGCTGATTTTTTCATTACCTCAAGTACATTTTTCATCTCGTTGATGACATCTTCTTCTGGTAAATTTCGCATTTTTGCTTCTTTGAGTATGCCAATTTCAGAAATTTTCTTATTTTCTTTTTCACAAAGTTCGATTACATCACAAGCTTTATTATACATTTATTCAACTCCTAACTGGATTGATAAACTTGGCAATATTGATTTCGTTTATCCTTAATATTTCTTCTTTAGCTTTATCTGTTATAATATTATCTGTTTCACAAACGAAAGTAGCTAGATTATTTGATCTTGTAACTTTCATACTTGCAATGTTGATTTCATTGCTTGCAAGAATGGTGCTTATTTGACTGATCATTCCTTTTTTATCTTTATATTTCAACAGTATTGTGGGGTATTGTCCAGTAAATTCAACATCATCTCCATTAATATTTGTTATTACAATATTACCTCCTCCAATCGAAGAACCGATTACATAAAACACTGAACTATTTAAGTAGTGAAATTCAATTTTAGCAGTATTTGGGTGTGCATATTCAAATTCAGTTTCACAAAATTCTATTATTAAGTTGTTTGATTTTGCAATTTCTAGAGAATATTTAACTCTATCATCAGAAGGTTCAAAACCTAAAATCCCTGCGACTAAAGCTTTATCAGTTCCATGGCCTTTGTAAGTTTTTGCGAAAGAACCATGAAGATAAAATATAACTTTATAAAAATTTTTTTCAGCAAGTTCCATAGCTGTTTTCCCAAGTTTTACAGCGCCTGCTGTATGTGAACTAGATGGGCCAACCATAATAGGACCTATAACATCAAATATACTATAATCTTTCAATTGTTATTCACCTCTAAGCTAATTATATTATTTATATGAAGTTCTTTCAATCTAAGAATGCCATGTTTAGCATAATTATGGGTAATAATATCAAGAGGTGATTGTATGATATTGTCAATAGAATGTGTTCCTTTAATTCAGAAAAAAATAACGTTAGAAAAAACTGGTATTAAAGAATATCGTGTTGTTAAGAGAATTGAAAGTGCAGTAGGGCTTGGAATAGATTTTTGTTATATGTCTAAGATATTAGGGCAAGACTGTAATTTGCTATCTTTTATTGGACAAGGAAACTCTAGCAAGCTTTATCAAAGTATATTAAATAAAGATGGAATTTACAATATACCAGTTGAAATTAAAGATAAAATTGGTGAACATTTAATAATAGAATACTCAGATAGAGTAGAATTAATAAGAGATAATGATATTAGAATTGTCGGTGAGGAGATTAATAAATTTTTTAAGTCAATATCTGATGTAATTTTAGACTATAATATAGTTTTCATTTCATATGATAACATCAATGTAATAGAAGATGATGCTTTGAAACTAATATTGAATAATGCAGTAAAAAATAACGTCAAATTGCTTCTTCGCATAGATCAAATAAATTATAAATATATATTCGGTGTAGCATTAGATACGTGCTTAGTTGATGTGGACACTCTTGAAGAAATTCTCAACATTAGACTTTTATCTAATACAGAAATAATAAAAGCAGCCAATTACTTATTGGAGCAAAATGTTAAAGAGGCAGTTTTTGTAATTAAGGATGACAATTTCTTTGTAGTTAATAAAGAAAGAGTGTTTGAAATTGAAGTAAATGCATTAGCAAAAGAAGGTATTAATACAGGATATTTCATGGCAGGTGTTGCAAATTCCATTAATAGAGCATATGATATTGAGATGATGATTAGATTGGCGTTTGCTTGTGGACTCATAAATAGAGATGATCTTCATGAGACTAGTCTTGCTACAATTAAAGAAAATATGAAAAAAATCAATATAATAACCTACAATAATATCGAATGGAGGGATTGACATGTTTAAGTTTATACATACTGCTGATATTCATTTAGGTGCAAATTTTAAAAATTCATACTTTGGCGGAGAGATCGGCAATATAAGGAGAAAAGAACTTTGGGAAACATTTGAAAAATTGATTAATCAAGTTAAAGAAGAAAAAATTGAGCTGCTATTAATTGCAGGCGATTTATATGAAAATGATTCATTTTCTTTTAAAGATTTTTTTAGATTAACAGGTATTCTAGGGAGTATTCCTTTAACTAAAGTCATAATAATTAGTGGTAACCATGATAAATTTCACTCGAATTCTTATTATTTTACCGAGGAATGGCCTGAAAATGTGACAATCCTTGGCAAAAATGGATTAGAAAGCGTATACTTTGAAGATTTAAATTTAAATGTAATTGGATATAGTTGGGATAATTATTCAAGAAATCAATCTTCAATCATTAATCAGATTGAGATAAACAATGATTCGTCAAATATATTGATGCTTCATGGAGATGACACTTCTAACTATATGGATTTTGATTTTCAAAAGCTAAAAGATTTAAATTTTGATTATATTGCATGTGGGCATATACATAAACCTAAATTTCTGTATGACAACATAGCATATTGTGGGAGCTTAGAACCTCTGGATATAACTGAGATAGGTGATAGAGGATATATTGAAGGAATCATTGGCGAAAAAAACTCATTTAAATTCAAACCATTTTCAAAAAGAAAAATTTTGAATTACAAGTTATCAATTGATGCTGATATGAGTTATTTAGACATGATAAATCGTATTTCTAAAGATATTAATCATACTAATTTAGATTTTTTGATGCTTGAAATTGATGGGATAAAAGCAAGAGAATTTGACATTGATATACTTAAAGAGTATTTGCAAAGGGAATATTTCTATGTCAATATAGTAGATAATAGCATCGAGGACTTTGATTTAGACAGATTGAGAGAAACGTATAAAGATACATTGATTCAATATTACATTGATAGCTTTCAAAACAATGGAGATATCGATCCAGTAAATAAGAGAGCATTATATCTTGGATTAAGTGCTTTATTACAAGGGGTTGAATGATTTGATATTAAAGAAGATCATATTAACAAATTTCGGAAAATTTGAGAATTATATTTTAGATCTTGACAACGGCTTAAATATAATATATGGCAAAAATGAAGCGGGTAAATCCACAATTCAGGCTTTTATCCATGGCATGTTCTATGGATTTATAAAACCCAATGTTAAAAAGACAATTTATCTTGACGAGCTTAAAAAATACGAACCATTTGATAGACAAGACTATAGGGGCAGCATAGTATTTGAACATGAAAAGGCAACTTATAGGATAGAACGGATCTTTAAGAGAAATTATGAGGATTTAAGAATTTATAATGAAGTGACCGGTGAAGATATTACTAGAAATTTCGCTAATTCAGGAAATACTAGAATCATACAGCCTGGATTTTATTTCTTCGATATGGATTACAGAACTTTTAAGAATACAATATGTATTGGACAGAATGAAATCGTAGTTGATAAAAAAATATCTGAAGATTTAAGGGAAAGATTATCAAATAGTTATCAAACTAATAGTGAAAATATATCTATAAACAATGCATTGAAAATGCTCGAAGAAAGAAGAAAAGAAATTGGAAGTGTAAAAGCTAAAACCAGTGATTATTGGAAAATAATGGATAAATCAGAAAAGAATGAAGTAAGACTTAATGAAATTAAAGCAAAAAAACTGGAGTATGACGAATACTTAAATCAAAGACTAAATGTGTTGAAAGAAATATCAAGATTAAATACATATATAGAAGAACTTAATCAGAAACTTAATATATTTAATATTTATGAAAGATATGAAAAATATTTGAAGGCAAAAAGCCTCATTAAAAACATCGAGTTAACAAAAGCTAAATTAGAATCATCTAAAAATTGGCTGAATGTTTCGGATGAAGATATAAATTCAGTAAAAAATATAAATAAGATTTTAGAAGACTATGAAAATGAGTTAGAAATATTGAATAGACAAAGAATGCAAATATTAGCTGAAATCGAGAATATTGAATATGATGAAAATAGATATGTTGAATTGATTGCTAAAAGAGATTATCTTAATGGATTACTCGAACTCGAGCCTAAAAAAGAGTACGCTGATCAAATTCTTGCAATAAATAATTTTAGTAAAATCAAAAGTAAGGTTATCACAATATTAATTTTTCTGTTGCCAATCATTAACATATCAATATCTTTTTATGCCTACAATAACAGAAATATTGGATTATTAATTTCTGCTCAAATAATCTGGATTATAGTGTTTTTATTATTTAAGAACAAGAAGAAATTATTAGATAAAATCAAAAGTCTAAAACAATATGAAGATGAGAGAGAGCAATATTATAGAATTTTGAAACAAGAAAAATTCAGCAGTGTAAAAGATTTAACAGAAGAAATACAAAAAATTAATACAGCTATAAGTATTTTAGAGTTAGACAAAAAAGACATCAACCGAATGGAAATGAGAATAAAGGACTTAGAAGAAAAAATGATCTCAATTCAAAAATCCTATGACTATACCAAACAACAATTAGAAGAAATTTTCTCGAAGTATGGAACAAATGATGTTTTAGAGATATATAATTCATACGAAAAGCAAAAAGAAAAAGAGGTTTTAGAAAAAGAGCTGCGATTAAATGAAACACTTTTAAAGACCTTATTGGAGTCTGAGAACTTTCAAGAGCTTGAAAATGAATTTTCAAGTGAAAAAGTTGTAAATAAGCCATCAGAATATGAAAACAAAATAAATATAGAGATAGAAATCAGAAATAAAGAAAAAGAACGAATTGAGTTGGAAAAAAAGTTAAGCAATTTAGAGGGAATTTTGAAGTCAACATATAATTTATTTGAGGAAGAGATGTTTTTGAATGAAGAAAATCAAGTGTTAAAAGATAAGTTAAAAAAATATGATTTCGAACTAAAAGCTATTGATATTGCTGAAAGTACAATAAACAGAATATCAGAAGACATTCATTTAAATTTTGCACCTGAATTTAATCGAAAAATTGGGGAAAAGATAAATGCGATTACAGGTGGGAAGTATTCCACTATTAAAATTGACAAAGAGATGTCCATTTCAGTATTAGACCCAAAGACTAACAAACTCATAGACTTAGATAAATTAAGTTTTGGGACTGTCGATCAAATAAACTTTGCATTGAGAATAGCATTGAGTGAGGAAATAGGGGCAGGTAAATTTCCAATTATCTTAGACGAACCTTTTGCACATTTTGATGATGATCGGTTAACAAACACTCTAGATATGCTTAATAAAATAAAAGAAGAAAGACAAGTCATTCTCTTTACCTGTCATAAAACTGAGCAAACATTGCTTGATAAACTGGAATACAATGCTAATTTTTTACAAATATCAAACTAGTTGAGGTGTAATATGATCTACGCAATAGCAGATTTGCACTTGGATGCTACAAAAAATAAACCCATGGATATATTTGGCATAGAGTGGGAAAATCATGAGCAAAAGATATTTCAAAATTGGATAGAAAATGTAAGAAATGATGACCTTATCCTTATACCTGGAGATATATCTTGGGCACTAAAATTAGAAGAAGCTAAAGTGGACTTAATGAAAATAAATGACTTACCGGGTCAAAAGGTATTGATTAAAGGCAACCATGATTATTGGTGGAATAGTGTAGCTAAATTGAATTCGTTGGGTCTTAATACATTGCATTTTTTGAAAAATGATTCATATCTATACCAAGGGATAGCAGTAGCTGGAACAAGAGCTTGGTCATCAAAGGATTCTGAGCTATTTACAGAGGATGATTTAAAAATATATAATAGAGAATTAATGAGATTAGAGAATTCATTGAAAACCATACCTAACTCAGCAAAATTTAAAATAGCTATGTTGCACTATCCTCCTTTCGATTTAAATTTAAAGCCCAATGATTTTTTTTATATATTAAAGAAATATGAGGTGAACATATGTGTTTATGGGCATTTGCATTCTCAGGGACATAAATATGGAGTAGAGGGAGATGTGGACGGAATAATGTGTCACCTTGTGTCAAGTGATTATTTAGATTTTAAATTAAAAAAGATATGGAGTGATGAGATTGAAAGTAATAGTTAGAGAGAATTATGATGAGATCAGTAAATTATGTGCACAAATAATAGCATCAAAAGTCAAAGAAAAGCCTGACCTTATATTGGGGCTTGCCACAGGATCAACCCCTATTGGGACATATAAAGAGTTGGTTAAAATGCATAAAGAGGAGAAGCTTGATTTTAGCCAAATAAAAACATTTAATTTAGATGAGTATGTGGGAATGAATAAAGATAATCCTAATAGCTACTACTATTTTATGATGGAAAATTTATTTAAATGGATCAATATAGATTTAAAAAATGTGAATATCCCAGACGGAAAAGCTTTAGATTTGACTAAAGAAGTAGAAGAGTATGAAAACAAATTAGAAAAATCAGGTGGAGTTGATGTTCAATTACTAGGGATAGGTGGTAATGGACACATTGCTTTTAATGAGCCAGGGCAATATTTAAATGCTAAGACATCAGTTGTTGAATTGACAGAAGATACAATTACAGCTAATTCTAGATTTTTCAATTCACTTGAGGATGTTCCTAGGAAAGCAATTTCTATGGGAATAGGTTCGATACTAAGAAGTAAAGAAATAATACTACTAGCTAGTGGTAAAAGCAAAAGTAAAGCTTTGTTTGAGTTTTTGACGAAAGACAGAGTAACTACTTATTTACCTGTATCTTTTTTGCATTTACATTCAAATGTAACCGTAATATGTGATAAAGATGCTTATTCTTTAGTGGAAGAGGAACGTTTATGCAAAAAGAATTAGAAGTAAAAATACTAAATGTTGATGTAGATGAAGTAGAAAGAAAATTAATTAATGTAGGTGGTAGGCTCATATCAGATGAAGAACAAGAGAATATTTTAATTGATTCTACTAAAAATCCAATAAAGAACTATATCGATGCTTATCTTAGAATAAGAGAGACTAAAGATAGATTAAACTCAACAACTGATCTAACTTTGACACTTAAAAAGAATATTAAAAATAATGATTTGAGAGAAAATATAGAGCTCAATGTAAAAATTGACTCTAAGGAGACAATGTTAGATCTATTAAAAGAATTAGGATTTGATGAAATAAAAATTGGACGTAAGAAAAGAAAAGTATATGAATTTAAGAATGCACAAATATTTTTCGATGTTTGGGATAAAGAAACATACCCTTATCCTTATATTGAAATTGAAGTACAAGAGGAGAGTAAACTTAACGAAGTACTCGAACTGTTAGGCATAGAAAAAGATAAAATTAGCTTGAAGTCTATTGTAGAATTACAAGATGAACTAAAAAAATAAACAAAAAGCCTCTATTATAAAAATTTCGTAGTTTTTTGGTCGAAGGCATAAAGGAATTAAATTAAGGGAGTATCGTACTCCCTTAATTTAATATTGTACTGTTGTATATTTGATGAAGTTTTGTATTTACATATTAGTCAATAATGTTATATAATTAACAAAGTAATATAAGAGGCTTTTATTTATTGTTTATTTGTCAAGTATAATATATAATGCTATTGAAGGATAATATCTTTTGTAAAGGAGTTGGTATTGTGGATTGCTGTGGGGCAAAGGAACTAAAAAAACACTTTAGAGACGAAGAAGTAGATTTAAGATTGATGGATGAAATCTTAGATAAGTACAAAAATGTACCGGGAAGTTTGATAACTATTTTACAGCATGCACAGGAAATTTATGGGTACCTTCCATTATCTGCACTAGAATATATTTCTAGGGAGACTGGAATTCATACCTCACAAATCTATGGAGTTGCAACTTTTTACACACAGTTTAGGCTAAATCCAGTAGGAGATAACTTAATAATGCTCTGCAAAGGGACTGCATGTCATGTTAATGGTGCGGACAGAATTGAAGAAGCAATAGTCGAAGAATTAGGAATTAAAAATGGGGAAACAACAGAAGATAATGTATTTACGCTAAATAATGTAGCATGTTTGGGATGCTGCAGCTTGTCACCTGTAATGATGATCAATGGAATAACATACGGTAGTTTGACACCTGATAAAGCTAAAAGTATATTAAGGGAAATAAAAGAAGCTACATTACAAAAAAGAGGTGAAAAGTAATGAAAGTAGTAGTTGGCTTAGGTAGCTGTGGTATAGCTGCTGGTGCAAAAAAGGTATATGACGAATTAAAAGAACAAGTAGACCAAGGATTAGATATTAAACTTGATATCACAGGCTGTGTTGGGATGTGTCATTTAGAACCTATAGTCGATATATATTATGATGATGGGCAATTTGATAGATTTGTTAAAGTAAAAGATGATGAAATAATTGATTTAGTTAATAAAGCAAAAGAAAAGAATATAATTGAAGACAAAAAGATTTCAAGTGAAGATGAAGAAGCATTAAAAAAACAAGTTAGAATAGCGATAGAAAATTGTGGAGTAATAAACCCAGAGAGAATCGAAGAATACATAGCTAGAGGTGGATATAAAGCTCTTGAGAAATGTCTAACTCAATTGTCACAAGATGAAATAATTGAGGAGATTAAGATATCCGGTCTAAGAGGAAGAGGTGGAGCAGGATTTCCAACATGGTTTAAATGGAATGCTGCCAAAGTTGAGAAAGAAACACCAAAATATATGGTGTGCAATGCAGATGAAGGTGACCCAGGGGCCTTCATGGATAGATCTGTACTAGAAGGAGACCCACATAGGGTATTAGAAGGCATGATCATAGGAGGATATGCAATAGGGGCCCAAGAAGGAATAATCTATGTAAGGGCTGAGTATCCACTTGCGATAAAAAGATTAGAAATAGCAATAGCACAAGCTAAAGAAAAAGGATATTTAGGGAAAAACATTCTTGGTACAGGATTTAATTTTGATATTAGAATAAAAGCAGGAGCTGGAGCATTTGTATGTGGAGAAGAAACTGCTCTAATAGCATCATTAGAAGGCGAGAGAGGAATGCCAAGACTTAAACCACCTTTTCCAGCTCAAAAGGGATATTGGGGTAAACCTACAAATATAAACAATGTAGAAACATTCGCAAATGTACCTTGGATTATTAGAAATGGGGGAAAAGCATTTGCAAGTTATGGCACAGAAAAATCTAAAGGCACAAAAGTATTTGCTTTAACAGGAAAGATCAAAAAAGGCGGATTAGTTGAAGTGCCAATGGGTATGCCTATTAAAGAAATTATTTATGACATCGGTGGAGGAATTTTAAATAACAAGAAATTTAAAGCTGTGCAAATGGGAGGACCATCAGGAGGATGTGTTCCAGCATTTTTGGAAGATGTTACAGTAGACTATGAATCATTAACAAAAGTAGGAGCTATAATGGGCTCTGGTGGTATGGTTGTAATGGATGAGACCACATGTATGGTTGATATGGCGAGATTTTTCTTAGATTTCACTAGAAAAGAATCTTGCGGTAAATGTGTCCAATGTAGACTAGGGACAAAGAGGATGCTTGAAATACTAGAAAGAATTGTCGAAGGGAATGGACGAGAAGGAGATATCGAATTACTTGAAAGATTAGCAGTTGAAGTAAAAGATGGTTCACTCTGCGGACTTGGTCAAACTGCACCAAATCCAGTATTAAGCACAATTAGATATTTTAGAGATGAATATGAAGCACATATAAGAGATAAGAAATGCCCAGCAAAATCGTGTAAACCTCTGATACATTATGAGGTAGCAGACAATTGTATTGGATGCGGCGTTTGCAGAAGAAATTGCCCTGTTGGAGCTATAAGCGGAAAAGTTAAAGAAGTACATGTTATAGATCAAGAAACTTGTATTAAATGTGGTAAATGCTATGAAGTGTGCAAATTTGATGCCATAAATATATTATAAGAAGGTAGGGGTGAAATATGTCTTTAATTCATTTAAACATAGATGGAAAAGAAGTAGTTGGTAGGGCAGGACAGACTATATTGCAAATCGCTAGAGAAAACAATATAGATATCCCTACTCTGTGCTTTGATGAGAAAGTTGAAATATATGGTTCTTGTGGATTATGTGTTGTGGAAGTTGAAGGGAATCCTAAACTTCTAAGATCCTGTGCAACCATGGCAAGTGAAGGTATGGTTGTTACTACGAATTCAGACAGAGTATTGAGTTCAAGAAAGAATACACTTGAGCTACTTTTATCTGATCATACTGGGGATTGTAGACCACCATGCGTACTAGCTTGTCCTGGGAATACAGATTGCCAAGGATATGTTGGTTTAGCTGCAAATATGGAATTCAAGGAAGGATTGAAATTAATTAAGGAACAACTGCCATTGCCTGCTAGTATTGGTAGAGTATGCCCACATCCATGTGAAGATGCTTGCAGAAGACAACTCGTTGAAGAACCGGTATCAATAGCTCATATGAAAGCATTTTTAGCGGATTTGGATTTAAACAGTGATGATGTCTATATTCCTGAAATTCCAGCACCTACAGGAAAGAAAGTAGCTGTAATAGGTGGAGGACCTGGAGGATTGTCATGTGCTTATTTTTTAAGAACTCATGGGCATGAAGTCGATATATACGATCAAATGCCTCAAATGGGTGGGATGCTTAGATATGGAATTCCAGAATATAGATTACCATCTCATGTGATTGATAAAGAAATTGAAATCATTGAAAAAATGGGCGTTAAAATGATAAACAACATTAAAATAGGCAGAGATTTGGACTTAAATTTTGTGAGGAACAATTATGATGCTGTTTATATTTCTATTGGTGCATGGAAGAGTTCTAGTTTGAGAGTACCTGGTGAGGAACTAGAAGGAGTAATGGGTGGAATTGACTTTTTAAGAAAAGTCACTATTAATGAACCTCTTGCAATAGGTAACAGGGTAGCAGTTGTCGGTGGCGGTAATACTGCTATGGATGCCGCTAGAACTGCAGTAAGATTGGGCGCAAAAGAAGTTTATGTTTTATATAGAAGAACAGAAGCTGAAATGCCAGCAGAGGAAATTGAAATCAAAGAGGCTAGAGAAGAAGGGGTAGAATTTAAGTTTTTAGTCGCACCTCTTGAAATAATTGGTGAAAATGGGAAGGCAACTAAGATAAAATTACAAAAGATGATGCTTGGTGAAGAAGATGCTTCAGGCAGAAGAAAGCCAATACCAATAGAAGGAGAGTTTGAGTTTATCGACATAGATTTAGTAATTGGCGCAATTGGTCAGGAATCAAGCCTCGAAGGATTTGAAATAATCGAAAAAACAAGAAAAGGAACTATTGCAGCAGACGAAAATGCTTTTACAACAAATATAGAAGGTGTGTTTGCTGGAGGAGATGTAATTAATCAAGGAGCTAATATAGCTATAAAAGCAATTGGAGATGCTAAGAAAGCTTCAAAGGTGATCAACTCATTCTTAGAAGGCTATCTAGTACCTTATAGAAAACCATATGTCGTAGAGAGAAAAGACTTTTCTAAAGAAGATGTCAAAGACAAAGAAATAAAATACAGATCCAAAATGAGACATTTATCTGCTGAAGAAAGAAAAGATAATTTTAGAGAAGTAAACTTAGGGTTTTCAGTAGAAGAAGCAGTTGAAGATGCTAAGAGATGTTTAGAATGTGGGTGCCATGACTATTTTGAATGTAAACTTTATAAATACGCAAATGAATATGATGTAGAACCAGAAAAATATGATGGTGAAAAACATCATAGAGAAGAAAAAGACAATCATCCGTTCATTGTAAGAAATGCAGATAAATGTATTTTGTGTGGACTGTGTGTGAGAATTTGTGACCAAGTAATGGACAATGGGGCTCTAGGCTTAGTAAATAGAGGTTTTGATACTATAGTAAAACCATCTATGGAATTGGATTTAGCTGAAACTTCATGTATTTCTTGTGGACAGTGTGTCGCAGCTTGCCCAGTAGGAGCATTGCAAGAAAGGCTTCAAATTGAGAAATCTGTACCAGTAGAAACTGAAGAAACCAAAACAATTTGCTCATATTGTTCTGTTGGATGCAATATAAATCTTAATACTAGAGGGAATATGCTCTATAGGGCATTGCCTGAAGAAGATAGTGAAGTTGACAATGGACTACTTTGTGCAAAAGGAAGATTTGGGTACAATATTGCAAAACAAAACAAGAGATTAGTAAATCCACTTTTAAAAGTGAATGGTGAATTTAAGGAAACAACATTTGAAGAAGCTTTATTAGTAACTGCTAAGAAACTTCAATCTACAAGAGCTAAGTATGGGGCAGACTCAATTGCAATAGCAATATCTGATAGATATACAAATGAAGAGATATATTTAGCTAAAAAGCTAGCCAAAGATATATTAAAGACAGATAATGTTACTTCCTTTAATAGAAATTATGGAGGAATAGAAGAAGTTATAGGAGTAGATGCTTCAACTAGTACATTTAGCGAATTAGAAAACGCTGACTTTATTTTAGCAGTAGGAACAAATATGATGAAAAATCATACTATTGCGGCATTAAAAGTTAAAAATGCTGTTGAAAATGGTGCCAAACTAGTAACTATAAATGATTCCTATGATCAAATAAATGATTGGGCGAACATAAATATGACTCCAGAAAATAATTTAAATATACTAAAACAAATATTAAAAGCAATAATTGATCTAGGATATGAACCAAAGAATGCAGTAGGTTTTATTGAACTTAAAGAAAGCCTAAATGGAGTTACTGTTAATGAAGATATTGTTAATTTAGCAAAAGAATATACTTCAAGTAAGAAAGCTATAATAGTATTTGATGAAAACAATATAACATCTGAAGCTGAACGACTAATTGCAAGTATAGCTGTTGTTTCAGGACAAATTGGTAAAGCTAGAAGAGGAATAATTCAGTTAAAACCTAAGAATAACAGTCAAGGTTTAGCTGATCTTAGAATAGATAAACCTAATGCTGAAATAAAAAATATGATTGACAATAATACCATTAAGGCAATGCTCATTTTGGGTGAAGATATTGAGGGATTACCTTTAGAAAAATTAGAATTTTTAGCTGTATGTGATCTTTACATGACTTCAACTGCTCAAAAAGCAGACTGCGTAATACCAGCTGTTAGTTATGCAGAATCAAAGGGCACATTTACTAATAGTGAGAGAAGAATACAAAAATTGTATCAAGCTATACCAGCATTGTCAGGATACCAGAATTGGGAAATTATCTATATTATGATGCAAATATTAGGCTACAGTAAAAAATACAATTCTGTAGATGAAATCACTATTGAAATGGCTAGAGAAGCATATAATTACTATGGATTTAAGGAATTTGAAGAAAGCGTAATATGGCCTTTGAATAGTGATGAAGTATTCTTGCATGACGGATTTATGTTTGAAGATAAAAAAGCTAAGTTGAAAGCTGTTAAAGATGCAAAATTATTTGAACCTAAAGAAACTACTGATTATGTTGAAAAAGAATTTAGAGAAAAATATGCAGCTATATGTTAAAAAAGCCGAGCTTGTCTCGGCTTTTTTTATGCCCGTCATTGGTAATATTCTTGAATATTCAATTCCTAGGATATAATTAAAACAGATGATAAAGACAATAACAGAAATAAAAACTGTATTGACAAAAACGATACACATTTGATAGTATATAGATACGGATTAGAATTGTATCTATATTAAGGAGGTCACATATGAAAAATTTACAAGAATTAAACGAAACATTAAGAGGCGGAGTTATAATGGATGTTGTGAATGCTGAACAGGCTAAAATAGCGCAAGAGAGTGGAGCAGTTGCTGTTATGGCATTAGAAAGAGTTCCATCTGACATAAGAAAAGATGGTGGTGTAGCACGTATGACTGATCCAAAACTAATAGAAGAGATATTGAGTGCTGTATCGATACCAGTGATGGCAAAAGTGAGGATAGGCCATTTTGTCGAAGCACAAATAGTTGAAGCTGTTGGTATTCACTATATAGATGAAAGTGAAGTGCTTACACCTGCTGATGAAAGTTATCATATAGATAAGACAAAATTCAGAACACCTTTTGTATGTGGAGCAAGAGATTTGGGGGAAGCACTTAGAAGAATAGGAGAAGGTGCTTCTATGATTAGAACTAAAGGAGAAGCAGGAACAGGAAATATTGTAGAAGCTGTTAGACATATGCGCACTATGAATTCACAAATAAGAAGAATTAAAAATGCTCCAAAAGATGAATTAATGACAATAGCTAAAGAGATTAGGGCACCATATGATTTAGTAAAATACGTTGCAGAAAATGGGGCATTACCTGTCTTAAATTTTGCTGCTGGCGGTATAGCCACACCAGCAGATGCAGCTTTAATGATGCAATTAGGGTGTGATGGTATATTTGTAGGTTCAGGAATTTTTAAGTCACAAAATCCTGAAAAAAGAGCTAAAGCAATTGTATTAGCTGTAAAGCACTTCAATGACCCAGACATACTTAAAGAGGTTTCAAAAGATTTAGGAGAGGCAATGTCAGGAATAGATATAAATGAGATTTCTGAAAACAATTTGTTTTCAGTTAGATAATTAATTATAGAGAATTTCATAAAAAATGTAGAGCTAATATTAGCTCTACATTGCTTTTGAATAGTATTCTACAACCAATTGATCTTCTATTTCGATTGGGATTTCTTCTCTGTTTGGTATTCTTTCTAGCTTTACTGACATATCTTTATCATCTTTAATCAAATAAGGCAAGGTGTTTTGAAGATTACTTTCAAAATTATTTTTAAAAAGTTCAATTGACTTAGATCTTTCTTTTAAACTAATAATATCTCCTACTTCTATTAGATAAGAAGGAATATCTACTTTTCTGCCATTTACCAATATATGACCATGAACTACCATCTGTCGAGCCTGCCTTATTGAACTTGCAAAACCAGCTCTATATACTATGTTGTCTAATCTAGTTTCCAAAATTTTCACTAGAGCATGTCCAGTTTGATCAGAAGATTTTTTTGCTAAAATGACATATCGTTTAAATTGCTTCTCCATAACACCATAATAAGCTCTTAGCCTTTGCTTTTCTAAAAGCTGTCTTCCATACTCTGATAATTTTTTGTCTGCTCTTGAACTACCCTTGTTTGCTCTTTCCATTGCTTTAGGATGCCCACATACATTTAGTCCCAATCGCCTTGATTGTTTGAATCTAGGTTGTTTCATATTTGCCATTAAATTATCAACTCCTTAAAAATTGCCGCGATAATTTAAGCCAGATTTATTATAGCATATGAAATAAATCCTGTAAATGATAATTGTTATCATTTATTCTTGATTTTTTGATTTTTTATAGGCTTCTCGTGATCTCTCAATTGATTTTATGGCTTCGTCTATTCCAACCCAACCTCCAACAATAACTTCTTTTCCTTCTAATCTTTTGTATTCCTTGAAAAAATGTTCAAACTCTTTCTTTTGATGCGAACCCATATCATCAACTGATTTCATATCTTCAAATCTGGGGTCATTTACGGGGACAGCGATTATCTTTTCATCTTTTCCTTTTTCATCTTCCATAAGAAACATCCCTATGACTCTAGCAGTTATTAGACAACCTGGAAATGTTGGATGAGCTAAAAGAACCATGATATCAATTGGATCTCCATCTTCTGCTAATGTGTCTGGTATATATCCATAATCCGTTGGATAGAACATTGGAGAAAATAATGCTCTGTCAAGTTCAAAAACCTTATATTCTTTATTATATTCATATTTATTGCTACTACCTTTGGGTATTTCAATGAAAGCTTTTACTATGTAATCCATAAGTTACCTCCTAAAAGAATATTGTAGTTACTAATTATATCAGATATATTTTATTTTTACAGTAATAATTATAGCAATTAATTTAAATCTGTTATATTATTTAGAGTATAGAAATTAAGAGGTGATTAAAGAATGAAAGTATATGTAAGTGCAGATATAGAGGGTGTTACAGGAACAACAACTTGGGATGAGACAGAAAGAAAAGAGTCATCTTATAGCAATATGTCATTACAAATGACTAAAGAAGTAAATGCATGTTGTGTTGCACTAAATAAAATTGGAGCCGATGAGATAATTATTAAAGATGCTCATGATAGTGGTAGAAACATTGACCATAATTACTTACCTAAGAATACAAAACTCATAAGATCATGGAGTGGGAGTATTTTTTCTATGGTAGAGGGTCTAGACGAGAGTTTTGATGCAATTCTCTTTATTGGCTATCATTCACCTGCATCTTCATCAAGTAATCCATTATCACATACAATGAGTCTTAAAGTTTCTAAAATTACTATAAATGAACAAATTGCGAGTGAATTTCTCATACATGCATATATTGCTGAGTATTTTAAAGTACCTATTGCTTTTTTATCTGGGGATAAAGGGCTTTGTGATGAAGTAAGTAAATATAATTCTAACATAGCAACTGTTGCTGTTAAAGAAGGTATAGGTAATTCTACTATAAATATTCACCCAGAACTAGCATTGGAACTTATTGAAGAAAATGTAAAAAAAGTTTTTAGAAAACCTCTTATAAATAATAGCAAGGAATTACCAAAATACTTTACAGTTGACGTTGAATATTATAATCATTGCGATGCTTATAGATATTCAATGTATAAAGGAGTTTCTAAAATTAATGAAAAATTGATAAGATTTGAATCCGATGATTATATTGAGGTTTTGAGATTTATAAATTTTTGCTTATAGGAAGGTTTATATGGAAGCTGACAAAACAATAAAATCGAAAATTTTATCAATGATACTTCCAATCACTGCAGAGAATATACTTCAGATGACAGCAGGAGTTGTGTCGATGGCTATGGTTGGAAGAATAAGTGAAATTGCCGTAGGAGCTGTAGGAATTAGCAATATAATTTTCAGAATAATCTGGGCAATTTTCAAGGGAATTTCAACAGGAGCTTCAGTATTTGTCGCCCAAGGATATGGTGCAAATGATAGAGAAAAAATTAGAAAAACAAGTATTAGTGCGTTTATTATATTATTATTTTTATCTATCTTTTTTATGATTATACTGTTAGAATTTAGTTCTAAATTATTGCTGATATTCAATCCAAAAACATCATTATTGGAGTCAGCAGAATTATATTTGACCATTTTAGCATTGAGTTTACCTTTTTCAGCTTTGATATTATTAATTTCTGGTATATTTCAAGGCATGGGAAATGCAAAGACACCGATGTTTATTGTACTGATACTAAATTTTTTCAATATAGTATTAAGTTACATATTGATATTTGGGAAAATAGGGTTTCCTAAATTGGGGCTAAAGGGCGCTGCAATAGCATATGTTTTAAGCTATCTAATCGCATCTATAGTGGGATTTACTTTTTTAATGTATCATAATGATATATTTAGAATAAAAAATTTTAAGATTAATGAGCTAATTAATCTAAATGAAATCAAAAGCTTAGTTAAATTTTCAATACCAACTGCATTTGAGATGAGCTTTTGGCAATTTGCATCAATTATTATAACTAGAGCGATCCTTGAGTATGGTGAAGTTGCATATGCTGCATACCAATTGGGATTACAAGCTGAATCCATGTCATACATGCCGGCGGCTGGTTTTGGGATTGCTGCATCTACATTTGTCGGTCAAGCTGTAGGTTCTAGAGATAACGAATTAGCTAAAAAATATATGAAATATTTGTATAAATATGCAGCAATAATTACTTCAATAGCAGGATTATCTTTAATTCTATTTCCAAACCAAATAATGAGTCTGTTGACAAACAACAAAGAAGTCGTACAGATAGGTTCTCAGTACTTATTTATAATGGGCTTAGTTCAATTACCTCAAAACATAGCTGGGGTATTGAATGGAGCCTTAAGAGGTGCTGGATATTCTAAGATAAGTATGATAAATGTTGGAGTTGGTTTATGGGGAGTTAGAATTCCATTAGTTTTAATATTTACGAATTTATTGAAGACAAAAATTTATTGGATTTGGATAGCTATGGGTATAGATTTAATTGTGAGATTTATTTTTTCAGCAATCACTTTTAAAAAGAAAGACATTTATAATACTAAGGTTTTAACAAATTAGGAGGATAAAATGAAAATATTGATAAAAAATGTTGATATTGTTACGATGAATGAACAGAACCAATTTTATGAGAGATCTAATATTGTAATTGAAGATAATATCATCACACATATTGGAGATATTGGAGATATTAACAAAAACAAAGTAGATTATGAGATAGATGGTTCAAACAAATTAGCTATGCCTGGATTAATAAATTGCCATACCCATTTAGGTATGAGCCTTTTTAGGAATTATGCTGATGACATGATTCTTTCAGAATGGTTAACAAAAAAAATATGGCCAGCTGAAGCAAAATTGATTGCGGAAGATATTTATTGGGCTAGCTTATTGAGTATGTCAGAAATGATAGCATCAGGGACAACTACTTTTTGCGATATGTATTTTTTCATGGATCAAGTAATCAAAGCATTGGATATTTCAGGTATGAGAGCCTCACTGGCTAGAGGCATTGTTGAAGAAGATTCTAATTCAATATATAAAATAGAAGAAAATGAAAAACTTTTTAATGAGTATAACGATTCATTAAATGGTAGAATAAAAATAATGTTTGGACCACATGCCCCATATACCTGTAGCCCTGAATTTTTGTTAAAGATCATGGATTCAGCTTCAAAGTTAAATGCGAGTTTACACATTCACCTATCAGAAACTAGAAATGAAGTAGAAGAAAGCTTTCGCAAGTACAATAAATCCCCTATTAAACATATGTATGATTTAGGTTTATTTGATTTACACACAGTAGCTGCACATTGCGTACATATTGATGAGGAAGATATAAAATTAATTAAAGAAAAAAATGTTCATCCAGTGAATAATCCAAGTAGTAATTTTAAATTGGCTAGTGGTTTTTCACCAGTAAATAGGATGCTAAAAGAAGGAATAAAAGTAGCTTTGGGGACCGATGGAGCAGCATCTAATAATAACTTAAACATGTTTAAGGAAATAAGTATGGCAAGCATTGTAAACAAGGCAGTAGACAATGATCCTATGAGCGTTACTGCGTTAGAAGCACTTAATATGGCTACAATAAATGGTGCATATGCACTAGGTTTAGAAAAAGAAATAGGTTCATTAGAAATAGGTAAGAAAGCTGATATAATAATTTTGGATATGGATAAACCACATCTTTGCCCAAGAAATAATGTATACTCAACATTAGCATACTCTGCGTACGGAAGTGATGTTGATACAGTTATAGTAGATGGGAATATTCTAATGGAAAGAAAAGAATTTAAAACTATAGACATTGAGAAAGTAAAATATATGGTGAAAGTAAATTCAATGGATTTGTTAAATAATCGATAAATTATAGTTGCAAAACAAAAAAATATATGGTATATTATCCAATAGATACTAAAATGCTAGGAATTGGTAGAGTACCATAATGATTACATCAAAGAGAGAACTTCGCATGGTGGGAGAAGTTTATGTATAGTTATAGGGAAGTGCGCCAAGGAGCGAAAAGTTGAATTAACAGTAGACTTTTACGGTTGTCACCGTTATATGACTAAGGTATGAATGTACCTAAGAGATGGGATTTCCTAAACAGAGTGGGACCGCGAAGTTAACCTTTGCCTCTGTATATAAAACATATACATGGGCGGAGGTTTTTTATATTTAAAAAATAAAAACAGGAGGGTTTATATGATATACAATAATATAATTGAGTTAATTGGAAATACTCCAATAATAAAAACCAAGAATATAGTAAAAAATCAAGCAGATATTTATGTGAAGATAGAAAGTTTTAATCCTGGAGGAAGTGTCAAAGATAGACCAGCTTTATACATGATTAATGATGCAATTAAAGAAGGTAAATTGAAGAAAAATCAACCAATTATAGAAGCAACTAGTGGAAATATGGGCATTGCACTAGCTATGATAGGAGCAGTTTTAGGAAATCCAGTGATTATAGTAATGCCTGATACTATGAGTATTGAACGAAGAAAAATTTTAAAAGCTTATGGAGCAAACTTAATTTTAACTCAAGGTGCAAATGGGATGAGAGGTGCAGTAGAAAAAGTTGATGAATTAGTCAAAGAAAATGATTATTTTTGGCCAAGACAGTTTGAAAACAAAGCAAATGTATTAGCACATTATGAAACTACGGCAAGGGAATTAGTAAAAGATTTTAATGGGGAGTTTGATGCATTTGTTGCAGGAGTAGGAACTGGAGGAACAGTATCTGGTGTTGGAAAATATTTAAAAGAAATTAATTCCAATATAATAATAGCCGCAGTACAACCTGAAAAGTCTCAAGTACTAACTGGGGGTTCTCCATCAAGTCATGGGATTCAAGGGATAGGAGCAAATTTCATACCAGATATATTTGATAGGGATGTTATTGATGAAATTATAAATGTAAGAGATGAAGATGCTTTCAAGTGGGCAAGATATTTAACAGAAAAAGAAGGATTATTGGTTGGAATAAGCTCAGGAGCGAATTTCTACGCTAGTTTAGAATTAGCTAAGAAATTAGGGACAGGGAAAAAAGTTGTTACAGTTTTACCGGACACTGGTGAAAGGTATTTAACTACATCATTATTTGATATGGAGTGATTAATATGATTAAAACAATAATAGAAGAAGGGAAAAACGTTCTAGAAAAAGACCCTGCTACGAGGAGCTTGTTTGAAGCTATATTTTTTTCTCCTGGATTAAGAGCAATTATAGCCCATAAAATAGCACATTCTCTATATGAAAAAGAGCATTTTACTATGGCTAGATGGGTTTCTTATAGATCAAGAAAAAAAACAGGGATTGAAATCCATCCAGGGGCAAAAATAGGCAAGAGAGTTTTTATAGATCATGGAATGGGTGTTGTAATAGGTGAAACTGCAGTAGTAGGAGATGATGTAACAATTTACCATGGAGTGACTTTAGGTGGAGTAGGTACCCAAAAGGGGGTAAAAAGGCATCCTACAATTGGGAATAACGTAATGATAGGAGCAGGAGCTAAAGTATTAGGACCTATCAATGTAGGAGATAATTCCAAAATAGGTGCAAATTCAGTAGTGCTAGAAGATGTTCCCGAAAATTCAACTGCAGTTGGAGCACCTGCTAGAATTATTAAAAAGCATGGACAAAATTTCATATATGCTATTTAAAGACAGTTAATACTGTCTTTTTTTAGTTGAATTTTTGTATTATTATAAAAATACAGTATAATAGAATTAATAGATAAATTTTTGGAGGAGAAAATATGAACTGTGAATATGAACTATATAAACCATCATGGTGTCCGGGCTGTGGAAACTATATGATAAGAGATGCTCTAAAAAAAGCATTAGAAGATTTAGATATAGAACCGTCTAAAGTTGTTTTAGTTTCTGGCATAGGACAGGCTGCAAAAATGCCTCATTATATAGGATTGAATGGTTTTAATGGATTGCATGGAAGAGCACTACCACCTGCAATAGGAATAAAAATGTCAAATAAAGACCTTACGGTGATTGTTGAATCTGGAGATGGCGATACATATGGAGAAGGAGGAAATCACTTTATTCATACAATTAGAAGGAATGTAGATATAGCACATTTTGTTCATAATAATCAAATTTATGGACTTACTAAGGGACAAGCTTCTCCAACAACTGCATTAGGGCAAAAAACAACTTTACAATTCGATGGAGTCAAATTAAATCCAATAAATCCTTTGGCACTAAGCTTGACTATGGGTGCAGGATTTGTAGCTAGAGGCTTTTCTGGAGATGTAAAACATTTATCAAATTTAATGAAAGAAGCAATATTGTATAAAGGATATGCACATATTGATATATTGCAACCATGTGTAGTTTGGAATAAAGTAAATACATTTAAGTGGTATAAAGATAGAGTTTATAAATTGAATGAGGATTATGATTATACAGATTTTGAAGCAGCTTATAAAAAGGCATTAGAATTTGGAGATAGGATACCAATTGGTATTTTGTACAAAGTAGAAAAAGAAACTTATGATCAAAAATTTTCGTTTATTGAAAAAGGGAAACCTCTAGTAAAAGCTGAGCTAAACCCAATAAATGCGCAAAATTTATTAGAAGAATTTTATTAGGAGGCTTAAAATGGATTACTCGATATTAATTGGTGGGGCTGCAGGGCAAGGGATTGAAACTGTTGTTGAATTACTAGAAAAGATAATTAAACGATCAGGTTTTAACATATTCACCTATAAAGACTATATGTCTATGGTAAGAGGTGGACATAATTTTATGCAAATTCGTTTTTCGGAAAATGAAATATTTACTTATAATAATGAAATAGATCTTTTGTTTGCAATGACAGCTGAAACGATTACTATACATAAGGATAAAGTAAAAACAGATGGCATAATTATTTGTGATGAAAATTTTGAGGATAATGATGTAATAAAATTACCATTTGATAAATTAGTTAAAGAGCTTGGGGACAATAGAGCAATAGGAACAATAGGAGTAGGATTTATTGTAAAATATTTTGGAATAGAATATGACATAGCAGTAAATACTATTAAAACAGTTCTGAAAGATAAAAATGTTGAACTGAATTTGGCAGCATTTAAAGCTGGATATGAAATCGGTGAGAGCAAATTCAAGTTAGAGAGTTTAGAAGATAATAAAATTTTGATAAATGGAAATCAAGCATTAGCATTAGGAGCAATTGCAGCAGGAGTTAAATTTTACTGTGGGTATCCGATGACTCCTTCAACTAGTGTAATGAGTTATATTTCAAAACATGCTAATGAGATGAATATTGTTGTTGATCAGGTAGAAGATGAAGTAGCTGCCTTAAATATGGCTTTAGGAGCATCCTATGCCGGGGTGAGGGCAATGACAGGCTCGTCTGGTGGTGGATTTGCACTCATGGTAGAAGCTCTAAGTTTAGCGGGTATAATGGAGATTCCTATTGTTCTATTTAATGCTCAAAGACCTGGACCTGCTACTGGGCTATCGACAAGAAGTGAGCAAGCTGATTTGAGATTTGTAATACATGCTGGACATGGAGAATTTCCTAAGATGGTAATAGCATTAAGAAACCCTGAAGATGCATTTTATCAAACTGCGAGAGCATTTAACCTAGCAGATAAATATCAGATACCAGTTATATTATTGACAGATGAATATCTGGCTGATTATGAAATGACGGTGAAGCCATTTGACTTTTCTAGAATTACAATAGAAAGATATATTACTAACGAAAGTGAAATAGAGGATGAAAGATATAAAAGATACAAATACACTGACAGTGGTATTTCTCCTCGATTAATTCCGGGGATAGCAAAAGAAAAATTAGTTTTAGTTGATAGCCATGAACACAATGAATATGGGAATATAGATGAGTCTATTGAAACAAGAGTCAATATGATGAAAAAAAGGATGAAGAAGTTAGAATTATTAAAAGAAGAAATAAAAGAACCAGAATATATCGGAACTGAAAACCCTGAGGTTCTATTAGTGGGCTTTGGCTCTACCTATGGTGCTATAAAAGAGTCTATATTAAGATTAAATTCTCAAGATGATAAATTTGGAGCACTTATCTTTGGAGATATTTATCCTTTTCCTATAGAAAAGTTAAATTCGTATGCAAAAAAGGCTAAAAAAATAATAGTCATAGAGCAAAATTACCTTTCTCAATTAAAGAGCCTGATTGATGAGTATACTGATATAAAAGTAGACAAGAGTATACTTAAATATGATGGTAGAGCTATCAATTCTGATGATATAATTCTAGAAATCAATAAGTTTTTATCAAATGATACAATATGATTGGAGTGTGAACTATGGAAGACAATAAATCTACCCCAAGATATGAAAAGATAGCATTAGATATAGCAAATGCTATCTATAAAGGACAATATGAAGAAGGGGATAAACTTTATGGCAGATCTACATTAGCTGGTACGTATAATGTTTCTCCAGAAACGATTCGTAGAGCAATAAAAATACTAGAAGATGTAGGAGTAGTCGAATCATCAAAAGGTAGTGGGATAACGATAATATCAAAAGAAAAAGCATATAAATACATAAATAGATTTAAGAACATAGAAAGTGTGGCATCTTATAGAATTAAGTTAGAAGAGTTATTTGATAAGAAGCGTGAAATAGAAGATGAAATATTGGAGATAGTTGACAGGATAATTGAGAGAAGCAGTGTACTAAGCAATATAACTGCATTAACACCATTTGAATTAGAAATCACTGATAGGTGCCATTTTATTGGTAAGTCAATTGGAGAACTTAATTTTTGGCAAAATACTGGAGCTACAATAGTTGGAATAAGAAGGAAAAATGAAACCATACTTTCACCTGGACCATATGCTACTTTGGAAAAAGGGGATATAATTTTGATTATTGGGGAAGATGTAGTAATGGAAAGCGTAAAAAGATTTCTAGAAGAAGATTGATATTTAGAAAATTATGGGTAATAATAACTAAAGGGGGTAGGGATATGAAGAAAATCTTGGTACCTATAGATGGGTCTGAAAATTCTAAAAAAGCATTATTAAAAGCAAAAGAGTTTGGTATTAATAACAAGTCAGATATTATCATTTTATGTGTAGTCAATAGCTTAAAAGACAATCCTTATATAATTGATCAAGATTTTACTACTGAGTTAAGCAAGAGAAATATTGAAATTGGGAAATCAATACTTAATGAGGCATTAGAGTTATTTAAAGATTATCCTTATAAAGTTGAAACGAGATTGAGAAATGCAGAAGATATTGCAGAAACTATAATTGATACTGCTGAAGATGAGGAAATTGATTTAATAGTGATGGGAAGAAGAGGTATTAATGTATCATCAAGATCACTTTTAGGCAGTGTATCTAATAAAGTTTTAAATTATGCTAATAAATCAGTATTAGTAGTAAAATAGGTAGCTTAAGCTACCTATTTTACTTTGTGAAATTATCAAAATAACCTTGAATGTATACTATTGGAGTGCCTTTATCTCCGCTACCAGACGTTAAATCGGCTAATGAGCCAATCAGATCCGTGAGCCTTCTAGGAGTAGTTCCTTGAGATATCATTTCTCCAACAAGTGAATCATCTTTATTAGCAATATAATCAGAAATTGCCCTTTTGAGTTCTTCTCCCGATAAATCTTTAAACAAATCGTCAGCTAAATACTTAAGTTTTACTTCATTTGGTGTTCCTTCCAATCCTCTTGTATAAGCAGGCGAAACAACAGGATCTGCGAGTTCCCATATCTTCCCAACAGGATCTTTAAATGCTCCATCTCCATATATCATGACTTCTATTGTCTTACCAGTCATATTTTTAACTTCATTTTGTATAGCTTCAACAATTGGCTGACCATCTCTAGGGAAAAGTTTTATTTTCTCTTCGCTAGATTTATTAGAACCTAATAAACCATACTCAGGATTGTAACCACTACCATTTATTGGAGTATTTAATATATCATCTAGACCATATATTTTTCTTCCACCATATTTTTTTAATAAACTCTTAGTTCTCTCACGAGTATGAATATCACAGGCCAAAACATTTTTTGTATACTCAAGAATAGTAAGAGGATTATTTGAAAATATTATTTGGTAATCCACGTTATATTCTTCTAATATGGATTTATAATACTCAATATAATCAACTCCAGTGAATCTATGTTTTCTATAACCGAAGTATTCTCTGAATTGTTTTTCTGTTAATACATCTGTCCAAGGATTTATACCTTTTATGTCTAACACATCCATATCAACTAGATGATTTCCTACTTCATCTGATGGATAGCTTAACATTAGAGTGATTTTCTTTGCGCCTTTAGCTATCCCTTTCAAAATAATACCAAATCTATTTCTGCTAAGAATTGGGAATATAATGCCAAAATGTTCATTATCATATTTATTTTTAATATCTTGTGCTATTTCATCAATAGTTGCATAATTTCCTTGTGCTCTTGCTACTACAGATTCAGTTATGCAGAGACAGTCTTTATCTTGAATCTCAAAGCCTGCTTCTTTTGTAGCGTTAAGAATAGTGTCTATGGATATTTTTATTATGTCATCACCTTCTCTTATAATAGGTGTCCTAAGACTTCTTACAGTTGTTCCAATTGTTCTTTCCATGGTAACCTCCTAAAAAAATAATGGTTTACTTCATGAAATCAGTATATAATATAATTTGTTATAAGTAAAATAAATATATTTAATGATAAACATAAGGAGAAATTATATGATTGAAAAACTAGATTTATTTAAAATTTTTAATGAAGTAGCCGAACAAAGAAGTATAACTAAAGCAGCTAAAAATTTGTTCGTGAGTCAACCTGCAGTTTCTCAAGCAATAGCTCAATTAGAAGAAGAGCTTGGAATTACTTTATTTATTAGGAGTTCAAAAGGGGTAAGTCTAACAAATGAGGGAAAAGTTCTGTTTTCACACGTAAATAAAGGAATCAACCAAATAAAGATAGGAGAACAGAAAATATTAGAAGCAAAAAAATTAAAATCTGGTACATTGACAATAGGAGTCGGTGATACGATTTTAAGATATATGTTAATGGATACTTTAATATCGTTCAAAAAATTATATCCCAATATACAATTAAGGATTATCAATCGCACATCCCAAGATTTAGTAAATCTTGTAGAACTTGGAGATATTGAAATTGCAATATGTAATTTGCCAATAAGCAATAGTAATTTGAAAATTAGAAAAGTAAGGGAAGTGCAAGATATTCTTGTAACTGGTGGAAAATATGTTAATATGATTTCAGAACCTATTTCATTAATAGATATATTAGAATATCCTTTAATTATGTTAGATAAGAGGTCCAATACAAGAAGATATGTTGAAAATTTCTTGTTCTCAAAGGAGATAATAATAGAACCTCAAATAGAACTAGGATCACACGATTTAGTGCTTGAATTTGTTAAAAATGGATTTGGATTAGCATTTGTGGTTAAGCAATTTTCTAATGAATACTTAATGAAAAGGGAAATTATTGAACTTAAAACAGATGTTGTAATTCCAAATAGAAGCATAGGAGCTTGTTATATTGATGAAAATATTATTTCTTCAGCTGCAAATAAATTTTTAGAAGTGTTGGTAAGTAAAAACCAATTGAATGGGTATAAATAGAAAAAATAACGGAGGAATGTATGCCAAACTTCAACTTTGATGAAAATAATATAAACTTAATAGAAAAATTAGATCCCAAGAAAAAGAGCTTAAAGTTAGCTATGATTTATCTTACAATTGGAATAACTTGGATTTTTTCATCAGATAAGATTGCATCGTTGTTAACTAATAATCCTAAAACCTTGTATCTTATCTCACTATACAAGGGCTGGGTTTATATGTTAGTTACAGCTATTATATTTTATTTTATTTTGAAAAGGCAATTTGATATGTACAAAGATGCAATAGTAAAAGTGAAAGGTGCTCATGATGATATCTCAAATTTAAAGCAAAAATTAGAAATGGTAAAAAGTGAATATAAAATATATGAAGAGAAATTAAAAGAGGTTGAACAGAAATTTGAGTTATCAATCAAAGGGTCAAATTATGGTATATGGAATTGGGATATCGATAAAAATTTTTATTTTACATCTCTACTAATAAAACCACAATTTGGATATTCAGAAGACTACCAAAGTACAGTAAATACTATTGAAAAATGGAGAGAGCATATTCATAAAGATGATTTGCCTTATGCTTTAAATAAATTAGATGAGGCTCTTCTTGATTCTAATGGAATATATGAAAATGCCTTAAGAATAAGAACTGTTAAAGGGAATTATCGATGGGTTGTGACGACTGGAAAAATTAAATATAATGAATATGGAAAGCCAATAGCAATAGCTGGTTCACATATCGATATAACAGAAAAATTGCAATTAGAAGAAGAGCTAAAAATGGAAAGAAAATTATTAGATGTAATTCTTAATGATATTCCAATTATTATTATTAGGTGTGATTCACAAGGGAAAATAATAATGGTAAATAAATTTTTCAAAGAAGTATTCAAATTTGAAGAAAATGAATTTATTGGGGAAAGTATTTTAAATTTAATTGCAGATGATTTAAATAGAGTAAAAGCAAATAGAGTAATCTCAGACATTGTTTCAGGGAAAAAAGTAAAAGACATGGAAATTGAGTTATTAACAAAAGATAATCAAAAAAAGACTATAATCTGGAGTAATTCATTTATTTACAATGAAGAAAATAGAGTTAAAGATATATTATTTATTGGTATGGATATAACTCAAAGAAAAGAGATGGAAAACCAGTTATATAATCTTGCATATTTCGATCAATTAACAGGACTTCCTAATAAATACAAACTTGAAAAAGACATGGTGGAATTTGAGAAAAAAGCAGATGATGAAAATGGTGAGTTAGTGTTTGTTTATGCTGACATTGATGACTTTAACTTAGTTAATGAAATTTATGGCCATAGTAAAGGTGATGATTTATTAATAAATATAACTCAAAAAATATCGGGTTATTTTCCGTTTGAGCATTTTATTTACAGGTTTGGTGGAGACGAGTATGTGATAGTTTTGGTATTAAAAGCTGAAGAAAAGAAAGATTCAATTGAGGATAAAATAATAGAGATAACAAGATATTCAGATACAATCCAAAGATTATTGCATAATGAATTTAATGTAAGTTTTAGTGCAGGAGTAAGTATTTATCCATTTCAAGCTGAAAATTATGAAGAATTACTAAAAAAAGCTGACTTAGCCTTAAATCATGCTAAAAAATTCGGTAAAAAAAGGACAGTGGTATATTTTGATGAGTTAGATAAAGGTGTAAAAGAGTTGGTAGAGCTTGAAGAAGATTTGAAAGTAGCTGTTAAAAACAATGAATTCTTTCTATTATATCAGCCACAAATTGATTTAAAAACAATGGAAATAATTGGTGGCGAAGCATTGATCAGATGGAACAGACCAAGACACGGAATAGAAACTCCACTGTCTTTTATACCATATGCAGAGGAAACTGGGGAGATTCTTAAAATCGATAGTTGGGTAATAAAACAAGCTTTGATGGAGATAGATAAGTTATCTTCACTTGGACTAGATGATTTTAAGATATCAATGAATATTTCTGGAAATACATTAAATAATTTGGATTATCTAAGAAAACTAATCTCTGAATTATCAATTATTTATGATTTTAGCAAAGCGTATTTTGAAATTACTGAAACAAACTTAATAGAAGATCTTGAAAATAGTCGTGAAGCTTTGGAAACCATAAAAAAAGCAAAGGGTAGAATTGCTCTAGATGATTTTGGAGTTGGCTATTCTTCACTGTCTTATTTAAAAGGTTTAGACATCGATATGATAAAGATAGATAAATCTTTTATTGATTCAATTGACTTAAATATGCAGAACAAGAAAATCTTAAGCATGATTGTAAATCTGTCTCATGAATTGGGAATGAAAGTTTTAGCCGAAGGAGTTGAAACTAAAGAACAACTTAATCACATAATAGAGGTAGGTTGTGACTATGCTCAAGGATATTATTTTTACAAGCCATTGAGTGTAGAAGAGTTTGAAAAAATACTTTGGGAACAACTTAAAAACAATCAAATTGCTGATAGTGAAAGGAGTAATATCAATGAAAAGAGAAGATAAAGAAGACGTTAATCTAAAGCTACTAATAAAAACATCAGATAGAACTATGTTATCCTTGATTGAATCAACTCTAAAAGAAAATAATATACCATATATTACAAAAGATAAAGGTACCGGAGGGTATTTAAAAATAATTGCTGGAGCTTCTATTTATGATACTGAAATATATGTCTCAGATAATGATCTTGCAAAAGCAAGAGAGGTAGTTGATCTATTAACTCAGAGTGATACTAAATTTTAAACCTTATTTTTATATTCTTTACAATCAACACAGGATTTTGTATAATCAAAAGTAGCATTTTATTAAAATCCCTTTACTTTATGTGGTAAGGGGATTTATAATATCAGTAAGGGTGATAAAATGGATAAAAAAACGGTATTAAGTGGTATACAACCTTCTGGTTCACTGACTTTAGGGAATTATATTGGGGCATTAAAAAATTTTCCAAAACTACAGGATGATTATGATTGCTATTACTGTATAGTTGACTTACATGCGATAACGGTTCCTCAAGAACCTAAACTTTTGAGGAAAAACACTTTGGAAGTATTGGCACTATATTTAGCTTGTGGAATAGATCCTGATAAATCTACTATTTTCATTCAGTCACATGTTCATGAGCATGCAGAACTTGCTTGGGTATTGAACACTATAACATATATGGGTCAATTGAACAGAATGACTCAATATAAGGATAAGTCAAAGAAATACAACGAAAGTATAAATGCAGGACTATTTACATATCCTGTGTTGATGGCAGCGGATATTTTACTTTATCAAGCTGATTTAGTACCCGTTGGAGAAGATCAAAGGCAACATTTAGAGCTTGCAAGAGATATAGCTGTCAGATTTAACAACAAATACAGCGAAACATTCAATGTTCCAGAGCCTTTTATCGGAGATTTAGGTTCTAAAATTATGAGTTTACAAGATCCTACAGTTAAGATGAGCAAATCCGATCAAGATGAAAATGCTTTTATCTCACTTTTGGATGACAAAGACACAATCAGGAGAAAAATAAAAAGAGCAGTAACCGATTCTGAAAATAATATTGCCTATAATGATTCTCAACTTGGGCTTAAAAATTTGATTAATATTTATTCATGTTTAACAGACAAGAAGGTAGACGAAATTGTAGGTATGTACCAAAACAGAGGATATGGAAAATTCAAAGAAGATTTAGCTGAGATCGTGATAGAGAGTTTATTGCCTATTCAAAAAAAATATAATGAATACATGTCTGATAAAACATATTTAGAAGATATTTACTCATTAGGCGCTAGTAAAGCAGAGAGAAAGGCTTCAAAGACTTTGAAAAAAGTATATAAGAAAATAGGTTTTGTTGCGAAAAAATGATTATGGTATATTACTGAATGTTTTTTATTAATTAAAAATATTTATTTTAATAGGAGAGATAAATTTTGACTTTACCCAATATTATAACTGTATTCAGATTATTATTAGTGCCTATTTATTTACTTATATACTATTCAAGTCTAGAAAATCGAATTTTTGCCGCAGGATCTATTTTTTTCTTAGCTGGTATTTCCGATGTTTTAGATGGATACATTGCGAGAAAATACAACAAATCAAGTAAACTCGGGACAGTGCTAGATCCTTTTGCAGATAAATTGATGGCTTTTGCAGTACTGATATCTTTTTACTCCGATGGGCTCATTCCACTGTGGATTTTACTCCCAATATTTATTAAAGAGATTGTGATGATTTTAGGAGGCACAAAACTTTTAGTGAAAAATGAAAACACGGTAATACCGTCTAATATATATGGCAAAGCAGCAACATTTTTCTTGTATTTATCTATATTATTAATAATTATACAAAGCCCACACAATATAGTAATTATCTCTTTAATAATGACTTTAGTTTTAAATATATTAGCATTTTATAATTATTTGAAGATATACAAGAAAGTAACAAATAAGAAGTAATTGACAAATTCATAAACTTAAATTATAATTAAACCAATTATAATTGCGATGATAAAGAGGAGTACCCTTTTTCCATTTATAGAGAGTGAGCTCTTGGCTGGAAAGCTCATAATGCGAAATTGGCGAAGGTAGCTTTTGAGCTTCTAGGCTGAAACAATAGTAAGCTTAGACGGAACAAACCGTTAAAATATTAAGAGCCATAATATTATGGAATTAAGGTGGTACCGCGACCCTTCGTCCTTTTCTTTTAAAGGATGAAGGGTTTATTAGTTTAGGAGGGATTTGAATGCGAGAAAACTTACCAAAGAATTACAATCCAAAAGAATTTGAGGAAAAACTATATGAATATTGGAATGAAAACGGATATTTTACACCAAAAGTGGACAATTCAAAGAAACCATATACCATTATGATGCCGCCACCAAATGTAACTGGGACATTGCATATGGGACATGCTCTAAACAACACTATACAAGATATTTTGATTAGGTACAAAAGAATGCAAGGCTTTGAAGCTTTGTGGTTGCCCGGTACTGATCACGCAAGTATATCTACAGAGGCAAAAGTCGTCGAAAAGTTAAAAAGCGAAGGGAAATCAAAAGAGGAGTTAGGTAGAGAGAAATTTTTAGAAGAGTCATGGGAATGGACAAAAGTTTATGGTGGAAGAATTAAGAATCAATTAAAAAAACTTGGGGTTTCATGTGATTGGTCGCGTGAAAGATTCACATTAGATGAACACATGAACAAAGCTGTGACTGAGATGTTTGTTCGATTATATGAAAAAGGTTTGATATATAGAGGCGATAGAATTATCAATTGGTGTCCAAATTGCCATACTGCAATTTCAGATGCAGAAGTTGAGCATGAAGATACTCATAGATATATGTATTATATAAGATACCCACTTAAAGATGAAAATGATGGAATTATTATAGCAACTACAAGACCAGAAACCATGTTTGGTGATCTAGCAATAGCAGTCAATCCAAACGATGAAAGATATAAAGAGTATATAGGAAAGACAGCAATATTGCCACTTTCAAATAGAGAAATACCTATAATTGCAGATGAATATGTAGAAATGGATTTTGGAACAGGGGCCTTAAAGATTACGCCATCTCACGATCCTAATGATTTTGAAGTTGGAGAAAGACATAATTTAGGACATTTAATTGTCTTAGATGAAGATGCTAGAATAAATGAAAACGGTGGTATATACAAAGGACTTGATAGATTTGATGCAAGAAAGAAAGTAGCAGAAGATTTAAAAGAGCAAGGTTATTTGATTGACATTAAAGAATACGAGAATGCTGTAGGCCACTGTGAACGATGTAAAACTGTAATAGAGCCAATCATATCTAAGCAATGGTTTGTCAAAATGGAGCCTTTGGCGAAACCTGCAATTGATGCTTACAACAATGGTGAGTTGAAGTTTATTCCAGATAGATTTGGTAAAGTATATCTTCATTGGTTAGAAAACATTAGAGATTGGTGCATTTCAAGACAACTTTGGTGGGGTCATAGACTTCCAGTTTATTATTGCGAAAGTTGTGGTGAAGTGATTGTTAGTAGAGATGAAGTAGAAAAATGTAATGTATGCGGTAGCTACAATATAAAGCAAGATACTGATACACTAGATACATGGTTTTCATCAGGTTTATGGCCTTTTTCAACATTGGGATGGCCTGACAAAACCCCAGATTTAGAATACTTTTTTCCAACAGATACTTTGGTAACAGGATATGACATAATATTTTTCTGGGTTATTAGAATGGTTGTAACTAGTTTAAGTGAGATGGGGGAAGTTCCATTTAAAGATGTATTTTTAACTGGACTTGTAAGAGATTCTCAAGGGAGGAAAATGAGTAAATCCTTGGGAAATGGCATAGACCCTTTAGAGATAATCGATGAGTATGGTGCTGATGCTTTGAGATTTACTTTAGTAACTGGAAATTCACCTGGAAATGACATGAGATTTTATATAGAAAGAGTAGAGGCTAATAGAAACTTTGCAAATAAGTTATGGAATGCTTCACGATTTCTATTAATGAACTTAGAGGAAAACTTCTCTAGCTTAAGTGACGAGGAAATGGAGTTAGTAGATGAAGACAAATGGATACTTACTAAATTAAATGAAATTATTCCTCAGATAAATGATAATTTAGATAAATATGAATTGGGCCTTGCTGCTGAAAAAATATATAATTTTTTATGGGAAGATTATTGTGATTGGTATATAGAGATGGTAAAAACGAGATTGTATGGAGAAGATGGGCTAAATAAGAAAACTGCGCAAACAGTGCTTTTAAGAGTTTTGAAAGAAATACTGAAATTACTACATCCATTTATGCCATTTATAACAGAAGAAATTTGGCAACATTTACCAGAGACAGAAAAACCATTGATCATAGAGAATTGGCCAATAAAAAATGATAACATGGTATTTGAGAGAGAAAAAGAAGAAATTGACTACATTAAAACTGCTATAAAAGCGATTAGAAACATTAGGTCAGAAATGAATGTGCCAATGAGCAAAAAATCAAAACTCATATTTGTACCAGACAATGAAGAAATTAAAGAGACCATATTAAAGAATTCAAGGAAATTCATCACTCTTGCTAGTGCAGAAGACTTAGAAATTGAAAATAAGAATATAAAGTTTGGGACTGATTATGTCTCTATAGTATTAGAAAAATGTGAAGTATATATGCCACTAAAAGATTTGATTGACATTACTAAAGAAATAGAAAGGTTAGATAAAGAAAGATTAAGACTAGAAGATGAGATCAATAGAGTTGACAAAAAACTCGCAAATGAAGGTTTTGTATCAAAAGCACCGAAGAACATAATCGATGAAGAAAAGCAAAAGAAAATAAAATACACTCAAATGCTCGAATCAGTAAAAGACAGGTTAAAGATTTTGCAAAACATAGTGGAGGAAGACAAATGAATTATCAAGAAGCCTTAAGTTTCATAGATGATAAAAACAAGTATGGATCTAGATTAGGGCTGGATTCAATTAAAAAGCTCTTATCACTTCTTAATAATCCACATCATCATTTGAAGTACATTCATGTTGCAGGGACAAATGGGAAAGGCTCAACTAGTGCATATTTATCGAGCTGCTTAATGGAAGCAGGATATAAAACAGGATTGTATACATCTCCTCACCTAGAAAGGTTTACTGAGAGAATTCAAGTAAACGGAAATGAAATATCAGAAAAAGATGTGGCAATGCTTACTGAAGAAGTTAAAAAAGCATGCGATGAAATGGTAAAGTTAGGATTTGAACATCCAACCACTTTTGAAATAATAACAGCAATAGGATTTTTGTATTTTTATAGAAACAATGTAGAGATAGTCGTGTTAGAAGTTGGATTAGGAGGAAAAGGCGATGCAACAAATGCAATTGAGTCATCGCTTGCATCAGTTATAACAACTATATCATACGATCATATGGAAGTTTTAGGTAATACATTAGAAGAAATAGCAATACAAAAGGCAGGGATTATTAAAGATAATGGAATAGTAATATCTTATCCAAAATCTAATGAAGCTCAGGAAGCTATAAAAAAGATTGCCTATGAAAAAAATGCTACCTTTGTTGAAGTCCCAATTAAGAATGCAGACATAAAATATTTATCAGAAGATTACAGTATATTTGATTTTCATTATAAAAATCATATTATAGAAAATATCAGGACAAATTTAATAGGTAAACATCAAATTTACAATGCAACGACGGCTATCACTACTTTGTTAGTATTAAGTGACTGTGGGCTTATAAAAATATCTTATGACAATATAAAAAGTGGAATAGAGAAAACGGTATGGCATGGCAGGATTGAACTTTTAAGACATAAACCCAAATTCATAATAGATGGGGCCCATAACCTTGAAGGAGTAGAGAATCTTGTTAAAGCTTTGAACAACTTCAAATTTGACAGACTAATACTGGGTATTGCAATACTAAAGGATAAAGACTTTGATCACATGTTAAGGTTACTGGTGCCTATGGCAGATGTTATAATTGCAACAGAAGCTAACACTGATAGAAGACTAAATGCAGAGATAATGAAAGAACAGATAGAAAAAATATGGACTAAAGACGATGTAATTGTTGAGAAAGATATTAAAAAGGCTGTAGAAAGGGCATTATTAATTGCCAATGAAAATGATTTGATATTGTTTACAGGGTCTCTTTATATGATTGGAGAAGTAAGAGAAGCAGCTAAAATCAAATGATTTTAGCTGCATCTAGCTTAAGGTTAATGAATCATATAAATAAATCTAAAATTGACTTGTGGTAAAATACAGGATTTTCTTTCCACTTTTTACACAATAATTTAGCTTGACTTTCAGTAGGGACACTAACATATAAACTGAATAAAATTTCATCTTTCTCAATGAGTTTAAGATTGACATTGTATTCTCCACTTTCTTTAAGATAGTAATCAGCAATAACATCTTCTTTTTGTTGTTTAGGATTTCTTGAATTATTAAATAAATTTAACAATATGCTTTTTTCTTTGTCTCCTAGAATATCTTTTAAATAATCTAGAGCTTGAGTGCCTTTATCTGTTATTAAATACTTGACTTCATTATCATCCTTTAATTCTGCAACATACTGATTTTCAAGTAACTCTATTAGATATTCTTGAATGAGAAAATAATTCAAATCGAATCTATCAATGAGAAGTTCGGTCAATTTAATATTATCAATAAGAGTGGGAGATTCCTTTATAGTATATAGTATAATAAGCTTAAACCTAGCTATTTCTTGTGAGTTAATATTGTACATAGCATCACCTTTATATTAATTTATATTAATTATATCACATAAAGCTAAATTTCAAATACTTATACTTTTCAAGGAGGGAAAAATGAACACAAAGTTAGTAATTGGTGTTATAATATTTGTAATATTATTCAGCATGCAATACACAATGAATTTGATTTTAAGAGAATTGAGAGAAATAAAATTAGATCATAAGAAACTACTGTTAGAAATAGAAAGGAGAGAAAAGAGTGATTCAGAATAAAAAAGAGAGAGTGCTTTTTGCAAGAGAGGATATTGCATACAGAATTAGGGAAATGGGGATAGAGATAAGTGAATATTATAAAGGAAACGAAATAGTTGTAATATCATTACTAAGAGGTAGCTTTATATTTACGTCTGATTTAGTGAGAGAGATAAAGTCGCCTGTTGAAGTTGATTTTATGACGACAGCAAGTTATGGAGATGAGGAAGTATCTTCGGGGATGGTTAATATCCTTCAAGATATAAGAACGGATATAAAAAATAGAGATGTTCTAATTGTAGATGATATTATAGATACTGGAAATACCTTATCAAAAGTTATTGAACACTTAAGCAAAAAACAACCTAAATCGATAAAAATATGCGTTATGCTTGACAAACCTAGCCGTAGAAAAGTTGATTTACAGCCTGATTTTTCAGGATTTGTCATACCCGATGTATTTATTGTAGGTTATGGTCTAAACTATGGTAATTATTATAGGAATATTCCTTATATTTTCACTTTTGAATAATTAAAAGGAGCGTGAAGATGGAAAATAGAAGAGTACCTACAATAAATGAATCTAATTTGATATATTTAGTACTTGGGATATTATTGCTAACTTTAGGTAGCGTAGTCCAACAAATTAATTTAAATATAGGTTTAATTATCACTGAATATTTATTGGTTCTCTTACCAGTAATATTATTTTTAAGGTATAAGAATTACTCAATTAGAGAAGTTTTGAGGTTAAATTTTATTAATTTTAATCAAGCAGTATTTGTTTTTTTTATTATACTATTTTCATATCCAATTGCTGTATTTTTAAATTTTATTGTAAGTACAATACTAAGTAATTTTACTAATGCTACAAACACAGGAGTACCAATTCCATTAAGTTTAAATGAATTTTTAATTAGCTTATTTGTTATAGGAGTAACTCCTGGGATATGTGAAGAAGTGTTATTCAGAGGTATGATGCTAAATTCCTATGAAAAGTTAGGGAAAAATAAGGCTATAATTATAACAGCAATATTATTCGGATTATTTCATTTTAATTTATTCAATCTCATTGGTCCTATGTTCCTTGGAATTATTTTAGGAATTGTCTATTTTAAAACAAATAGTATAATAGCATCAATGTGGGGACACTTTATTAATAATTCTTTAGCTTTGACAATAGGTTATTTTGCAATGCAAAGGGTCGGAGAACTAGAAGATATTGTCGTAAACAATCCTGAAATAAATCAATACCAAGAAATAAAAGTGACGATTATAGTATTATTCATAATCTCTACAATATCAGCATTGATGTTGAGGACCTTAATAGTTCATTTCCCAGAGAAAAAAGATAAAATAGATAACATTGACATAGATGAACAAATTGAATATGAGATTGAAGAAAGCACTGAAGTAATTGAAAAGATAAATTGGGCTCCAGTGGGAATTGTGATATTGATATTCATATTTGTTAATGCGATGTTTTTTATAACACTATAATGAAAGGCATGATTAAATCTTGAATATTTATGAAAAATTTGCATTGATTTATGATGAGCTAATTGATGATATTGACTATAAGACATGGGGAGATTTTATCAATAAAATTTTAGAATTAAAGGATTTAACCCCCCAAAACACATTAGAAATGGCTTGTGGAACTGGGAAATTAACAGTCGAACTATCAAAATTTATATCTAATATCGATGCTTTTGATCTTTCATCGGATATGCTTTCTATAGCTTACAATAAATTTAAAGACAACAGGAATGTGAGATTGTATAATTTAGACATGAAAAATTTTAAATTCAATAAGAAATATGATTTAGTTATTTGTGGATGTGATAGTTTAAATTATATTACTAATCCAGATGATCTTAATAAAATTTTTTTCAATGTTAAAGAACATTTAAATCAAAATGGATTATTTATTTTTGATATCAACTCTTATTATAAAATTTCAAAAATAATTGGTAACAATATATTTTTAAATGACAAAGATGGCATATTTTACACTTGGGACAGTTCATATGATGAAAAATCAGAAATATGTGATTATTTTCTTACTTTTTTTGTTTTAAAAAGCCATAACTTATATGAGAGATTTGATGAACATCATAGGCAAAAAGCATATAAAACTGAATATATTGAAAGAAAGCTAATTGAAAATGGATTTAGAAGTGTATATAAGTACAGTGATTATTCATTTGAACAAATAAACGATACAACGCAACGAATATGCTTTGTAGCGAGTATAAATTAAAGAAAGAGAGGGTAAGTATGAAGGACTACTTAGTGAGAGCCATAGATAAAGATAAAAAGGTTAGAATTTATGCAGCAACAACTACTAATTTAGTAGATCATGCTAGAAAGATTCATGCTACTTCTCCGACAGCAACGGCTGCTTTAGGAAGAGCATTGACTGCAGGAGTTATTATGGGTGCAATGATGAAAAATGACAAAGATTTACTGACACTAAAGATATCTGGAGGAGGACCACTAGGAGATATAGTAATAGTTTCAAGAAACAATGGGAAAGTAAAAGGGTTAGTTGGGAATCCATTAGCAGATGCACCAAGCACAAAAGAAGGCAAATTGAATGTAGGGGCAGTTGTTGGAAATGACGGGTTGGTCACTGTGATCATGGATTTAGGATTAAAGGAACCTTATGTTGGACAAGCAAATATTATATCAGGTGAAATAGCAGAAGATATTGCAAACTACTATATGAACTCTGAGCAAGTTCCAACAGCAGTTGCTTTAGGTGTGCTTGTAGATAAAGATACTTCAGTTAAAGCATCTGGTGGATATATATTACAACTATTGCCAGGTATAAAGGATGATGAAATAGAACAAATTGAAAACATTTTAAAGAATATAAAACCAATTTCTACACTGATAAATGAAGGAAACACACCTGAAGAAATTATAAGAAAAATATTACCTGAATTTGTTATGGAGTTTATTGATAAGATCGATTTAGAATACAAATGTGATTGCAATAGAGAAAAGATTGAATCTATGTTGATAAGTTTAGGTAAGAAGGAAATAGAAGATATTATCAATGAAGATGGTAAAGCTGAGGTTGTATGCCATTTTTGCAATACAAAATATAATTTTGATAAGTCAGAATTAGAGAAAATACTATTGACAATTGATAAATAATCCTGTATACTTTCATTTGTGATTAGCTTGAGACAATTATTTGCCATTAAGCTAATATGCGGGAGTGGCTCAGTGGTAGAGCATCGCCTTGCCAAGGCGAGGGTCGCGAGTTCGAATCTCGTCTTCCGCTCCACAAGGCGGCATAGCCAAGCGGTAAGGCACAGGTCTGCAAAACCTCGATTCCCCGGTTCAAATCCGGGTGCCGCCTCCAAAGATAGTTATTTAAGACCTTCTGATTAATCAGAAGGTTTTTTTAATAAAAAAGGAGAATTAAATTGGAACCCTCTTTGATACCGAATGGGAAAGCAAATTTAGTAATAATCAATAGTAAAATAAGTGATGAGATTCGAAACAATTTAAAGAAATATTTCAAATACATTGTATATACATGCCCCAATTTTGATATCAATACATACTTGTCTTATCATGTTGATATGTCAATTCATCCTGTGGAGAAAAACACATTAGTAGTAGCTCCAAACGTGTATACATATTATAAAAAGCTGGAGAGCTATGGGATAAAAGTCATCGAGGGTATAAATAGGTTAAGGGATAAATATCCATATGATATTAGTTACAATTGTTTGGATATTGGAGAGTATTATCTTCATAATTCAAATTACACAGATAAAAATATATATGAATATTATTTAAAAAAAGGTGTAAACTGTATACACATAAAACAAGGATATTCAAAATGTTCAGTATTAATAGTTGACGCTAATCATTTTATTACTTCTGATAAAAACATGGCTAATCAACTTAATAAAATAGGGAAAAAGGTGTTGCTAATAAATCAAGGATTTATTGAATTGAGAGGAATGAACTATGGATTGATAGGTGGTTGCGGTGGGAATTATTCCCCTAATGAAATTTTACTTACAGGCAGCCTTTCAAATCATCCTGATTGTCAGAGAATCATTAAATTTATTACAGATGCAAAAGTTAATATTCACTATTTATCTCAAAACCCAATATCAGATATTGGAAGTATATATTGCTTTAAAGTTCATGAATAATAGGAGGAGAAAAATGCCAGAAAAAATAGTTAATCCAAGTATATTGCCAGGGTTTATGGAATTGCTTCCGAATGAGCAGATTTTGTTTAATAAGATGTTAGATAAAATTAAAAATAGTTATGAAAAATACGCTTTTCTTCCAATCGATACACCAGTGATTGAAAAATCAGAAATATTGTTAGCTAAAGGTGGTGGAGAAACCGAAAAACAAATATACAAAGTAGTAAAAGGAGATACTGATATGTCTCTTAGATTTGACCTTACGGTACCTTTAGCCAGATATGTAGCAATGCATTTTCATGAATTATCATTTCCTTTTAGGAGATATCATATTGGCAAAGTATATAGAGGAGAAAAAAATCAAAAAGGTAGATTTCGAGAGTTTTACCAAGCAGATATTGACATAATCGGAAACGGAGAATTGAGCATAATTAACGATGCTGAAATACCTTCTGTTATTTATACTACTTTCAAAGATTTAGGTTTTGACAATTTTACAATTAAGATAAACAATAGAAAATTATTGCAAGGATTCTTTGAATATCTAGGCATCAATAACTTTCATGAGGTTTTGAGAATTGTAGATAAATTAGATAAAATAGGGATCGATAAGGTTGAAAGAGAATTATTAGATATCGGTGTAGGTAAAGAAAAATTTGAACAAATTAAAAATTTCATTATGTTTGATGGGAATAATGCTTCAACACTTACGTTTCTGAAAGAATTAGAAATTGACAATATCCATTTTCAAACTGGCCTTGATGAACTTAAGACAATTACTCATTATATTGAAGTGTTTGGCGTGCCAAAGGATAACTTTAAGATAGATTTAACCATAGCTAGGGGCTTGGATTATTATACTGGAACAGTTTATGAAACATTTTTAAATGACTATCCTAAAATAGGTAGTATTTGCTCTGGAGGAAGGTATGACAATTTAAGCGAATTCTATACAAATCAAAAATTGCCAGGGGTGGGTATTTCAATAGGGCTTACAAGATTATTCTATCAGCTTAAAGAAGCTGGAATTATATCAGCTGACGATGAAGAACTAATAAAAGCCCTTATTATTCCAATGGAAAATTTTCTAGAACCAAGTATTGAGATTTCTAACAAGTTGAGAAATAACGGGATATCATGTCAAATTTATTTAGAAGATGCAAAGATGAGTAAGAAGTTAAATTATGCAAATAAGATAAAAGTTCCTTTTGTCATAATCATTGGTGAAGAAGAGGTTAAAAATGATGTATACACACTAAAAAACATGAAAACAGGAGAACAAACTACCAATAGTATAGAGGAAATCATAAACACACTTTTAGCATTTAAATAAAATATTGTTATTGACTATATAGTAAGATTTTGATATCATTTAGTAAACATAAATATGAAAAGCTATGACGGGAAGAGTAAATTGATTTAAATAAGCAAAGAGAGAGAAACAATAGCTGAAAGTTTCTTCTTATTTAGCAATTGAAAACCACCCCTGAGCTAACCTTTAAAAGGGATTCGCAAATAAGCGTTAATTAAAATGAGTATTAATTAGGGTGGAACCACGGTCTTTCGTCCCTACAGCAATGTAGGAGCGAAAGACTATTTTTTTAGGAGGGATAAAATGATAAAAGTAACATTGCCTGACGGCAGCATTAGAGAATACAACGAGGGAGTAGAAATATTAGGTGTAGTGGAAGACATATCAAAATCACTAGCAAGAGAAGCACTAGGTGTAGTAGTGAATGGTAAGATAATGGGATTACAAGAAAAATTAAATGAAGACTGCGACTTTCGAGTAGTAAAATTCGAAGATCCAGAAGGGAAAAAAATTTTTTGGCATACAACTTCTCACATAATGGCATTTGCAGTCCAAAGACTTTTCCCTGATGTAAAATTTGCTATTGGACCAGCAGTTGAAAGTGGTTTTTATTATGATTTAGATACTGAACACAGATTTACACCTGAAGATCTAGAGGAAATAGAATCTGAAATGAAAAAAATCATTTCAGAAGGGCATAAGCTTGAAAGGTATGAAATGCCAAGAGATGAAGCATTAAAGTACTTTAAGGAAAAGAATGAAGTATATAAAGTTGATCTTATTGAAAATTTACCTGAAGATGCAATAATATCATTTTACAAACTAGGTGATTTTATTGATTTATGTGCAGGGCCACATTTATATGATGTAAAAAAAGTCAAAGCAGTAAAATTACTAAGCATTGCTGGAGCTTATTGGCGTGGTGATGAGAACAATAAAATGCTTCAAAGAATTTATGGAATAAGTTTTGAAAAGAAAAAAGATCTTGATGAATATTTGGAAAGAATTGAGGAAGCAAAGAAGAGAGATCATAGGAAACTCGGCAAAGAACTAGATCTATTTAGTATGCATGATGAAGGACCTGGATTTCCTTTTTTCCATCCCTATGGTATGGTAATAAGAAACGAACTCGAGTCATTCTGGAGAAAAGAGCACATTAAGAGTGGCTACGGAGAAATAAAAACACCTTTGATATTAAATGAACAATTGTGGCATCAATCTGGGCATTGGGATCACTATAAAGAAAATATGTATTTTACAAAGATTGATGATGAAAATTTTGCTATCAAGCCAATGAACTGTCCAGGATCAATATTAATATATAAATCGAATATGTACAGTTACAGAGATTTTCCATTAAGATTGGCTGAGATGGGCTTAGTGCATAGGCATGAGCTCTCGGGAGCATTACATGGTTTAATGAGAGTAAGAAGTTTCACTCAAGATGATGCACATATATATGCGTTGCCTTCGCAAGTTAAGGATGAATTAAAGGGAATAATTGATTTAGCAGATTATATTTACAATATATTTGGTTTTAATTATAAAATAGAGCTTTCAACAAGGCCAGAGAATTCCATGGGAACTGATGAACAATGGGAATTAGCAACAAATAGCTTAATTGAGGCTTTAGATGAGAAAGGTATAGAATATAGGGTTAATGAAGGCGATGGAGCATTCTATGGACCAAAGATAGATTTTCATTTAGAGGACGCTATAGGTAGAACTTGGCAATGTGGGACAATACAATTGGATTTTCAAATGCCTGAAAGATTTGATTTGACTTATATTGACAGTGACAATGATAAAAAAAGACCTGTAATGATTCATAGGACAATATTAGGAAGCATGGAAAGGTTTATGGGAATATTGATCGAACACTATGCAGGTAAATTCCCTGTCTGGCTAGCTCCTGTACAAATTAAAATATTGCCAATATCAGATAAATTTAATGAATATGGAAATAATTTAAAGAAACGACTTGAAGAAATGGGCTTTAGGGTTGAAATAGATGATAGAGCTGAAAAAATCGGGTATAAGATAAGAGAAGCACAAGTTATGAAAATACCATATATGTTGGTCATTGGGGAAAAAGAGATAGAAAACGAAATGGTCTCTGTAAGAAAAAGAGATATAGGAGATATTGGTCAAATGAGTTTAGAAGAGTTTATAAATGTCGTTGATGAAGAAATAAAAAATAAAAAATAATTCTTAAGGAGGCACAAAATGGATTTTGACAAAGCAATAGAAGCATTAAAAGATGAGCTTATTTCATCGACGCAAGAGGTAATAAGAATAAAATCTGTAGAAGATGATCCACAAAAGGGCATGCCTTTTGGGAAAGGGCCATATGATGCTCTTTGTTATGTTTTAGACCTGGGTGAAAAATTAGGATTTAAAGCTAAAAATTTAGATGGATATGCTGGACATCTTGATTTTGGTGAAGGGGAAGAAGTTGTAGGTGTACTTGGACATTTGGATGTGGTGCCTGAAGGAGATGGATGGACTTTTCCACCTTATGGAGCAGAAATTCATGATAATAAGATTTACGGACGGGGGAGCATGGATGATAAAGGGCCTGTAATGGCTGCTTTATATAGTATGAAAGCTCTTAAAGACAGCGGAGTAAAATTAAATAAAAAGATAAGATTGATACTTGGAACAAATGAAGAAACTGGATGGGGTTGTATGCATCATTATTTTGCAAATGAAACACCTCCAAGCATGGCCTTTACACCAGATGCCGATTTTCCTGTAATCCATGGAGAAAAAGGAATTATTGTATTTGACTTAAAATATAAGATTGATTCATTAGAAGACGAAAGCTTTTCCCTATTGAGTTTAAAAGGCGGAAATGCTGCTAATATGGTTCCAGACTATGCTGAAGTTGTTATAAAGGTTGATTCAATTGATAAATCGATAGATGCATTGAGAAGATATGCAAATGAAAAAGGATATCAAGCTGACATTAAAGAAGATAATGGAAACTTGAAAGTGTCAGTAAATGGTAAATCAGCTCACGGAAGTACACCAGAAAAAGGAGAAAATGCAATTACCTATTTGTTAAATCTATTATATTCACATTTTAATGGGGAATCTAGTATTTATAATTTTCTAGACTGGTATGAGAAATCCTTAGCATTTAAATATAATGGTGAAAATTTTGGATGCGAATTTGAAGATGAATTATCCGGAAAATTGAATTTAAATGTGGGCGTTATTAAATTAGTTGGTGAAGAGATAATTCTTTCTATTAATATAAGATACCCGATATCTTATAAGAGGGAAGACATTTATAGTAGTATAAGAGCTCATTTAAAAGGGTTGCCAATTGAAATAATAGAAGGCAACTCGGATAAAGATCCATTGTATGTGCCAAAAGACGATGTTTTAGTTCAAACTTTAATGAAGGTATATCAAGAACAAACTGGGGATTATGGAACTGAACCACTAGTAATAGGCGGTGGAACATATGCTAGAGCTATGAAAAATGCTGTCGCATTTGGACCTGTTTTTCCAGGGCAAGAAGAATTAGCTCATCAGAAAGATGAATTTATTTCAATTGATAATTTAGTTAAGCTTACGCAGATATACACGCATGCATTATATGAGTTAGCAAAATAAATTTGACAAAAATAAATATTTAACTTATAATTAGTTGGTAATTTAATATAATTTAATTTTTCAAGAAGAAGTTTCCGCTTCTCACCTTATAGTATCGTGCTCATAAGGTTATGTAAGATGATTGATTGTACAATACACTATTTTTGAGTGTATTTAAGCGGACACTTTTGTGTCCGCTAATTTTTTTGTGGAGGTGTAGGATTATAAAAGAACTTCAAATCAATGAAGAGATTAGAGAAAAAGAGGTTAGATTAATTGATGTCGACGGGACTCAACTTGGGATTGTACCAATAAAAAAAGCACTTGAGATTGCTAATGAGAGAAGACTTGATTTAGTGAATGTTGCTCCAACTGCAAATCCACCAGTTTGTAGAATTCTCGATTATGGCAAATACAAATATGAATTGACTAAGAAAGAGAAAGAGGCTAGGAAAAATCAAAAGATAATTAATGTTAAGGAGATAAGATTGACTCCTAACATTGAAGAACATGATTTACAAGTGAAAGCAAATCGAGCTATAGAGTTCTTAAAAGATGGTGATAAAGTAAAAGTATCAGTTCGTTTTAAAGGCAGAGAGATGGGGCATACTGAAATGGGAGAAGAAGTTTTAAAAGACTTTTTAAACCTTCTTGATGAATATGGAAAAGTTGAAAAAGAAGCTAAAATGGAAGGCAGAAACTTAGTGGTAATATTAGTACCAAAAGCATAACAAAGGGAGGAAAATCAATTGAGAAAGATGAAAACACATAGAGCTTCAGCTAAGAGATTTAAAAGAACAGCGACAGGCGAATTAAAGAGGTACAAAGCATATAAAAGCCATAAAACAGGAAAAAAATCGGCAAAGAGAGTTAGAAATTTAAGAAAAGGCACTTTGGTAAGTGCTAGTGACAAGAGAAGAATAAATTCAATGTTACCAAATTAATTATATCGTGTTAGGAGGAGAACATAATGGCAAGAGTAAAAAGAGGAGTAAATGCAAAGAAAAGACATAAAAAAGTATTAAAACAAGCAAAAGGATATTATGGTGCTAAAAGTAAATTGTTTAGACCTGCTAATCAAGCAGTAATGAAATCGCTAAATTATTCATATATTGGTAGAAAACAAAGGAAAAGAGAATTCCGAAAGCTTTGGATTGCAAGAATAAATGCAGCATCAAGACAAAATGGGTTGAGCTATAGCAAATTTATAAATGGCTTGAAAAAAGCTAATATAGAAGTAAATAGAAAGATGCTTTCTGAAATGGCAATCAATGATGCTGAAGGTTTTGCAAAATTAGTTGAGATAGCTAAAAACGCTTAATGCATAACATAAGTTCCAAAATTGGAACTTTTTTGCATTTTAGTTCAATTTGGAGGACATTATGGAATTAATCAAAAGTCATTTGTTTATTAGGTTTAAGTTAAATCCACCCCGAATACTAGCTTTAGGGTTTATGTTACTTATTATCATTGGTGCGCTATTACTAAATTTACCTATCGCTTCTCAAAATGGAGAGAGTATAGGTTTTATAAATGCACTCTTTACCTCAGCATCTGCAGTTTGCGTCACTGGACTTGTAGTAGTAAATACAGCTACTCACTGGACATTATTTGGCCAGACAGTTATTATACTTTTAATCCAAATGGGTGGACTCGGTATTATGACCATGGCGACAATTGTTGCAATGATTTCAGGCAGAAAAATTTCTTTAAAAGAGAGGCTTGTAATTAAAGAACAATTAAATCAAGAAACTCTATCTGGCCTTGTAAAATTGACAAAATACGTTATTTATTTAACCCTTTTTATCGAAGGTATTGGAGCTTTATTTTTGTCAATCAAATTCATACCTCAATTTGGTTTAATTAAGGGAATTTGGTTTTCAGTATTCCATGCAGTCTCTGCTTTTTGTAATGCTGGCTTTGATATAACGGGAAATAGTTTAATGGATTATAACAATTCTGTATTAGTCATGCTTACAGTAGCATCTTTAATAGTATTGGGAGGAATAGGATTTGGTGTAATATTAGACGTTGTGCGAAATAGAAAATGGAGAAAACTATCACTTCATTCAAAACTAGCAATTTCTTTTACAGTTTTTTTAATATTTTTTGGTACAATAATCTTTTATATTTTAGAATCAAATAACCCATTGACAATGCAAGAATTTACATTTAAAGAAAAGACTTTAGCATCGTTATTTGCATCAATTACACCGCGTACAGCAGGTTTTAATTCGATTGATGTCGCTGGAATGAATCAAAGTAGTACTTTATTGACAATTATATTGATGTTTATTGGGGGTTCACCAGGATCAACCGCAGGCGGAGTTAAAACTGTAACTATGCTAGTATTGATTATTTCTACTATAAGCATAATCAAAGGAGAAAGAGATGTAGAAGTTTTTAAGAGAAGAATTCCTTATGAAACAATTTTTAAATCAATTGCAATTATAATGATAGGAATAGCTTTGGTGTTTTTTGTAACTTTTATATTAACTTTGACTGAAGATCAAGAATTTTTAAATATATTATTTGAGACAACATCTGCATTTGGTACTGTAGGACTATCAAGAGGTATTACTCCAGAATTGAGTAACGCAGGTAAGTTGATTTTGACTTTAACTATGTATTCTGGGAGAGTAGGTCCGCTAACATTAGCATTTGCAGTTGGTTATAAAGAAGAACATAAGAGATTTAGATATGCAGAAGGAAATATTACGGTAGGTTAATGGGGGTCTATGATGAAATCATTTGTTGTTGTTGGATGTGGCAGGTTTGGATCAGCAGTTGCTGAGACATTGTATAATTTAGGAAATGAAGTTTTAGCTATTGACGGAGATGAAGAAGTTATAGAAGCAATTTCGGGCCATGTTACACATGCGGTTCAGGCAGACGTAATGGATGAAAACGTCATGAGAGAACTCGGAATAAGAAATTTTGATGTAGCTGTCATAAGTATTGCATCAAATTTAGAAGCTTCTATTTTAGCAACTTTAATAGTGAAGGAATTGGGTGTAAAAAAAGTTGTTGCGAAAGCACAATCAGATTTACACGGAAAAGTTTTAAGAAAGATTGGTGCTGATAAAGTTATATTTCCTGAAAGAGATATGGGAGTTAGAGTTGCACACAACTTATCATCGAAAGGGATTATTGATTTTATTGAATTATCACCAGAATACAGTATTATGGAGATACAGTCTGTAAAACAATGGACAGGCAAAAGTTTAGCACAGCTTAGGCTTAGAAATAAATATGGGATTAATGTAATGGCTATTAAAAGAGGCTCAGACATAAACGTTTCACCTGGGCCAGATGATGTTATATGTGAAGGAGATATTTTGCTAGCTTTGGGCAGTATATCTGATATGGCTAGAATAGAGGAAAAAACAAGTGAATGATATAAGAAGAATTTCATCTAGAGAAAATAAATTTATAAAATTAGTAAGAAGCTTAGAAAATAGAAATTCTAGATGGAACAAAAACTTATTCATAATAGAAGGCGAAAAAATATTATTAGAAGCTTTAGAATACAATCAAAGAATAGAGTGCATAATGATTTCGGAAAAAGCTAATTTAAGCGAAACTATAACTCAGAGTTTATCACGAAAAATGGATAAAACTGATGTATTTGTATTAGACCATAAATTGTTCGAATCCATAAGTAAATTAGAAAATTCGCAAGGGATTTTGGCAGTTGTTAATTTTAGATTGTCTAATATAAAAGATATTCAGTCAAATAGCATTCTGCTTTATTCTGATGGAATTCAAGATCCTGGGAATTTAGGCACTATTATTAGAACAATTGATGCATTTGGATTAGATGGTTTGATTCTTGGGGCAAATACTGTTGATCCATACAATCCAAAAGTAATAAGAGCAACCATGGGATCCATTTTTAGGGTCCCAATTTTTTTAAACAGTATAGGAAGAGAAGGGATATTAGAGCTCAAAAATAGAGGTTTTAGATTCTTAGCAACTATACCTAAAGATGGGATTCCAGTTAATGAATTTGACTTTAAAAGTGGAGATATCATTGTGATTGGAAATGAAGGCAGAGGTGTTTCAGATATTGTTAAAGAATTAGCTTCTGATTTTTTAATGATTAATATGAAAGGGAATGCAGAATCTCTGAATGCTAGCATTGCAGCATCAATTATCATGTATGAAATATCGACTAAGATTTAAAAAATATGGTATAATAAAGTAATGCATTTATCTATTTTACAATTTTATATTGAAAGGAGCATATGATGGAAAATAAGCTCAATGAATTGCTAAAATCGGCAATAGAAGAAATAAAAAAATCCAATGACTTAAACGATATTGAAAAAATTAGAATTAAATATCTGGGCAAAAAAGGTCAATTGACTTTAATATTAAGAGAGATGGGGAATCTATCTAAAGAATTAAGACCTATAATAGGCCAAAAAGCAAATGAAGTTCGCTTTGAGATAGAAAGAATACTAGATGAGACTAAAACAAAGCTTGAACAACAGGAGAAATTTGAAAAAATTAGAATTGAAACAATAGATATTACTGAAAGAAGGAAGGTTAACTATTTAGGTCATAAACATCCACTACTCCAAACCATAAAGGAATTAGAAGATTTATTTATTAGTATGGGATTTAATGTTGTCACAGGTCCTGAGATAGAAACGGTAGAAAATAATTTTGACATGTTAAATTCACCCGAAAACCATCCTTCTAGAGATCTATCTGACACTTTTTATATAAATGACAAACTATTGTTAAGAACACATACTTCACCAGTTCAAATTAGGGCAATGATGAAATACAATGCACCACTAAAAATAATTTCTGCTGGTCGAACTTTTAGATTTGATGATGTTGATGACACCCATTCTCCTATGTTTCACCAATTAGAAGGGCTAGTTGTAGATGAGAATATTTCAATGGCAAATTTAAAATATACTCTAGATATATTTATCAAAGAATTGTTTGGGAAAGACATGAAAACTAGATACAGGCCACATTATTTTCCATTTACTGAACCAAGTGCTGAAGTTGATGTAACTTGTGTAGAATGTAGAGGAGAGGGGTGCCCTCATTGCAATTATACTGGTTGGTCAATGGAATTATTAGGATGTGGAATGGTTCATCCAAAAGTCTTAGAAAATTGCGGAATAGATTCAGAAAAATACACTGGTTTTGCATTTGGAATGGGTGTTGATAGGATTACAATGGTTAAATATGGCATCAAAGATATAAGACTATTGTTTGACAATGACAATAGATTTTTAGAACAGTTTTAGCAAAGGGTGTGATTATAATATGCTTTTACCGATTAAATGGCTTAAAAAATATGTTGATATTGAATTATCATCTAAAGAAATTGCAGATGGGCTTACATACTCTGGATCTCATGTAGAATCGATAATAAAACCAAATAAAGGAATTTCTGGAGTAGTAGTTGGGAAAATTGAAAAAATAGATGAACACCCAAATGCTGATAAATTAAGAATTTGCAAAGTGAATCTAGGAAAAGAAGTTTTGACAATTGTTACTGGTGCACAAAATGTATCTGTGGAAGATTTAGTGCCTGTGGCAAAAGTAGGAGCACGTCTACCAAATGGAAAAGAGATCAGTGAAGCTGATTTTAGAGGGGTTGTTTCGCAAGGGATGTTATGTTCTTTAAGAGAATTAGGCTATGAAGATAATGTCATACCTAAGGAAGCTAAAGATGGTATATTTATAATAAATGATGATGTAGAGCTCGGGTTAGATATAGTAAAGGCTTTATCCTTGGATGATGAAGTAATCGAATTTGAAATAACACCAAATAGACCGGATTGTCTTAGCATATATGGCATGGCAAGAGAGTCCGCTGCAACATTTAATGTAGATTTAAAAGATATAGATATTCAAATCAATAATCAAGTTGATGACATTAAAGACTTGATCAATGGTATCGATGTAGCTACACAAAAATGTCATAGATATTATGCAAAAGCTATAAAAGATGTAGAAATCAAACCATCTCCATTATGGCTCAAGACATCATTGATGAATTCTGGAGTAAGGCCAATAAACAACATTGTAGATGTTACTAATTATGTTATGCTTGAATTAGGACAGCCACTACATGCATTTGATATCGATAAAATTGATGGTAGAAAGATAGTAATAAGGCAAGCTACAGATCATGAAAAACTGACTACATTAGATGGTGTAGAGAGGGTATTAACACGAGAAGATATTGTGATCGCAGATGAATATAAAGCGATTGGGATAGCTGGAGTTATGGGGGGATCTAACACTGAAATAACTCAGTCAACTAAGTTGGTAGTTCTCGAAGGCGCAAATTTTGAACCAAAAAATGTAAGACTTACTGCAAAAAGGTTAGGTTTGAGAACAGAAGCTTCGACAAGATTTGAAAAAGGGATTGACGAAAATTTATGTAAATTTGCGGTAGATAGAGCATGTCAACTCATTGAATTAATTGGTGCCGGTAAAATATTAAATGGCAATTATGATATTATGAAGTTTATCCCAGAGAAGACTAATATCAAACTAAGAATGAGCAGAATAGAAAAATTATTAGGAGCAAAAATCGAAAAAGCTGAAGTGATAAATTATTTAAATAGGCTAAAATTCGAAACGAGTTTTTTAGATGAAGATATTTTAAACGTAGTAGTACCTACATTTAGAAGAGATGTAAAAGTAGAAGCTGATTTGATAGAAGAAGTAGGAAGGCTTTATGGGTTTCATAATATTGAAGCAAAACCATTATTTGGGAAACTTACAAGAGGGGGCAGACCTGAAGACAAAGAATTGCAAAATTATATAAAAGACATATTATGGGGCCTTGGATTTAATGAAGCAATGACATATTCTTTTATTAGCCCAAGAGCATTTGATAAGTTGAACCTTCCTTCCAATCATGAGTTTAGAAACTATATCCGCTTAATGAATCCTCTTGGCGAAGATTATAGTGTTATGAGAACTACACTGACACCTAATATGCTTGACTTGTTAAATAAAAATAATAATAGAGGCATAGAGAGCATGCGAGTGTATGAAATTGGGAATGTATTCTTGCCAAATTCTAGTAGAGATTCCTTGCCAGAAGAGAAAGCTATGATATGCATAGGAATGTATGGAGATAAAGATTTTTATTTTCTAAAAGACGTGATTGAAATTCTATTAGAAAGGCTTGGGATAAAAGATATTGAGTATATCAGAGAATCAAATAATCCGATTTATCATCCAGGTAGAACTGCCAAAATGATTAAAAATAGCAAATCATTGGGCGTATTTGGCGAGATTCATCCTGATATAATGAAAAATTATGATTTTGATAAAAGGGTATATATTGCAGAATTGGATTTTAATTGTCTTTTTGAATTTATAAACTTAGATAGAAAATACACTGAATTACCTAGATATCCATCAATAGTTAGAGATATAGCGATTGTCGTTGATGAAGATATTACAGTTGGTGATATTGAAGAAGTTATTAATTCAAATGGTAGAGAGCTGATTGAGAGTATTGAATTATTCGATATTTACAGAGGAAATCAAATTGATTCAGGTAAGAAAAGCCTTGCATTCTCTATCAGATATAGATCAAGCGAAAAGACATTAAAAGACGAAGAAGTAAATCAAATTCAGAAAAAAATTATAGATGACTTGAGAGAAAAATTCCAAGCACGGCTAAGGAGTTGACAGGGTAGAAAATTTCTACCCTGTTTTAATAAAATTTTAGGGGGAATAGTTATGACGGATTATAAAAAGATAAATGTATTAATAGATGGTCGTAACTTTACAATTATTGGAACAGAAGATGAAAGATATGTCAGAGAATTAGCGGAGTATGTTGATGTTAATATAAAAAAACTTTCTAATAGGAATGAAAAATTAAGTCCTGCTATGGCAGCTACATTGGCAGCTTTGAATATTTCTGATGAATTGTTCAAAGCAAAGAATGAGCTTAAAGATTTGCAAAAAAAATCCAAAGAACCTCTAGAAAAATACGAAGGATTAAAAAAGGAAATTGAAGAATACAAGAAAACAATTGATGAACTAGAAAAGAAGAATATCGAACATAAAGATGAAGTGATTAAGACAAAAATGAATTTGGAAGAATTATATAAATCAGTAAATTTGTTAAAAGAGGAGTTAGAAGAAAAGAATAATAAAATAAAAGATTTACAAAAAGAAGTTGAAGAATATAAAGAGAAAAACTTTAAAGCCCAGGTTGAATTAGTAGAATTGAAAAAACAATTAACTGAATTGCAAAGCTTAAGTAAAAAGAAGTGAGGAATATAAAATGCAGGGAAACAAGTTAGAGCTACTAGCTCCGGCAGGGAGCATGATTGCTTTAAAAGCAGCCATAAGCAATGGTGCTGATGCGGTATATATAGGTGGGAAAAGTTTTAGTGCGCGAAAATACGCTTCAAACTTCACGGATGAAGAAATAATACAAGCTATTCAATACGTACATTTAAGAAATAAAAAGATATATGTTACAGTAAACACATTAATTGATGAAAAAGAAATTCCCGAAGCTATTAACTTTGTAAATTTTTTATATATTAATGGAGTAGATGCAGTAATAATCCAAGATATAGGTTTATGTCAATTAGTATCGGAAAATTTTCCAGATTTAGCCATACATGCTAGTACCCAAATGACCATAAACAACTTAGAAGGATTTAAATTATTAGAAGAAATGGGAGTTAAGAGAGTAGTAGTCGCTAGAGAAATGCCACTAGAAGAGATCAAGAGAATAAGAAACAATGTTAATATTGAAATAGAAGCTTTCATACATGGTGCACTTTGTTTTTCATATTCTGGACAATGCCTAATGAGTAGCTTGATAGGTGGAAGAAGTGGAAACAGAGGAGCTTGTGCCCAACCTTGCAGAAAAAAATATTGTATCTACAGCTCAGAAAAAAAGGTTGAATCAGATGCTAACTACTATTTAAGTACAAGAGATCTAAACACAATTGATTATTTAGAAGAACTTATAGAGGCTGGGGTTACATCTTTTAAGATAGAAGGTAGAATGAAGAGACCTGAGTATGTAGCCATTGCATGTTCTGTGTATAGAAAAAGCTTGGATGGAGAATTAATTAATGATGATGATAAAAAGAACTTATATGAAATATTCAACAGGAAATTCACAAAAGGCATTATGTTAGGAGATTATGGGGCTAAACTGATGGCTATAGATAGACCTAATAATAGAGGAGTAGTCATTGGGAAAGTAATTGAAACAAATAATAATAATAAGGTAAAAGTTAAATTGCTTGATAAAATAAGTATTGGGGATGGACTTGAATTTTTAAATATCAAAGGAGAAACTGTAGGATTTATATCTAAGTCTGATGGTTGTGTAAATGATATAATTGAGTTCGATATAAAAAACATAAAGAATAAATCTAATGTCATCAGAACTTCTAATAAAAAACTAATCAATAAGGCTATTAAAAGCTATGAAGTAGAGAGTAAAATCCCAATATCTTTCATCGCAAAATTGAAAACAGGTAAAAAAGCGACATTAGAATTGAATTTTGATAATAATAAGATTGAAGTAGTTTCTAAAGAAATAATAGAAGAAGCAAAAAATATTCCATTAAATTATCAGATAGTAGAAAAACAACTATCTAAACTAGGGAATACACCATTTTACTTAGAAAATTTAGAATGCGAAATAGACGATGATGCATTTTTAGACATTAAACTCATCAATGAAATGAGAAGAGAAGCTATTGGGAAAATACTAAATAAAATTACTAATATACAAAGCAGGAAAGAAATAAATTTAAAAGAAACTTTGGCGGAAGCGAAACCACATATTAAAAAGAAATCTAAAGCTAAAATAGAAGTAAAAATTAGTTCGCAAAGACAATTTGATGAAATTGATTTTTCTAAAATAAACAGAATAATCTTTGATTTTAAAGAAAATATTGAGGAAAATTTACTTACAGCTAAGAGAAACAATGTAGAAACGTTTCTCTCAACAGGCATCGTAGTGTATGAAAGTGAAATTGAGGATTTCAATAATACAATAGATGAGTTTAATGATTTACTAGATGGGATTGCAGTTTCAAATCTAGGAATGCTTTACCATATTCTTAACAATTTTGACAAAAAAATATTAGCTGACATAGGATTAAATATTTTTAATTCATATTCAGCAAATTTGTTGATAAATAAAGGGATAGACACGGTAATTCTTTCACCAGAATTGAATTTAAATCAGATTAAATACATGTCAAATAAAATAGAAGGCAATTTAAGCTATGCCGTATACGGTTACTTGCCAGCGATGATTGCTAGAAATTGTCCGTTTGCTACGGTTAAGGGATGCGTTGATGAAAAGAATTGTGTTAATTGCACTTATAGAAGTGGTTATTATTTAAAAGACGAAAAAGGATATTTTTTCCGCGTTCAAAAAAACAATAACCATAGCGTTATTTATAATTCCATGCCGCTTATGATATTAGAAGAAATTGAAGAACTTAATAGAGCAGGAATAGAGTGGTTTAGATTGAATTTTACATTTGAGGAAAATATAGATGAGATAATCGATATTTATTATGAATTTATGAATGAGAAAATAACGAAAAAAGAAGTTAGCAATTTTGTAGAAAATTTCAAAAAGAAACAGCAGATAACAAAAGGACATATAAATAGAGGTATATTGTAGGGGTGAATTGCTTGAATGATAAAAGCTTAAGAGTACTAGAGTATGAAAAAATAATAAATAAATTAAAAGAACAATGTATAACTTTTTTGGGTAAAAATTTATCTGATAATTTGTCGCCAAATACTGACTTGATTAAAATTCAAGAAATGCTTGATGAAACAGAAGAAGCATATAAAATGATATTACGGATAGGTAGACCACCCTTATCTGAGATTGAACAAGTTGATGATTATTTAAAAAGGGCGATGATTGGGGGTTCTTTAACACCGTATGGGCTAATTCAAATATCTAGAGTGTTAAAAGTTTCAAGAGAGTTAAAGACATATATTCTCTCACAAAAAGAAAACCTTAAAACTGAATTCACTATTTTTGAAGAATTAGCAAATCAAATAACAGTGTTAAAAATTCTTGAAGATAAAATTGGGAATGCAATTTTAAGCGAGGATGAAATATCTGATAATGCGAGTGTTAAACTTAGAGACATAAGAAGAAAAATCAGAGCCAAAAATGATAGTATTAAAGATAAACTTAATAGTATACTCAATAGTCTCTCAAATAAAAAATATTTACAAGATAATATCGTGACAATTAGGGATGGAAGATATGTTATACCTGTAAAAGCTGAAAACAAATCAAGTGTTGCAGGAATCGTACATGACGTATCATCTAGTGGAGCTACTACTTTTATTGAGCCTTTAGCAGTTGTAGAACTCAATAATGAAATAAGGGAATTGGAAATTGAGGAACAGAAGGAAATTGAACGAGTGCTCATGGAATTATCACAATTTGTATCACAAAGTGTAGATCTTATAAAAATAAATCAAGACACAATTGCATATTTAGATTTTATATTTGCCAAAGCAAAATTAGCTATTGATTTAGATGCTTCAAAACCAGAACTTAATAAAAATGGGTATTTAAATTTCAAAAAGGCAAGGCACCCGTTATTAGAAGGAAATGTAGTTCCTATTGATGTATATATTGGAGATGAGTTTAAAACTTTAGTTATCACTGGACCGAATACAGGAGGTAAAACAGTAACTTTAAAAACCGTAGGCTTACTTACGTTGATGGGGCAATCAGGTCTTTTTATACCAGCGTCAGAGAATTCGAATCTAGCAGTATTTGATTATGTTGCTGCGGATATTGGAGATGAGCAAAGTATTGAACAGAATTTGTCTACTTTTTCATCTCATATGAAAAATATTGTGCAAATATTAAATGAGGTAAAGGATAATTCACTTGTTTTATTTGATGAATTAGGTGCGGGAACAGATCCAGTTGAAGGCGCTGCTCTTGCAATGGCTATTTTAAATGAGTTAAGAAGTAAAGAAATAAGAACGATTGCGACTACACATTATAGTCAGTTGAAAATATATGCGCTGACTACTGAAAAGGTAAAAAATGCTTCTATGGAATTTGATGTCGAAACTTTAAGCCCAACATATAAGCTTCTCATAGGATTACCAGGGAAATCAAATGCTTTTGAAATTTCTAAAAGGCTTGGATTATCTGATAATATTGTTGAAAATGCCAAAGAATTAATGTCAAAGGAAAACATTGAATTTGAAGAAGTTTTAAAATCAATTGATCAGGATAGAAAGATAATAGAATCTGAAAAAATAGAAATTGAAAATTTGAAAAAAGCTTTAAAGAGAATGGAAAAAGAGTTGCTATTAGAAAGGAAGAAGATGCTTGATGAAAAAGAAAAAATAATCATCGAAGCTAAGCAAAATGCTTTAAAAGTTTTAGATGATGCGAACAAACAAGCAGATGATTTAGTAAGACAAATAAGAGAGATCTTCTTTGAATTAGATAGAGAAAAACAAAACAAAATTACAGAAGTAAAAAAAGATTTATCTTCAAAAATCGATAGACTGGAACAACAAATAATCGAAGCAAACAAAAACGTGAAACATACAAAATCAATAAAAAAAGTTAAAATTGGGCAGACAATCAAAGTCAACAATATTAACCAGATAGGTACTGTACTTACTCTTCCTGATGAAAAGGGAAATCTAGATGTACAAGTTGGAATTATGAAAATTAATGTAAATATTTCGGAATTATCAAGTACTGATGATGATATAATTAATGATCAAAAATCACAAAAAAGGTTAGATAAAAAAACCTTAACAAAGGCTAAAAATATCAAAAAGGAATTAGATTTACGAGGATACGACATAGAAAATGCCATTATGGAAATAGACAAATATTTAGATGATGCTTACTTAGCTGGACTTAATGAGGTTTTAATCATTCATGGAAAAGGTACAGGTGTACTTAGAGAAGGAATAAGATCTTATTTGAATAAAAATAAACATGTTGAGAGTATAAGATATGGAGAATACAATGAAGGTGGGGATGGGGTTACAGTAGTTAAACTTAAATAATCATTGTAATTATCAAAATATTGATATATTATTGATAATATAACTTTAACAAATACCAAAAGGAGGAATTTACTTGATAGATTTTAAAGAAGAACTTATTAGTCTACTCAAGCAGAATATAGATAGCTTAACACATGAGGAGATAGGAAAATTAATTGAAATACCACCATCTTATGATATGGGAGATTTTGCATTCCCTGTATTTAAACTTGCAAAAGAATATAAAAAAGCGCCTAATATAATCGCAAAAGAATTAGAAAGCAAATTGGCTAACAATGTAAATTTTGAAAGAATCGAAGCTGTAGGACCTTATTTGAACTTTTTTATCAATAAAGAAAAACTAGCTTCTGAAGTCTTAAATGAAATAAAAGAAAAGAAAGATAAATATGGTTCAACTAATGTAGGAGAAGGGAAAAAAGTTATTGTAGAATTTTCATCTCCTAATATTGCGAAACCATTTCACATTGGACATATAAGATCAACTGTCATAGGGAATTCATTATCTAAAATATATAAATTTTTAGGATTTGATGTTGTCACAATAAACCATTTAGGCGATTATGGAACACAATTTGGTATGCTTATATCTGCATACAAAAGATGGGGCGACAAAGAAATTATTGAGAAAGATCCAATAAGAGAATTATTGAAACTTTACGTTAGATTCAACTCTGAAGCAGAGAACAATCCTGAATTGATGGAAGAAGCAAGACACTGGTTTAAAAAGCTTGAAGACAAAGATGAAGAGGCACTGAATCTTTGGAAATGGATACGAGATATTAGTTTAAAGGAGTTTAATAGAGTATATGATCTATTAAATATTAAATTTGATTCATATGCGGGTGAAAGTTTTTATTCTGATAAAATGCCGGCAGTTGTTGAAGAAATGAAAGAGAAGGGGTTATTAAAAGAATCAGAAGGTGCACTCATCGTAGATTTAGAACCTTATGGAATGCCACCTGCCTTGATAATGAAGAAAGACGGTTCTACATTATATACAACAAGAGATATTGCTGCAGCAATATATAGAAAAGAACATTATGATTTTTATAAAAATATCTATGTGGTTGCATCTCAGCAAAATTTGCATTTTAAAGCATGGATTAAGATACTTGAGCTTATGGGATACGAATGGGCCCGTGATTGCATACATGTTCCCTTTGGAATGGTAAGTTTAGAAGAAGGAACTTTGTCCACTCGTAAAGGAAGAGTTGTATTTTTAGAAGATGTATTGAATACAGCTATAGAAAGAACTAAAGAAGTAATAGAAGAAAGAAATCCTAATCTTCCAAATAAAGAAGAAGTAGCTAAACAAGTGGGTATAGGAGCCGTAGTGTTTCAAGAGCTATTCAATCAAAGGATTAAAGACTATACTTTTAGCTGGGAAAGGACTCTAAGTTTTGAAGGGGAGACAGGACCATATGTACAATATACTCATGCGAGAGCAAATTCTTTGTTGGAAAAAGGCAATTATGACCAATCATACGAAATATCATATAAGGATTTAACTAAAGAAGAAGAAACTAATATTTTAAGGAACCTATATGGATTTTCAGAGGTAATTATAGATTCAATGGAAAAAAATGAACCATATTTTATAACAAGACATATATTAGAACTAGCTAAATTATTTAATAAATATTATAATTCTACTTCTATTATAGTTGAAGACGAGAAACTAAAACAAACTAGATTATCTCTTGTCTACGCAGTTAAGACGGCAATTAAAACTGGATTATCACTACTTGGAATTGAAGCGCCAAATAAGATGTAGACCTTATCTAATTAGATAAGGTCTCTTCCATTAAGTAATCTAAAAATTCTTGAGGGCTTGATTCTGATAAAGTGGCTAACTGATTTAATATATTATTTCTCAAACTTAAAAAATCTTCTATATGAGTGCTTTCTCCAGTATATTTTAGAGCTTCGAGAATTAATAACATATCATCTTTGGAGATCTCCTGGATTGATATTTTGTCAAATTCAAATTGTTTCATTATTTGTCCCCTTTCATAGCTTTATATTTATTATATTATATCTTTTATTGTAATTATTCAACAGAAGAATATGCTTAACAAATTATAAGAATATTTCGAGGTGCAATATGTCAATATTATTAACAACACTTAATTCAAAATTTATTCATACAAATCTTGCAATAAGATATTTAAAGAAATATGTAGAAGATATCGAGAAAATTGATATTATTGAATTTACTATAAATCAAACAACTGAAGAAATAGCAAGGAAAATATTTATTTTAAGTCCAGATATGGTTGGCTTTTCAACATATATATGGAATCTAGAGCAAACGCTCGATGTTTGTAAACGCTTAAAAATAGTAAATCCAAACATGAAAATATTATTAGGTGGACCAGAAGTATCATTTGATAGTAAAAAATTGATGGAAGAAAATGCCTTTATTGACTACATTATATGTGAAGAAGGAGAGGAAACTTTTAAAGAACTATTACTTGGGTTTAATCTTTATAATATAGATGGATTAGTATTTAGAGATGATGGTAAGATCATAGAAAATAAGAAAAGAAAGCCAATTGAGAACCTTGATTCCATTCCATCTCCTTATATAGGAAGTGATGAAGACTTTTCTGGTAAAATTGTTTATTATGAAGCTTCCAGGGGTTGCCCTTTTACTTGTGATTTTTGTCTTTCTTCTGGGAAAAGAGTAAGATTTTTTTCAGTGGAAAGAGTTTTGGAAGATATAGATTATTTAGTAAAAAAAGATGTAAAACAGATAAAATTTGTTGACAGAACATTTAATGCTAATAAAAAATTTGCAAAAGATATTATCGATCATATCATTCAGTTAAATCCAAATGATATAAATTTTCATTTTGAATTAACAGCAAGGCTGCTTGATTTTGAGCAGATTGAATATTTAAAGAATGTAAAGGAAGGTTTATTTCAATTTGAAATTGGGGTACAATCTACAAATGAAAAAACACTCAAGGAAATTAGTAGAAATGAAGATTATGAGAAGGTGAAAAATGTTTCATTAATGATTAAAGAGGGGGGAAATATTCATCAGCATCTAGATTTGATAATCGGACTGCCTTATGAAGATTATATGACTTTCTCAAAGTCGTTTGATGATTTATATCATATACATCCTGATAAACTTCAACTTGGGTTTCTAAAATTGTTGAAGGGTTCAAAACTTAGATTAAATCAGGAGTTACATGGATATGTTTACTTGGATAAACCACCGTATGAGATATTGTATAATAATTATATTTCATATTCTGATATAGTAAAGTTAAAGTTCATAGAAGAAGTTGTGGAAAAATACTACAATGAAGGGTATTTTATAAATTCTATAGAATATTTGATAAAAGTTGAATTTTCTAGGCCATTTGAGTTTTTTGAAGATTTTTCTAAATATCTGTTTTCAGTTGATTTTTTCAATACATCTCACAGCAAAAAATCATTATATCATTATCTTAATAAGTACTATAAATACAAGAACTTTGACAATTATGAAATATTAGTGGATATAATGAAATTTGATTACTTGTATTCAAAAGTGGATAATATTTTACCTGACTTTATGCAAACTTCATCAAAAATAGAATCTAACGAATTTCATTCTATATTGAAGAATTCTAATATTATAAATAAAATGAAATATCACTCTCCTGAACAACCAACAAAAGAGATATTAAAAGATGTAAACATATGCAAGTTTAATTATGATATTTTAGAAATAATAAAAAACCCAAAAAAAGAGTATAACCAGGACGAAAGAATTATAATTTTTGAATATAATAAAAAAGGGGTATTAAATAAATCGAATGTTTTAGACATTATAAAAATAATATGAGGAGAGATGTCAATGGAATTGATAAAAGATATAATAGGCGTAAACAAACAAACTTTCGTAAAAACTTTAAATTCGATTAAAAGTCACTGGGAAGCACTTTTAATTGTTTTAGTATATTTGTTAATCAGTCAGATAATGTTACCACTTGTGTCAAATATTTTTAGTGGCGCGTTGAGTATTATTTCAGGAATATTGATGGCTTTGATAGAAGCAGCATTGATTTCAAGTTTTCTTTTTGTGTTGAACAACATCGTTCAGTATAATAGATTTAGATGGAAAGATGTAATTGAAGGATTAAACTACTATTTATGGAAAGTTTATGGAATTTTATTTATATTTTTCATTGTGAACTTTATTTTATCATCAACACTTAATTTGATTGGTAATATTGGATATTTGCTTAGTTTGATTTTTCAGCTATTTATAATATTTGCATTAAATCCTCTGCCTGAAACTATATATTTAAAGAATTATGATTCTAGAGATTCGATTTTATATTGTATAGAATTTATTAAAGAAAATTTTTTAAACTGGTTTGTCCCAAATATAGTATTTGGAGCATGTTTATTTTTTATATTTAATATTTCAAATACAAATTTACTTGCAATAAGTGTTTCGAATTTTATACCTTTTATATTAGAACTGCTACTCATAAGTGTATTATTATCATTTTTTATGATCTATAGAGGGCACTTATTTAAATTTTTAAGTACATCAACTAGAAGAAAAAGGCAATTCATGAATAAATTTTAGGAGAGAATGCTCATGAAAGAGATAGACGATTTATTAATAAAATACGCTAAAGAAGTTTCGTTTTTACAACTAAAAGAAGGAAAAAATATTGAAATATCAGGATTTAGAATTGGCGATAATATACCTTTGCCAATAGTAACAGATAAGTTCATTGAAGATTTAAAAAACGAAGATTTGTTGAATAACATCCCATTAGAGAGAATAATTGAAGGAATGGCAGTTATAGTAGGAGCAGATGCTAAATTTAAATTTAATGAATATTATGTAACTTTTTTGAAATCTATATATAAAACTTCAACTAAATATATATTTATGAAAGGCTTATCATATTTTGATAATGAACAATATGAATTAAGCACATTGTATTTTAGAACTTTAACAATGATTTCGGGAAACAATGAATATAAATTTTATTATGCATTAAGCATTGAAGCCATTGGAAAAGGATTTATAGAAAAGGAAAACATCGAAAAAGGGAATAAATTCATAATTGAATCTAAAAACATTTTAGAAGACATAATATCGGAAGATAATAGCTATTACCCAGCTTATTATAAGTTGGGTTTCTACTATTTACATTTTAATGAATTAATCAAAGCTAAATTGACATGGGAAAAAGCTCTTGTATTAGAAGCTGATGAAAATAGCAAAGATGAAATAAGAGCTGAATTGGAAAAGATAGAGAAAGACTACACAATAGAGATGGCACTATGGCAGATGAAGAACATGAACTATGAAAAAGCTATTGATGAGTTAAACAAACTTATCGGCAAAGGTAAAGATGATTTTTATATTGATTATTTATTGGGTGTAGCATACAGTGGTTATGGGAATCTAGAATTAGCCAAACATTTTTTGACACTAGCACTAGATAAAAACAAAGATTATTCTGATGTTTATAATGAGCTAGGCATAGTTTACTTTAACGAAGGAGACATTAAAAAGGCAATTGAAATTTTCACGGAAGGGATAAAAATAGCTAATGACGATTATAGACTTTATTTTAACAGAGGCTTAGGCTATTTAAATATTGATGAAATACTCAAGGGATATAATGACATAAAACTAGCAAATGAGCTCAATCCAAGTGACGAAAATATATTAAATCAATTAAAAGCTATTGAAAACTTTGTATCAGATAACAATGGGAGGGAAAGAAATTGATAAAAACTATTGATGAGCTGTACAAATTAAAGGGTAGATCCAAAAAGATGGCAGTTGTTGCGTGTCAGGATCGTGAAGTTTTAGAAGCTGTAATAGAGAGTTACAAAATGGGATTAACTACACCGATATTAATTGGGGATAAAGAAAGAACTTATGAGATTTCAAAATCATATGGCTTAGATATATCAGAGTTCCAATTCATTGAAGAAACAGATCTTAATAAAGCTAGTGAAATTGGAGTAAAGTTAGCACATGATGGCGAAGCTGATTTTCTCATGAAAGGGTTAGTAGATACATCAATATTGTTAAAAGCAGTATTGAATAAAGAATGGGGAATAAGAAAATTTAAGTTATTAAGTCATGTTATGATTTATCAAGTAGATACATATCATAAGCTTCTTTTTTTAACTGATGGAGGTATGAATCTACAACCTAATTTAGAAGAAAAGATTAATATTATAAATAATGCTGCAGTGGTTGCGAGAGCATTAGACTTAAAAGAGATAAAAGTAGCGGTACTAGCAGCTAAAGAAAAGGTCGATCCTAAGATGCCAGCAACAATAGATGCAGCTAAATTAAGAGAAATGTATTTAGAGGGGCAATTCGATAAAGATATAATCATTGATGGACCATTTGCATTAGATTTAGCAGTTTCAAAAACAGCTTGTGAAATAAAGGGGATAAAAAGTGAGGTTGGAGGAGATGCTGATGTGCTGTTAGTACCAAATATTGAGATGGGTAATGGGATTGGCAAAGCAATAACTTATTTAGCAAACGGAGAATCTGCAGGTATAATAGTTGGCGCAAAAGTACCTATAGTTCTAACCTCAAGAGCTGATGATAATAGAACAAAGTTAAATTCAATTGCGTTAGGTAACGCAATTGCAATAAATGCTTAAAAATAAGATTAACTCCAATAAATTTTAAGATTTTTTAATGACAATTAATATTGACTTTACTACTCATAAGTGCTAATATATATAGAGTCAACAGCATAATTAAATGCTAATGAGGATTTTACAAAAACTTTAAAAAAATTTAAAAAAGCTATTGACACAGGATATTGAAAGATGTTATACTAACAAAGTCGCTGAAAGAGCGGCAACGAACCAAGAAAACTAAACAGTGTGAAACTTTGAATAAACTACAAAGTTAATTTTTAAAAAGAAACAAAAATAAGTAATTGAGCTAAATCAAACTATTAAATGAGAGTTTGATCCTGGCTCAGGACGAACGCTGGCGGCGTGCCTAACA
>NZ_SRIB01000007.1 GCF_004684055.1 Soehngenia longivitae
ATCAGGAGGAGTTCCCGAGTTGGCCAAAGGGGACGGACTGTAAATCCGTTAGCTCAGCTTTCACTGGTTCGAATCCAGTCTCCTCCACCAATAAAAGTAAGTAAATTAATAATATGCGGGTGTAGCTCAGTGGTAGAGCCCCAGCCTTCCAAGCTGGTTGCGAGGGTTCGATTCCCTTCACCCGCTCCATAGAAAATTAATAACGTGCACCTATAGCTCAGTAGGATAGAGCAACGGACTTCTAATCCGTGTGCCGGGGGTTCGAATCCTCCTAGGTGCACCATTATGTTGGGGTGTAGCCAAGCCGGTAAGGCACTAGACTTTGACTCTAGCATTTTCGCAGGTTCGAGTCCTGCCACCCCAGCCACTTTTATATTTGATCCATTAGCTCAGTCGGCAGAGCACCTGACTTTTAATCAGGGTGTCCCGCGTTCGAGTCGCGGATGGATCACCAATGGAGAGGTACCGAAGTGGTCATAACGGGGCGGTCTTGAAAACCGTTTGGGCTTTGCGGCCCACGTGGGTTCGAATCCCACTCTCTCCGCCAAAAGGAGAAGTACTCAAGTGGCTGAAGAGGCTCCCCTGCTAAGGGAGTAGGTCCCGATAAGGGGCGCGAGGGTTCAAATCCCTCCTTCTCCGCCACATTCTTTAAGGGCCTTTAGCTCAGTTGGTTAGAGCGTCCGGCTCATAACCGGCAGGTCCGGGGTTCGAGTCCCTGAAGGCCCACCAATTACATATTTAAATTTTGCCCAGATAGCTCAGTCGGTAGAGCAGTGGACTGAAAATCCACGTGTCGCTGGTTCGATTCCGGCTCTGGGCACCATTTTTATTTAGCTAGGGGTGTAGTTCAGCGGCAGAACGTCGGTCTCCAAAACCGAATGTCGTGGGTTCAAATCCTGCCACCCCTGCCAAATGTTGTTAGGGCCTTTAGCTCAGTTGGTTAGAGCGTCCGGCTCATAACCGGCAGGTCCGGGGTTCGAGTCCCTGAAGGCCCACCATTAGAATAATAAAAAAGAGAATTGTTAATCACAATTCTCTTTTTTATTATTCTAAATCCTTACTTGAGCTGTTACTAAAAACTTTACTTATTGCATAATAGATTATATTTTTAAGTACAATTTTTATGTTTTTTATTATCAATTTTTTATTAATTGATATAACAATGATATTATTACTAGTGAATGAAAGTTTTTCAAAATCTTTATTTTTTAAATATACATCTTCAACATAAAGAAATGTAATGACCTGATTGTTACTATCTAAAGCATTATTAATATAGAAATCAACCTCAAACTTTCCATTCTTATTTAATAGGATAGTGCAGCTTGGCAAATAGAGATTTATTTCTATTTGTATTGCTGGGTTATAATTACCACTAACAACTATTTTATTTTCATAATTATCTATATTTTCCATAACAAATTTATATGCTATTTCATCATAATCAATATCTATCCTTTTTCTATCTTCTAATACGTCGTATATACGCAATATTTGAGGTAAATAATATATATCATCATAGTTATGTTTAAGAATTTTACCTAATAAATCATCAGATTTAGTTATAAGATACTCTTTATAAAATTCTATGCATTCTAATCCAGTGTAAGCATCAGCTCTATTTATACTAAGAAATGTTTCTATTGTTTTGAGCTTATAATTGTCTAAATTTAAGTACATTTTATTCTTTAATATATCCTTATAAATGTCTTTGGTAACTTTAAATTCGAAAGTTATATTATACCTTTGCAACCTTGCTTTTAAAAATGGAATATCAAAAGTATCACCATTGTATGTTATAATGAGAGAATCAGGATCATAGTCATAAACAAATGTTTTTAAAATTTGAATCTCTTCATTTTTACTTTCTGCAAAATATTGAATTAGTTTATAACTGTTGGCTTTGTAATCATAATTTAAAATGCCAATTAAATATACGTACGAATATTTGCTGTTTAATCCTGTTGTTTCAATATCCAAAAAAGATATGTTATTATTAATAGGTTTATCAGCATTAACTTTTGGATAAGAAATATTCTCTTTTATTATTTTCATATATGCTCACCTGATAATCAATCAATTAAATTATAAGTTTATTTCAAATAAATTCTTTATTTCCTCTTTGTCTTGTGTATATCCAAGAATTGCACATAATTTTATCCTCGCTTTTTGGCCAGGTAAATTTCCACCAAAAATTACCCCTAGATTTCTCAAATGCTTTCCGCCACCTTCATACCCATAAGTATAAAGGACTCTACCCGTATTACATCTTGAGACTAAACCAACAATCATGTTATTTGATAGAGCACGTTTTATTCCTGGTACTAGGTTTGGAGGTACATTACCTCTACCCAAGGCTTCTATTATGAGCCCTTTGTAATTGTTATTTATGTAATAGTCCATAATATCTGCATCCATCCCAGCACAACATTTCAATAATCCAACTCTTTTTTCAATTTTATTCGTTTCTATATGCTGTCTTTGAATGATATTTCTGTAATAAAGAGCTTCATCATTGTCAACTATTCCTAAAGGCCCAAATTCCGGAGATTTGAATGTATCCAATGAAAGCGTATTAGTTTTTGTTACTTCACTTGCAGCATTTATTTCATTGTTCATGACAACTAGAACACCTTTGTCTATTGAGTTAGGTGAAAGAGCAGTACATATAGCAGCTGATAGATTGCTTGAACCATCATAGCCTAATTCTGAGAAATTTCTCATAGCACCAACTAGTATAACTGGCTTTTTTGTATTCAACAATAAATCAAGTAAATATGCTGTTTCTTCTAAGGTATCAGTACCATGTGTTATTATTACAGCATCTGTTTTATCGTCTTCAATTTCAGCTTTTACTAATGAATATAGATCCATTAGTATATCAAGATCGATATGTGGACTAGGTAAATTTGAAAAATTGACAACTTTTATTTCTGCCATATCTTGTATATTTTTTACTGTTCCTATAATCTCTTCAGCATTTAAAGCGGGTATTGCTGCATGAATGCTTGGATCAATTTTCATCGCAATGGTTCCACCAGTAAAAATAATTGCAATCCTTTTTTTCATTTAAATACCTCCATTTTGTGATAATGAAATCGTATCACAGTATTTTCTTAAACACAATATCTCATCAAGCAAATATATAAAATGGTTTATAAGTATTCACCACTAAGGTATAATATACTTATGATTTAAATACAAGAGGTGCAGATATGATATATTTAGATAATTGTTCAACAACAAAACCAAGAAAAGAAGTTATTGAAACCATTAGCAATTGTATGTTATATGATTTTGGAAATCCTTCTTCATTGCATAAAATTGGATTAAATGCTGAAAAAATCTTAAACAATGCTAGAGAAAATATTGCAAGTTTTCTTTATTGTAAAGATAATGAAATCTATTTTACATCAGGTGGAACAGAAAGCAATAATATTGCCATCCAGGGAGCGATAAAGGCAAAAAAAAGAAATGGCAAACACATAATAACTACTAAATTAGAACATCCATCAGTAATAAATGTCATAAAAGAATATGAGAAAGAAGGGTATGAAGTAACCTATTTATCAAATGATGAATATGGTAGAATTGATATATCAGAACTTGAAGAGAGTATTAAGGAAGACACAATACTCATAGCCATAATTCATATTAATAATGAGATAGGAGTGATTCAAGATATTAAAAAAATAAGTCAAATTATTAAATCCAAGAATCCTAACATTCACTTTCATGTTGACGGTGTCCAATCATTTGGGAAACTAAATATATCGGTAAATGAACTTGGTGTGGATAGCTTTTCTTTTAGTGCACATAAAATTCATGGGCCAAAAGGTATAGGTGGACTTTATTTAAGAGGAAAGTCAAGAATTGAACCCATTATTTTTGGAGGGAATCAAGAAAAATCACTTAGATCTGGGACTGAAAATATCCCAGCTATTGCTGGATTTTGTAAAGCAGTAGATATAACTAAGGATAATTTATTAAAAGAAAAATCAGAAGTAGAGGCTATAAAAACAAAATTTGCAGATTACTTTATAGAAAATATAAGTGATATAAAAATAAATTCTCCACTTGATGAAACGGGGTCAAGTTATATACTTAGCGTTTCTTTTAAAGATGTAAGAGGAGAAGTTTTACTCCATATGCTAGAAGACAAAGACATATATGTGTCTACTGGGTCAGCTTGCTCTTCAAAATCAAATAAAAAGAGTCATGTTTTAAAAGCCATAGGAATTAATGATAATTTAATAGAAGGTACTATAAGATTTTGTTTTTCTTATGAAAACATAAATGATGATATTGATTTTGTGTTGAATGAAATAAATAAATTTGTAAGCGACATACGAAAAATAACAAGGAGATGAGGCTTTGGATAAAGTAATAAGCATTAGTTTAGGAGAAATTGTTTTAAAGGGTTTGAATAGAAAATACTTCGAAAACAAATTGATAGACAATATTAAAAGAGCTTTAAAGGGATTAGGAGATTATAAAATATATAAGGAACAAGGTAAAATATATATAGAAGGACTTGAAAATGCAGAACAAACAGCGATTAACAGATTAACTAAGATATTTGGAATAATTTATGTAAGCCCTTGTATCAGAACTTCTACTGACTTAGAAGACATAAAAAAAGCAAGTATAACTTTACTAAATGAGAAGATAAAGGAAGAAGGAATAATTACTTTTAAAGTCAATACAACAAGGTCTGATAAGAGATATCCACTGATATCACCTGAAGTTTCCAGAATAGTAGGAGGAGCAATTTTAGATAAAATTGATAACGTAAAAGTAGATGTTATTTCGCCCAAGATAAATCTATATATTGATATAAAGGAGAACGCTTATGTTTATATTGACAAATTTAAATCAAGAGGAGGGCTTCCTATTGGGACAAATGGTAAGGGCTTATTACTCTTGTCTGGTGGAATAGATAGCCCTGTAGCAGGATATATGATGGCAAAACGCGGAGTTGAGATTGACTGTTTACATTTTCACTCATATCCTTTTACTTCTCAAAGAGCAGAGGAAAAAGTTCTTAAATTAGCAGAAGAATTATCTATATACACAGGCCCATTAAAAGTATATAGCATAAATTTATTAAACATTCAAAAGGCAATAAATGAGAATTGCCCTGAAGACCAAATGACTATTCTTTCGAGACGATTTATGATGAGAATAGGAGAAAGAATTGCACAAGATATCAAGTATGATTGTTTGATAACAGGCGAGAACCTAGGACAAGTAGCGAGCCAGACTATCGAAAGCATTAACGTTATAGAAAAAGCAGTGAATATGACAATTCTTAGGCCTTTAATAGGATTTGATAAAACAGATATTGTAAAAATGGCAATTGATATAGAAACTTACGAAACTTCGATTTTACCATTTGAAGATTGCTGTACAGTTTTCTTGCCTAAGCATCCGTTGACAAGACCAAAATTAAAAGAAATTTTGAAGGCTGAAGAAAGTCTAGAAATAGAAAATCTCATAGATGACGCACTTAAAAATAAAATAGTACGCCAAATAAAATAGAACACTTAAGTGTTCTATTTTATTTTAGTTTTAGCAAAAAAATATATAATATATATTGACATGATTGATTTTGTGGCTTATACTGAACTAGTACGTGTTTAGTAAATATAAACTTTTTGTTTAATGCTATAGAATATGGAGGGACTCATGAAGATTGGAGAAAAAATAAAAGAACTCAGAGTTAGGAATAATTTAACACAGGAAGAGCTTGCTGACAGATGTGAACTTACAAAGGGCTTTATTTCACAATTAGAAAGAGATTTAACTTCACCTTCAATATCAACATTAATAGACATACTAGAATCTCTCGGGACTAATTTAAAGGATTTTTTTAGTGATGAAATAGAAGAAAAGATAGTTTTTCATAAAGAAGATGTTTTTGAAACTGAAAACGAAGAACTTAGGTATGTATTAAGCTGGATAGTTCCAAATTCACAAAAAAATCTCATGGAACCAATTAAAGTTGATTTACTCCCAGGCGGAAAAACTAAAGAGGATTATCCTCATGAAGGCGAAGAATTTGGTTATGTTTTGAAAGGAAATATTATTTTATACATTGGCAATGAAAAATATAAAGTAAAGAAAGGCGAAAGCTTTTATTACAAGGCAAATAGATATCATTATATTTCTAATGAGTGTAATAATAGTGCTTCATTTTTGTGGATAAGTACTCCACCTAATTTCTAAGTGAGGTGAAAAAATGGCAAAAGTTCATACAATTGATTTAATTAATTTATCTAAGAAATTTGGAGAAGATTTAGTATTAGATAATATGAATTTATATATAAGACAAAATGAATTCTTAACCCTGCTTGGTCCTAGTGGGTGTGGCAAAACAACTACATTGAGGATAATTGGAGGATTTGAAAATCCCACTGAAGGAAAGGTAGTTTTTGAAGGAAATGACATTACAGGGCTTCCACCATACTTAAGACAGATAAATACTGTTTTTCAGAGATATGCTTTATTTCCACATCTAAATGTATTTGAGAATATTGCTTTTGGCTTAAAAATAAAGAAAAAAAGTAATGAAGAAATTAAAAAAAAAGTAACTCAGATGTTAGAACTTGTTAATCTAGCTGGTTTTGAAAAACGAAATATTGAGTCATTAAGTGGAGGACAGCAACAGAGAATTGCGATTGCAAGGGCTTTGGTTAATGAACCTAAAGTGTTGCTTTTAGATGAACCTTTAGGAGCATTGGATTTAAAACTCAGAAAAGAAATGCAAATTGAATTAAAGAAGATGCAACAAAGCGTAGGGATAACTTTTATATATGTGACTCATGACCAAGAAGAAGCTTTAACAATGTCTGATACAGTTGTTGTAATGGATAAAGGAAAAATTCAACAAATAGGCACACCAATAGATATCTACAATGAACCTCAAAACAGGTTTGTAGCTCAATTTATAGGTGAAAGCAATATATTAGATGGAATAATGGAAAAAGACTTTAAAGTTTGGTTTTTAAGTAAAGAATTTATATGTGTCGATAAAGGTTTTGATAAAGATGAAAAAGTTGATGTAGTAATAAGACCTGAAGATGTAGAAATAGTTGAAGAAGATAAAGCACAATTAATGGGAATTGTTAAAAACGTTTTATTCAAAGGAGTCCACTACGAGATGGAAGTACAAACAAATGATTATACCTGGAAAATACATTCAACAATAATGAAAGATGCTGGTAGCTATGTTGGCTTGAGAATAGTCCCTGATAACATACATGTCATGAGAAAGGAGAAATAAATGAAATTAAGTAAACATGGTTATTTCTATCTAATATGGATGGCTATTTTCATTGCTATTCCGCTGTTTATGGTAGCTTATTTAGCCTTTACTTCTGGAGATAGTCAAAGTATTTCTCTAGCTAATTTTAGTCTAGAGAATTTTAAGAGATTTTTTACCCCGATGTATTTAGAGGTTCTCAAAAAATCTATACAATTAGCATTTATATCAACTATTATTTGTTTCTTACTTGGTTATCCAGTTGCTTACATAATAAGCAAAGCAAAGTTAAAAAATAGAAATATTTTAATATTATTATTTGTTATTCCGATGTGGATGAATTTCCTATTAAGAACTTATGCATGGCTAACACTATTAGGGAAAAACGGTATAATAAATCTACTTATAACTAAATTAGGATTCCAGCCTTTAGATTTGCTTTATAACGATACAGCCGTTTTACTAGGCATGGTTTATAATTTCTTGCCATTCATGGTATTACCTATATTTTCAGTTTTGACTAAAATGGATAATAGCTTAATTGAAGCATCATGGGATTTAGGAGCTAATAAGCTAAAAACTTTCTTAAAAGTTATATTTCCTCTAAGCTTACCTGGAGTTTTATCAGGAGTTACAATGGTTTTTATACCAGCAGTTAGTACATTTGTCATATCAAGTTTATTAGGGGGCAACAAAACTTATTTAATAGGAAATCTCATAGAACAACAATTTAGATATACTGGAGATTGGCATTTTGGGTCAGCAATGTCAATAATATTGATGGTATTTATATTGATATCTATGGCATTGACATCTAAATTTGATAAAGACAAAGAAGGAGATGTTAGCGGATTATGGTGACAAAACATCTAAGTAGAATTTACACAGCGTTAATTTTTGTGTTTTTATATGCTCCCATAGTTGTTTTGATTATTTTCTCCTTCAATGATTCTAAATCTAGAGGAAATTGGAATGGATTTACAATAAAATGGTACATTGAATTATTCAAAAACAAAGAGATATTAAGATCTTTGTATTATACATTAATCATAGCAATTACTTCATCATTGGTTTCAACAATAATGGGAACTTTTGCAGCTATTGGAATATATGACATGAAAGGATTTACGAAAAAATTTGCTTTAAATCTAAACTATTTGCCAGTATTAAATCCTGACATTGTAACAGCTGTATCCTTTATGGTTTTGTTCAAAATGGCAAAGTTAGAACTAGGGATAATTACAATTATATTAGCACATATAACATTCTGTACCCCATATGTAATACTATCAGTATTACCTAAATTAAAGCAAATGAATAAACATCTAGCAGAAGCTGCTCTTGACCTAGGTGCTACTCCTTTTTATGCAATAAGAAAAGTTATAATTCCTCAGATAATGCCAGGGATTGTAACAGGAGCTTTGTTAGCTTTTACTCTATCTATTGATGACTTTGTGATTAGCTTTTTTACCGCAGGAAAAGGAGTTTCAAACTTAAGCATAATGATTTACTCAATGGCTAGAAGAGGAATTAATCCAGTTATTAATGCGTTATCAACGCTTATGTTTTTAACACTAATGGGTTTATTATTAATTATTTATAAAAGAAGTGAAAAAGAGGAGGAAAAGGCAATTGAAAAATAAATGGATAAAAAGAATTTGTTTATTGCTACTTGGGGTACTATCTGTCAGTATAATATCTGGTTGCTCTGATGACAGACCCACTTTAAACATATACAATTGGGGAGATTATATAGATCCAGAGGTTTTGAATATATTTGAAGAGGAATACAATGTTAGAGTAGTATATGATACTTTTGCTACTAATGAAGATTTATATGTTAAAATCAAACAAGGTGGGAGTAGTTACGACGTTATATTCCCATCAGATTATATGATTGAAAGAATGATAAGAGAAGATCTAATACAGAAAATAGATACTACTAAAATAGCAAATATAAACAATGTAGATGAAAAATTCATGAATTTAGATTATGATCCTAACAATCAATATTCTATACCATATATGTGGGGTACTGTTGGAATAATATACAACAAAAATCTAGTCAATAGACCTTTGACAAAATGGGCTGATTTATGGGATGAAGAATTCAGTGGAGAGATAATAATGCTTAATAGCCAAAGAGATACTCTAGCTGTGGCTTTGAAAAAGCTTCACTATTCAATGAATACCAGAAACATCAATGAGCTTGAAGAAGCTAAAAATGAATTAATTAAGCAACGACCTCTAGTCTATGCTTATCAAGGAGATGAAATAAAGGATTCAATTATCAGTGAGGAAGCTGCTATTGGAGTTGTATGGTCTGGAGATGCTGTTGCAATGATGAGAGAGAATCCAAACTTAGTATACGTTTTGCCTGAAGAAGGCACAAATCTGTGGTTTGATGCGATGGTTATACCAAAAGATGCCCAAAATGTTGAGTTAGCACATAAATTTATCGATTTTATGCTTAGACCAGACATAGCTGCTAAAAATGCAGAATATATAGGATATTCTTCGCCTATACCTAAAGCAATTGAATTACTCAGTGATGAATTAAAGAACAATAAAGTGGCATATCCTGACTTTAGTGAATTGGAAAACACTGAAATATTTAAAGACCCTTCGGACTTATTAAAAGAATATGATAGAATATGGACGGAGATTTTTAGCTCTATGTAAAGATTACATTAAATACTTCCTAAACAAAGGTTATATCAGATGACCTGCATTTAGGAAGTATTTTTATGAGTATATTTGGGTATATAATAGAAAACTATTTACATGGGGGTGTGGGATTGTGGAAATAAAATTCTTTGGAGCTACAAAAATAGTGACTGGTTCAAATATATTGATATCAACTGCTAAATATAAGTTGTTGTTAGATTGTGGGATGTTTCAAGGGAATAAAGAGATTGAAAACCTTAATTACTCACCATTTCCTTATGATCCTAAACAGATAGATTATTTAATATTAACTCATGCTCATATAGATCATAGTGGTAGGATACCAAAATTAATTAATGAAGGGTTTAGAGGAAGAATAATTTCTACTAAACCAACTATGCAATTAAGTGAAATAATGCTAAAAGATAGTGCACATATACAGCAATCAGATATTGAATGGGAAAACAATAGAAGGCGTAGAGCAGGGGAAGAATTGAAGAAACCGCTATACACGATAGAAGAAGCACAACATTCTATTTCTTATTTTAATGTATATAACTATGATCAAGAAATAAATCTAAATGATGATATAAAATTGACATTTAGAGATGCAGGACACATATTAGGATCAGCTATTGTTGAACTTTGGATTAGAGAATATAATAATACCATAAAGATTGTATATACAGGCGATTTGGGAATGTCAAAAAGACCTATACTTAGAGATCCCGAATACATCAAAGAGGCAGATTATTTAATAATAGAATCAACTTATGGGAATAGAATACATGAAAACTATTTTGATAGTATGAATGAATTGATTGAGATAATCGAAAATACAGCAAATAGAGGAGGAACTGTACTGATCCCATCTTTTGCTGTTGGTAGAACTCAGGAACTAATTTATCAACTTAATAAGTACTATGAGTATATAAATACTGAAGAATACAAAAAAATACCTATATATATAGATAGTCCAATGGCAATAGAAGCAACCAAGGTATTTCAAGAAAATGCCATTTTCTTTGATGATGAGGCTAAAAAACTGATTTTATCAGGCGATAATCCTTTTGAATTTGAAAATTTAAGATATGTACAGAGTAAGGAAGAATCTATGAATTTAAATAAAGCCCAGTATCCTAAGGTCATTATTTCAGCAAGTGGTATGGCAAATGCAGGAAGAATAAGACACCACTTAAAACATAACTTGTGGAATTCACAAAACAGTTTAGTATTTGTTGGGTACCAGGCTGAAGGAACCTTAGGAAGATTATTACTTGATGGTGTTAAAAAAGTTAAATTATTAGGCGAAGAAATAATCGTTGGGTTGGAAATATATAATTTACAAGGCTTTTCTGCCCATGCAGATATTCTCCATCTTAGGGATTGGCTATCTCATTTTGAGAAAAAGCCGAAAAAAGTTTTCGTAGTCCATGGAGAAGTTGATGCTGCAAATAGTTTGTCAAGAGAACTTCTATATGATTTTGGGATTGAATCTATTATACCAAATTTTGGGGACGGTTTTATAATAAAAGATGGTTTTACTTCTCAAATTAGTGATTTGGGAATAAATATTTTGAATGAAAGAATAGATATTTTGAGCGAAATTAATGTGCTGGAAGATGAAATTAAGAATTTAAAATTTTTATTAGAAGAAGATAAAAATGATAAAATATTAAGAAATAATTATGATATACTTAGAAATAAAGTGTCAGAAATAAGGAACGCTTTATTAGAAATTAATTTACTATTAGGAAAATAAGGAGGAAATATGAAATTTGTAACGAATCTTTCAAACAATCCATATTATAATTTAGCTTTTGAGGAGTATTTATTTAAGAATTTACCAGATGATGAGGAATATGTTTTTTTGTGGATAAATAGTCCAGCAATTATTGTTGGGAAAAACCAAAACACAATTGAAGAAATAAATCAACAGTTTGTTAATGACAAAGACATTAAAGTGGTTAGGAGAGTTACAGGAGGTGGTGCAGTATATCATGATTTTGGAAATTTGAATTTTTCAATAATAAAAAATATAGAAGGCAAAGAGAAAATAGATTTTTCTGTAATTAACATACCTATTTTAAAAGCTTTAGAGAAATTTGGTATAAACGCAGAACTATCAGGCAGGAATGACCTCACAGTAGATGGAAAGAAAATATCGGGAATTGCTCAATCATTGCACAAGAGAAAAGTATTAAACCATGGAACAATACTTTATGACACTGATTTGAGTGTTTTATCCCAAGCTTTAAATGTCAAACAAGATAAAATAGAGTCAAAAGGAGTAAAATCTGTCAAATCAAGAGTCACTAACATCAGACCTTATATGAAAGAAGACATTGATATCATTGAATTCAAAGAAATATTATTAAAGTATATTTTTGAATATCTTGATCAGCCTTTAGAAGAATATAAACTTTCAGATGAACACTTAGAGAATATAGATAAACTGTGTAAGACTAAGTATAACACTTGGGAATGGAATTATGGGCAGTCACCAGATTTTAACTGGAAAAATTATAAGAGATTTCCTTCTGGTTCAATAGACGTTAGACTAGAAATAAAATCTGGAATAATTGATAATATTAAAATATATGGTGATTTTTTTGGGACAAAAGATGTTTCAGAATTAGAAGAATTACTAAAAAATACAAAATATGAAAAAAATGAAATCCTTAATAAGATATCAAAAATTGATATTGTTAATTATCTTGGAAATATAACTCAAGATGACTTTTTGGAACTATTATTCAGTTATGAGGAGTGAATATGAGAAAAAGCATATTAATATTAATTTTAATCGCGTTTATTATATTAATTAGTATTATAACCCTACCGAGATATTTATCAAATACGATTAATAATGAAGAAGTAATAATAGTAGTCGAGCAAGGTGATAATCTTAGAGACATAGCAAATAAATTATATGAATTAAAAGCTATTAGGAGTAAAAATTATTTTTACTACAAGGGAAAATCATTTGGGAAAGATATAAAAACCGGAGAGTATAAAGTGGCTCCGAATACGTCATTTGAGGATATTTATAAAATGTTAACTATAGGTAATGAGAGTGATACCATAAAAGTAACTTTCCCTGAGGGCTTTACATTATATCAGTTTGCTACAAAACTAGAAGATAATGAATTGGTGGATAAAGATGAATTTATAGCTGCAACTGAAAACTATTTTGATGAGAATCTATCTGACAAAGTCGATAATAAAGATATGTATTTTAGTTTGGAAGGCTATCTTTTCCCTGATACTTATTTTTTTAGTAAAAATCAGGATGAAGCAGATATTGTTGCACTATTGGTGCGAACTTTAAATGATAAGTGGACGCAAGAAATGGAAGATCAACTAATAAAAATGAATAGAACTAAACATGAGATATTGACTATAGCATCTTTAATTGAAAGAGAAGCATATAATGATGATGAGAGAGCGACTATAGCTGGAGTTATTTACAATAGACTTGAGGTAGGAATGCCTCTTCAAATTGATGCATCTGTGATATATGGAAAAGGTAAAGGTAAAGAGCACTTAAGCGTACTCACTAAAAATGATTTAATTGAACCAAATCCATATAATACTTATGTAAACAAAGAGCTTCCACCTGGGCCAATTGCTTCTCCTAGTTTAAATTCTATTATTGCAGCGCTTTATCCAGAAGAACATGATTATTTTTATTATGTAATGGGAGAAAACGGGCATGTGTTTGCAAAAACTTATGAAGAACACCTGAAAAATGTAGAAAATTATAGAAACATGAAATAAAAAAATAACCCACGGTCATAAACCACAATTGGTAAATGAGAGTGGGTTTTTTTGGTGCCGAAGGCGGGAGTCGAACCCGCACGGTGTTGCCACCGCTGGATTTTGAGTCCAGTACGTCTGCCAATTCCATCACTTCGGCATGTTTAGCACAAAATTAATAATAGCACATACTAAAATAAAAATCAACTAATATTTTTTTACATCTCATTGGTTTGATATATTGTTTACCTCCATGTATAAATAATGATATACTATAATTATTTGAAAGAGGAGTGATATTGATGCAAGCGAAAACATTAATGGTGATTGATGGTAGCTCATTAGTTCATAGAGCATTCTATGCATTACCTCTATTAAGCAACAAGAGTGGAGTTTATACTAATGGAGTTTACGGATTTTTAACTATGCTCTATAAAGTATTAGATCATTACAAACCTGATTATATATGTGTTGCGTTTGATAGAAAAGGAAAAACATTCAGGCATGAAGCATACGAAAGCTATAAAGGAACGAGAGATAAGACTCCAAATGAGCTTTCAATGCAATTTCCTATATTGAAAGAAATATTGAAGAATATGGGGATAAAGACAATTGACCTAGATATGTACGAAGCTGATGACATTGCAGGGACATTGGCAGAAAAAGCTGAGGATAAAGGACTAAATGTATATTTAGTGACAGGTGATAGAGATTATCTGCAACTTGCTACTGATAAAATTAAAATTATTATGACAAAAAAAGGGATTACAGAAATTGAAGAATATGACAGAAAGAGAATTAATGAAGAATATGGAATTGAACCTAAACAATTTATAGAAGTAAAAGCATTAATGGGTGATAAGTCAGATAACATACCAGGAATTGACGGAATAGGTGAGAAAACTGCCTTAAAACTGGTACAGCAGTATGGTAGTATAGAAAATGTATTTAATAATATTAACGAGATTAAAGGTAAACTCAGAGAAAAGCTATCAGAGGGTAAAAATATAGCTATTGTTAGCAGAAGACTTTCTGAGATAATAACACAAGTACCACTTGACTTTGAAATAGAAGATTTGACATTTGGCAAACAAAACACTACGGAACTTAAAAATTTATTTGAAGATCTAGAATTTAAGAGTTTATTGAATAAACTAGATAGCGGATTTGAGGAAACAAAGCCAATAGAGATATTTCAAATAAATGAAATTAAAAATGATAATGAATTTAATTACTTAATCAATAGAATAAATGAAGCAAAAGAAATCACATTTAAATTTGTTGTAGACGATTATTTACATGATAATGTCATTGGTTTAGGAATAAAAGTTAAAGGAGAAAATGCGTCTTACATTGATTTTACGACTATTGAATCAGAAAGAGCAAAAGCATTAAAGGACATATTTAATAATAAAGATATAATAAAAAACAGCTGGGATTGCAAATCTGATATTGTTAGCATGTTCAAAAAAGGTTGGGATATTTTTGGCTTAGAGTTCGATTCAGCAATAGCTCAGTATCTGATAAATCCAGATCAAATTGATTATGCTATTGATAAGATTGCTAAAGAATATCTTGAAATCAATGGTAATAATATTGATGATTTATTGGGTAAAGGAAAGTCAAAAAAGAATTTCAAGGAAATAGAGAAAAAGGAAATAATGGAATACATAGCTTTTGCATTAAATACTGTTGAGCTATCAAAACCTAAAATGATGGAAATAATTGAGCAAAGGCAGATGGAAGAACTTTTTTTAAATGTTGAAATTCCTTTAGTAGAAGTTCTTGCCAGCATGGAATATTTTGGGATTTTAGTGAATGAGAAAGAACTTGAAGATATTGGAAAGAGCTTTGACGTCGAGGTTGATAATTTGATTAATGACATATATCAATTGGCAGGAGAAGAATTCAATATAAATTCGCCAAAACAATTGGGATATATACTATTTGAAAAATTGAAATTACCAACAATAAAAAAAATAAAAACTGGTTATTCCACTGACATTGAAGTTCTTGAGGAGCTCAAAGATGTTCATCCAATAGCAGAAAAGTTAATAAGATATCGCCAAATAATTAAATTAAAATCAACTTATATTGAAGGCTTGAAGCAGATGATAAACAAAAACACTGGAAGAATTAATTCAAAGTTTAATCAAACTGTTACAAGTACTGGTAGGATCTCAAGCACTGAACCAAATTTACAAAATATACCTATACGATCAGAAGATGGTAAAAAGATTAGAAGAGCATTCGTTGCTCAACAACCAGACTATATATTTTTAGATGCAGACTATTCACAAATAGAACTTAGAATTTTGGCACATCTGTCTGATGATGAAAAGATGATAGAAGCATTTATAAATGATGAGGATATCCATATAAAAACTGCTAGTGAAATATTTGGGGTGGAGTTAAGTGATGTAACTCCTGAATTAAGAGCAAAAGCAAAAACAATAAATTTTAGTATAATATATGGGATATCTGATTACAGTTTATCTAAGGATTTAGAAATAAGCAGAAAAGAAGCACGTAAATATATAGATGAGTATTTTGAAAACTATAGTGGTGTAAAGCGATACATGGAGAACTCAATAAGTAAAGCAAAAGAGCAAGGATATGTAGAAACAATATTAAATAGAAGACGATACATTCCTGATATAAACTCAAATAATTATAACATAAGATCTTTTGGAGAGAGAGTTGCTATGAATATGCCTATACAGGGAAGTGCAGCAGATATTATAAAAATGGCAATGGTTGAAATTTACAAAGACTTAAAACAAAAAAATCTGAAGTCTCATTTAGTTTTAACAATACATGATGAATTGATTATTGAAACATATATTAAAGAAAAGGAATATATTAAGAGTTTGATGAAAGAAAAAATGGAAAATGTGGTAAAGCTAAAAGTTCCATTAAAGGTTGAAATTGCAGAAGGAGTAAGTTGGTATGATACGAAATAGAGCTAAAATAATTGGAATAACTGGGGGTATAGCCACTGGGAAATCCACTGTAGTAGAAATCATAAAATCTAAAGGTTATTTTGTTGTAGATGCAGACGAAATTGCTAAAGATGTAGTAATAAAAGGGTCATTAGGATTAGAAAAGATTAAAGAAAAATTTGGATGTGATATCTTACTAGAAAATGGAGAATTAAACAGAGAAAAATTGGCAGAAATTATATTCAACAATAAAGATAAGAGGGAAGAGTTAAATGAAATTTTGCATCCAGTAATTATTGAAAATATAATGCGGGTAGTTGATAAGCATATTTTGCATGAAGAAGTTATATTCATAGACATACCCCTTCTGTTTGAAACCAGAGAGAGGCTTATTGAACAAGGACTTATATTTGATCAAATATGGCTTGTGTATTGTGAAGAACAAACTCAAGTAGATAGGCTTATGAAAAGAGATAAAATAAGTTACACTTATGCTTTGAATAAAATTAAATCACAATTGGATTTAAATTACAAAAAAGATAATAGCGATGTTATTATATATAATAATGGTAGTTTAAAACAATTAGAAGAGACTGTTGAAGTTTTATTAAGGGATTTAAATCGTGATTAGAATGAGGAAAATTATTAAAATATTAACCATATTTATTATTTTAGTATTTTTAATTAATAGCGTTATATCGATAGTTTATCCAATTAAATATAAAGACATTGTTTACAAGTATTCAAAAGAATATGGTCAAGATCCTTTTTTGGTATTTTCAATAATTAAAGCTGAAAGCAATTTTAATCAAAACGCAATTTCTTCAAAAAATGCTAGAGGGTTAATGCAAATTAGTGAAGTAACAGCAAGATGGGCTGTGGATGAATTGAATATTGAAAATTTTAAATTAGATGATTTATATGATGCTGATTTAAATATCAAGATCGGTACTTGGTATATAAGTAAACTAATTGGTCAGTTTGAAAACCTAGAAGTCGCTTTAGCAGCATATAATGCTGGAAGTGGAAATGTAACAAATTGGCTAAATGATGTGGAATATAGTAACGATTCTACTTCTTTATATAAAATTCCTTTTAAAGAGACTGAGAACTACGTTAATAAAGTATTAAATAGTTTAAAAATTTATACCTTTTTATATGACGAACAAATATTTATTGAGGATAGTTCTGCATTTGAAATTGTATCAGATAAAATTCATTCTTTTATTTTAGATTTAAGAAAGGAGGCTGATTAATTGAAGAAATCTCATAAATTTATAATTTTAGCTATACTATTATCTTTCCTCACAGGATGCGGGGAAATAGATGAAAATAAATCAGATGAAGTCATTAACTCTAGTTTACAGCAAATAATTGTTGAAAATGGGGAGATAGTGTTACCATTAACAAGTTTTAAAACATTAAACCCTATATATACAGATAATCTCTATTACTTTTACTTTAGCAAATTGATTTACGAAGGACTATTTGATTATGACGAAAATCTTCAGTTGGTACCAAAACTTGTGGAGAGTTATACCGTCAGCGGTGATGGGATGAACTTAGAGATTAAACTAAAGGAAAATGTTCTATTCCATGATGGGACAGAACTTACATCAGAGGATGTCGTTTTTACTATTAACATTCTTAAAAATGCAGGAACTGATAGTATTTACAATATTTTGCTCAAAAATGCTTATGGAGAAAACAATAATGGGAGCATTAGTGTAAGTTCAATATCTAAATACTCATTAAGAATTCAACTCAGCAAGCCAACAACATCTTATTTAGACATATTGACATTTCCAATAATTCCAAGTTCCACTGGTGAGTTAGGGATTTCGAAAGATAATTTTACACCAATTGGGACAGGGCCTTATAAGTTTATTGAATATGTGAATAATAAAGAAATTCGCCTTAAAGCAAATGAAGATTATTGGGGTGAAACACCTAAAATCACGAATATCACTGGCAAAGTATTTGAAAATGAACAATTAATATTGACTGCGTTTGAAGCTGGCAAAGTAAATATTGCAAAGAGTCTAGAATATGATTGGGAAAAGTATTCAAGCAATAATAGAGTTTCAATAAAAGAATTTGTATCAGGAGAATACATAGGTATAGCTGTAAATCATGAAAACAAAATTTTTAATAGTCCAATTGGAAGTGATATAAAAAAGAGCATATTGTATGCCTTAAATAGACAAGATATAATCAAAAAAATATACTTATCACATGCTACAGCTGTTGATACGGTAATACATCCTAATTTTTACTTAATGCCAGAATCAGCTTATTACTATGGATATAATGTTGAGAAGGCAAATATGTTATTGGACATGACTGAATATAATATTTTTAATTCTAATAATATTCGTAGAAACGAAAATGGTGAAGTTTTAAACTTTAAACTTTTAGTTGACGGAAACGATAAGACTTCATTAGCCTTAGCAGATACAATAAAATCATATTTGTTAGAAGTAGGAATCAATGTAGAGATTTCAGCAGTCACTGGTTCGGAAAATGACACTAACACATATTATATGAATGATTTAATGAACGGAAATTTTGATTTAGCTATATTTAAATATCAGATTGGGACTTTTCAACGCTATGAATCTCTACTTAAATCTGATTTAATAGGCAATGATAATTATTCAAGGTACAAAAACCCTATTATGGATGTTGCACTTGAAAATATTGACAAATCAATCAACGAAGAAGATAAGAAAAACTCATATGAAGAATTCTCAAAACTATTCATAGATGAATTGCCATATATTTGTTTAATGTATACTAATGATAGTTTAATCATAGATTCTTCTATCAAAGGCGAATTAAAGCCAAATTATTTCAATATATATAATGGACTACAAGACTGCTATTTAGCTTTAGATAAGTAAACGAATATTGTTAAGATATGATATATTTTAGTTGAAATTAGATAAATTTGATTATATAATAATTATAGTGCATTGATTTATGTATCATATCTAATTGCGAGTGTGCTGGAATTGGCAGACAGGCATGTTTGAGGGGCATGTGCTAGCTATAGCGTATGGGTTCAAATCCCATCACTCGCACCATTCTTTTTTTTTTTTTGCAATAAATCCCCATTTTAGTATACATAGATATGTTTTAATGTTATAATATGTTTTGATAGTTTATTTAAAAACTTAATAAATATGCAAAGAGGTGTAGAGTGATGGACTTTGGTAAATTAACATTTAAAGGTGGAGTTACAGTTCCTGAACATAAGGAATTGACATGCAACAATCCTATTGAAGTATTTAAAAGTCCCAAGATAGTTTACATACCCCTACATCAACATACAGGAGCTCCTTGTGAGCCAACAGTAGCTGTTGGTGATGTAGTGAAAATAGGGCAAAAGATAGGAAGTTCAGATGCTTTTGTTTCTGCTTCAATTCATTCAAGTGTATCCGGAATCGTTAAAGAATTATCTACAATTTACGCTCCTAATGGCATTAAAACTAAATGTGTAGTGATTGAAAACGATGGCAAGGATGAAATGCTTGAGGATATAAAAGAAAGAAAACTTGAGAATTTGAATCAAGAAACAATAATTACTCTTTTAAAAGAAATGGGAATTGTAGGAATGGGTGGAGCTTCTTTTCCAACTCATGTAAAATATTCACCACCTAAAGATAAGAAAATTGACGTATTAATTGTCAATGGTGCAGAATGTGAGCCATATATAACAGCTGATCACAGGTTAATGTTGGAATACACTAGTGATATTATTTCCGGGATAAAAGTGGCAATGAAATCATTGAATGTAGAGAAAGCTTATATTGGTATAGAGGACAATAAACAAGACGCAATAGAAGCTTTGAAAAGAGAACTTGGTTCGGAGACTAAAATTGTTGTTGCTTCATTGAAAACTAAGTACCCTCAAGGTGATGAGAAAAGAATAATAAACGCTATAACAGGAAGAAAAGTACCACTTGGTGGACTTCCTATGGATGTCGGATGTGTCGTATCCAATGTAGCTACTATAAAAGCTATAAGTGATGCTGTATTAAAGGGCAAACCATTATATGAGCGAGTAGTTACAGTAACTGGAGCGGTGAACAATCCTAAAAACTTATTAGTTAAAATAGGAACACCAATTGAAAATTTGATTGAAGCTTGTGGAGGATTTAAAGATAAACCTGGCAAGATAATAGTTGGTGGACCAATGATGGGGATTGCACAATTCAGTTTAAAAGCACCTATTGCTAAAGGTTCCAATGCAATAATAGTTAAATCAATAGATGAAATAAAAAATGAAGAAGTTTATCCTTGTATAAAATGTGGTAAATGCATTGATGTATGTCCTTCAAGATTAGAGCCTTTATATTTGTCTAGTTATTCTTTAAAAAATAATTATGGGAAATGTGATGAGCTAAATGCTCTAGCTTGCGTGGAGTGTGGAGCATGTTCATATATTTGTCCAGCAAAACGACCTTTGGCAGAATCCATTAAAAAAGCTAAACGTGAGATAACTGCAAAAAGGAAGAAATCATAAATACGGAGGGTGGAAGAATGGTTGAGAAAACATTAGAAAAAACTAAAGATGGTTCTTATTCTTTAGATGACAAACTCATTGTGTCACAATCTCCACATATGAGATCAGATGAGTCTGTTAGAGGAATTATGGCTGATGTAATAATTGCTTTAATACCTGCTATGATAGCAAGCGTCTATTTTTTCGGTTTAAATGCGATGAAATTGATTCTTATTTCTGTTATTTCTGCTATATGTGCGGAAGCATTTATACAAAAGTTATTTAAAAAACCAATTAGAATCAAAGATTTAAGTGCAGTGGTCACAGGAATTCTATTAGCATTAAACTTACCAGCAGGAGCACCATGGTGGATTGCAGTATTTGGCTCATTTTTTGGCATAATTATAGTGAAAGAATTCTTTGGAGGAATAGGTTCTAATTTTATGAATCCAGCTCTAGGAGCGAGGGCAGCTCTTATGGCATCATGGCCAAATATCATGGCTACATATACTTTTCCTGATGCAGTTAGTACCGCTACACCACTTCAGATACTAAAAGAAGGAAGCGGAAATTTACCTTCAATTCAACAAATGTTTATTGGAAATATCGGAGGAGTTATAGGGGAAACATCTGCAGTTTTACTTTTACTTGGGGGCTTATACCTAGTTATTAGAAAAGTAATAGATTGGAAAGTTCCAACAATATATGTTTTAACTACCGCTATTATGCTGCTGATATTAGGTGTAGATAAAACTGATCTAATTTATCATGTACTTGGTGGGGGACTTCTATTAGGTGCAATTTTTATGGCGACTGATTATTCATCTTCTCCAGTCACTCAAATGGGGAAAATAATATTTGCTGTAGGATGTGGTTTGTTAACGGCTTTATTTAGAGTTCAAGGCAATCTTCCTGAAGGAGTAACATATGCAATTCTAATCATGAATGTAGCATCTCCTTTGATTGAAAGATTCACTAAACCAAAAGTGTTTGGGGAGGTAAAATAGATGAAAGAAACAATAAAACTCGGGTTAATATTGTTTTTAGTTGCAGCAATTTCAGCAGGAGTTTTAGCTTTTGCAAACGAGGTAACTGCACCTATAATTGCTGAAATAGAGAGGCAAGGTAGTTTTGGCGCTATTGCAGAGATGTTCCCTGAAGCTGATGATTTTCAGCCTTTAGAAGAGGACGTATTGAATGAGATAATAGCCAATAACAATTTTGTTCAGGAAGTAACTAAGGCTTTAAAAGGTGAGGAAGTAATAGGGTATGGATTGAAAGTTAAATCAGTTGGTTATGGAGGAGATATAATATCTCTTATTGGTATAAATACTGAAGGAAGAATAGTTGGATTCAATGTATTGCAAATGAGTGAGACAGCTGGACTTGGATCTAGGATTGTAGATGATCCTACATTTGCGGAATCTTTTATTGGTAAATCTGCTACTGAGAAATTAGTACCTGTTGAAGCTCCGTCTGCAGACAACGAATTTCTTGCTTTAAGTGGTGCAACTGTTTCCACAACTGCGGTACAAGCAGCTGTCAATGGGGCGGTAGATGCATATGTAAATTATCTTTCTAAATAGCGGGGTGATTAGATGAAAATCTCAGATATATTTAAAAATGGTATAATAAAACAAAATCCAATTTTTGTACAATTGATAGGTATGTGTTCGGTATTAGCAGTATCGAGTTCTCTAAAAAATAGCGTTACCATGGCGATAGCAGTAATAGGAGTTTTAGTTTTATCAAATATTGTAATTTCTATGATTAGAAAAGTTACACCTGAGAAAATAAGAATTCCAATTTTTATAGTTGTTATTGCAACTTTTGTAACTTTAGTTGAAATGTTAATGAAAGCATTTATGCAATCTATGTATCAAGCTTTGGGGATATTCATTCCTCTTATTGTAGTAAATTGTATTATTTTAGCAAGAGCTGAAGCTTTTGCTTCTAAGAATGGTGTTTTTAAATCAGCAATTGATGGAGTTGCAATGGGATTGGGTTATGGAATTGCTATAACAATTTTAGGGACAATTAGAGAGATAATAGGCTCAGGTAGCATTTGGGGTATTCAGTTATTTGGTGAAGGGTTTAAACCTGCGGCATTGTTTGTTGCACCACCAGGAGCCTTCATTTTATTAGGGATATTAATTGCTATATTTAGGACTGTAGTAGTAAAGAGATTTTCCGAAGAATAAGGAGGGAATATAAATGAATATCGTAAATATAATAATCGCCAATGTTTTTATAAACAATTATGTTTTCTCTAGATTTCTAGGGACATGCCCATTTTTAGGAGTATCAAATAAAATGGAGACAGCTACTGGAATGGGAGTAGCAGTTACTTTTGTAACAACTTTAGCTTCAGTCATAACATTTATAATACAAAAATTAATTTTGGAAACTGCACATATTGAATATTTACAGACCATTGTATTCATATTAGTAATTGCATCTTTAGTTCAATTTGTTGAGTTAGTTTTAAAAAAGACATCACCAGCACTTTATAATGCTATGGGAGTTTATTTACCACTGATTACAACAAATTGCATCGTATTGGGAGTAGCAATATTAAATATCCAAGAAGGATACAACATATTAGAAACTGCTGCAAGCGCATTTAGTGCTGCACTAGGATTTACATTAGCTCTAGTCTTAATGGCTTCTGTTAGAGAAAAGTTAGAAATAGCAGAAATTCATGAATCACTTGAAGGATTTCCTCTAACTTTAATAGCAGCTGGATTGATGTCTATAGCTTTTGCTGGTTTCTCTGGACTTATGTAGGAGGCGATTAGATGGAAATAATGAATATTATAAAACCTGTACTTATTTTAGGTGGGATTGGGCTTTTGTTTGGATCTTTACTTTCAATTGCTTCAAAAATATTTGCTGTTGAACTAAATCAAAATGTGGAAAAACTATTAAGAGTACTTCCGGGAGCAAACTGTGGGGCATGTGGTTATCCTGGATGTGAAGGCTTAGCAAAAGCTCTATCAGAAGGTAAAGCTGAACCAAACTCATGTGTAGTAGGAGGGCAAAAGGTAGCAAATGCTGTTTCAGAAATACTCGGTGTAAATGCAGGAGAGTTTGAAAAAAAAGTGGCAGTTGTTTTATGTCAAGGAGATTGTGAAAAAGCAAAGGAAAAATATATTTATCAAGGGCTAGAAGATTGTCGAGTTCAGACTACTTTAGCAGATGGGAAAAAAGAATGCTCCTTTGGATGTTTAGGGTGTGGTACTTGTTTTGATGTTTGTGCTTTTGATGCCATAACTATTGTAAATGGAATTGCCATTATAGATAGGGAAAAATGTACAGCATGTAAAAAATGTGTTGAAGTTTGTCCAAAACATATTATTGAGTTAGTTCCATACGATAACAAAGCAATAGTTAAGTGCAAGAGCGAAGATCCTGGTAAATTAGTAAGAAGTTATTGCCAAATAGGGTGTATTGGTTGTAAAATATGCGTCAAGAATTGCCCAGAGGATGCATTTACTTTTGAAAATAACTTAGCTAAAATTGATTACGATAAATGCACTAATTGTATGGTATGCGTTGAAAAATGTCCTACTAAATCTATAGTGGATGCTACAAAACAAGATTTAATAGAAAGCAATATAATTGCTAGTTAATAGAGCTTATTACAAGCTCTATTTTTTTATTTAATCTAACTTGTAAATAAAAATTATTAATGATAAACTATAAAGTGTTTATGGTTGTTTTATTAGTGCTTATTTACTTAATAATTTTATGACGAAGAGGGTTTTAGATGAGAAAAACCAATAAACTAATTTTTATTTCCTTGCTAGTTTCAGTAGGTCTTGCCTTAAGCGTTCTTGAATCATCTATACCTATACCAATACCTGTGCCTGGTGCGAAATTAGGACTGTCGAATATAGTTATATTAGTTACTCTAGTAGTCTTTGGATTTAAAGAAGGTATTATCGTATCGATGTTAAAAAGCATTTTACTTATGCTTATTACAGGGAGTGTAACATCTTTTATATATAGTTTTACTGGTGCAGTATTAAGTTGTATAGCAATGTATATATCCCATAGATATTTTTCTAAATTCTTTAGTACGATAGGCACTAGTGTAATTGGTGCAGTATTTCACAATATAGGACAAGTAACAATCGCAGCGATAATATTAAATAATATAATGATTTATACTTATTTACCCTTTTTATTGCTCATGAGCTTATTCACAGGGTTTTTTGTAGGACTGACAGCACATTATATTGTTAAAAACCTAAAAATAAACTTCAACTCCATATTTGAAAGTAGGAATAAGAAATGAAGAATTTTATTTTAGCTTCAGCTTCACCAAGAAGAAAAGAGATTTTTAAGCAAATCGGGATTGACATAAAGGTTGTAGAGAGTTCTATAAATGAGAGCATAAGGACAGATGAAAGGCCAGAACAAATTGCAATGAGTTTAGCTTTTCAAAAAGCAATAGATGTATCAAACAAAGTCGATAATTCAATTATCATCGCTGCAGATACAATTGTTGTCAAAGAAAATGAAATAATTGGAAAACCAAAGAATAAACTCGACGCAAGAAAGACTTTACAATCACTTAGTGGGCAGAAACATAGTGTGATAACTGGATTTGCTTTAATTGACAATAATAGGCTTACAAAGATTGTAGATTATGAGTTGACAGAGGTGTATTTTAAAGATTTAGATACAATTGAAATAGAGGCATATCTAGAAACTTATGAGTATTTAGATAAAGCTGGATCATATGCTATACAAGGTAAAGGTTCTTTGCTAGTTGAGAAAATCAATGGATGTTATTTTAATGTGGTTGGGCTTCCTATTTCTAAAATCAATGATTCACTTAAAAAATATTTTGATATTTCGCTAATATAATGAAGATAATAGGAGATAATATGGGAAAATATTTGTTAGAGGATAAAAAATACACTATTAAGGAAATGCCAATAAACGAAAGACCTAGGGAAAAATTAATCGCATACGGCCCAGAGTCATTATCTAATGCTGAACTCATAGCTGTGATAATAAGAACTGGGCAGGGAAATGCAACAGCGATTGATTTAGCTAACAAAGTTATTGGAATGGATAAAAGAGGAATTGTGCATCTTGCAGATGCTAGTATAGATGATTTAAAACAAATAAATGGCATAGGTGAATGTAAAGCTGCACAGATAATTGCTGCATTAGAATTGGCTAAGAGAATAAAGAAAGTAAATCCATACGAAAACATAAGAATTTCAGAACCCTATCAAATAGCACGAATTTTGATTGATGAGATGAAATTCTTAACTAAAGAGCATTTTAATATTGTTCTATTAGACACTAAAAATCAAGTTATTTCGATTGAAAATATATCTATAGGTAGCCTTAACTCATCAATAGTACACCCTAGAGAAGTATTTAAAGAGGCTATAAAGAAAAGTTCAAACTCAATCATACTTGCACATAATCACCCAAGCGGTGATGTCATACCAAGTGATGAAGATATCTCAATTACGCGTAGATTAATTGAATCTGGCGATATAATTGGCATAAAAGTGATAGATCATATCATAGTTGGAAATGAAAATTACTTAAGTATGAAAGAAAAAAATTATATTTAAAAATCATATTTATATGGAGGAATATTATGGCATTATTTGGAAATGGATCTCGTGATATGGGAATAGATTTAGGTACAGCAAATACTTTAGTATTTATGAAAGGGAAAGGAATCATATTAAGAGAGCCTTCAGTAGTTGCAATTGAAAAAATGAGCAGAAAAGTATTGGCAGTAGGAGAAGAAGCAAAAAAAATGATTGGTAGAACACCTGGAAATATTGTAGCAATCAGACCATTGAAAGATGGTGTAATTGCTGATTTTGATATTACTCAAGAAATGTTAAAGTATTTCATACAAAGAGCAACACAAAAAAAATCAATATTTCAACCAAGGGTAGTTGTATGTATACCTAGTGGAGTCACAGAAGTTGAGAAGAGAGCGGTTGAAGAAGCTACAATACAAGCAGGTGCGAAAGAAGCTTACTTGATAGAAGAACCTATGGCTGCAGCAATAGGCGCAGGGCTACCAGTGCATGAACCAACTGGAAGCATGGTAGTCGATATTGGCGGAGGCACATCTGAAGTAGCTGTGATCTCATTAGGTGGTATTGTTGCTAGCATCTCTATAAGAGTTGGTGGAGATGAACTTGATAATTATATAATAAACTATGTAAAAAAAGAATATAATCTTATGATAGGTGAAAGAACAGCTGAGGAAGTAAAAATCACAATTGGTTCTGCAGTAAAAGATAAGACTTTAGGATCGATGGATATAAGAGGGCGAGATCTTCTCAGTGGACTACCCAGAACAATAAACATCTCATCTGAAGAAATCTATGAGGCTTTAAAAGAACCAGTGACTAGCATAATCGATGCAATCAAAGCCACTTTAGAAAAAACACCCCCTGAGCTAGCCGCAGATGTCATGGAATATGGCATAATGCTGACTGGCGGTGGAGCATTACTTCATGGATTAGACGTATTGACGAACAGAGAAACAGGAATTTTAACAAGAGTTGCAGAAACACCTCTTGATTGTGTAGCTTTGGGAACAGGGAAAGCTTTGGAAAGCATTGAATTACTAAAAAGAACAACTTCAAAATACAATAGAATTGGGTAGTGATGACTATGTATTTTTTTAAAAAATACAAAGAGATGATTTTTGTTATTGTGATTGCTGTTATACTGATAGTTACAATTGGATTGACAAGTAGAAGAAGCGAGCCCATGTCAAAATTTGAAAATTTATTAGGTGGAGTACTAACTCCACTTAATAAAGTCACAAACAGTATAATGCATGGCATAAGTGGAATAATTACTTCTGTTAGTGATACTATAAATGCTAAAGAAGAAAATATAATATTGAAAAAAGAAATAGAAAAACTAGAAAGTGAGAATAGGGATTTAAGAAATATCATAGGCAAATCTGATTATTTGCTTAAAGAACAAAAATTATTAGAAACTACTAAATATAATATAGTAAAAGCAGAAGTTATTGGAAGAGAGCCAGAAAATTGGTTCGATGTATTTACCTTAGATAAAGGTGAAAATGACGGGTTAGAAATCGGTGACACTGTTATTGATGCAGTTGAAATTGATAATAATGTATATCAAGAAGGTTTAGTGGGCAGAATTGTTGACATTGGAGACAACTGGTCAAAAGTAGTATCAATAACAAATGAAAAGAATTCAGTTGCATTTAAGATAATAAGGACACAAGATGGTGGTATTATAGCTGGCAGCAGTGATAATATCATTGAGGGACTTTTGTTCGATTATGAAGCAGATGTTATAATCGGGGATTTGGTATATACTTCTGGTCTTGGGGAGGTATACCAAAAAGATATTTTCATTGGAGAGGTTTCAGACATAATTGATAATCAAGAAGAGCTTACAAAAAAAATAATTATTAAACCTGCTGTAAATTTTAAAAAATTATATAATGTGTATGTTATAAAATAAGAGGTTGAGATGAATATTTTAATTTTATTTTCCGCAGCAATTATTAATTTGATTCTACAAAGCGCTGTATTTTCAAGTATTGAAATATTGGGTGTAGTTCCGAATACGGCATTAGTATTAGTTATTGTAGTAAGCCTTCTTAAGGGAAGGTTTACTGGTTCTATATATGGCGTTTTTGTTGGGCTATTGGCAGATATTTTATATTCGTCAATTATTGGGATAAATTCTTTGATACTGTTTTTTGTGGGCTATTTTATAGGGTTTGCAAAAGATTCTTTTGCCAGAGATAATTTGCTAACCCCTGTAATTTTTACTGGATTGTCAACTATATTTTATCATGCTATATATGTATTGATAATTTATTTTCTGACTGCTGACATTAGTTTAAAGTCTACTCTACAAAATATATTTTCCTTCGAAATAGTTTATAATGCAATATTTGCTATTATGTACTATAAGATTTTTTCCAAAATATTTACACGCCCAAGAATTAAATTCAATTAGAGTAGGTGGTAATTTTGAGCAATAAAAAGAGAGAATTTGATAGATTTGATTTTATAAGATATTCTTTGATTGTTCTTGTAGTAGTCTTATTATTCAAGCTGGCAAGCTTGACTATTGCCTATGGCGATTATTATAGAGATTTAGCAGATAATAAGAGAATAAAAGAAATTTATACATCAGCTCCAAGAGGTGAAATTAGAGATAGATATGGTAGGCTTTTAGCGGGCAATACACCCAGTTTTACTGTACAGCTGTTAAAAGATGAATTAAATAATTTAGATAAAGCAGAAAGAAATGAACATTTATTACAATTAGTTCGCTTTTTAGAAGAAGATGGAGTTTATTATTCTAATGATTATCAAATAGAGTTAAATTCCATTAAATTTAGAGATAACTATGATTATGTTACTAGTGACTTCGAACCGATTGAAGTTTTAATAAATATTCTAATTGAAAACAATTTAATCGATGACCTTCTGAATGCTCAATTTGAACTTCCATATGAAAATCATTATAGATATGATATTTTGAATAATACAAAAGAGATATTATCCAAGACAAATGATGTAAGAGATATTTCAGATAATGAAACAAGACAATCTTATGCTCTGTATTTGTCTCAACTTATAGAAAACAATAAAAGTGATATTAGAAAAATATTAGAACACCCAATAGCAAGACTTATGGCATACGAACTATTAGAAAGTAAAGGATTGCAGCAGAATTTAATTTTAGATGAATTTTCTTCAGTCTATCTTGATGATTATATTCAGAATAAAGCTAGTTTAATGAAAAAATTTGATTATATTACTTTCAGTACAACTGCTGAAGAAGATTTCATTAATTTATTTGTTGAAAACTCATTGAATTCATTTTTGACTAATGTAATCAATGTAAATGATAACGAGAAAATTATCCCAGGCGAAGTCTTGATATCAATGATAAAAGATAGAGGATTAACGAGTCCGGTTGAGATTGTAATAGATGAAGAACAGAACGCAGTTATATATAAATTATCTAACGGGAATGAAACTAAAGATACAGATCCTTTAGAATTACTGATTGAGTTTGCGGTTGAAAATGATATTATTGATGAGTTTATTAAAAGCGACGAGATAAAGTATCACGCTCAATCTAAGCTAATAAGCGATGGAGTAAATCCTAAAATAACAGTTTCAAAGGGAATAGAATATACTTTTACAAATGAACTTAAAACTTGGGAAAAAAAGAACAAACTTAAATTAGGCATGACAGTAGAAGAAGCATTTGAAATGATTAAAGAAAATAATGGAATTAATAAAGAGATTAGCAAGTATGAAGTAAGATCTATTCTAGGACTCTTAAATCAAATAAATTCACAAGGGTATATGGCTTATCAACCAATAAACATTGCATATGGAATAAAGGATAAAACAGTTGCCAAAATCGAAGAAAATTTGTCTTATGTTCCTGGAATATCCATTTCGATAGAACCTGTAAGGTACTATCCAGAAGGCAAGACAGCTGCCCATATACTTGGATATATAGGTAAGATAAGTCAAGATAATGAAATTGAGAAATACATCAATCAAAACGGATACTCACCAAATGCTTTGATAGGGAAAACCGGGATTGAAGAAAGCTATGAATTAGAGTTAAGCGGAACAAATGGCGTCAAAAAGGTTGAAGTTGATGCAGTGGGTAATACAGCTAATATAATTGATGAAAAAAAACCTATTCCAGGTAACAATGTGTACTTGACAATAGATTTAAAACTTCAAAAAGTTGCAGAGCAAGCTTTAGAACAGACATTGAACGAACTCAGCAAAGGTGGGACATTTGAAAGCAAATGGGGAAATTTCAAATACGGTATTAACAGGAGAAAGGGAAGACCATATATTTATGCTAATTCTGGGGCTGTAGTTGTCCTAGATGTAAACACTGGAGAGGTATTAGCTATGGCAAGCTACCCATCTTATGATGTTAACTTATTTGCAACTGGAATTTCAAGTTCTGATTGGGCTAGTTTATTTCCAGAAGATATAGATAATCCGCTTGCTGCTAGACCACTTTACAATATAGCAACACAAACAGCAGTACAACCTGGTTCAACGTATAAGATGGTTACTGCTTTAACTGCTCTTGAAAAAGGCTTAGATCCATTGCTAAAAATTCGAGATATGGGGTATGTACAAGTTGGGGATAAGAAGTTTCATTGTTTAATATACACTAATACTGGCGGAACACATGGATATGAAAATTTATACGACGCAATTGCTGATTCTTGTAACTATTATTTTTACACTTTAGCGTTGGGAAGAAACCAAAGAACTGGAGAAGACATTGGGGTAAAAGTTGAAATTGAGGATCTTGTAGAAATGTCTAAGAAATTGGGACTTAATGATAAAACTGGAATAGAAATCAATGTTCCTGCAGAAGTGTCTGGAGGAGTTCCAGACCCACAAAAGAAAATCATAACTACTAAAGTCTTGTTAAGGAATATGTTAGAAGAGAACTTGAGAAACTATATTTCTGATGGCAAGAGTCTCACTGATGATCAGATAGATGCTGCTATAGAAGAGATAGTAAGTTGGACTGAGCTAGATATGCCGCTTTCAAGGGGAGAAGTTGTAAGCAGACTCACAGAAATGGGATTTGACCCAGAAAAAAGAATAAATTCTGAAAGAGAAGGATTAGCTGACAAGATAAAATACACATATTTAAACCAAGCAGGTTGGACTATAACAGATACTCTAAATGTTGTAATTGGTCAAGGACAAAATGCTTATACGCCTATACAAATGGCAAATTATATATCAACCATCGCAAATGGTGGAAATAAAAATAAAGTAACACTAATCGATAGTATAATGGATTATAATAATTCTAGTGTGCTTTATAAAAGGGAAGTAGAAACTCAAAAAATTGAATTAAATAACTATGAAAATCTTGAACATGTTAAGCAAGGGATGTTAAGAGTAGCTGATGATGGTTCAGCAAGAGCAACATTTCAAAATTTTCCAGTAAAAGTGGGTGTAAAAACAGGTACTGCTGAGAGAAGTGGTAGAAATCCTTACACAAACGAAACCTTTGATGATTTTGCTTGGTTTGTAGGATTTGCACCATATGACAACCCTGAGATAGCGGTTGCTGCCGTGCTTTTTCAAGGAGGATCAGGAGGATATGCAGCACCAATGGTAAGAGAAATAATTGCTGAATATATGGGCTTAAATTCTGAAGGTGTAGAAAACTCTTTACCCTTAGAAAACACAATTTTAAACAATCAATAATGATATTTTACTTTGCCATTATGGAGGTATATAATGAGTAATTCGATGATTTCAATAAAAGGGATAGCAGATGGCGTTTATATAAATGTTGAAGGAAATGATTACAATAAAATAAAAGAATCCTTAGAGATGAAAATAAATGAAAACATAGAGTTTTTCAAAGGAAGTAAACTAATAGATGTTGTAGGAGAAGAATTAACACTTGATATTAAGACTGAAATTATGTTATTGTTGAAATACAAATATGATTTCGTATTAAAAAATGAATATATGATATTAGATAGAGAGATAGAAAAGGAAGATTTAATTAAAAATAATAAAATACCAAATATAGTGGAAGAGGGAATGACTAAATTTGTTCATGGGACATTAAGATCAGGACAAGAAGTGAGCTACAATGGTAATATTGTCGTTATAGGCGATGTTAATCCAGGAGCAGTATTAAGAGCTAAAGGGAATATCATTGTACTCGGATTGTTACGTGGAGTTGCACATGCAGGCATTGGAGGTAATAAAAATGCCATTGTTGCAGCGTATAGTTTATTGCCAACTCAACTAAGGATAGATGACATTATAGTAAGACCTCCTGAAGGGGATTCTTACTATAAGTATCCAGAAATCGCTAGAATTATCGAAGATAAAGTCATAATAGAACCATATCTACCAAACAAATAAAGGGGAGACTTCTGTATGGAAAATGAAAAAAAAGGAACATCAATTGTTGTCACTTCAGGTAAAGGAGGAGTAGGGAAAACTACCACTAGTGCAAATATAGGCACAGGTTTAGCAATGCTAGGGTATTCGGTAGTTGTACTAGATGCTGACATAGGTTTAAGAAATTTAGACGTAGTAATGGGATTAGAGAATAGAATAGTTTATGATATAGTTGATGTAGTTGAAAAAAACTGCAAATTAAAACAAGCGCTCATTAAAGATAAAAGGCATGAAAACTTATATTTACTACCTGCAGCACAAACAAAAGATAAAACGGCTGTTAGCAGTTCTCAAATGGTTGAATTAGTAAATGAACTTAAGGAAAATTATGATTACATAATTATTGATTCACCTGCAGGGATAGAGCAAGGTTTTCAATATTCGATAGCCGGTGCTGATGAAGCAATCATAGTAACTACTCCAGAAGTGTCGGCTGTAAGAGATGCTGATAGAGTCATTGGAATTTTAGAGGCTAATGAAATATATCAACCTAAATTGATTGTAAATAGGATTAGACAAGACATGGTAAAAAGAGGAGACATGATGAATATAGAAGATATATTAGACATTTTAGCCGTAAAATTATTGGGTGTGGTGCCTGATGATGAAAATGTCGTTATTTCAACAAACAGAGGCGAACCTGTGATAATGGATGAGAAAGCATTATCAGGAAAAGCTTATAGGAATATTGTAAGGAGAATAATAGGAGAAGAAGTAGATTTTTTAAATTTAGAAAATACTAATCAAGGGAAACTAAGTAAAATGATGAAGATACTATTTGGCAGATAGGAGGCCTTGGAATGGGAATATTAGAGATTTTTTCTAGGAGACAAGAAAAGAGCAAAGACGTGGCAAAGGAAAGATTAAAGTTAGTATTAGTTCATGATCGTGCAGACCTATCGCCAAGACTATTAGAGCTAATAAAAAACGATATGATAAATGTTATTTCTAATTATGCTGAAATTGATATTTCAGAAATAGATATTAAAATGACAAAAACTACAAAAGATGGGGATAGCAAACCAGTATCGGCTTTGATTGCCAATATACCAATTAAAAAACTTAAAATAAGGGATGACATATAACTCTAACAATCAGTTAGAGTTATTGCAATTAAAAGAAGGGTGAATTGATTGATAAACATAAAAAATTTAGACAAAGCATTAAAAAAAGTTGAAAAACCAGCAAGATATATTGGCTTAGAAGAAAACTCTCACAATAAAGATATTAATCATGCAAAGGTTAAGTTTGCATTTGCATTTCCAGATGTATATGAAGTCGGGATGTCGCATTTAGGATTGCATATATTGTATAATTTAATAAATGATCAACAAGATTTTGTCTGTGAAAGAACTTTTGCACCATGGTTTGACATGGAATATCAGATGAGAGATAAAAACATTGAATTATACACATTAGAAAGCAAAGAAGAAGTAAGAAATTTCGATATAGTGGGCTTTACATTGCAATACGAATTGAGTTATACAAATTTACTGAATATGCTAGACTTAGCAAAAATTCCAATTCTTTCAAAAGACAGAGATGAGACCTTTCCGATAGTAATAGCTGGTGGACCGTGTGCTTTTAATCCTGAACCTTTGGCTGATTTTATTGATCTATTTCTGATTGGGGAAGGAGAAGAGGCAACTCTTGAATTGTTAGAGTTATATAAAAAACACAAAGAAGGAGATTTTAATAAGAAAGAGTTTTTATATGATGCTGCAACAAAAATTGAAGGTATATATGTTCCATCATTTTATGAGATTTTCTATAACAAAGACAATACAATCTCTAAAAGGGTTGTACTGGAATCTAAAGTTCCAGAAATTATAAAAAAGAGAAGAGTAAGAGATTTAGATAAGATGTACTGTCCTGAGAGAATGCTAGTACCTTATATTGAGACTGTGCATGATAGGATATCATTAGAGTTATTCAGAGGCTGTACTCATGGTTGCAGATTTTGTGAAGCTGGATTTATATATAGACCAATTAGAGAAAAATCGGTTGATACTTTATTATGCCAAGCAGAAAAATTAGTGGATTCTACTGGTTATGATACTATTTCTTTATCTTCACTGAGTTCTTGTGATTACACACAATTGGATTTATTAATTCATAGTTTATTAGATAAATTTGAAGATAAAAAGGTAGGGGTATCTTTACCTTCGCTGAGACTTGATTCTATTAGCATCGATATATTAAAAGAGATAGAGAGGGTAAGAAAGACTAGTCTTACTTTTGCTCCAGAGGCAGGTAGTCAAAGATTAAGGGACGTGATAAACAAAGGTGTAAATGAGAGCGATTTAGAAATGGCAGTGAGTTATGCATTCAAAGAAGGATACTCTAAAATTAAATTGTATTTTATGATGGGTCTTCCTACTGAAACCGAGGATGACTTGATTGGAATAAGGGATTTATCGTATAAGGTAAAGGATATGTTTTTCAATAGGCCTAAAGAAGAAAAAGTTGGGAATTTTCAATTGACAACAAGTGTTTCTTGTTTTGTACCAAAACCATTTACTCCTTTCCAATGGCATGGACAAGATAGCATAGAAAAATTTTACGATAAAATAGATTTATTGAAAAAGACTTTTAAGGATCCTAAAATCAAATTCAATTATCACGATCCTAGGGTTAGCTATATGGAAGCTATTATTTCAAGAGGAGATAGAAGAATTTCGAATTTATTATTAAAAGCTTGGGAATATGGATGCAAATTTGATGGATGGAGTAGTGCATTTAATTTCGATATTTGGCAAAAAGCAATTAATGATTCAGGAATAGATCCACATTTTTATGCTAATAGAACCAGAGACTTCGATGAAATTCTCCCTTGGGATTTTATCAATGCAGGGCCAACAAAAAAGACTCTAATAAGAGAATATAATAAAGCACTGGATGGGAATATAACACCTGATTGTAGAGAAGTATGCAATGGGTGTGGTATTGACAATTGCGAAATGAGAGGAGTATTTAATTGAAAATAAGAGCTAAATATACGAAATTAGGATATTTAAAATACTTATCTCACCTTGATTTAGTAAGATTATTCAATCGAAGTTTTATAAGAGCTGATATTCCAGTTAGATATTCTGAAGGGTTCAACCCTCATCCAAAATTATCTTTAGGAAATCCGTTACCTCTTGGAATTGAGAGTGTTTGTGAGTATTTTGATGTAGAGCTAACTGAAAACATAGAACTCAATGAATTTAACAATAGATTAAATGAAGTTTTACCTAAATGGATTAAAATAATCGAATCCAAAGAAATAGATGAGCTTACGCCCTCTATTTCATCTACCATGTGCATTACTGAATATGAAATATCAGCAGATTTAACAAATCCAGAAGAAGAGATCGACTATAGTTGTGAAATTAATAGATTATTAGACTTCAGCAATATTGATATCGAAAAAAAGAAGAAAAAAGGGAAAAACAAAGTGACCATTAAAGTAAACATTAGACCATTTATATTAAAATTGTCTATAAATGGTGTTTATGACGGTTCGATAAAGTTTAAATCAATTGTATTGACGGGTGAAAAAGGAAACGTAAAGCCAAGTGAATTACTTGAAGTAATCAATAAAAATACTAAAATAAAGCTAGATTTAGATAGCATGAATGCAAGGAAAATAGCAAGCTACACAAACGAATTTGAGGAATAAAATGAATAGAATTTATTTTGACATCACATCTGAAAAAAAAACAATATCAATAGTTGAGAATAATAGATTGGTTGAGTATTATGAAGAGAAAAATTTAAGCCAATCTAAAATAGGCAATATTTATCGCGCTAGAGTTGATAGAGTATTACCTAGCTTGAATGCAGCTTTTGTTGACATTGGTGACGAAAAAAATGCATATTTGAGTTTTGAAGAAATACCAAATACGCATATGATTCTTAAAACAAACCCAATAAAATCAGGAGATATTGTTTTAGTACAGGTGGTTAAAGATCAAATGGGGTCAAAAGGGGCTAAAGTTACTATGAAATTGACTTTAGCTGGCAAATACATAATATATAGCCCATATAAAACAGGCATAAAAATGTCTAAAAAGTTGAATGATAATGATAAGCAATATTTAAGAGAGATTGCAGAACAATCATTTTCAGCAAATGATGGCATAATTTTTAGAACTAATGCATCTAATGCAAAAAAAGAATATATTTTGAATGAATATTACGCATTAAAGGGCATATATGATAAGATTTTAAAAGAAGTTAATTATTTGCCAACTCCTAAATTAATTTATCAAGCATCTAGCGTTATAGACAAGATATTAAGAGATTATTTTAAACCAAATGAGAATTTCATAATTGTAAATGATAAAGATTTTTATTATAGTATCATAAATAAACTAGATGATGATAATAATTTAAAAGAAAATATCATCTTAGACTTAGAATTTAGTTCAAGGCTAGATACTTTAATAACTCATGATTTGAGACAGGCCATGTCTAATAAAGTGCCACTTAAGAGTGGAGGATATATTGTTATAGATGAATTAGAAGCATTAACTGCAATAGATGTGAATACAGGTAGCCTAGTAACAGGGAGAAGTTATCAAGAAATTGTGTTAAAAACAAATATAGAAGCTGCAAAAGAAATAGCTATCCAATTAAGGCTTAGAAATATCGGAGGGATAATTATTGTTGACTTTATTGACATGATTTCTTTGGATGATGTAGATATCTTAAAGAAAACCCTAGAGGAAGAATTCAAAAAAGACAAAAATAATCCTACATTAGTAGATATAACAAAGCTAAATTTATATGAAATAGTTAGAGAAAAAAATGTTATTTCTCTAAAGAACAGGGTAATTTCTAAAAATTGCCCATAGAAAATATGATATAATAATTTAGACTGAATCAGTTTAAAATCAAACTTGACATTTAATTCATTTTTTGCTAAACTGACAAAGTGGTAAGCCGCTCAATGTGGGTTTAAAGCATAGTCACCTGACATTGGCGAGTCTGGGTAATAGGAGGTGCACATATGTACGCAATAATAGAAACTGGTGGTAAACAATATAAAGTTGAAGAAGGAGATATTGTTTATGTAGAAAAACTTCATGCAGATGAGGGAGAAACAGTTAGCTTTGATAAAGTTTTGTTGCTATCAAACGAAACAGGTATAACTGCAGGTAAACCTTTTGTAGAAGGAGCTAAAGTTGAAGGAAAGATATTAGATCATGGTAAGCAAAAGAAGATAATTGTTTACAAATACAAAGCTAAAAAGAATGAAAGAAGAAAACATGGTCATAGACAACCATTTACGAAAGTACAAATAGAAAAGATAGTAGGATAATATGACATATGTTACATTATTTAAAAAAAATGATATTATCAGTGGTTATGAAATAAAAGGACATGCAGGATATAGACCTCATGGGGAAGATATTGTGTGTGCAGCTATATCTATTCTAGGATATACTGCGCTAAATTCTCTTATCGAAGTTGCTAATATTGATAAATCATCATTAGTGTATAAAATTATTGATGATGAAGGTTATATGAAGGTTAATTTGAAAGAGGATATTGGGTATGCACAGTCGCAATCTACACAAATCATATTTCAAACACTTATAATTGGGTTAAGACTATTAAACGAAGAATATAAAGAATATATATCCATTGATTTCGAGGAGGTGGATTAAGTGATTAAATTAAATTTACAGTTATTTTCATCAAAAAAAGGTGTTGGTAGTTCAAAAAACGGTAGAGATAGCGAATCTAAAAGACTTGGCGTTAAAAGAGCCGATGGCCAGTTCGTATTAGCAGGAAATATTCTTGTTAGACAAAGAGGTACTAAGATACACCCAGGAAACAATGTTGGAAAAGGTGGAGATGACACTTTATTTGCAACAATAGATGGTGTTGTTAGATTTGAAAGAAAAGGCAGAGATAAGAAACAAGTTAGTGTATATCCTCGTGAAGAACTAGCCTAATTTTAAGCTTACCAGATGGTAAGCTTAAATTTTTAATAAAAATATTTTATGAGGATGATGTGTATGTTTATAGATGTAGCAAAAATATATGTAAAAGCAGGTAAAGGTGGAAACGGAGCAGTTGCGTGGAGAAGAGAGAAATATGAACCTTCTGGCGGCCCATATGGAGGAGATGGAGGAAAAGGCGGATCAGTGATATTAGTTGCTGATGAAGGGATAAGAACATTGATGGATTATCGCTACAAAAGATCTTATTACGGGCAAAATGGAGAAGACGGAAGAACCAAAAAACAATATGGGAAAGATGGAGAAGATATTGTTTTAAAAGTACCAGTAGGTACAATTGTAAAGGATGAAAAAACTGGCAAAGCAATAGCCGACTTAAAAAAACCAGGAGAGAGCTTTGTCATAGCAAAGGGTGGTAGAGGAGGAAGAGGCAATGCGAAATTTGCTACTTCTACAAGACAAGCACCTGGCTTTGCAGAACCGGGAACTCCTGGGGAGGAAAGAAATATTATTTTAGAACTCAAACTATTAGCTGATGTTGGCTTGATAGGCTATCCAAATGTAGGAAAATCAACTTTGTTATCTGTTATATCTCAAGCAAAGCCTAAAATAGCAAATTATCATTTTACTACTTTAAAACCAAATCTTGGGGTAGTTAGAATAGGAGAAGATAAAAGCTTTGTCGTTGCTGATATACCAGGTCTAATTGAGGGAGCTTCGGCAGGCGTTGGATTAGGACATGATTTTTTAAGACATGTTGAAAGGACTCGAGTACTTGTGCATGTTCTTGATGCTTCCGGAAGTGAAGGAAGAAATCCAATAGAAGATTATTATAAGATTAATGAAGAATTATTTCAGTACAGTGATAAACTGAGAGAAAAAGTTCAAATAATTGCAGCTAATAAAACTGATATACCTTCTTCCACAAAATGGATAGAGCAAATAAAAGCTGAATTTGAGCCTCAAGGCATTGAAGTATATGAAATATCTGCTGTGACAAGTAAAGGCATAGATAGATTATTATATGCTATTTGGAATACTCTAAGTATAATACCTGTTAACTACGATACTTTTGATGAAGAGTTCATTGAAGATGAATTAGTTGAAGAGGATAAAGAATTAGTGTACAAAGAAAATGGAAAATTTATAGTAGAAGGTAAGAACATCGAAAGATTAATGCAGTCGACTTATATGGATGACTATGATTCACTCAGATATTTTCAAGACACATTAAAGAAAAAAGGTATTGTAGATAGATTAATAGAATTAGGCATAAAAGAAGGCGACTCTGTATTTATCTGCGGATATGAATTTGAATTTTTTAATTAGGAGTTGATAGTGTGATAACTGGCAAACAAAGAAGCTATCTAAAAAAAATAGCAAATACCACAGAAGCTATTTTTCAAATTGGCAAAAACGGCCTTACTGAAAATTTTATTAAACAAGTTGATGATGCACTTAATGCAAGAGAAATTGTAAAAATAAATGTGTTAAGAAATTCAGAACTAGATATTGATGAAATAGTTGAAACCTTAATAACTCAACTAAATGCTGAGTTTGTACAAAATATTGGAAGAAAGATAACAATATATAGAAAATCTAAAGATAAGATAATCAAATTACCAGACTAAGACATTGGAGATGAGATTTATGCCTATTGGTATTATGGGAGGGACTTTTAATCCTATTCATATAGGACATTTAATAATAGCAGAGTATGTTAGAGAAGAATTTAAACTTGATAGCATAATTTTTATTCCAAATGGCAACCCTCCTCATAAAAGCTATGAAAACCTAATAGATGCTAAATTACGCTTATCACTGATGGAAAAAGCAATTGCAGATAATTGTTTTTTCATTTCAAGCGATATCGAATTAAGATCTGATAAAATAAATTACACAATTGATACATTGCGAAAATTAAAATCTCAATATATTGATGATGAGCTATTCTTTATAGTAGGTGCGGATACTTTATTTGAATTAGATTCATGGAAAGATTTTGCTAATGTTTCGAAATTGACAAATTTTATAGTTTATAAAAGAGCAACATATGTTAGTGAAACAATTGATTTGAAAATCAAAAAACTAAAAAGCACTTACAGTGCGAAAGTATTTGAAAGCAGAGGCCCTTTTATTGATATTTCATCAACACTAATTAGAGATAGGATAGCTAAAGGTCTTTCCATAAAATATCTCGTTCCCGACTCAATAAGACAAGATGTGACAAAAATATATGGAGGCAATTGGTATGAACTATGATGAAATAATTAAAAATACACTCGATGAAAAAAGATATTTGCATACTAAAGGTGTTGTAAATACAGCAATTCAATTGGCAGATAAATACGGTGCGGATAAAGAAAAAGCATCGATAGCAGCCTATTTACATGATTATGCAAAACCGCTCAAATACGACGAGTCATTGATGCTAATTGATAAATTTGGTATAATTCTAGATGAAGAAACTTTAGAAAACAAAGAATTATTACATGCTCCACTTGGAATGATTATTGCCAAATATGAATTTGGCATAAGTGACGAAGAAATATTGGACGCCATCAGATATCATACTACTGGTAAAGAAAATATGCCATTGTTGACAAAAATAATTTATTTAGCTGATTTAATTGAACCTAGTCGAAACTTTGATGGTGTAGATAAGATAAGGGAACTGGCATTCAAAGATCTAGATCAAGCGTTAATTGTTTCTATGAATAATACTATTGTGTACTTAATACAGAAAAATAGTGTAATACATTCTGATACTTATAAAGCCAGAAATTACATCATTAGAAATTGGAACAGGGGGAAATAATGAAATCATTTTTCAAGATTTTTTTTAAATGGCTCATAATTTTTTTTGTTTTATTTTTTGTTATAAATATATTTATTGGGATGTCATTTGATGATTCAGATTTGACTTTTTTACTTATGGGCATAGATGCAAGCAATGTGAAAGAGGCCAAAGGGGTCAGATCTGATACTATAATGCTTTTTAATTTAGATAAAAAAAATGACAAACTATCTATAGTATCCATGCCTAGAGACACAAGAACTTCAATAGACGGTAGAAAATACAAAGAAAAAGTAAATCACTCTTTCGCATATGGAGGAGCAGAGCTTACAACTAGTACTGTATCAAATTTATTAGGAATAGATATTGACTATTATGCAGTAGTTGATTATGATTTAGTTAAAAACTTTATAGATTTAATAGGTGGCATTGAAATTTATGTTCCTGTTGACATGAAATATGAAGATCCAACAGCCAATCCACCATTGCACATTGATTTAAAAGAAGGACAACAAACACTAGATGGTGATAAGGCGCTTCAATATTTGAGATTCAGAAAAGGATATGCAAATGCAGATTTAGGAAGAATAGATGCTCAACAAGAGTTTTTGAAAGTGGTAATCAATGATACTTTAAGTCTTAGAAATATACCTAAGATTCCAAAAATGATTCAACTTTATAAATCAAATGTAGACACTAATATTCCACTTACAATGGTTATGAGATATGGGTTTAGCGCAATAATTAATTCATTAGATATAGAGACATATGTGCTTCCTGGGAGTCCTAAAATGCTTAATGGAGTATCTTATTATATTCATGACGAAGAAGCTACTAAAGAGATAATAAATCAAATATTTTATATTAACTAGTTTTTAGAGGAGGTAAAGAAAGAAAGAATGAATTTAATTGAGGATAAGTTGAACATAATTAGAAAAGCAATTGAAGACAAGAAAGGATTTGACATAGAGGTTCTTGATATCAAAAAAATTAGCTCTATTGCTGATTATTTTGTGATCGCAAGTGGAAATTCAACGTCTCAAGTGTTGTCAATTGTTGACGAAATTGAATATAAGATGACTTCAAACGGATATGAAACAATTGCAGGCAAAGAAGGATATTCTTCTGCTAAATGGATAATTTTAGATTATGACGATGTAGTCGTGCATATATTTAAAAAAGAAGATAGAGAATATTACAATCTTGAAAGATTGTGGAAAGAATATGAGAATATTTTAAAATAGGGGGTATTATTTTATGGAAATAAGCTATATTAGTACAAAAAAAGCACCAGCAGCTATAGGACCATATTCACAAGGGATTGTTGCTGGGAATTTAGTTTTCACATCAGGTCAATTGCCAATAGATCCATCTTCTGGAGATTTAGTTAATGATGATATAAAACTTGCAACTAAGACTTCACTGGAAAATGTCAAATCAATATTAGAAGAAGCTGGTTCAAGCATTGAGAAAGTAATTAAAGTAACAGTATACGTAACCAATATGGATGATTTTTCTAAAATAAACGAGGTATATTCTGAGTATTTTGCAGAACACAAACCTGCAAGAAGTTTAGTTGAGGTATCGAAATTGCCAAAAGGCGGGCTTATAGAAATTGAAGCTGTAGCAACTCTATAAAAAAGGGCTTTTAAGCCCTTTTTTATTTTGATCCATAACTCATATCTAACAATGCTTTTCTTCTTTCTCTTTTCTTTTTTCTCTGATGCTTTTTATATAAGCTATTTATAAAATAGAATATTATGACAAACCAATACCAATTGTGAAGAATATTCGTAGGGAATTTTTTGTTTGGGTTAATACTAACATCTGTAGAAGAAATAATATTAGCTTTTCCTAAAAGCTCTCCATTTAATAAATATTGAATTTCTCCTATAACCTGTCCTTTTGTAATCGGGGCAGTTATATCTTCGTTGAAAATAGTTTTTCTTTCGACATTTTGAACATCTAGCTTTGAAATAAGAAAAGAAATATTATTATCGATGATGCCAGCGACATATGGAACAGATCCATCTTTAATAGGTATGTTGTCGATAAATTGATCTTTATATCCAAACACTACATTTTCAAAATTATCAAAACCATAATTAAGAAGTTCAATTGTATCTTGATAGACTTCATTTCCATTAGCTTTTAAAACTACAGCTAATAACTTTTGATCACCTTTTTCAGCATAAGAAACTAGACAGTTTTTTGCCTCGCTTGTATATCCGGTTTTAACACCTAAAGCATAAGGATATTTAATTGGAATTAATTTGCCATCTATTTCAACTTTTTCTTGACTATATAACAATTTATTTGTCAACTTAAGATACCTTGTTTCGTTTTTAACATTTGTAGGAGGAATTTCATAACTGACCTTAGTTACTATTTCTCTAAATTTATCAAATTGCATTGCGTATTTTCCAATTAAAGCCAAATCATATGCTGAGGATACATGATAATCATCGTGAAGACCGTTTGGATTGACAAAATTAGTATCAATAGCCCCTAACTCTTTCGCTTTTTCGTTCATCATTTTTACAAAATTATCGATGCTACCACCAATATGTTTGGCGATTGCAAGAGCACAATCATTTGCTGAAGCTATAAGCATCGCATTTAATAATTGTTCCAACGTCAATTTTTCACCAAAATCAAGAGCTATATGACTTCCGTAAGTCAATTTAATAATTTCTTCATCTATAGTTACATAATCACTTAAATTTCCATTTTCCAAGGCAAGTATTGCTGTCATCATCTTTGTAGTACTAGCAGGATATAGTTTTTCGTGCATATTTTTTTGATATAGGATATGACCAGTATCATAATCAATCAGTATAGCAGCTTCAGCACCAATATGTAATAGATTGGAATTATTATTCTCTATAATTGTAGATAATGAAGAAGCCGAGGAGAAACTATACTGAGAGAATATTATAATAATCACCAATACACTACTTAAGAGTTTAAATTTTTTCAAATTACCACCACCATTTTTATGTTATTTATATTATATCAAAAAATTAAACTTATACATATATTCTACAGATATAATTATTATTTAATTATATCCTTTTAAATAGTATAATATTAATATAACTTTAGGAGGTTGTATAATATGTATTACTTTAGTAAAAGAGAAAAGATATTAATAGCGATTATTGGAATATTGTTAGTAGTGTCTATAGTTTCTTTAAACTCAGCAAATAGTAGTACTGATGAGAATGAATTAGTGATTACAAATGTTAATGATGTTAATGATGTTAATGACAAAATTGATGTAGAGGAAGATTTAGATTTACCTATGGATATAATGGTTCATATAAGTGGCCAAGTATATCAGCCCGGTATATACAAATTAGTTACTGGAGATAGAGTAATAGATGCAGTTAACTTAGCAGGTGGCTTAACTAAGGACGCTGATATAGATAGAATTAATTTAGCTAAGAAGATAGTTGATGAAGAAAAGATATATATACCTAAAGTTGGAGAAAATTTAGATTCAGGCAATGTAGAAGGCGATATGGCTAACGTGGATATAAATGGAGCTAGTGAAAACTCAAATTCAAATAAAATAAACATAAATACATGTACAAAAGAAGAGTTGATGTCATTGCCAGGCATAGGAGATGTATTATCAGATAGAATTATTGAGTATAGAAAGACGACAAAATTTAATACAATTGAAGATATCAAAAATGTAAGTGGAATTGGAGAAGCAAAATTCAACGATATCAAAGAGTTGATAATTACGAATTAAGAGGTGATATAATGGATAAGAGACTTACAAAATTGACAAAAAGTTCAGGGTGAGCTGCTAAAATCGGACCAGATATATTAGCTCAGGTTCTGAGCAATTTACCAAAGATTTATGATGAAAGATTGTTAGTTGGCATAGATACATCTGATGATGCTGCAGTTTATAAAGTGAATGATGAATTGGCAATAATTCAAACTTTAGATTTTTTTACACCTGTGGTAGACGATCCATATACTTTTGGACAGATCGCTGCGACAAATTCTTTAAGTGATGTTTATGCGATGGGAGGAGAGCCCACATTAGCAATGAATATCGTATGTTTTCCTGATTGCTTAGATCCCCAAATACTCTCAGAGATATTAAGAGGGGGATATGACAAAGTAAAAGAAGCTGGCGCGATATTAGTAGGAGGACATAGTGTTTCAGATGATGAGCCAAAATATGGTTTGTCTGTGACAGGTTTTGTGCACCCTGATAAAGTTAAATCAAATAGCAACGCTAAAGTAGGGGATTATTTGGTGCTTACAAAACCATTGGGTATCGGGATAATTAACACAGCAATAAAAGGTGAAATTGCTAGCGAAAATGCTTATAAGAAATGTGTTGATGTAATGACCAAGTTGAATAAACATGCAAAGAATGCTTGTGAAGACATTGATGGAATCAATAGCATAACTGACATAACTGGATTTGGTTTATTAGGACATGCCCTTGAAATGGCAGAAGCTAGCAATGTGAGCGTTTTTATTTACAGTAGTAATGTATATTATATTGAAGAAGCTAGAGAATATGCTAATATGGGCATAATCCCAGCTGGTGCATATAAAAATCAAAAGCATATTGGGGATAAAGTGGTATTTGAAAAAGAAGTTGATCAATATTTAAAAGATATTATGTATGACCCTCAAACGTCAGGAGGCTTATTAATCTCTGTAAATGAAGAAGATCTAACAAAATTAGAAAATAATTTAAAGTCTCTTAATGTCGATTATAGAGTAATAGGAGAAGTAAAGAATCAAGATGACCACATATTGCATGTTATTTAAAAGAAGGAGTGTTTAAGTGAGCAATAAAAAATATTATCAAATGATTCCAAAAGTAGATGAAATTTTAGCAGACGATAGAATTTTAGATATTTTAAAGACGAGTCCAAGAAAAATTGTGATTGAAGCTATTAATGAAGAAATCGATAAAATTAGATCGTTGATACAAGAAAATGAGGACGAAAACAGGATAATTACTGAGTTAAATGAATTAATTTTAAATATAATTAACAACTGTATTGCAAAGAACAAATTTAGTTTAAGAAGAGTTGTAAATGCAACTGGCGTAATAATTCATACCAATTTAGGCAGATCGCTACTTAATCCTGATATAATTGACAACATAATGCAAATTAGTACAAACTACTCTAATTTAGAATTCGATATAGAAAAAGGTAAGAGAGGTTCAAGATATTCACATTTAGAAAAGATTATCTCTCAAATAACGGGAGGAGAGGCAGCTCTTGTTGTAAATAACAATGCTGCAGCAGTATTATTGGTATTGAGCACTGTTGCTAAAGATAAAAATGTTATAGTTTCAAGGGGAGAATTAATAGAAATTGGTGGTTCTTTTAGAATTCCAGAAGTTATGGAGCAAAGTGGTGCTATTTTAAAGGAAGTAGGCACTACAAATAAAACTCATTTTGAGGATTACCTAAATGCAATAGATGACGAAACTTCATGTATTATGAAAGTTCACACTTCGAACTACAAAATACTTGGATTTACGAGTGATGTGCCAGTTTCTGAACTCAAAAAATTAAAAAGCGACAAAATATTGCTTATTGAAGACTTAGGAAGCGGAGTTCTGATAGATTTGTCTAAATACGGGATAAGTTATGAACCAACCGTATCAGACAGCATTAAAAATGGAGCTGATATAGTAACATTTAGTGGGGATAAATTATTGGGTGGACCACAAGCAGGTATAATTGTAGGAAAGAAAGAATTAATAGATAAGATGAAGAAGAACCCATTGACTAGAGCATTAAGAGTGGATAAATTCACTATATCAGCATTGGAGGCCACTTTTAGGTATTATTTAGATGAAGCCACAGCTTTATCGAATGTTCCAACGTTGAGTATGATTGTAAAGAGTATAGATGATATAGAAAAACAAGTTTTAAGAGTAATAGATATTTTAAAACCAAAGATAAATTCTGAAGAAATTATCTTTGATATAGTTGATGATTTCTCAGAAGTTGGTGGGGGTTCTTTACCATTAGAAAAGATAAATACGAAATGTTTAGCAATAGAGCTACTTAGAGGAAATATTGTAGATTTTGAAAGAAATTTGAGAAATTACGAGATACCAGTTATATCAAGAATCTTTAAGGATAGAGTTCTGTTTGATTTTAGGACGATAAGAGAAGATGAAGAGGAAATAGTTATTGAAGCTATACTTAATGCTTGTAAATATATTTAAGGGGAGTAAAAAATGAATCATATCATTATTGGTACAGCTGGGCATATAGATCATGGTAAGACAACTTTAATAAAAGCACTAACAGGCAGAGAAACAGATAGATTAAAGGAAGAAAAGGAAAGAGGAATTTCTATTGAATTAGGATTCACTTATTTTGATCTTCCAAGTGGACAGAGAGCAGGAATAATAGATGTGCCTGGACATGAAAAATTTATCAGAAACATGTTAGCTGGAGTTGTTGGGATAGACATAATTTTATTTGTAGTAGCTGCTGATGAAGGAGTTATGCCACAAACTATTGAACATTTGGCTATTTTGGATTTAATAGGTGTGAAAAATGGCTTTATTGTAATAACTAAATCAGACTTAGTAGATCAAGATTGGTTAGAATTAGTTAAAGAAGAGATAAAGGAGAGTGTAAAAGGCACTTTCCTTGAAAATTCAAAGATGATTCCGGTTTCTAGCGTAAAGAAAACTGGCATAAATGAAGTAGTAGAAGAAATAGATAGATTATCTACTTTAATTGAGCCAAAAGATACTAATGATCTTCCAAGATTGCCCATTGACAGAGTATTTACTATTCAAGGTTTTGGAACCGTCGTAACTGGAACATTATTGAGTGGGATACTTAAAATAGGTGATGAGATTGAAATATATCCTAAATCAATTATTACAAAGGTTAGAAATTTACAAGTTCATGATAAAGATGTAAAAGAAGCATATGCTGGACAAAGAGTTGCTATAAATCTAGCTAATGTAAAAAAAGATGAGATTAATCGAGGAGATTATATTGCTCCTAAAGGCTCAATGAAAGAGACTATGATGCTAGATGTAAAAGTTAAACTATTAAAAAACTTAGAAAAACCAATTGAAAACAGAACTAGATTAAAACTTTATTTAGGCACTGATGAAATAATGTGCAGGATTATTTTATTAGATAGGGATTTTTTAGAGCCCGGAGAGGAAGCATTTGCACAACTTAGACTTGAAGAAAAAACTGTTGCAAAAGCAAAAGATAGATTTATTTTAAGATTTTATTCACCTATGTTTACAATTGGTGGTGGAGAGGTATTGGTTGCAAATCCTAGTAAAAGAAAAAGATATGATGAAGATATAATAGAAGAATTAGCTTTAAAAGAAGAAGGTTCAATTATTGACCATATTGAAAACATATTAATTAATGAGAATAATATATTCTACAATACAAAAGAAATAGCTATTGAGCTATCTTTATTAGAGACAAGTATAATAAATGAGATTAAAAGATTAGAAGATGACGGAAAGGTTGTCGTCTTTGAATTAAACAAAGAAATATATCCATTACATGTAAAAAAAATAGATGATTTGATAGATTCTATAAAAACTGAATTAGAAGTTTTTCATAAAAAACAGCCTTTGAGATATGGAATTCCTAAAGAGGAAATAAGAACTAAATATCTGGGGAAAAACAAACAGAAGCTAGGTGACATAATTATAGATTATCTTATAAACAGGCAAATAATAAAGCAATCTAGAGATTTACTTTCTCTACCTGACTATGAACCTAGTTTATCCAACTCGGATAATGCTATTAAAGAAAAAATTATTGAGATTTTGGATAAAGAAGGTTTTAATTTAACAAAGACTAATGATATATTAAATCTAGACATTAACTATGATAAAAAGACAATTGAAAACTTGGTTTTTTTTATGATTAGTAAAGGTGATATAATAAAACTAGGTGAAGAATATTTAATAAGCTCTAGTAAATATGAAGCAGCAAAAAACATCTTACGAGATTATTTTAAGACAAATGAGTTTATAACGGCTCCAATTTATAGAGATCTGTTGAAAACAAATAGAAAATTTGCTATAGCATTACTTGAGCATTTTGACCAAATCAAATTAACCAAGAGAGATGATGACAAAAGATATTTAATAGAATAAATTGAGGTGTAAAAATGGGCGATAGAATCTTAGTACTAGATCCTGATACGAATTTTACTAAAACATTAAAATATAGTTTTGAACAGGACAGTTTCCAAATAGATGTTTTTTCTGATTGCGAAAATATAATTGAATTGATAGAAAAGAAACATTATGATATATTGGTAACTGAACTTCAATTATTGAAATCAAATGGTTTAACTATATGTCAAAATGTTCGTAGCTTTTCTAATATTCCAATAATCTTTATTTCTAGGGTTGATGATGATATCAAAAAAATTTTAGCTTTTGAATATGGGGCTGATGACTATCTTGTAAAACCATTTAATATATTAGAATTAAAAGCTCGGATAAAAGCTATACTTAGAAGAACATCTGACATAAAATTTGAATATAATAATGATGTTATAGAAATATCTGACATAAAAATATATACAATTGGTAGAAAAATAACGAAATCAGGACAAGAAATATCATTAACAGGTAAAGAATTTGATTTGATATATGTATTGGCATCTAATCCAGGAAAGATATTTACACGTGAAGAGTTATTAGAGCGTGTCTGGGGTTATGCGTATTATGGTGATTTGAGGACAGTTGATGTACACATTCGAAGAATAAGAGAGAAGATTGAAGATAATTCCAAAGATTCTCAATATATTATGACTAAATGGGGAGTGGGATATTATTTTAAAGAAAATAGTATTTCTAACAATTCATTTTGATTTTATATCTTAAATAATATATCAGATAACTATCTCAAAACAAGATATGAAACACTTGACAAGTAAACGCAATATGTTATACTTATTAAGGTTTTAAAATGCTTGGGAGTAGATGGGTGCTGGTGTGCCCTCTGGTCTTCAAAACCAGCGCGAGGGGTTAGGAGCCTCTTGGGTGGGTTCGATTCCCACATACTCCCGCCATTATATAAGTCACTTATGTGGCTTTTTTATTATTTAAAGCTCAATTCTAATTTTTCTTAGTTAACATGTCAATTATAACTAAAATAGCACTATTCAAAAAATCATCTAAGAATCCACCATCTAAATTTCCTTGGATGATGTCGTTACTGCCACCACCTTTTATCTCATATATTTGTGACAACTCATCAAACACATTTTTCATGTCGATTTTTAGTAGTTTAGGCTTAGAAATTGTAAACAACATGCCATTTGGTGATTCCAATGTATAAATTTGGAAAATGTCGTCATGACTATTGCTTATATTGCGTCTTATACTATCAACGTATATTGAGTCTTCATCACTGAATGATTCAATAATAAATTTATAATTATTTATTTTTTTGACTTTAGAAATCAATTCAAAAGTTTTGAGTTCAACTATTTTATTTTTTAATTTTCTATTATGTTTTTCTAGTGATTTATTATATTCTAGCACCTCATTTACTTTATTTGTTAAATTATATTCATTAGTTGAAAAATTTTTTCTAATATTATTTATTATTGAGTACATCTTTAAATAATGATTTAAAGCTCTTTGGCCAGCAATGAACTTAATTCTAATCATAGATTTATTTTTTTCAAAACCAATTATTTTTACTAATCCTATTTCTCCAGTAGAAGATACATGTGTGCCTGCGCATATTGAATAATCAAGTCCTTCTATCTCAACTATTCTAATATTTTTTTCTATAGGCACATTTTTTCTAATAAGCATATTTTTTACACCATCTTTATCAACTAAATAAAATGAAACTTTAAAATTTGACTGTATTATCTTATTTGCAAGAATCTCAGCTTTTTGAATTTCATTTTCATTTATATCTTTTGCAGATAGATCAATGGTACTATATTCATTGCCCATATGGAAACTTTCTGTCTGCCAGTTGAAGATCTTATAGAAAGCTGCTGAAAGGATATGCTGAGAAGTATGCTGTTGCATATGGTCAAATCTTCTCTCAAAATCAATTGATAATTTTACATCTAAATTGTCTATATTTCTATTTAGGACATGAACTATATCGGTATCATCTTCATACACATCTATTACCTCTATATCGTTTATGTACCCATAATCTCTAGGCTGACCGCCTGAGAAATTTGGATAAAAAATAGTTTTATCTAATTTCAAATAGCACTTCCCATCTTTGAGATATTTTTCAGTAACAGAAGCATCTATATTAGTTAAATAGGGATTTTCCCAATAGATTTTATTTGACATATCATTCAACTCCTTTGTTTAATAATACCATAAATATACTTCTATGATATAATTATACTATTAATTTGATAATTATTGAGGAGAATAAAATGAAAAGACCCTCTTTCTTATTGATATTTGGATTAATATGTGGGATATTGTTTTCTTATTATTTTGAATTGAATTATTCATTAATTGTAGGGTCCATTTTTATTGGTTTATTAATTATGTTTCTTATTGATTACAAAAGAAAACATATATTTGCTTTATTTTTTTCGTTTTTTTTAATTGGGATATTTATTTGTAATATCAATCTAATGAGCAAATTAAATAATTATATCAATGATGCTCACCAGTACATTGGCATTATAGATAAAATCCAAATTGAAGAGAAAAAAATTAAAATGCAAATTGAAATAGTTTCGGTTGACAATGTTACTTGTAGTGAGAGAATATTGCTCACAACGGATAAAGAGAAAGAATTTAGTTTAGGTCAAAAAATTAAGTTTACAGGCATTTTAAAACAAGCTAAAGAGAATACCAACCCCAAAATGTTTAACTATAAAAAATATCTTCTTAGTGAGAAAATCCACTATACTACTTATCAGGATAGTAGAAATATTTATATTTATGATGAAGAGATTCCGTTTAGATATATTGTAAGAACAAAATTTCAAAATTATGTAATTGCGAATTTTAGCAATTTGTCAAAGGATAATCAAAATTTAATGATTAGCACAATACTTGGAGACAGCAGTTATTTAGAAAACAACCAATATGACACATATAAAAATATAGGACTGTTACACTTATTAGCAGTATCGGGATTACATATAAATCTACTTGCTACGTTTATGTCTATGACTTTAGCATATCTTGGAGTAAATAGGAAGATTAATATAGTAATTTCAATTACATTAATATTTATCTACGGTTATTTTATTGGGTTTCCTCCATCGAGTGTTAGAGCTATAATTATGTTCTCGCTTAGTTTATTTGCATCATTACTTCACAAACCATATGATTCATTAAATTCATTGTATATTGCTGCTGTGATAAGTCTACTGTTAAATCCATTTTGGATTTTTAGCATAGGCTTTATATTATCGTACACTGCTAGTTTTTCAATAATTGTATTTTTTAATAAGGTTAAGGGATTATTCTATCCTTTCAAAGGATTTTTAATAGATAATCTATCTCTTATTTTATCTGTAAATCTATGTCTTATTCCATTACAAATTTTCTATTTTAATTCATTTAATTTTATATCAATACTATCAAATTTAATCATTGTTCCTATAGCAAGTATAAATTTGATAATTGGGTTTTTATCCTTATTATTTAGTAAATTAACTTATATTTTAAATATATCTATGGATTTACAAAACATTTTGACAGATGTATTTCAAAAATATACAGCACTTAATTTTAAGTTTAAAACACCTACAATTTTAGATATGACATTTTATTTTCTAATTCTATTGATCATCTATAATAGAGATATTTTATTAAATTTGAAAAAAGAAATAAAGAAAGTTATTTTCTGCTTTATTGTTTTATCTATAGCAGTATATTCTATGGATATGTATAGAAATATAGATGACATAATAGTTGACTTTATAGATGTAGGGCAGGGAGACAGTGCATTACTAAGATACAGAGGAAATAACATTTTAATAGATGCTGGAGGTTCAGCTTTCTCTGATTTTGATGTAGGTGAAAATATAACATTACCTTATCTTATAAAATCAGGAGTAAACAAACTAGATGCTTTGATTATATCGCATTTTCATGATGATCACTACAAAGGGAGTATGGCAATTATGGAGAATTTACGAGTGGATAAAATAATTTCTAATAAATATCCAACAGAAGATGAATTTTTAAAAATTATTGATAAAAACAATATTCCATTATATATAGTAAATAGCAGTAACGATATTTTTTTAGGAGGCATTAACATTGATATTTTGTGGCCGACAAATAACATTGTGTTAGATGACAATGAAAACAACAATTCCCTAGTTTGCTTAGTAAATGCTAATGGTTTTAGATTACTTTTTACAGGGGATATAGAGAAAGAAGTTGAAAAACAATTATTAAAAACAAATTTTGGGAAAGTAGACATATTAAAAGTTGCACACCATGGTAGTAACACATCATCGCTACCTGAATTCATAGATGAATTGGCTCCAAAGATAAGTATAATATCTGTTGGAGAGAATAATTTCTATGGACATCCGTCAAAACAAACTATTCAAACTCTAATAGATGCAAATAGTAGTATTTACAGAACTGATGAAATGGGACTTATTAGTGTTATAATAAAAAAAGATAGAGTTGTAATCAAGCCATATCAAGGACCTTTTTATCAGGAAGATTTAATTAAATTTTTAAATACTAGGCGAAATTATTTTTTAACGTTTATCATTTTCCTATATGTATCTAACATCACTGTCAGAATTTATCTAAATATGGAGGACAAATTACATGAATTACAATGAATTCAAACTTGCAATCAAAAAAAACAACTTTAAAGAAAAATATATATTCATCGGAGAAGAAGTCTATTTAATGGAAGAAGCACTAGAAAAGATTATAAAGGCAAATATACCGAAAGGAACAGAGGGTATGAACCTAACTAAAATAGATTTTAAAGATGCAAATATAGAAGATTTAAGAGATAGCATAGTAACTTTACCTTTTTTAGCACAGAGGAAAATAACCGTTGTTTATAGCCCTGAGGTATTAATTGAAAATTATAGTAATGATATTTATATGGATTTACTGAGTGATTTAGGAGATCACCAAGTACTTATACTGATTGATAATGGCAGAAAGATTAAAACTAACTCAAAATTGATTAAATTTTTTAAAAGCGATGAAATTATTTTGTTTGAGAAATTAAAAGGAAAAGATTTAGTAGCTTGGATTGAAGAAAAATTAAAAGCATTCAATAAAAAGATTGATTCAAAAAATCTAAGTTATTTTATTCAACAAAGTGGTTATTTGAGCAAAAATTTAGAATTGACTCTCAATGATCTAGAAAACGAGATTCTAAAAGTAGTGGCTTATTCTGAGAAAGAAATAATTGACAGGAATACAATTGATAATTCTATGATAAAATTATTAGATAAGAATATATTTGACTTATTAACATCAATAGGTGAGCAAAATGTTGATAGTTCTTTAAAAATATTTTCTGCAATATATTTAATGGATGAGCCTGTGATAAAAATAATTTATATGATAAACAGACAATTGAGATTGCAGCTAGCATATAAGAGCTATAAAAAAGCAAATTACAGTGATGAAGATATTATCGCTAAATTGGAAATAAAACCATACGAATACAATAAAATATCAGCAATAAGCAATAGATACACAATAAATAGATTGACAAAGAGTATTCAAACAGTTATTGAAACTGAAAAAACATTGAAGAGTAAAGCTACAAATGAAAAATATGAGTTGGAAAATTTAATTGTTAGGCTTGTAAGTGCAAATTATAAATAAAGAACTTCGGATTTTCCGAAGTTTTTATTACATTGCTTGATTTAATTTTTTTGTAAGTCTACTAATTTTTCTAGAAGCTTGATTCATGTGAATAACATTTTTATGAGCTGCTCTTTTTAACTTTTTATCTATAGTTTTTAGTAAAGCTCTAGCTTCATCAACTTGGTTTGCTTGCAAAGCAGATTCAAATTTTTTAATGTAAGTTTTTATTTCTGATTTTCTAGCTCTATTTAATGCAGTCTTTTTTTGAGTGACCAATATTCTTTTTTCAGCGGATTTTATATTTGCCATCGTTTCACCTCCTCATAATCTAACAAAAATTATTTTATCATCATTGCTATTATATTGCAAGGAAAATTAACAATTTAGATTAAGTAAAAAAGCTTAGAATATGAATTAATCATTATAAGGTGATTTTAATATTATTGATATATTACTTATTATAATTGATTTGTAGCTACATAGTGGTATAATATCAATAGGTTATTTGAAATGAGAGTAGGAGGAAAATTGATTGGAGCAAAACGATAATAAAAAGAACGCAAAAAGCGAGTTGGTAGAGTGGTTAAAAAGCATAGCAATTGCAATACTTATTGCAGTATTAATAAAGACTTTCGTTTTCAATACGACGTACGTAGTTGGGAATTCAATGTATCCCACATTGTATGAAAGTGATAGATTAGTAGCTTTTAAATTACCGTTGTATTTTACAGATCCAAAACCTGGAGACATAGTAATACTAAATGCACCAGATGTAGAAAATAAAGATTATATTAAGAGAGTGATTGCGGTCGAAGGCGATACTGTACAAATATTAGATGGCAAAGTTTATGTAAATGGCGAACAAATAGAAGAAAGTTATTTAATTGGGGATGAATACACTCATATTTATAGCGAGAACTATTGGATTATACCGGAAGGGGAAGTTTTTGTGTTAGGAGATAACAGAGCTGAAGGAGCCAGTAAAGACAGTAGATACTTTGGCACTGTAAAAATTGAAGAAATAAAAGGTATAGCTAAATTTAGATACTATCCTTTTGATTCAAGATTTGGTAAACTTAATTAGCCTCCCATTTAGGGAGGATTTTCGTATATAGTTTGGAGGTAAATTAATGCACGTTGATAGAGAAAACATAAGAAATTTTTCAATAATAGCCCATATTGATCATGGAAAATCAACTTTAGCAGACAGGCTTATTGAAAAGACAGGGATGATAACACAAAGGGAAATGCAAGATCAAGTTTTAGACAAAATGGATTTAGAAAGAGAGAGAGGAATCACAATTAAATTAAAAGCAGTAAGGCTTAATTATAAGGCTAATAATGGTAAAGATTATGTCTTCAACTTAATAGATACACCTGGACATGTAGATTTTAATTATGAGGTATCTAGATCTTTAGCCGCTTGTGAAGGCGCTATTCTGGTTGTTGATGCAACTCAAGGAGTAGAAGCTCAAACGCTAGCAAATGTTTATTTAGCTATTGATCAAGATTTAGAGATATTTCCAGTAATAAATAAAGTGGATTTACCAAGCGCAAGACCAGAAGAAGTTGCTCAAGAGATAGAGGATATTATTGGAATTGATGCTTCCTATGCACCACATATATCCGCTAAGGAAGGCTTAAATATAGATCAAGTTTTAGAAGGAATAGTTGAGAGAATTCCTGCACCTGTTGGTGATGAAAACAAACCATTAAAAGCTTTGATATTTGACTCTTACTATGATCCATATAAAGGAGTAACTTGCTACATAAGAGTTTTTGATGGCAAAATTTATCCTGGCATGAAAATAAAACTTATGTCAACGGGGAAAGAATTTGAAGTAACAGAGGTTGGAATAAGTACTTCAAAACAAATTCCAGTAGATTTTTTAAGTGCAGGCGAAGTTGGATATGTAGCCGCGAGTATTAAAAATGTTAAAGAAGCTAGGGTTGGCGATACTATAACAGATGCGTATAATTCGACAGATAAACCGTTTCCTGGTTATAAAAAAGTTACTTCTATGGTCTATTGTGGAATTTATCCTGCTGAAGGCGAAGATTTTAATAGTGTGAGAGATGCTTTAGAAAAATTGCAAGTAAATGACGCTAGTTTAGTATTTGAACCAGAAACATCACAAGCATTAGGTTTTGGGTTTAGATGTGGGTTTTTAGGATTACTTCATATGGAAATTATTCAAGAAAGACTTGAAAGAGAGTTTGATTTAAATATAATAACAACAGCACCAAGCGTAATTTACAAAGTTCATAAGACTGATGGTGAAATCATTGATATTCAGAACCCTTCAAATTTACCAAAACCTTCTGAAATTGATTATATAGAAGAGCCAATAGTATCTGCTTCTATTATGACTCCTTCAGAGTATGTAGGTGCAATAATGGAACTTTGTCAGAACAAAAGAGGCACATTTCTAAACATGGAATATTTGGATCAAAAAAGAGTTACTCTGAAATATGAGTTACCGTTAAATGAAGTAATATATGATTTTTTTGATGCATTAAAATCAAAAACCAGAGGATATGCTTCTTTTGATTATGAATTAAAAGGATACAACAGAAGTGAACTAGTAAAATTAGATATATTAATAAATGGAGAATTAGTAGATGCTTTTTCTATGATTGTTCATGAGGAAAAAGCCTATGAAAGGGGTAGAATTATAGCTGAAAAGCTTGTAGATGTAATTCCAAGGCATCAATTTGCAATACCAATTCAGGCGGCAATTGGGTCGAAAATAATTGCAAGAGAAACAATCAGAGCATTGAGAAAAGATGTTTTGGCTAAATGCTATGGTGGCGATATTTCTAGGAAGAAAAAGCTATTAGAAAAGCAAAAAGAGGGCAAGAAGAGAATGAGACAAATAGGTTCAGTTGAAGTCCCACAAGAAGCCTTTTTAAGCGTTTTAAAATATGATGAAAAGAAGTAGATAAGAATGAATGAACTAGGAATTTATATTCATATTCCATTTTGTATCAAAAAATGTGATTATTGCGATTTTATTTCAGTAAAACTAAATGATGGACTAATTGAGGAATACATTAATGATCTTATAAAAGAGATAGAAATTTATAGTAAGCTCATTAGTAAATATGTGATTGATTCAATATTTATTGGTGGTGGTACTCCTTCTAGTATTGACTCAAAATTCATCGGGAAAATATTCGAAAAATTATATAGTTCTTTCAATATTGATTCAAAAGCAGAAATAACAATAGAAGTTAATCCTGGCACTATTAATAAGAAAAAATTGGAGGCGTATAAGGATTTTGGAATCAATAGAATTAGTTTGGGAGCACAATCGCTGAATGATAAAATTCTACAAAATATTGGGAGAATTCACAATGAACAAGATATATTAAATACGATTAAGTTAATAAAATTAGAAGGTTTTGACAATATAAATTCTGATTTAATGATAGGATTACCTGAGCAAACATTACATGATGTCATAAGTAGTTTAGAAAAAATTATTGAGTTAAATTTAACACACATATCTTTATATAGTTTGATAATTGAAGAAGGAACTAAATTATATAAGCTTGAACAAAATGGAAAACTAAATTTACCAAATGAAGATGAAGAGAGGTTAATGTATCATGAAGCAAAGAGATTATTAGAAAAAAATGGTTATAGACAATATGAAATTTCCAATTTTTCTAAACCGGATTTCGAATGCAAACATAATCTGAAATATTGGACATTAAAACCATATGTTGGAATTGGGCTAAATAGCCATTCCAATATATGGGATTATCGATATTGGAATTATTCAAATTTTAAAGAATATCATAATTATTTAATGAAAGGGAAATTACCAATAGAGAATAAAGAATATATAAATACAATTTCAAAAATTACTGAATTTATGATACTTGGGATTAGACTTAATTCAGGTATAAATAGAGAAGAATTTAAAAGAGTATTCGGTACTGACATGGATTATTATTACAAAGATGCCATACAAAAGAATATAAATAACGGTTTAATTTTTGATGATGGGAAGAATATCAAACTAACAAGTAAAGGGCTTGACTTAAGCAATATTGTAGAATTGGATTTCTATATTTAACATAAAAATACTTGACAAAATATGAATTAGATGTTAGTTTATATATAGAATTAGCACTCAATAAGACAGAGTGCTAACAACCATCCAAGGGGTAGAGGTGATCATATGTTGGATGAAAGGAAATTAAAAGTCCTATTAGCAGTTATAGATAGCTATATAGTTACAGGAGAGCCTATTGGATCTAGAACTATTACTAAATTTTATGATTTAGGGGTAAGTTCTGCAACAATAAGAAATGAGATGTCAGATTTAGAAGATCTGGGGTATCTAAACAAGACTCATACTTCTTCTGGAAGAATCCCTTCTGATAAAGCGTATAGGTTTTATGTTGATAATTTTTTTAATAACAGCATAATAGAAATAGATAGGAACAGAAAAGAACAGATAAAGCGATATATAAAGCAAGAGTACAAAGAAATAGATCAGCTTTTAGAAGATTTGGCTAAAATCCTTGCTCATTTAACTAAATATACTGCTGTGGCACTATCACCTCAAATAAAAGAAACCAAGATAAAACATATACAATTGTTACCAATGGAACAAAATCAGATACTCTCAATCATGGTTAATGAAGCAGGACTAATTAAAAAGTCGATAATAAACTTAGAAAATAAAATATCTGAAGATAATCTTATTTATATAAGCAATTATCTTACTAGAAAATTAAAAAACAAGACATTTTCAGAACTAGTAAATGAGATTAGCAATGGGATATTAGACGATTATTTTGAGTATAAAAATGACTTGAAGAGATTAATACCTATACTTTCTGGTTTTATAGAGGACGCAGAAGACATGAAAGTCTATGCCGATGGAATAACAAATATATTGGAATTTCCAGAATATAGGGATATCGATAAAGCAAAAGAGGTCCTTTCAGTTTTGGAAGATAAGGATAAGCTTATTTTTGCACTAACTAACAATAAATTAGAAGAGATAGATGTAAAAATTGGGGAAGAAAATAGTCATGATTGTATGAAAGACTTAAGTATTATTACAGCAACCTATAATTCTGAAGGAGAGATTATTGGCAAAATTGGGATAATAGGTCCTAAAAGGATGAATTATATAGAATTAATTAAGACGATTTGGGTATTTTCAGAAAGTATTACTGACATTTTAAATGATTATTTCAATTGTAATGAGAGGTGAGAATGATGGTTGATGAGGATAAAACAATAAATAATGAAGATCAGAAAACTGACGGAGATAATGTTATCTCTGATAATGAACAAAAAAACGAAGATGATGCTAAGGAGGTAGATGACATTAATCATACAAAAAAGTTATTGGCTGAAAAAGAAGAAGTGATAGAAGATCTAAACAATAAAATAGCTAGATTACAAGCAGATTTTTTGAATTATAAAAAAAGATCAGAGAAAGAAAAAGAAGAATCAGTTAATTTTGGAATACAAGCTGTTATAACCGATTTACTTCCCATAATAGATAACTTCGAAAGGGCACTTGAAGCTGCATCAAATAAAGAAGATAGTTTTTATAAGGGAGTAGATATGATAAAAGATCAGCTTTATAGTTTATTAGAAAAATATAATATTAAAGAAATAAAGGCTTTAGGAGAAAAATTTGATCCGAATATTCATCATGCAATTTCAACGGTGGATACTCAAGAAGAAGCAGGTACTGTTGTAGAAGTATATCAAAAAGGGTATTTGATGGAAGATAAAGTAGTTAGACCATCTATGGTAATCGTATCAAAATAAAGGAGGAGATATTATGAGTAAGATAATAGGAATTGACTTAGGTACAACTAACTCTGCCGTAGCGGTAATGGAAGGTGGAGAACCAATAATAATCCCTAATTCAGAAGGGAACAGGACTACACCATCTGTAGTGGCATTTACAAAAGATGGAGAAAGATTAGTAGGAGAAACTGCTAAAAGACAAGCAATTACAAATCCAGATAGGACAATACAGTCAATAAAAAGACATATGGGAACTGATTATAAAGTTAAGATAGATGCAAAAGAATACACTCCTGAAGAAATTTCAGCTATGATATTACAAAAATTAAAAACTGATGCTGAAAATTATCTTGGAGAAACTATAACAGAAGCAGTTATAACAGTTCCAGCATATTTTACAGATAGTCAAAGGCAAGCAACAAAAGATGCAGGTAAAATAGCTGGATTGAATGTAAAGAGAATAATAAATGAACCTACTGCTGCAGCATTAGCATATGGATTAGATAAGGAACATGGGCAACATAAAATAATGGTATATGACTTAGGTGGAGGAACTTTTGACATATCGATACTTGAAGTAGGCGATGGTGTATTTGAAGTACTAGCTACTAGAGGTAATAATAGATTAGGTGGAGATGATTTTGACAATAGATTAGTAGACTATATTGCTGAGCAATTCAAAAAAGAACATGGTATAGATTTAAGAAAAGACAAGATGGCCTTACAAAGGCTAAAGGAAGCTGCAGAAAAAGCTAAGAAGGAATTGTCTACAACTAAATCAACAAATATAAATCTACCATTCATTACAGCAACTAGTGAAGGGCCACTGCATTTGAACATGGATATTACAAGAGCAAAATTTGAAGAATTAATTGCTGATTTAGTAGAAATGACTATAGGACCTGTACAACAAGCACTTAAAGATGCTGGATTGGAAGCTAGTGAGATAGAAAAAGTTCTTTTGGTTGGTGGTTCGACAAGAGTTCCTGCTGTTCAAGAGGCTGTTAAAAAGATAATTGGAAGAGAACCACAAAAGGATATAAATCCCGATGAATGTGTTGCAATAGGTGCTGCTATTCAGGGTGGTATATTAAGTGGAGAAGTTAAAGATTTACTATTGCTAGATGTTACACCATTGTCATTGGGAATTGAAACATTAGGTGGAGTAACCACAAAATTAATTGAGAGAAATACTACTATACCAACTAGAAAATCTCAAATATTCACAACTGCTTCAGATAATCAAACCTCAGTAGATATTCACGTAGTACAAGGGGAAAGACAAATGGCCAGTGACAATACAACTTTGGGTAGATTTCAATTAACAGGAATCCCACCTGCTCCTAGAGGAGTACCTCAGATAGAAGTTACTTTTGATATAGATGCAAACGGGATAGTAAATGTGAGCGCAAAAGACTTAGGAACAGGCAAAGAACAAAAGATAACAATCACTTCCTCTACAAATTTAAGTGAAGAAGAAATACAAAAGAAAATAAAAGAAGCAGAGAGATTTGCTGAAGAGGATAAAAAGAAAAAAGAGAGAATAGAGATAAGAAATAATGCAGACTCAATGGTTTATCAAACTGAAAAGACATTAAAAGATCTTGAAGGCAAGATATCAGATGATGAAAAGAAAAAAGTATTAGATAAATTGGATTCATTAAAAAAAGCTTTAGAGGGTGATGACATAGAAGATATTAAGAATAAGACAGAAGAATTAACTAATGAATTCCAAGCAATTTCACAAAAATTATATGAAAATGTTCAATATCAACAAAGTGGAAAAAATGAATCTAACAAGTCCGATGATGTTGAAGATGCAGATTATGAAGTCGTTGATGAAGACTAATTAAAATAGAAGAGTCAAAGCTAATACATAAGCTTTGACTCAAAATTTTAAGATTGAATGGGAGCTGGTGTATGACCGTGAGAGATTACTATGAAATATTAGAAGTTACGAAAGAAGCCTCACTGGAAGAAATTAAAAGATCATATAGAAAACTTGCTAAGAAATATCATCCGGATTTAAATCCAAATAATAGCGAGGCCGAAAAAAAATTCAAAGAAATAAATGAAGCTTATGAAGTATTAAGTGATGAAGAGAAAAGGGCTAGATATGATAGATATGGTCATGATGGTGTAAATCAGCAGGGAACAGATTTTGGTGGATTTGGAGATATATTTGACGACTTATTTGATATCTTTGGTGGTGGATTTTCTAGAGGTTTTAATAACAAACAAAGAGGTCCAGAGAGAGGTACAGACTTAAGATACGATTTAAAATTAGAATTTAGAGAAGCTGTTTTTGGTGTACAAAAAGAAATTTCAGTGAAGAGAATGGAAGAATGTAGTGAATGCAAAGGTACTGGCGCAAAGCCAGGGACAAGTAAAACTACATGTAAAAAATGTAAAGGGACAGGTGAATTGAGGTATAATCAACAAACACCATTTGGAAGGTTCGTAAGAGTCATGCCGTGTGACGAATGTAATGGAAGCGGAGAAATAATCGAAGAAAAATGTGAACATTGTCATGGAACTGGGAAAGAGTTAAAGTCAAAGAAGATAAAAATAGACATACCTGCTGGTGTAGATAATGGGAATGTAATTACACTAAGGGGAGAAGGAAATATTGGTGAAAAAGGAGCTCCTAGAGGAGATTTATATATTTATATTTCCGTAAAAGAGGATCCTTTGTTCAAAAGAGAAGGCAATGATTTATTCGTGACGATACCAATTACATTTACAGAAGCTACTTTGGGGGCTGAGATAGAGGTACCTACATTAGATGGCAATGAAAATTATAGTTTACCTGAAGGAACTAAATCTCATTCTATATTTAAATTAAAAAATAAAGGGGTACCTAATGTGAGAGGTACAGGAAGAGGGGATCTTTATTTTACGGTTGAGATTGTAATCCCTACTAACTTAAATGAAAAGCAGAAGAAAATGTTGCTTGAATTATCGAAGGAGTTAGGTGAAAAATACAGTACTCCCACTAAAAAGAAATTTTTTGATAAAGTTAAAGATGCTTTCCATTAACAACCACAAAAGTGGTTGTTGTTTCATATGTAGAAAATTGTAGTTTTTTAGGGTATAATGTATTTAAATAAATAGCTTAGTAGGAGTGTTAGCATGAAGTGGTTTGAATTGTTAGTTGAGACAAATAAAAATAATGAAGATTTAGTTACATATATTTTATATGATATTGGAGCAAAAGGTCTTGAAATTGTAGATGAAAGGGTAATCAATGAAATTATTGAACAAAAAGACAAATGGGATTTTATTGATGAAACTTTACAGGGGATCAACAGTGAAGATATAACTATTAAAGCATATTTTTCAGAGGCAGATGATATAGATTGTATAATAAACACTTTGAATGATAGAGTAGTAAATGAGAAAATTGGCTTATTATCGATTAATGTTGTAGATGAAAGTGAATGGCAAGATAACTGGAAGGCATTTTTTAATACAATGAAAATCGGGGAAAATATTATAATAAAACCAACATGGGAGGATTATTTACCAGAGGTTGATGATATTGTTATAGAGCTAGATCCAGGGATGGCTTTTGGGACAGGTACCCATGAAACAACATATATGTGTGCACAAGCTCTTGAAAAATTTGATGTAAAAGGGAAGAGAGTCTTTGACATAGGTTGTGGCAGTGGAATTTTGAGCATAATTGCAGCAAAACTTGGAGCAGAAGAAGTGATTGGTATAGATTTGGATATGACTAGCGTAGAAGTTGCTAAAAATAATGTATTAAACAACAATGTAGACAATATTGTAGAAATAAGGCATGGTGACTTATTATCGCAGATATCTGACAAAGCTGATGTCATAGTAATGAATATCGTTGCTGAAATAGTAGCGGATATATTAAATGACTTGGACGATTATTTAGTCGATAATGGAACATTTATTTGCTCAGGAATAATTGATAAAAAGAAGGATATTGTAATCGATGCACTGAAAAGAAATCACTTTGACATATTGGAAATTAATAATACTAATGATTGGATTTGCATAGTGGCAAAGAGGAGATATGATGCATAGATTTTTTATTGAAGAGAAACCAGAAGATAATCTTATAACAATAATTGGTAAGGACGCTAAACATATTAGAGATGTATTACGAATGAATTTTGGTGATATGATTGAGATTGTCTATGAAAATATTAAATATATATGTAAAATTAATAGTTTTGATACAAATTCTGTAATACTCGAAATAGTTCAATTTGATAGTATAAGCAATGAGCCAAAATTAAAAATTAATTTATATCAATCGATTCCAAAATCAACTAAAATGGAAGTGATTTTACAAAAATGCACAGAAATTGGGGTGACATCATTTACTCCAGTTATTACTGCTAGAACTATAGTGAAAATAGATGATTTAAATAAGGAACTAAAAAAAATCACACGTTGGCAAAGTATTGTATATGAAGCTTCAAAGCAATCCAAAAGAGATATAGTACCAAAAGTAAATTCGATAATTAGTTTTAAAGATGCCATAAATCAGTTTATGAATCAAACAACTATCGTTCCATATGAAAATGAGCATTATCAAGATTTACATTCTACTAGGGAAAAGTACATTAATTCAGATCAAGTAAATATTTTTATAGGGCCTGAAGGTGGATTCAGTGAGCAGGAAATAGAAGAACTTAGAGAGATTGATTCTATAGTGGTTTCATTAGGCCCAAGAATATTAAGAACAGAAACAGCTGGTATAGTAATTTCGTCTATTATATTACATGAAGCATGTGATTTAGGAGTGATTAAATGGAAAGAGTAACATTTCATACATTGGGATGTAAAGTTAACCAGTATGAAACCGAAGCAATGATAGAATTATTTAAAAACAAAGGATATAAAATTGTAAGTGAAGAAGACTTTGCAGACATCTATGTAATAAATACTTGTACTGTTACAAACATGTCTGATAGAAAATCTAGACAATTTATAAGAAAAGCAAAAAAAATCAACCCTGAATGTTTAGTGGCAGTAGTTGGATGCTATTCTCAAGTATCGCCTGAAGAAGTAGAAAACATTGAAGGCGTAGATGTAATAATAGGTACAAATAACAGAAATATGATAGTTGAACTTTGTGAAGAATCAAGAAACACTGGAGAAAGAATAAATAAAGTTGTCCAATCGAATCAACTAAAATCATTTGAGGAAATAAAAATAAATACAATTGAATCAAAAACAAGAGCTTATTTAAAAGTTCAAGATGGATGTAATCAATATTGTAGTTACTGTATAATACCTTATGCAAGGGGACCGATAAAAAGTAGAGAATACATTGAAATAGAAAATGAAGTAAAGAAGCTTGCTGAAAATGGTTTTAAAGAAATTGTATTAACAGGCATACACATCGCATCATATGGGAAAGATTTAGCAGATATAGACTTAAAAAAACTTATTTATAAATTGAGTTTTATAGATGGCATCAAGAGGATTAGGCTAAGTTCAATTGAACCTAGTATAATAGATGAAGAATTTATGAAAATATCACTTAATACTAAAAAAGTATGTGATCATTTTCATTTATCCCTTCAAAGTGGAAGCGATACTGTATTAAGTAGAATGAATAGAAAATATAATACAAAAGAATATTACGAAAAAGTTAATTTAATAAGAAAGTATTTTCCATATGCTGGAATAACAACTGATGTCATAGTAGGATTTCCAGGAGAAACAGATGAAGAATTTAAAGAGACAGTAGATTTCGTCCAGAAGATTGGTTTTTCGAAAATCCATGTATTTAAATTCTCTCCAAGGAAAGGTACAAAAGCTTACAGCATGAAAGACCAAATACCAAGCAAAATAAAAGAAGAGAGAAGTAAAGTGTTAATTGAAGTAAGTGATAATATGATGTATGATTATCACAAGAAATTGATAGGTAAACAAGCAGATGTATTATTTGAATCTAAATATCAAGAAGATTTCTATGAAGGATATACAACCAACTACATTAGAGTGATTAAACAATTTGAGACAGATATGGTAGGGCAAATTAAGAGAGTAACTCTTAAAGAAATTTTAGATGATAAAATATTAGCTATTTAATTGCGAGGAGGTGAGATAGAGTGGATTGCTTATTTTGTAGTATCATAAATAAAGAAATACCTAGTGATATAATTTATGAAGATGAATTTGTGATAGCAATAAACGATATAAATCCTCAAGCTCCTGTACATTTCCTGATAATACCAAAGAAACACATCAAGTCATTAAATCAATTAGAAGATTCTGATTTAAGATTCATAACACATATTGCTAAACTAATTCCTAAATTAGCTAAAGAATTCGATTTAAATGAAGGTTATAGAGTTGTTAACAATTGTGGGGACTTGGGAGGACAAACTGTTGATCATATTCACTTTCACGTTCTAGGAAAAAGACAAATGTTATGGCCACCAGGTTAAAAACAGTTGAAAATAAGTTATTTATGATGTATAATGAGTTAGTGTGAAATCATAGTTAAATGGTGTTATATCACTCTTGTAGTTAAGAGGGGAGGGAAGGGTCTATGACAGAAATCAAAGTTGGAGAAAATGAATCTCTTGATAATGCTCTTAAAAGATTTAAGAGGCAATGTGCTAGATCAGGCGTCATTGGAGAAGTAAGGAAAAGAGAACATTATGAAAAACCAAGTGTAAAAAGAAAGAAAAAATCTGAAGCAGCAAGAAGAAAGAAAAGCGCTAGATATTAATGAGAAGGTGTAAAGAATGTCTCTAAAAGATAAACTTATGGATGATATGAAAAATTCCATGAAAAATAAAGACACTATCAGGAAAAACACTATTACTATGATTAGAGCTGCAATAAAACAAAAAGAAGTAGACGAAAGAAAAGAACTTAACGATGAAGAGATTTTAGACATTATTTCTAAACAATTAAAAGAAAAGAAAATTGTAATAGAAGATTTTAAAAAAGGGAATAGAGAAGATTTGGTAGAGCTTACAGAAGCAGAAATGAATATCCTTTTGGAATATTTACCAAAGCAATTGTCCTACGAAGAAGTTAAAAATATCGTTAAGGATACTATCGACAATATGGGTGAAGTTACGTCAAAAGACATTGGCAGAATCATGAAAGAAGTTATGCCAAAAGTAAAAGGAAAAGCTGATGGTAGCTTAGTTAATAAAGCTGTGAAAGAGCTATTAGAATAACCTGAGGAAACTCAGGTTATTTTTGTGTAGATAGGAAAATAATGGGTATATTTAAATCAGTTAGTTTAAAAGGAGGTGCTACAATGAGGAAATACAGTAGAATCATTTTGATATTTATTTTAGTGTTAGCAATTGCCCAAACTACATATTCGGAGAATATCAACAGTAAAGGAAATGTTTATGTTGTGCCGATTAAAGGAGAAATCAACAACGCTACATTTAATTTTGTTGATGATCAAATAAAAAAATTGAATGAGGAGAATGCGGCGGCTATAATATTTGAAATTGACACTTATGGAGGACTAGTAGATGCAGCAATAAAGATAAAAGATGCAATAATTGAATCAAATATACCAACTATATCTTTTGTAAAAAACAAGGCTATTTCTGCTGGAGTGCTAGTGACGATAGCTTCTGATCATGTTGTAATGTCTGAATCATCAGTAATTGGGGCTGCAGAAACTATACCTAATGATGAAAAAACTTTATCAATGTGGAGATCTGTATTGAGAGATACTGCACAATTACGTGGAATCGATCCTATAATTATCGAAGCTATGGCAGATAAAGATATTGAAATTCCAGATGTAATAGATAAGGGTAAATTATTAAGTTTAACAGCTACTGAAGCTTATGATTTAAATATTGCTGAATTGATTTCATCTGATTATAATGAGATTTTAGATAAATTTGAGATTAATTACTCAAATGTAACGATGGTTGATGAAAATTTACAGATTCGGTTTTCAAAGATAATATCAAGTCCAATAGTTAGTTCAATTCTACTTACTTTAGGGTTTCTTGGCTTAGTAATTGAAATATTTACTCCTGGTTTTGGTATAGGTGCTGCAATATCATTAATTGGATTTGGATTATATTTTGGAGGAAACATATTGGCTGGAAATTCAGGCTGGACCGAAATAGTTTTATTTATAATAGGACTAATATTATTAGGAATTGAAGCTTTAGCACCAGGTTTTGGATTACCTGGCATATCAGGTATAATAATTATATTAGTTGGCATAGTTTTAGCAATGGATAATATACAATATGCTATAATGTCTTTAAGCATAGCAATTATAGTATCAACATTTTTAGGTATTATACTTGTTAGGAAAGGATATAATACCAAATTGTTTAAAAAAGTAATTTTAAGTAGTAAGTTAATGTCTAATAAAGGCTATATAAGCAGTTCTGATAAATCTAATTTAATTGGGAAAGAGGGGAGGACAGTAACGGATCATAGGCCATCAGGCTTTAGCATAATAGAAAATGAAAAAGTTGATACTATATCAGATGAAGGATTTATATCAAAAGATACAGAAGTAATCGTCAGTAAAGTGGAGGGTTCAAAAATAATTATTAGGAGGAGATAGAATGATAGGGACAATATTATTGGCTGTTGTTATAATAATTTTACTAATTTTGTTTTTTACATTTGTGCCTGTAGGTTTATGGATAACAGCTTTTTTCTCGGGAGTAAAAGTAAGGATAACAACATTAATTGGGATGAGACTTAGAAGGGTTGTACCTAATAGAATAGTAAACCCAATGATAAAAGCTACTAAAGGAGGACTAAATTTAGACATAGATGAGCTAGAAGCTCACTACTTGGCAGGCGGAAATGTCAATACATTGGTAGATGCTTTAATCGCAGCACAAAGAGCTAACATACCATTAGATTTTGAAAGAGCAGCAGCCATTGATTTAGCTGGAAGAAATGTTCTAGAAGCTGTACAAGTAAGCGTTAATCCTAAAGTTATAGAAACCCCTAAAATTGCAGCGGTTGCAAAAGACGGTATTGAAGTTATAGTTATCGCTAGAGTAACAGTAAGAGCAAATATTGAAAGATTGGTTGGTGGCGCTGGAGAAGAAACTATAATAGCAAGAGTCGGAGAAGGTATTGTAACAACCGTAGGTAGTTCAGATACTCATAAAGCAGTGCTCGAAAATCCTGATAGTATATCTTATACAGTTCTACAAAAGGGGTTAGATGCAGGAACTGCATATGAGATACTTTCTATCGATATTGCAGATGTTGATGTAGGTAGAAATATTGGAGCAAAACTTCAAATGGATCAAGCTGAGGCTGATAAGAAAATTGCACAAGCTAAAGCTGAAGAGAGAAGGGCAATGGCTGTAGCTAGAGAGCAAGAAATGAAAGCAGAAGTACAAGCGATGAATGCAAAATTAGTTGAAGCAGAAGCACAAGTTCCTTTAGCAATAGCCCAAGCATTGAGAGAAGGAAATCTTGGAGTAATGGATTATTACAATATGAAAAACTTATTAGCTGATACAGATATGAGATCTTCTATTTCCAAATTAACAGAAGAAAACGAACCTAAGAAAGACAACAAATAGGAAGTGATGATTTGAATTCTTTAATTGAATTAATTATTGTAATAATGATTTTTGTATTTAGCAAAAGTTTATCTGAAAAGAAGAAAATAGAATCAAATAAGAAGAATGCTACTCAGAAATTGGATAAGAGATATTTTGAAAAAGAAAAAAAAGATGCTCCAAAGGATTACAACAAAAATAAAGCTCCTAATTACAAATCAATATCGAGTTTAGAAAATAAAGTTGAGTATGAAGAAGTTGACGATTCCCTTGAAAAAAAATTAATTGAATGGGAGAGTAATCTTTATTCTGAGAGTGAGTACGAAAAAGATGCATATGAAAAAGAAGCTTTTAATTATGATGAAAACAAAAAACCAAAAATTTATTCTGAATTAGATAAAGATATATTAAAAGGAGTTATTTTCTCTGAAATAATAAGCAAACCAAAATGTAAGAAGAACAATAAGAGCTTCATATGAAGCTCTTATTGTTCTATATTCTAAAATAAAATAGAAAACAGCTAATTAATGTGCTATTATGATTATATATACGTAATATATAGGAGGTAAAATATTGTCAAGCAATAAAGAAACACTAAGAATTACAGTAGAAGATGAAAATATTATAAAGAACTTATTTGGTAATTTAGATAAAAACATTGAGCTTGTGCAAAATAAGTTAGATGTTAATATTCATTTATTAAATGATGATATAGTTGTAGAAGGAAATCAAGAAAATGTTATTTTAGCTTATAATTTATTAAATTCTTTAATTGACGTGATAAAAAAACAAAAATATCTATCTTATCAAGACATTGTTTATTCTATTAACATATTAAAAAACACGAATGATTCAAAAAATCTAGATATAATGAATGATGTTATAACTATTAGTGCTCAAGGGAAAAGCATAATGCCAAAAACTATTGGGCAAAAAAGATATGTTGATGCTTTAAGGAAAAATGACATTGTATTTGGAATAGGACCAGCTGGAACGGGGAAAACATATTTAGCAATGGCAATGGCTGTTCAAGCATTTAAAAACAAAGAAGTCAATAAAATTATACTTACAAGACCTGCGGTTGAAGCAGGAGAAAGTCTTGGATTTTTGCCTGGAGATTTACAAGAAAAGGTTGATCCATATTTAAGACCAATATATGATGCACTTTTTGACATTTTGGGTTCGGATAATTTCTTTAAGTTCTTTGAAAAAGGATTAATTGAAGTTGCACCTTTAGCGTATATGAGGGGAAGAACACTGAACTCTTCTTATGTCATATTAGATGAAGCACAAAACACAACTAATGAGCAAATGAAAATGTTTTTAACTCGCCTTGGATTTGGATCAAAAGCTATTATAACGGGAGATGTGACTCAGATAGATTTGGTTAGGGGGAAACAATCTGGTCTAGTTACAGTGTCCAAAATATTAAAGGGCATTTCAGGAATAGAATTCATAAATTTAACTAGCGCAGATATTGTAAGACATCCATTAGTACAAAAGATAATTGAAGCATATGAAAAAGCAGATAATCAAAAATAAAGGTAGATTATATGAACAGAAAAAGGTTAAAATCAAATTCATTGATAAATTATATATACAACAATAAATTAAATACGGTTTTCATACTATTGTTTTTAGTTTCAATGATTGCACTTACTATTAGATATCATAATGTCCAAACAATTAATGAGTTAGATAATATTTTTAAAAATAACATTGTAAATAGAATCGGAATAAGTTTATTGATTTTAATATTAACATTTGTATTCATATATTATTTATATAATCATTCCAAAGAAATAATTTTAAAGAGAAATAATTTAGCATTATTATTTATAATTATTAGTATAAATGTAATTACTAGTTTCTTCCTTAGAGACTATATTTTGTTTGTTGCGACTTTCTCATTTGGTTCGATTTTAATATCTCAATTGTTAGATTATAAAATTGCTGTAGTTACAAACTTTTTTATGTATTTAATATTAGCTGTTTTATTACATGGAAATACTGTAAATTTAATAATATCACTAATTAGTGTTAGTACTGCAATATTGCTAACAAGAGAAACAGTACAACGTAATAAAATAATTTTATGCGGGATACAAATTGGGATATTTAGCATAATTTTGTACACATCATTTATATTAGCTGGTTATTATAGTAAATTAGACTATAGAATCGCTATTATTGAGTTATTTATTGGAGGGTTAGTTTCTTCAATAATAGCTTTAGGTACTTTACCAATGTGGGAGAAATTATTTGGAATTTTAACCTCCTTTAGGTTGATAGAACTTTCAAATCCTAATCAGCCACTACTTAAGAAACTTGCTATCGAAGCCCCAGGAACTTATCAGCATAGTATTTTAGTAGGGAATCTAGCAGAAGCAGCATGCGAAGCAATTGGAGCTAATTCATTGCTTGCAAGAGTTGGATCGTATTATCATGATATAGGTAAAATAAAAAGACCATTAATGTTTAAAGAGAATCAATTTGGAATTGAAAATCCGCATGATAAGCTTGATGTACTGCAGAGCTTAGATATTATTATATCTCATAGGGAGGACGGCATTTACTTAGCTCATGAATATAAATTACCTGATGAATTGATCGACTTTATAGACCAACATCATGGCTCAACTTTAGTGGCTTTTTTTTATAATAAAGCAAAAGAAAATGATTTAGATCTTCCACAAGATAGATTTAGGTACAAGGGGAAAATACCTCAAAGCAAAGAAACTGCTATTGTAATGCTTGCCGATTCTTCTGAAGCAGCTGTTAGAAGTTTAAATGAGTTAGATGAAGAACGAATTACTAAAACAATTAAAAATATCGTTAAATCAAAGCTAGAGGATGAGCAATTGAATGAATCTCATCTTACTATTAGTGACTTGTTTATAATAGAAGAAGTTTTCATTAATTATCTAAAAGGAGTCTACCATCAAAGAATACAGTATCAAACAACATTGGAGGGATAGATGTGAGAGTTTTAATAGATAATAGACAATTAAAAATAAATATTGACGATAAAATTGAATCAGCAATTAATGAAAGCATTAAGATATGCCTTCAAGAAGAAAATAGAGATTTAAATTATGAAGTAAGTGTGTCGTTTGTAGATAATGAGGAGATAAGACAGTTAAATAAAGATTACAGAAATGTTGACAGGCCAACAGATGTGCTTTCATTCCCTTTAGATGAGTATGATTATAATTCTAATTATCATATATTAGGAGATATAATAATTTCAACTGACAAAGTAATTGAACAAGCTACAGAATTTGGGCATAGCATATTAAGGGAGATTATTTATCTCACAGTTCATAGCATGTTTCATTTATTGGGGTATGATCATATGAATGATGATGATAAAAAAATAATGAGAGAAAAAGAGAAATTTGTGCTAAAAGAAATAGGGATATTTAAAACTTAAGAAGGTGGTTAATTTGAATTTAAAAAGGCTTATAAATAGTTTTAACTATGCTGTTAATGGAATTATTTCTACAGTTAAAATGGAACGAAATATGAAATTACATTATGTAATAGCCATCATAGTATTGATTTTGAGTTTAATGTTAAATTTTACTAAGATGGAGTTTTTAATTTTAATTTTTGCCATAACATTAGTTTTAGTATCTGAATTGTTTAATACTGCTATTGAAAAGACTGTTGATATAATAACACCTGAATATCATCCATATGCTAGAGTTATCAAAGACATATCAGCAGGAGCAGTACTCATTGCTAGCATTAATTCAGTAATCGTAGGATACCTCTTATTTTTCAACAGATTAAATCCTTTTAAAGATATTGTGTTGGAGAAAATAAAGAATTCTTCTGTTTATTTAACTTTTATAGCTTTAATCATAGTCGTCTTAATTGTGATTGGGTTAAAGAGTAAATTTTATAAAAAAAAGGGTACTCACTTTCAAGGGGGTGTAGTAAGTGGACATAGCGCCATTGCTTTTCTTATTGCCACAATACTATCAACCCTTATAGATAATTTACTTACCATTACATTATCCTATGGATTGGCTTTTTTAGTAGCAGAAAGTAGAGTTGAAGGGGAGATACATTCTACAAGAGAGGTAGTATTTGGAGCTTTGATAGGGATTTTAGTAGGGATAATAATTTTTCAATTTATATATAAATAATAAGGAGAGAGCAGAATGAACGATATAGAATTAATAAAATTGGCGATAAAAGCTAAAGAAAATGCTTATGTACCATATTCAAAATTTAAGGTTGGTGCAGCTTTAATAACTGAAGATGGTAGTGTATATACTGGCTGCAATATAGAAAATGCATCTTATTCACCTACTATATGTGCTGAGAGAACAGCTATTGCAAAAGCTATCTCTGAAGGGCATAGAAAGATAATTAAGATAGCTATTGTTGGAGATTCAAAATATACATATCCGTGTGGAGTATGTAGACAAGTTATCAGAGAATTTGGGAAGGATTCTCAAGTGATAATTGCTAATTCCGAAGAAGACTTTAAAAAATACAATCTAGCTGAATTGTTGCCTAATAGTTTTGGGCCTGAGGATTTAATTAAAGAGGTAAAAGATGATGTATAAGTCAGGATTTGTAACAGTTATCGGGAGACCAAATGTTGGAAAATCAACATTGCTAAATCAAATCATTGGAGAAAAGATATCTATAATTTCTGATAAACCTCAAACAACTAGAAATAAAATACAATTGGTATACACTGAAGAAAATATTCAAATTGTTTTCCTAGATACTCCTGGGATACAGACGCCCAAAAATGTTCTAGGAGAATACATGCTAAAAGTCTCAAAATCAACATTAAATGAAGTTGATGTTATTACATTTATGGTTGACAATAGCTTGGAAATAGGGAAACAAGACAAAGGAATTATTGAACAATTAATGGAAGTTAAAACTCCAAAAATTTTATTGATTAATAAGATAGATCAGCTGACAAAAGAAGAGATTGATTATTTAATCAATAAATATAAAGCTATGAACATGTTTGAATATATTATACCAATTTCTGCTATACAAAATAAAAATATAGATTTATTTATAAGTGCATTGAAAAAGATGTTACCAGAAGGGCCTCAATATTATCCGGACGATATGATTACTGATCAACCAGAAAGAATGATTATTTCAGAAATAGTTAGAGAGAAGGCACTTAATAATCTGCAAGAGGAAATTCCTCATGGAATATATGTTGAAGTTCAAGAAATCAAAGAAAGAGAAGATAAAAACTTATTAGATGTGCATGTTAATTTGTACTGTGAGAAAGAATCTCATAAAGGCATGATAATAGGTAAAAATGGGAAAATGCTTAAAAAAATAGGCACTGAAGCAAGGAATGATATTGAAAAGTTAATGGATACAAAAGTCAATCTAAAAATTTGGGTTAAAGTTGAAAAAAATTGGAGAGACAAAGTAGATAAAGTGAAGTATTTTGGCTATAAACTAAGTTAAAAGAAGGATTCATATGGATAATACTATAAAAACTCAGGGGATAGTGATTAAATCATCCAAATTTAAAGAGAACAGTAAAATATTGACAGTTTTTACACAAGAACTGGGTAAAATAAGCATAATGGCTCAAGGAGCAATGAAAGCAAATTCTAAAGCACTTGTATACTCTGAGGCTTTTTCGACAAGCGAATTTATTTTAAAGAAAGGCAGAAATTTTTATTATATCATAAGTGTTGATTTGATTGACTCTCACTACTATTTAAGAGAATCTATCGATGTTATGGCTGTTGGTTTTTATTTTCTTGATTTGGTTGACAAGTCCATTCCAGAAGCAGAAAAAAACGAGAAAATTTATAACATGATCATAGTAGCACTTGAAAATTTAGGAAATAATATTATAAATCGCTTAGACTTAGTTCTAGGGTATGAACTCAAACTAATCAGTTTAATTGGTTATAAACCGTACTTATTGAACTGCATAGATTGTCATACATCAAATTCTATCCATTGGTATTTCGACAATGAAAAAGGCGGTATATTGTGTTCGAATTGTAAGACAAGAGATAGCCAATATATTGATTCATTGTATATAAAGCAAATGATGAACTATATTAGCCTACCATTCAATAAATTATCTAATGACATAATGAACTTCGATGATAAATTAAAGCTGAACGTTCTAATTTATAAGTATATTCTAGATAAACTAGATATAAAAGAGTTAAAATCATGGAATATGCTAAAAGATGTTTTTGAGAATTCTATAACTTGACATATAAATGAAAATTTGGTAGATTAAAATAAGTTATGAATATAGATATACGATGATAAAGAAGGTCTTATAATCTGATTTATAGAGAGCTTAGGTTGGTGGAAACTAAGCATGAGGGTTATGAGATTGGAGCTTTTGAGTGTATGAACTACAAGTGGGTGCTTTTGCATCAACTAGGGTGGAACCGCGGAAGTAACCTTTCGTCCCTATAGGGATAGGAAGGTTATTATTATTTCATAATAAAATTAAATATTAGGGGGACTAATATGAATTTCCAAGAGCTTATGTTAAAACTTTTGAATTTTTGGGGAGAAAAAGGTTGCTTGATAATGGAACCGTATGACATTGAAAAAGGTGCAGGGACAATGAATCCACATACTTTTTTGCGAGCTCTAGGGCCAGAACCATGGAAGGTAGTATATGTTGAACCTTCTAGAAGACCTGCTGATGCGAGATATGGAGAAAATCCAAACAGAGTATATCAGCATCATCAACTGCAAGTAATATTAAAACCGAGCCCTGATAATATACAAGATTTATATCTTGAGAGCTTAAAAACAATAGGAATTGATCCAGTCAAACATGATATCAGATTTGTTGAAGACAATTGGGAAGCACCAACTTTAGGAGCATGGGGTTTGGGATGGGAAGTATGGCTTGATGGTATGGAAATAACACAATTTACTTATTTTCAACAAGTTGGAGGAATAAATTGTGATTTAGAATCAGGGGAAATAACTTACGGACTAGAGAGAATTGCCATGTATTTGCAAGATGTTGATAATGTATTTGACATCAAATGGAATGATAACATTACTTATAGAGATATATTTGCCAGGGCGGAGTATGAACATTCAGTTTACAGCTTCGAAAAAGCTGATATTAATGTATTAAATAATCTTTTTAATGTTTATGAAAATGAAGCAAATAAGATAATAGAACAGGGATTAGTTCTGCCAGCTTATGACTATGTATTAAAATGTTCGCATACTTTTAATGTGTTAGATGCTAGAGGAGCAATATCTGTATCTGAAAGAACTAATTTTATAGCAAGAGTACGCAATTTAGCTAAAAATATTGCATCTATGTATATAAAACAACGAGAAGAAATGCTATTTCCACTTTTACAAAAGGCTGGTGATATGAATGACTAGAAGATATTTTCTAGAAATAGGCGTAGAAGAGCTTCCTGCTAGATTTATTGATGATGCCCTTATTCAACTAAAAAATAATTTTGAAAACACTTTAAACGACAATAGAATTAAATATAACACCATAGTAACATTTCAATCGCCCAGAAGACTTGCAATTGACGTCATAGGGCTTGAATCACGAGGCGAAAGTGAAGAAGTAATAATAAAAGGTCCTGCAAAGCGTATAGCATTTGATGAAGACAATAATCCTACTAAAGCATTAGAAGGATTTATAAAAGCTCAAAATGTCAAATTAGAAGACATCTATTTTGAAACAATAAATAATGAAGAATACATTTTTACCAAGAAAATTAATGAAGGTAAACAATTAGAAGATGTATTACGAGAAAACATAGCTAGCAATATTAAAAGCATATCTTTTCCCAAAGCTATGAGGTGGGGAGGAAAAAATATAAAATTTGCAAGACCAATAAGATGGATTGTATCTTTGCTTGATGATGAAATCATGGAATTTGATTTTGAAGGGATACCTGTTTCTAATATAACAAGAGGCCATAGATTTTTAGGTAGTCAAAACATAGTGATAAAAGAAATTGAACAATACAAAGAACTCATGAGAAAGAACTATGTGATAGTAGATCCTCAAGAAAGGAAAGATATAATTAAGTATAATTCCCAAAAAATAGCGAGAGAGAAAGGCGGAAATGTTTTAAAAGACGATGATTTGTTAAATGAAGTCACGAATTTAGTAGAGTATCCAACTCCAATTATGGGAAGAATAAAGGAAGAATATTTAAATCTTCCATTCGATGTAATTGTCACACCTATGAGAGACCACTTAAGATTTTTCCCTTGTATTGATGATAAAAATAGACTATTACCATATTTTATAACTATTCGCAATGGCGATGATAAATTTATTGATACAGTTATCAAGGGAAATGAGAAAGTACTTGGGGCTAGGTTAGAAGATGCAAAGTTTTTCTATAATGAAGATATTAAATATCCTTTAGAGACATATGTCGAAAAACTCAAAAGATTAACTTTTCAAGAGAAATTAGGGACTATGTATGATAAAACCACAAGGCTTCAGAGACTTTCGGGGAAAATAGCAGATTACCTAGAAGTTGGGGATGAAACCAAGAAAAATATTTTGCGAGCTAGTTATCTTTCTAAAGCGGATTTGGTTACTAAAATTGTCACAGAATTTACTGAACTACAAGGTAAGATGGGAATGGAATATGCTGAAAAATCTGGAGAAAACAAGATCGTCAGTCAAGCAATTTATGAACAATATTTACCACGATTTTCACAAGATAATTTGCCTAAAACGACAGCTGGTGCAGTTTTATCTATAACTGATAAATTGGATTCTATATGCGGCTTATTCGCAATAGGAATTCAACCTACTGGTTCTCAAGATCCTTTTGCGTTAAGAAGAGGAGCATTGGGTATAATAAATATAGTTATAGATAAGAAATTAAATGTATCTTTAAAAGATCTGATTGATTTCTCACTTTATATTTATATAGAGGAGAATAATTTGGCATGTGATTTTAATAAAGTTAGAAGTGAGATATTTGATTTCTTTATGGCAAGAGCAAAGAATATGTTAACAGAGCAAAAAATTAGACATGATGTTGTAGATTCTATAATTAGTACCGGAACAGACAATATTTATGACATAGTTATTCGGGCAGATAAAATCACTAATTGGCTAAAATATGAAGGGGCACAAAAAACCATAGTATCTTTTGATAGATTGACTGCTCTAGCTGATAAGGCTATTTCTTCTAATGTTGTCAGAAATTTATTATCTGTAGATGAGCTAGAATTATATGATGCTTTTAATAAAATTGAGGATAAAGTCAGCACTTATATTAACAAAAAAGAGTATGATAAAGCACTTAATGAGTTGGGATATTTAGCAGATCCAATAAATAAATACCTAGATAATGTCATGGTAATGGTAGATGATGATAGTATCAGAAACAATAGATTGGCATTGATTAAATTAATCAGAGATAAATCATTAAACATCTGTGATTTATCACTTATACAAGTATAAAAACATGGGTTTAGACTAGAGTGTTCAACGAGGAGCACTCTTTTTCTTACAAAATAAACAAGGTATTAGTGATTTTGAATAGAATATAATATATACTCTATTGAGATAATTTGAAGGGAGATAATGATATGAATATTAGGCAAATATCTGAAGAAGAAGAAAAAATAAGACTATCTCCTTATGCCAAATTGAGTAGTGATACAAAAGGCAGACAGAAAGAAGAAATAAAATGTGAAATTCGTACAGAATTTCAAAGAGACCGTGATAGGATTATTCACTCTAAAGCATTTCGCAGGTTAAAGCATAAAACTCAAGTATTTATTGCTCCAGAAGGTGATCACTATAGAACTAGATTGACACATACACTTGAAGTCTCACAAATTGCAAGAACTATCGCTAGAGCCCTGAAATTAAATGAGGATTTGGTAGAAGCAATTTCCTTAGCACATGATCTAGGTCATACTCCGTTCGGACATACAGGCGAAAAGATATTGAATGAATTACATCCAAATGGTTTTAAGCACAATTTACAAAGCATAAGGGTTGTAGACTTGCTAGAATTCCATGAGAATAGACCAGGACTTAATTTGACTTTTGAAGTTAGAGAAGGTATAATAAATCATTCTGGAGATAATTTATCAAACACGTTAGAAGGACAATTAGTAAAATATGCAGACAGAATTGCATATATCAATCATGACATTGATGATGCAATAAGAGCAGAGGTAATTAGTGAGGATATGCTCCCTAAAGATTGCTTAAGTATATTAGGTGAAACTCACAGTAAGAGGATAAATACTTTGATAACCGATATAATTGAAAACAGTATAAACCAAGATGTAATAACGATGAGTGAAGCTATAAGAGTTCAAATGGAAGACTTAAGACAATTCATGTTTGAAAATGTGTATTTTAATAAAAAAGCAAAAAAAGAAGATGATAAGGCTGAATATATAGTCGAACAAGTATATAATTATTTTTTAACTCATTTTGACAAGTTACCAGACAATACTAAGAAAATTTATGTTGATATTTCTGCCACAAAAGAGGACATCATTTGTGATTATATAGCAGGTATGACAGATAGATTTATGTTGAATACTTTTATGGATTTATTTGTTCCAAAAGCATGGGACAGAATGTAAAGATGGTGAAAAGAAATGACTCAACTAGGAGATAATTTTGTCGATAAAATCAAAGAAGAAGTAGATATTGTAGAATTAATTGGTAATTATGTTCAACTTAAAAAAACTGGTATTAATTATGTTGGATTATGCCCTTTTCATAGTGAGAAGACTCCTTCTTTTACTGTTTCACCAACAAAGAAGCTCTATCATTGCTTTGGCTGTGGAGAAGGCGGAGATATTATTGGGTTTATAATGAAACAAGAGAATCTTGATTTCATCGAAGCTATAAAGTTCATTGCTGATAGATACAACATAAATATAGATTTTAAAGAGAGTAATATAGATAATAGCTTAAAAAATAGAATATTTGATATAAATAAATTAAGTAGTGAATACTATCATAAAAATCTATTTACAAATAAAACTGCTTTAGAATACCTATCTAAAAGAAAAATTAATTCAAAAATAGCAAAAGAATTTCATATTGGGTTTGCCAATGATTCATGGGATGGATTGGTGAATTTTCTTAAAAATCATGGGATAGCAGAAGAGGATATTGTAAGAGCTGGGTTAGCTAGCAGAAAGAAGAATGGCAATGGATATGTTGATAGATTCAGAAATCGGATTATATTTCCAATCTATGATATAAAATCAAGGGTTATTGGATTCGGTGGAAGGGTTTTAGATGACTCATTGCCTAAATATTTAAATTCACCTGATACATTAGTTTTTAGCAAGGGAAACCATTTATATGGATTAAATAACTATCTAAAATCATCTAACCAAGAAAGAATAATTTTGGTCGAAGGGTATATGGATGTAATATCCCTTTACAGATCAGGAATAACATGTGCTGTTGCAAGCTTAGGCACAGCACTAACTATTAATCAAGTAAAGCTTTTAAAGCAATATAGTTCTAACATATATGTGTGTTATGACTCTGATGAAGCTGGTCAAAGGGCCACTTTAAAAGCAATTGACATCTTGACACGATCTGGTGTAGAGCCTAAAGTAATAATTTTGCCAAATGGAAACGATCCTGATGATTTTATAAAGGAAAACGGGATTGAAGAATTTGAAAAAATCATTGAAAAAGCTTTATCTTACATTGAATTCAAGGTATATTTAATGGAAAGAAAGTACGATATAACCAAAGAAAGTCAAAAAATAGATTTTTTACGAGAAATGGCAAAAATATTATCGGGGATAAAATCTTCTGTTGCAAGAGAGATATATTTACAAAAATATTCTGACAAATACAATGTTTCTAAAGAAGCAATATTAGCAGAAATGGGTATAAATAATAAAAGAGAATTAAAGCTAATAAAAAAACTCACCGAAAATAATAAAACATCACATCCAAAAGCTGAATTAGAAGCAATATCATTAATTTTACTAGATAACGAGGAATCTAGAAAGCTAGCAGAGAGACTTGAAGAGGAGTATTTTCAAGATTTTTATTGCAGACTTTGTTTTTCAACAATAAAAAACAGAATTATAGAGGGAAAAGCAATTTCACCACAAGCTATTTTAGAAGATCTTATTGATTACTCTGAATTTAGGCCGCAGATAGAAAATATACTTTTTAGAGAGCTTGAATATGATTTGAACAATTTAAATGAGTTTATAAATGATATAATAAAAAACTTAGAATTAAATATTATTATTAATCAACGTGATAATTTAATAAGTAAAATAAAGGGAATTGAAAATGACGTGCAATATAAAGAAGAGGTTATTAAACTTACAATAGAAGTAGCTAAACTTAATAAGAAAATAGCTCTTATTAACACTAGTGGGGAGGAAGTAAGTTGGACGAAAAAGTAAAAAATAACAATAATAATTTAACGAACAAACAAATAGCTGAAAAAAACTTGATTCAAAAAGGCAAGAAAAAAGGTGTGCTTACGCATAAAGAAATATTAGATACTCTTGAAACCGTAGAGCTTGAGCCTGAAGAAATCGATGAGTTTTACCAGAAATTAGAAGACTTAAACATTGACATAATTGGTGACAAAGAAGAAATAGAAGAGATAGAGGTCATTGAAGATCCAGATGAGTTGATAACTGATGTTGATGATACGGATATTGAAGTAGATGAGGAATCAAAGGGAGATATATCATTACCTAAAGGCGTAAGTGTAGATGATCCAGTTAGAATGTATCTAAAAGAAATAGGGAAAATTCCATTGTTAACAACAGAAGAGGAAATAGAACTCGCTAAAAGAATGGAAAACGGAGATGAGGAAGCAAAAAGGAAACTTGCAGAAGCAAATCTTAGACTAGTGGTTAGTATTGCTAAAAAATACGTAGGCAGGGGAATGTTATTCTTAGACTTAATTCAAGAGGGAAACCTTGGGTTAATGAAAGCTGTTGAAAAATTCGAATATAAGAAAGGGTTTAAATTTAGCACATATGCAACATGGTGGATTAGACAAGCTATTACTAGAGCTATAGCAGATCAAGCAAGAACTATAAGAATACCAGTACACATGGTAGAGACCATCAACAAATTAGTAAGAGTTCAAAGGCAATTAGTTATGGAGTTAGGAAGAGATCCTACTCCTGAAGAAATAGCTGCAGAAATGGAAATGGAAGTTGATAAAGTTAGAGAGATCATGAAGATTGCGCAAGAGCCAGTTTCTTTAGAAACTCCTATTGGGGAAGAAGAAGATAGTCACTTAGGCGATTTCATTCCAGACGAAGAAATTCTTGCACCCGCAGATGCGGCTACATTTACAATGTTAAAGGAACAATTAATAGAGGTTCTAGATAGTTTGACACCCAGGGAGCAAAAAGTATTGAAACTTCGATTTGGGTTAGAAGATGGAAGAGCTAGAACATTAGAAGAAGTCGGAAAAGAATTTGATGTGACGAGAGAACGAATTAGACAAATTGAAGCAAAAGCATTGAGAAAATTGAGGCACCCAAGTAGAAGTAAAAAGTTAAAAGATTTTTTAGAATAAGATTCGTAAAACGAATCTTATTTTTGAAAGGAGTAATTATGAGGTTATCAAAAAGGCTTCAATCAATTGTTAGCTTAGTACCAGATAATTCAATTGTTGCAGATATTGGCACTGATCATGGTTATGTACCATTCAAACTAATAGAGAGTGGGAAATCAAAAAGGATCATTGCTACAGACATTAGCAATGAATCCCTTAACAAAACAATATCTTATATTAAACAAGATTTATTGATTGACGGAAAAATAGTTACAAGAGTAGGAAATGGATTGGTCCCAATTAAGCCGTTTGAAGTAGACACTGTAATAATAGCTGGAATGGGTGGTATTCTTATATCAGATATATTAAAAGAAGATATAAAGAAAACTGATAGCTTTGTCAACTTTATCTTACAGCCAATGGTTGCATCAACCGAGTTGAGAGTGTTTCTAAATAAAAATGGTTTTGAAATAATTGACGAGGATCTAGTAGCAGAAGATGGATTTATTTATGAAGTAATTTATGCAAAAAGAGGACTTGAGTTGATAGCGGATGAAATATATTTTGAAATTGGGAGAAAATTAATACAAAAAAGACATCCATTATTAAATGAATTCATTTCTAAAAAAATAGAAGAGGCTCTTTTCATTATCTCAGAGTTAGACAAACATCTTTATTCACCAAAAGCTCAAGAAAAGAGACAAGATTTAGAGAAGAAAATAGCAAAGTATAAGGAGGTGTTACAATGCTTGTAGGAGATATTACAAAAGTAATTGAGAATTTTGCTCCTTTGTATTTAGCAGAAGAATGGGATAACTCAGGATTACAAGTCGGAAACTTAAAAAATGAGGTAAATAGGGTATTATTATCCTTAGATGCATCAGAGAGAGCAATTGAGAAAGCAATTGAGAATAAATGTGAATTGATCGTAACACATCATCCCTTTTTATTTAATCCAGTATCTTCAATAGATTTATCAAGTACTAAAGGTAAATCTATTGAGAAATTGATTAAATCTAATATAAATGTCTACTCTGCACATACTAATCTAGATGTGACGAATGAAGGAGTAAATGACATTCTAGCAAACATTATTGGAATAAAAAACAAAAAAGTTTTAAAATCAACAATATACGATTATTTATATAAAATTGTAGTATATGTTCCAAAAACTCATGAACATAATATACTGAAAGCTTTGTCTACTTCTGGTGCTGGATTTATAGGCGATTATAGTGACTGTAGTTTTTCTTCAATTGGAATTGGCAGATTTAAACCCCTTGAAGGCAGCAATCCATTTATAGGACAATTAAATGAAGTTGAAGAAGTAGAAGAAGTCAGAATAGAAGCAATTGTAACAAAGAAAATTTTACATAAAACAATATATGAAGTTAAAAAAGCACATCCTTATGAAGAAGTAGCTTTAGACATTATAAAATTGGAAAACTTAAATGAACAATACGGTTATGGCAGAGTTGGAGATATTGATCCTATTTCATTAAACGAAGCATTTGATATGATAAAATCAAGATTAGGGACTCAAAATTTAATTGTGTATGGGGAAAAAAACATTCAAATTAGAAGAATTGCTGTATGCGGTGGTAGTGGGAGTGATTTTATAGTTGATGCAAAAAAAGAAAATGCTGATTTATATTTAACATCAGATGTAAAATATCATGATGCTCAATTAGCTAAAGAATTGGATCTGGTTTTAATAGATGCTGGACATTTTTACACAGAAAAACCAGTACTGAATAAATTAAAAGAGTTTTTGAACAAGGAATTAGAAAATCATGTCGAGTGCATTATATTTGAAGATCCATCATATTGTTATGACATTCTATAGGAGGAAATAATATGAGGGATATAGATTTAATATACCAACTTGATATTTTATACCATGAATTAGATTCGAAAGAAAAAGAATTACAACACATAAAAGAAAGAGTTGAAATAATTAAGAGAAATGAAGAAAAACTAAGGTATCAATTAGAGCTGGACAATTTATATAAAATTATTGGGAAAAAGCACCTTGAACAGAGGAAAAAAGAGGCACAATTAAATGATCTAAAATATAAACTTGTTAATCTAAAAGATAGCTATGAAAAAGCTATAATAAAAGATAATAAGCAATACGAGCATTTCATAAGTTCTATTGAAGATTTAGAAGAAAAAATAGATACTACAGAATTAGAAATTATCGACTTTATGGTGAATCAAGATAAAGTGAACAATTTAATAGATAAAACCAAAAGTAAAATTGATGAAATTTCTCGAGAAATTTCTGATCTTATGAAAAATTACGATTCAAAAACAATAAATTTAGAAAAGGAAATTGATGAGTTAATCAATTCAATATTGATGCAAAGAAATAACATTTCTGTTGAAAAGTTAAACAAATATGAAAGAATTAGAAATAAAAAGAAAAAAGCTGTTGCAATTGTTAGCAATAGAGCGTGTTCTTCATGTGGGATGATATTGCCTACATCTTATTATGATTTATTACAAAAAAATGATGATATAATATTATGTGAAAATTGTGGGTGTATTTTATATTACAAAAAAGAATAAAATTATGTAATGATGAAATAGGTTAAGTCTAAACTATTTAATTAAACATAAATATATGATATAATATTATTAAGAGTAAGTTGTATGGTCGCATGCTGGGCATGAGGAAAGTCCGTGCTCCATAGAGCAAGATGCTGGGTAATACCCAGTGGGGGTGACCCTAAGGAAAGTGCAACAGAAATAAACCGCCATCTTATGGCAAGGGTGGAAAGGCGAGGTAAGAGCTCACCAGCATTTAGGTGACTAAATGGCTATGTAAACCCCATCTGGAGCAAGACCAAGTAGGAACATAAAAAGATAGTTGCTCGCTATCGTTCCAAAGGTAGGTCGCTTGAGCACATTGGCGACAATGTGCCTAGATAGATGATCATATAAACAGAACACGGCTTACAGACTTACTCGTTACATGAACTGATTATGGGAATACCATAATCAGTTCTTTTTTCTAAATTTATTGTTAAAAAATAGATTTATTTTTGTAATCATTTTGTAATATTTGTATTGTATAATTCGACATAGTAAACTATAATAACTTTATAGGTTAATTAAGAAGACAAAGGGGTGTAGATTTTGAGGAACAGAATATATAACACAGTTATGGTAGCTCTACTTATTGTTATTGTCGGGATAGGATTCAAAGATGCGGGGATTTTTGTTACAAACTACACTGTTAAAGAAGAAGAAAAAGCTATAGAAACATTTAAAGATGGCGAAGAAGTAGAATTGATTAAAGAAAACAAAGATACTTATCAAATAAACAAAAATGGATCATCATATTTGATTCCAAAAAACGTCATGATTCGAACAACAAGAGGAACAAATGAGTATGAAAGTCTTTCTGACACAAAAGTTTATTCAGAAGCTTCTAATGATTCTGAAGTTATAGATACTATTAAAAAGGGAACTATTGTTACTTTAAATAAGACTAATAATAATTTTGGTTTTTTTACATATTCTGATGGTAAAAAGTCTGGTTATATTGAATTTGACTCTTTAAAGCGTATTGAGAAACAAAATATAAGTTATGGGTATGCAAAAGCAGATAAAGTAGTGCAACGTGATGGAAAATATCTAGCACTGATAAAAAACGAAAGCGTACCTATCGTAGGCTATGAAGAAGGGAAATATAAAGTTTCTGATAAGAAGGGAAATGTTTTTATCGTTGGTAAATCATTAATTGATTTATATAAAACCTCTGAAGAAACTAGTAGAGGATCGTCTAGGTCTGTAAGTGAAAATGTGACAAGTGTTATAACAAAAGCATATAGTTTGATTGGAAAGCCATATGTATATGCTGCAGCTGGTCCCAATAGCTTTGATTGCTCTGGACTTACTTATCATATATATAAAAACGAATTAAATATTCTGTTACCTAGATCTTCAAGAAATCAAGCATCTGCAGGAATTAAAATTAATAAATCTGAATTAAGACCTGGAGATTTAGTATTTTTTAATACTGTGGGAAGCAATATTTCACATGTAGGGCTATATATTGGAGAAGGTAATATGATACATGCTTCTTCTGGAAAAGGTAGAGTCAGAATAGACACTATTTTATCTGGATGGTACAGTAGCAGATATGTAACAGCTAGGAGAATTATAAAATAAGTGCTTTATAAAAAAGCACTTATTTTATAAAATAAAAGAGGGTGAAAATGTGGGATTAACAATAGATGGTAAGTTTATAGCTAATAACATCAAAAAAGATATAATTAAAAAGGTTGAATATTTAAGGGAAAAAGGTAATATTCCTACACTTGCAATTGTTAGATTAGGAGATAATCCAGGAGACATTTCATATGAGAAAAGCATCATAAAATTATGTTCAGATGTAAATATAGATACAAAAAAATTTGTGTTTGATAATGACATCAGTACAAAGGAATTGCAACAAATATTGGGTCAATTAAATGAAGATACTTCCATATCTGGAATTCTTTTATTTAGGCCTCTTCCAGAACATATAGATGAGAACTTAATTCGAAATTCAATAAATCTAAATAAAGATGTTGATTGCATGCATCCCCTTAACTTAGAAAAGATATTTGAAGGAGATTATAGCGGATTTACACCATGCACATCTAAAGCAGCACTGTTAGCTATACTAAACAGTGGGATTGAATTAGATGGCAAGACAGTTGCTGTAATAAATAGATCTATGGTTGTAGGGAAGCCTTTGGCCATGATGCTATTGTCTAACAATGCCACTGTGACAATTTGTCACTCAAAGACTCATGATTTAAGGAAAATAACTAAAAGCTCAGACATCGTAGTAACAGCATTGGGAAGGGCAAAATACTTTAATAAAGACTATTTTACGAACGAATCAATAGTAATTGACGTCGGTGTGAGTCAAGATAAAAATGGGAAATTATCAGGAGATGTTGATTTTGAAGATGTTGTAAATAATGTTAGAATGATAACACCAGTGCCAGGTGGAGTTGGAAGTATAACAACTTGTGTTCTGTTAGAAAATGTAGTAAAAGCATGTATGAAAGAAGCTGTCTTGATTTAAATCAAGACAGCTTCTTTTTTAAGGATTATTTTCACCTTCAGGAGGTAATTCTCCATTACTATTGTCATTGTTTTCATTCCCATTTCCGTTTCCGTTACCATTGTCATTACCATTGTCAATTGGATTTTCTGGTTCAGTAGGCTCTTCAGGATTTTGAGGTTCTTCTATAGGAGGAACAACAACGGTTGATTCATTATGATCCGTACAAATTTCTGTAGGAGCCTCATATTGATAATCGCTTGGCACTATACCCCCGTTCTCAGATGGAATGTATGGTGGATTTCTTTTAATAAATACTCTTGTTTCTACATTTTCAATTGGACAAAATTCATTTGCTATTTTACCGTTAGTTACATCGATCATTACTTCTACATGAGTAGTGCACGTAGTAGTAGGTTCTGTTCCACTTACGAAATATTCATCCCTAATTGTTCCTCTTGGATCTCTCGAACAAAGTTCACTAGGCAATAACCCAGATTGAGTGCAAATAGTTTTTGTGACTATACCATCAGGCTTAGGAAAACTCATCTTACTTTCTAAACCATCGTGAATTACAGTATTTATATGTTTCCAAAGCATTGCTGCGGTGCTACTATTTTTAGAAAGAGTAATTTTTGGCATATCATTTCCAATCCAAGTTCCAGTCACATAATATGGAGTATAACCAACAAACCATATATCAGCTTGATTCTGTGTAGTACCTGTTTTACCAGCCACTGCCATATTAGGCAATTTCGCCCTTGTGGCAATACCATTAGTAACAGTTGTTCTTAATATGTCTCCCATTATATAAGCAACTTGTTCTGAAGTAACTCTATTTTCATCAGGAGTGTTATCAATCAAAACATTTCCATTTTTATCTAAGACTTTAGTAAAAGATATTGGTTCAACGTAAACACCTTTATTCGCTATAGCACCATATGCTGCAGTGATTTCCAACGGAGTTAGTCCGTCAGTCATTCCGCCTAATCCCAAAGCAGATAGGTTTTCATCATTATTTTTAGGATTTTCATTTGCTGTCACAATACTTTCATTGATACCTAATTTATTTAAAAATTCAATAGAAGTATCTATTCCAATATCTTGCAGAACTTTTACTGAATTTACATTAACTGATTGTTCAACACTTTTTCTTAGAGTGTGAAGACCTCTATATCCTGAATACCAGTTCTTAGGCCAAAGTTCTCCGCTTGAATTATAAAAAGGAACATCATCTATTACACTAGCAGCTGTATAATCAGAATTAAGTGCAGGCCAGTATACAGCTATTGGTTTAATAGCAGATCCAGGTTGCCTTTGAGAATCAATAGCTCTGTTTAAAATTCGAGATCCTTCAACATCTCTTCCCCCTACTACAGCTTTTATATAGCCAGTTCTATAATCGATAGTTACTGTAGCTGATTGTGGTTGTACTATTCCGTCTTTTTGAACATAATAATATTCATTATTTAATATCAAATTCCCATCAATTATTTCAAAGAAGTTCTGATTTGAATCTAAAAATGATTTATCAATAACCACTTTGCCATCATCTATTTTATATACACTTTCATCTAGCATGACAGATCCAACAGCATGGGTTATTAAATTTTTCTTTTCATCAACTGTATAAAAATCCGCTATGTCAAAATGTTTTTCATAAGGTGTTATTTTTTTGCTGTTTATTATTAAGTTGCCATTATCAAACGAATATTCTTTTGAATTCAATATTAAATTCAAGTTATCAGTCATTAAATTACTTTGTTTATAAAATATAATATTTCCATTTGAATCAACTATATCTCCTGAACTGTTACTAGACCAATCTATTAATACTGGATTTCTATACCCAGAAGTATCTCCAAGTAAAATTTCTAAGAAATTATCATAGATATCTTCTAATTGTCTTTGCATTTTTAAATCTATTGTTGAATATATGCTCAACCCACCCGTATAAAGAAGATCTTGAGCTTGCTCTAAAGTATACCCTTTGATTTCCATAAGTTTGTCTACCACATCATTTTTTACCATATCTGTAAAATACGAAGTTATGTCTGTTATTTTTTTCTGCTCTGGTTTAAGGCTTGTTTTCATATCTTGCTTAATGGCTTCATCATATTGGTCCTGCGTTATTTTACCTAATTCCAACATCTTTTGTAAAACGACTTTTTGCCTGCTTACAGATTTTTCGTTGAACACACATATATATTTTTCACCTAAAACTTCTATTTCCCCTACTTTGAAGTCTTTCGAAGGATCAAATTCATCTGGCTTAACTCTGTAATATGGCTGATAATTACTTGTACTCTTAACAATTCCTGCAAGCATTGCTGATTCTGCTAGGGTTAAGTCTTCAACATCTTTAGAGAAATAAGTCCTTGCAGCTTCTTGTACACCATAAGCATTTTGACCAAAATAATTTCGATTTAAATACGCCTCAAGAATTTGGTCTTTAGTCAATACTTTTTCTACTTGCAATGCTAAATAAGCTTCTTTAACTTTCCTAGTGATTGACACATCATTAGTTAGATAGACATTTTTGACTAATTGCTGTGTTATTGTGCTTCCTCCGCGTAGGCTTCCACTTCTGATGTTGTCAATCATTGCAGCTCCAATCCCTCTTATGTCAACACCAGGATGTTCATAAAACCTTTCATCTTCAATTGCAACGAAAGCATCTAATAAATGTTTAGGCATTTTGTTTATACTCACTACAGTTCTTAATTCTTCTGCTTGAATTTTTTCTACTAAATTTCCTTCTAAATCATAAATTGTTGAAGTTTGATTTAAAGAAGAAGTTATAGTAGTTGGATCTATTTCTGGAGCTTCTTTAATTATTCCAACTACACCAATACCCATGATGCCTGAGAATAATATTCCTATAAATAGTAATGATAATAATATTATTTTAAGAGTTTTCAAATTATAGCCCTCACTTTCTAAAATAAAAAAGTTATACTAATAAAATAGTAATTTACTCCGATAATTATAACATAATAATTCGATCTGTAAAAGTATTGCATATAAGCTTAATAAATATAGTATAATATATATATCAATGCTATAATATTGTTGAAAAGTGGTGTTTATATGGAAAATATAGAAAAGACTTTAATAGTAGGTGTAGAGTTACCTGGAGAAGAAAGTGAAGAATCTCTTGACGAATTGAAAGAATTAGTAAAGGCTGCAGGTGGACAAGTTTTAGCAAGTTCAATTCAGAAAAGAGAAAGAATAGATTCTAAGTATTACATTGGAAAAGGGAAAGTTGATGAAATAAAGGACATATCTGATAAAATGGATATTGACTTGGTTGTATTTAATAATGAACTTTCTCCGGGACAGTTAAGAAACCTTGAAGATGTTATAAATAAGAAAATAATAGACAGAACTACTTTAATTTTAGACATTTTTTCAAGAAGAGCTACATCTAAGGAAGGTAAGCTTCAAGTTGAATTAGCCCAACTTAAATATTTTATGCCAAGGTTGACTGGTATGAGAGATTATCTTTCAAGAGAAGGAGGAGGAATAGGAACCAGAGGGCCTGGAGAACAAAAGTTAGAAACAGACAGAAGACATATCCAAAAAAAGATAAATAATATAGAACTTAAATTAAAACAAATCGAACGCGAAAGAGAATTAAAAAGGAAAAAAAGAACATCTTCCAATATACCTATAGTTGCATTAGTCGGATATACAAATGCAGGAAAATCAACCATACTAAACAAAATAATAAGTAAGCATTCTGCATCTGATAAGCAGGTTTATTCTGAAGACATGTTATTCGCTACATTGGATACAGCCCATAGAAAGGCAAAATTGCTAAATGGAAAGGAAGTTATTTTTGTTGACACTGTCGGTTTTGTTTCAAAACTCCCTACGAAATTGGTAGAAGCTTTTAAGAGCACTCTTGAAGAAATAAAATATGCTGATTTAATTGTTCATGTAATTGACTCATCAAATAAAAATATTGATCTTCAAATAAAAACTACTTTAGGAATAATAAAGGATTTAGGTGCTAATCAAATTCCTATGATAAATGTTTTTAATAAAATAGATAAGATATCAAAGGATGAATTGATTTTTGATATGGATGATATTGATACTAGAATATTTATTTCTGCATTAGATGATAATGATATAGATAATTTATTGAAAAAAATTGAAGAGATATTAATATCTAGTAAAAAATAAATATTGTATAAAATTAAAATTAAAGGATGATTTATGGAGAATTTAGTTTATAAAACACTTTATAAAAATGGGAAAATTGAGCTAGAGATAAATAAATCTAAATTCATTGCTTCATCGTTTCCGATACAAAATCAAGATCAAGCTATAGATTTAATAGAGGAAATTTCAAATCAATATAAAGATGCGACACATAATTGCTATGCATATGTGATTTCTAACGATATCCTCGTAGAAAAATTCAGTGATGATGGAGAGCCTTCTGGAACTGCTGGACTTCCAATATTACAAACCATTAAAAATAAAGAATTAATTAACACTCTAATAATTGTAACACGCTATTTTGGTGGTATTAAACTAGGTAAAGGAGGATTGGTGAGAGCTTACACAAAAGCTGCATTAGGGGCTATTTTAGATGCTAAAATAGCCATTATGAAAAAGCATTTTATTTACAAATTGACTATTGATTATAGCCATAAAAAAAATTTGGATAAAGTAATTAAAGAACAAAACTTGTCAATAGAAAACTTAAGCTATTTAGATAAAATAACTATGGAAATTGCGATCGAAATTGACAAGGAAGATGAAATTTTACGAAAACTTATCGATGCAACTAAAGGCGAAATAAATATTGAAAAAATATATGATTTATACAAACCATTTTTAGTTGAGTAATTACTATAAAATGGGTATATACTAATGCGAGGTGATTAGAATGAGAGGTTATGAAAGCTTAAAGGATCAAATGTTAAACCTTAAGAATTGGGCAGTAATAGGTGTAACTTCTAAGAAAGACAGATATGGATATAAGATATGGAAAACATTAAAGGAACACGGATACAATGCATATGGAGTTAGTCCAAACTATGATGAAATTGAAGGTGAGAAAATATACCATTCTATTGAAGACATCACCGATACTATTGAGGTTGTAGATATGGTAGTAGCACCTAAAATTAGTTTAAATGTGCTAGATGAAATAAAAAACAAGGGTATTGAATTTGTTTTTTTTCAACCTGGATCATACAATGAAGAAGTTCTAGAGAAAGCAGATGAATTAGGATTATCCTATATAATAGAGGATTGCATATATGCAACTCTAAAAGCGATGGAAAATTAAATTTATTGATATAAGGGAGTGAAACGATGAAGGACCCAAATAAAGAAATAGAATCAATTGTTCAATGGCTTAAAGAAAAAGTATCATCAGCTGGTGCAAAAGGTTTAGTTTTTGGATTAAGCGGTGGCATAGATTCTGCTGTAATTGCGGGAATAAGCAAATTAGCATTTCCTAATGAGTCGCTTGGGGTAATTATGCCTATAAATAGCAATGTACAAGATGAAAGTGATGCTTTGTTAGTTGCCAAGACACTAGATTTAGATACTATAAACATAGATTTAAGTGGAATTTATCAAAGTTTTCTAAAATCTCTACCTTTTGAAGGAGAGAACCCTATGGCAAAAGCAAATTTGAAGCCAAGACTTAGGATGATGACATTATACTTTTTTGCGCAAGAAATGAATTATCTTGTTTGTGGTTCTAGCAATAAGTCTGAGCTTGAAATTGGATATTTTACTAAATATGGTGATAGCGGAGTTGACTTATTGCCGCTTGCAGATTTTGTCAAGTCAGAAGTTAGACAATTAGCCGAAGAATTGAAAGTACCTAGAGATATAATAATAAAACCACCAACAGCTGGTCTATGGGAAGGTCAAACTGATGAGAAAGAATTAGGTTTTAGTTATGATGTTTTAGATAAATACATTAAAACTGGAGAAGGACCAGAAGACGTCGTAGAAAGGATCAAAGAATTGCACGAAAAATCAAAACATAAACGAGAATTCCCTCCTATTTATAAAAAAATTAGTGAAAATTAATCTCTCTTATGCTAAAATGAATGAGTTAGTTAATAAAAGGAGAGGTGTTTTATGTCAGGGCATTCAAAGTGGAACAATATAAAGAATAAAAAAGGTAAAGAAGATGCTAGGAAGGGAAAAGTATTTACAAAACTAGCAAGATATATTATGGTCGCAGCTAAAGAAGGTGGAGCCGATCCGGATTACAATCCATCTCTTAAAGCTGCAATTGAGAAAGCAAAAGCTGAAAACATGCCTAATGATAACATTGAGAGAGCTATAAAAAAAGGTACAGGTGAACTTGGGGGCCAAACTTTTGAAGAGATAATGTATGAAGGGTATGGGCCATCTGGAATAGCTATAATGGTAAATTGTTTAACCGACAACAGAAATAGAACGGCTTCAGATGTAAGACATGCATTCGACAAATTCGGAGGTAATTTAGGACAAAGTGGTTCTGTCTCATTTTTATTTGAAAAAAAAGGAATTTTAGCTATTGAGAAAAATGATGAAATAGATGAAGAAGAGCTAACACTTTTAGCTATCGATCTTGGAGCTGAAGACATATATATTGAAGAAGATGGTTATCAAATAATAACTGACCCTAAAGATTTTTCCAAAGTTGAAGATGGGTTAAAAGAAGCGGGATATAATTTTATAATGGCTGAAATTTCATATATTCCTCAGACGACTGTGACATTGACAGATGAGAAAGATATTAAGAATATGAACCGATTATTAGAATTATTGGAAGACAATGATGACGTTCAAGAAGTTTATCATAATTGGGAGATGCCTGAAGAAGAATAAGGGGGATCTTCTATTGAAAAAATTTGATTATTTTTTACTTATATTATTGATAATTAACGTTTCTGTATTTTCACTAATAATGGCAATAGAAAGAAGTGCTTATGACTTAGATTATTACATGGATTCTTATGAGAAAAACGATGTATTTGAAGTAACAAATAAGTCATATGAAGAGCTTGAAAAAATTTCAAAAGAAATAATAGGAGTGTTAAAAGGAAATTCAGATGTATCTGATCTAAACCCTTATTTCAGTTCAAAAGAGATATCTCATATGAGAGATGTTCAGAATCTATTTAGTTTTGCTAAGATATTAAAATTCATATCAGCTGTTTCGGGTTTAATAATAATATTTAGCTATTTAAGGAAAGATAAATCCAAGATCATGGGGAAATGGCTAGGGATTGGGCTATCATTTAACTATCTTTTATTAATCATAATAGCAATATTAGTCAGAACTAATTTTAACAAATATTTCATTATTTTCCATGAATTGTTTTTTAATAATGAGTTATGGTTATTAGATCCAAATACTGATTTGCTAATTCAAATTATGCCAGAAGCATTTTTTATTGATATTATTACTATAATATTATTGAGATTTGTATTTTATATTTTTTTTGGACAACTGGTGGGATATATTTTCTATAAGAAAGGAAAATACAATATTCCGCATTATGTTAATCCAAAAAAATATTAAAATAAAATTAAATTTGACAGAGTAGGTATAGAGCGTTAAGTGCTTGAAGATGGGAAGTTGCTTCAAGACGAAAGATTATTCTGCGATTCTACACCGCATCCGCTGTCGATTAAAGACTTTCTTTAGTCGACATGCACTGTCAACTAAAGAAAGGGGATTTATATGGATAAAAAAAAGGTAAACATTAGTTCGAGAAATATGGTTATGGCAGGATTTTTAGTTGCAATTTCAATTGTCATGACAAGGTTTGTTTATGTAATGCTTCCAATTGCGGGAGTTGGAGCTTTGAGGATTAGTTTTGGCGAGGTACCTCTTATGATATCAGGTATAATGTTCGGACCATTGCTAGGAGCGCTAGCAGGTGTTGCAGCAGATATAGTTGGATTTTTGATAAATCCACAAGGACCTTATTATCCTGGTTTTACTTTAAGTTCAGCTCTATGGGGAGTTATTCCTGGGTTGTTTATTATTTACTTTAGAAAAAACAAAACAAGCAAAAACATATTTTCATATAAAAATATGTTGATAACATCAATATTTACAACAGTTGTAGTATCAATATTGTTGAACACTTTATGGAATTCACAATTATATGGTGTAGGATTTTTCATATTGCTCCCTGCAAGATTAATTGTAAGTTTGATTAGCATACCAATTTATGCTTTTATAATTTCATATTTGATGAAATTTATAAAGCAATATATAAACTGAAATTGTATGTGCATAGGCTTCCTTTTGGGAGCCTATATTGTTTAAATAGAGGTGATTAGAATGATAAGATTCTTAACAGCTGGCGAATCTCACGGTGATAAATTAATCGGGATATTAGAAGGTATACCTGCAAATTTAAAGATTGATAAAGGGTATATAAATTACGAATTATCTAGGAGACAAAAGGGTTACGGTAGATCAGAAAGAATGAGTATTGAATCTGATAAAGTACAAATAACTTCTGGTATAGAAGACAATATAACAACTGGAGCACCAATATCCTTAGTTATTGATAATTTAGCAAAAGAAATTAAAAGCAATGAATTTCTACAACCTAGACCAGGGCATGCTGATTTAGCTGGTTTAATCAAATATAACCAGAAAAATGCTAAAAATATTCTAGAAAGAGCATCTGCAAGAGAAACAGCAATGAGAACAGCTATCGGAGCAATTTGTAAAATATTTCTTTCTAATTTTGGAATCAAGATATTTAGCCATGTAATTTCCATATCAGATGTAGAATCAAATTATAATTACTATGAAAGCGAATCAGAGCTTGACTTTGCTTTAGCAGAAAATTCTATTTTGAGAATGATCGATTCTAATGCTGAACAGATAGCTAAAGAAAGGATTGACTTTGGATTCGAAGAGGGCTTTACTTTAGGAGGTAAAGTAGAATTAATAATAAAGAATGTTCCTGTTGGTATAGGTTCTCATATACAATGGGATAGACGCTTAGATGGGAAAATCGCACAAGCAATGATGAGCATTCCCGGAGTAAAATCCGTAGAAATTGGTCTGGGAGAAAAGATTAAGAATTATCATGGAAATTTTTCTAATGATGAGATTTATTACAGTGAAAACAGAGGCTATTATAGAAAAACTAATTTTGCAGGAGGAATTGAGGGAGGGATAAGTAATGGTGAGGATATAGTTATAAGAATAACCATGAAACCTATACCCACTCAAAAAAAACCACTTAAAACTGTAAATATTGTTACAAAAGAAGATACAATAGCATTTGCTCAAAGATCTGATGTTTGTGCTATAGTTCCTTTGTCAATTGTAGCAGAAGCAATGGCTGCAATAGTTATATCAGAATCATTTATAGATAAGTTTTCGGGAGATTCAATGGAAGAGATTAAGAGTAATTTTATTAATTATCAAAATTATGTTGATAAGAGATGATATTATGATTGTTAAACCTATAAAGACAATTAAAGGAGAAATAATTGCGCCCCCTGATAAATCTATTTCGCATAGGGCAGTAATTTTGTCAGCGATAGCGAGTGGTAAAACTACTATATCAAATTTCTTATTTTCGGATGATACATTTAGAACGTTATCAGCAATAAGAAAATTAGGAGTATCTATAGATATAGATGAAAATTCATCTGGTTTATTAGTAGAAGGAAAAGGCTTAGATGGATTAACAGCTACAGATGAGATAAACTGTGGAAACTCAGGAACGACAATGAGATTACTAACAGGTTTATTATGTGGGCAAAAATTTAATTCATATCTTTATGGAGACGAATCTTTAAACAAGAGACCTATGAAGAGAATACAGGAGCCTTTAAGTTATATGGGTGCCAAGATTAAATTGGAAAAGGGACATGCACCGATCATCATCGAACCTTCTAAGCTAAACCCGATAAAATATACTATGAACATAGCAAGTGCTCAAGTTAAATCATCTATATTACTTGCATCATTATATACATCTGGTGTTACAGAAATTGAGGAGCTTTTACCAACAAGAAATCACACAGAAGTTATGCTCAAACACTTCAATTGTAATATTGAATATGAAGATAATTTTGTTAGGATAATTAACCCTAATAAGCTTATAGCTAAAGATATTTTTGTACCTGGAGATATTTCATCAGCTACCTACTTTATAGCATTGGCTCTCATAACTGAAAATAGCAACTTAATTATTAGAGATGTAGGTGTTAATAAAAGCAGAACTCATATTCTCCGTTTATGGCAGAAAATGGGAGGGGATATAAGGATTTTCAATGAAAGAATTTTAAATAGTGAAGATATAGCTGATATAGAGGTAAAATCAAGTGATTTGACTGGTATAGTTATAGATAAAAAAGATGTTTCACAATGTATTGATGAAATTCCCATTCTAGCAGTAACTGCCGCTTATGCTAAAGGGGAAACGCTCATTTCAGGGGCTGAAGAGTTAAAAGTAAAGGAATCTGATAGACTTCATTATATTTATATGAATTTAAAAAACATGAAATCAGATGTAAAATTAGGTGATAATTCAATATACATTAACGGTAAAGAAAACTTAGTTGGTTCTCATATTGATACTGCAAATGACCATAGGATTGCAATGGCCTTTACAGTGGCTGGACTTAAAGCATCAGGAGAGACTAATATTTCAAATCATGAATGTGTTAGGATTAGTTATCCTGACTTTTACAAGGATTTATATAAAATTATTAAACATTGACTTTAAATAAATATAATAAACCTGTATAATATTTATATGATAGACAAATTATAGGAGGTTACTAAATGAAAACTAAATTACCAATAGCTTTATCAAATAGACATATTCATTTAAGCAAGGAAGATCTTTACAAATTGTTTGGGGAAGGGTATATATTGACAAAGACAAAAGATTTATCCCAACCAGGACAATTTGCATGTGAAGAAAAAGTAGAAGTTAAAGGACCTAAAGGATCAATAAAAAATGTGAGAATTTTAGGACCAGTTAGAGCAAAAACCCAAGTTGAAATATCAATTTCTGATGCATTTGCTCTCGGAGTAGAACCAATCATAAGAAATTCAGGAGATGTTTCTAATACACCTGGCGCCAAAATAATCGGGCCTAAAGGAGAAATTGATATTAAAGAAGGAATAATAGTAGCAGCTAGACATATTCATATGCATACATCCGATGGAGAGGAGTTTGGAGTTAAAGATAAAGACATTGTAAAAGTTAGAACTAATGGACCAAGAAGTGTAGTATTTGAAAATGTATTAGTAAGAGTTCATCCAGAATACGCTTTAGAGATGCATGTAGACATTGAAGAAGGGAATGCAGCTGGAGTAAAAAATGGTGAAACAGTTGAAATAATAAAATAGGAGTGAATAAGATGGAGCTAAATAAATATATAGATCATACTTTGCTTAAACCGGAAGCAACTAGAGATGATATAATTAAATTATGTGAGGAAGCTAAGCAATATAAATTTAAAGCAGTGTGTATAAATCCTTCTTATGTCAGTTTATGCAAAGAGCATCTTTTAAATTCGGATGTTAAAATTGCAACTGTAATAGGATTTCCGTTAGGAGCAAATACGATTGAGACAAAAGTATATGAAACTGAAAATGCATTGGTTAATGGTGCTGAAGAAATAGATATGGTAATAAATATTGGGAAATTAAAGAGCAAGGATTTTGACTATGTATATAATGAAATTAGAGAAGTTGTAAATAAAGCTAATGAAAGAAAAGCAATAGTAAAAGTTATAATTGAAACTTGTCTATTAACAGATGATGAAAAAATTAAAGCTTGTGAGTTAGCTAAGAAAGCTAATGCAAAATTCGTAAAAACATCTACAGGATTTAGCACTGGTGGAGCTACAGTAGAAGATGTAAGGTTGATGAAAAAGGTAGTTGGTGATGATTTAGAAGTAAAAGCTTCTGGAGGGATTAGAGATTTAGAAACTTTCAGAAAAATGATTGAAGCAGGTGCTACTAGAATTGGTACAAGTTCTGGAATTAAGATAATAAATGAGTTAAAATAAGGGGAAACCCCCTTATTTTTTATTAAAGAGATATTTTAGAGAATAATAATTTGGGTATTTATAATAAATATTCTTTAAATAAGAAATAACAATAATCTAAGGAGGAGTGATAAATTTGCTAGAAATTCCAATAAGCGAAAAAATAGGCAATGGTATAAACATTACCTCTATATATACGAATAAGTTTAAATCAAACTATTTAAGCTTTTATTTTATAAGGCCATTGGGAAGAGAAGAAGTTACTTTAAATGCACTATTGCCAATGGTGCTGAATAGAGGGAGTCAAACGTACAATGATTTTCTTGCGATTGAAAGAGAACTAGAGTTACTTTATGGAGCAAACTTTGACTATGATGTATATAAAAGTGGGGAAAAACAAATAATAAAGTTCTCAATAGAATGGGCAGATTCTAAATATATTAATGACAACTCAGTTGATAAAAAAGTAATGGAGATTTTTTTTGACATAATATTTCATCCTGCATATGATAATGGGATCTTTATAAAAGACTATGTTGAGCAAGAGAAACAAAATCTTAAAAATAAAATAAAAAGTAGAATTAACGACAAGAGGAGCTATGCAATTTCTCGATGTATTGAAGAAATGTGTAAAACAGAAAGTTTTGGGATTTATAGTTTGGGATATGTTGAGGATTTAGATAGTATAGATAGTGAAAATTTAACAAAACACTATAAAAAAATGATTTCTGAGACTCCGATTGAAGTAATATATGTTGGGGATGAGAAAGAAATTGACATTACTAAATACATTCCACATAATATCATGAATAGACAATTTATAATAAATATTCCAAGAGAAACAGTGCTTGAGAAATCTCAACATAGAAATCACATAGAGGAAAGAATGCAAGTAAATCAAGGTAAGTTGGTGCTTGGTTTACTCTCAGGGATACCCTACGAAAATGAGTTATTTGAAGCATTGACTGTAGGAAACGTTATTTTAGGAGGCAGTTCAAGTTCAAAATTATTCAGAGAAGTTCGGGAAAAGAATAGCTTAGCATATTATGTTAATTCAATATTATTTAAACATAAATCTATAATCCTTATAGACTCTGGAGTTGATTTTAAAAACATGCAAAGAGCCTTAGAATTGATTAATGAACAGATAAGGAAAATAAAAGAAGCTGATTTCACAGATAACGAGCTACAGCTAGCAAAAAAAGAAATTACAACTTCATTAAAAGAAATAGTCGACTCAAATCATTCTATTGCAAGTTATATATTAGATAATATATTAACTAAAAAATCAGAGAATATTGAGGATAGAATTAATAAGATTAATGCTGTATCCAAAGAAGAAGTTGTGAAAGCATTTAATGGTGTGAATTTAGACACTATATACGTATTAACAAGAGAAGGTGAGGGTGATATTGATGTTAAAGATTAAAAATGAAAAGATAAATGAAGAAGTATATTTTGAAACCCTCGGAAACGGTCTGAAAGTTTATTATTATCCTAAAATAGGGTTTTCAAAGAAATTTGCTGTTTTTTCTACAGGGAATGGTTCATGTAACAATAGATTTAAAATCGAAGGAAATGAAGGGATAGTAACATTACCAGATGGGATTGCTCACTTTTTAGAACATAAACTCTTTGAAGATCCTGAAAAAGATTTATTTGAAAAATTTTCTAGTTTGGGAGCAGATGTGAATGCATTTACAAGTTTTAATCAAACTTCATATCTGTTTAGCACAACTGAAAATTTTGTTGAATGTTTGTTAGAACTTGTTAACTTAGTTATGGAACCATTTTTTACAGATGAAAATGTAGAAAAAGAAAAAGGAATAATTGCGCAAGAGATTCAGATGTACAAGGATAGCCCAAACTGGAAAGTTTTTTTTAATTTATTAGATGGATTGTATGTAAGCCATCCAATAAAGATAGATATCGCTGGAAGTGTAGACAGCATATCTAATATAAATAAAGACAATTTATATCTGGCATATAAGTTGTTTTACAATCCTGAATCAATGCTACTTGTTTTAGTAGGTGATATAGAATTTAAGGAAGTTATAGACAAATTAAATAAAGAGTTTTCTAAATACGATACTGAGAAATTAATGGGGATAAAAATAAATGGAAACGAGCCTGCAACAATTAACAGAAATAGAATTGAGGAAAAGATGTCTACGTCAATTCCAATTTTTAATTTGGGAATTAAAGATATAAATTTAGGATTAACAGGTAAAGATCAAGTAATAAAAGATGTAACTACAAATTTGATACTAGAAATTTTATTTTCTAGGAGTTCTGAATTTTATCAAGAGTTATATACAGAAGGATTAATAGATGATCAATTTGGAGCATATTACAGTGGTAAGACAGATTATGGTTATTCAATTATATCTGGCACAAGCGAAAAACCAAATGAGGTATATGATAAAATAATAGGATTATTTGAAAATCCTCATAAATATCTTACTGAAGATGGATTTGAAAGAATTAAGAAGAAACAAATAGGGCAATATCTAATGGGACTAAATTCGATAGAATATATTGCACATGCATTTACTGATTTATATTTTCAAGATTTTTTATTGATTGATTATCTTGACTTATATGAAGAAATAAATTTTAAAATGATTAAAGATAGATTTAATGAACATTTCAATTCAGATAGGATCTGTTTATCATTAATTGTCCCAGAATAAATATAGTGGAGGGGAAAAAATGTATTCTGTTGCATTTACTATTTTTGGCATAGAAATAAAATGGTACGGTATAATAATTGCTACTGCTGTACTAATTGGAGTATTACTTGCGCTGAAAGCTGCTAGAAATAAAGGAATTAAAGAAGATGATATATTAGATTTTGCTTTATTTCTTTTACCCAGTGCAATTATTGGTGCTAGAATTTATTATGTTGTATTTGAATGGGATTATTATTCTCAAAACCTATCTCAGATATTTAATATAAGAGCGGGGGGATTAGCTATACACGGAGCTATAATAGCGGGAATAATTGTAGGAATTATATTCTCGAAAATAAAGAAAATAAATTTCTGGAAACTTGCTGATGTTGTGGCTCCAAGCTTGATACTTGGTCAAGCTATTGGAAGGTGGGGTAACTATGCAAATAAAGAAGCTTATGGAGGACCAACGAATTTACCTTGGGGTATAATGATAGAAGGGCAAAAAGTACACCCTACATTTTTATATGAATCAGTGTGGAACTTGATAGGATTTGGGTTACTTCTGTATTATCAAAAAAACAAAGCAAAAAATGATGGTGAAGTTTTTGGGTTATATATGATATTTTATTCAGTTGGACGATTCTTCATAGAGGGGTTAAGAACGGATAGTTTGATGTTAGGGAATTTTAGAGTTGCTCAACTAATAAGTTTGTTATTTATAATTATTGGATTTTTTATATTAAGAAAGAAAAGACAAAAAAATATATAAAAAATAGAAAACAAAAATGTTCCTAATTTACTAGGAACATTTTTTTATGGGACATTTGTCCTTTTTTTATCTTTAGCGTATTAAATAGTAGAAAACTTTGAACAATTGGTATACACTATACCTATAGTGGTACAAAGTGGGGGAAAGTGGTTTGATAGGGTGGTGTTAAAATGTTAATTGGTGAATATTTTCATACTCTTGATGATAAAGGCAGACTTACAATACCATCCAAATTTAGGGAACCTTTAGGTTATGAGTTTGTTTTAACCAAAGGCTTAGATAATTGTCTTTTCGTTTACGCTAAAACTGAATGGGATTTATTAGAACAAAAATTAAAGACCTTACCATTAACAAACAAAGATGCTAGAGCATTTGTTAGGTTCTTCTTTTCTGGGGCTACGGAATGTAGCTTAGATAAGCAAGGGCGAATTTTAATACCCTCCAATTTACGCGAGCATTCTCAATTAGAAAAAGATGCAGTTATAATTGGAGTATCCACAAGGCTAGAAATATGGAGTAAGAAATTATGGGAAGAATATAATAGCGATGATAATTTAAGTTATGAAAGCATCGCAGAAAAAATGTCACAATTAGGTATATAGGGGTTAATTATGGAATTTAAACATATACCAGTAATGCTCAATGAAGTTATAAATGGTTTAAACATAAAAGAAAATGGAATATATGTCGATGCGACAATTGGAGGAGCTGGTCATTCCATTGAAATTGTTAGGAAACTAAAAAGTGGGATATTAATTGGCATAGACCAAGATATAAATGCAATTAATAGATCCTCGACAATATTAGAGGAATACAAAGAAAAAGTCATACTAGTACATAGAAATTACAGTGAAATAAAATCTGTGCTAGCTGGGTTAGGGTTTACTAAGGTAGACGGTATACTGCTAGATTTAGGTGTTTCATCTCATCAACTAGATACTGCGCAAAGAGGTTTTTCATATAATTTAGATGCTCCACTAGATATGAGAATGGATACATCAAGAGACTTTTCAGCACGGAATGTTGTCAATCAATATAGTTTAGAAGAATTAACGAATATATTTTATAAATATGGCGAGGAAAAATGGGCGAAGAGAATAGCTGAATTTATTGTTCAAGAAAGAAAAGTAAAGCCAATTGAAACCACTTTTGAATTAGTAAGTGTAATCAAGAAAGCCATCCCTAAGAAGGTCAGACAAACAGGACATCATCCTGCAAAAAAAGTTTTTCAAGCTATAAGGATTGAGGTAAATAATGAACTTGAAGTGCTAGAAAATACTATTGAAGATATGGTAGATGTCTTGAATATCGGAGGAAGGTTAGCAATTATAACATTCCATTCACTTGAGGATAGATTGGTAAAAGATAAATTTAGAGAGTTAAATACTTCATGTATATGCCCTAAAGAATTACCTGTTTGTGTATGTAATCATGTTAAGAAAATAGAGATTATAACTAAAAAACCTATACAACCAACTTCTGATGAAATAAATGAGAATCCTCGATCTCATTCAGCAAAGCTAAGGATAGCTGAAAGAATATAGTTGTAATAATGGGAGGTATTATAATGATAGCAGAAAAAATTGACTACGAACTCATAAAAGAACCAATTGAACAAAAAAATGTGAAAATAGTGCACAAGAAAACTGCTATAAGCAAAACTTCCTACATACTTATTTCTGTTTGCTTTTTAATATCATCTGTATTTTTATTGCAACGCTATTCAGATATCCAATCGTTGCGATTAGAAATAAACCAATTGCAAAAGCAAAAACAAGAATTAAGTAGAATTAAAGATGACTTATCTGTGGAACTGGAAGGGCTTAAAAACAATCAAGAAATAGAAAAACAAGCAGAAGACCTTTTAGGCATGAGCTATCCAAAGGAAGATCAAGTAGTATATATTGCAGTTGAAGATACAAATAATACAATTCAGTTTAGTTTTATTGATAAAATTAAAAACGCTTTAAGCTTTTTTTCTAGTCTGTATTAGAGGTGGTATATAATGAGAAGACCAACTAGAACTAATTTCGTACGATTGAAGATAGCTATTTTAATAGTGTCTTTAGTCGTGTTTTTTTTATTTTATAGATTAGTCAAAATTCAAATAGTAGAAGCAAATGATCTAAAGAAACAAGCTTTAAGACAATGGACGAAATCAGTAGAGATAGAACCTTCAAGAGGAATCATATATGATAGAAATGGTAGGAAACTAGCCATAAATTCTCCATCTTATACTGTTTGGGCATATGTTTCTGAAATTGAGAACCCTGAAGAAGTTGCTAAGAAAATTTCACCAATTATTGAAGAACCAGAAGAAGAGTTAGTTGATTTAATTAAGAATGGCACAAATATGAAAAAATTAAAGCAATCAATAAACAGAGAAAAAGCTGAAGAAATAAAAAATCTAAATATTGATGGAATATCAATCACAGAAGGCAATAAACGATATTACCCACTTAATAATTTTGCACCTTATATCATTGGTTTTACTGATGTTGATAATAATGGACAATATGGGGTTGAGAAGGCTTTTGACTCATATTTGAAAGGGTCACCAGGACTTTTGATAAAATCAACAGATGCTGCTAATAGGCAACTTCCTTATGATGGGGAAATCATAATCGAGCCGCAGAATGGATATAACTTATTTTTAACAATTGATGAAAATATTCAGAGATTTGCAGAAGAAGCAGCATCTAAAGCGCTAATAGACAATAAAGCTAAAAGTGTGAATATAATTGTCATGGATCCAATGACTGGGGAGATTTTAGCTTTAGCAAACAAACCTGATTATGATCCCAATTCTCCTAGAGAGCCTATAGATGAAAAAGCTAGGGCTGAGTGGTCAAATTTAAGTGAAGAAGAACTCCAAAATGAATGGTTTAAATTATGGAGAAATTACTCAATAAATGATTTATATGAACCTGGTTCTACATTTAAGATTATTACAGCAGCTGCTGCTATAGAAGAAGGAGTTGTCAATAAAAATACTCATTTTTATTGTGATGGTTTTTATAAGTCAATTCCTGGAGTAACTTTAAGATGTGCAAAGTGGTATGACCCCCATGGAGATCAAGATTTATATGAAGCTTTTGCTAATTCATGTAATATTGCTTTCATAAATATGGCAAATAGTGTAGGTAAAGAGAAAATGTTTGAATATATAAAGGCATTTGGTTTTGGAGAATTGACAGGCATAGATTTACCTGGAGAACAAAAAGGTATAATTCCTAAAAGGTTAGAGGATATAAGTGATGTTAATTTGGCCACTATGTCATATGGACACAGTGTTGCTGTTACTCCAATTCAAATGATAAATGCTATATCAGCAGTAGCAAACGGAGGTAACTTAATGACACCACGCATTGTCAAAGCAATTACTGATGATGATGGAAATTTAGTTAAAGATTACAAACCAGAGATTCGAAGACAAGTGATTTCAGAAAGTACAAGTAAAACAATTTTGGAGATGCTAGAGAAAACAGTGACCGAAGGTACTGGAACAAAGTCCTTTATTCCAGGATATAGAGTAGGAGGGAAAACCGGTACTGCTGAAAAAGTAATTGACGGTAAATATGTATCCGGGAAATATATATCATCATTTGGAGGGGTTGCACCAGTAGATGATCCAAGGATTGCAATTTTAGTCATAGTTGATGAACCTACAGGCATTTATTATGGAGGAACAGTAGCTGGACCATATGCAAAAATGGTCATTGAAAACACATTAGAATATTTATCGGTTCCTAAAGAAATTACTGATGAAGAAAAGAGCGAAGACATAGAAACTGTAACCATGCCAGATCTTGTTGGATTGACATTAGTAGATGCAACGAAAATTCTCAAAGAAATGGGTTTGAGATTTGTAATTGATTATGAAGAGATTTCAGAGACTAGCAAAGTTGTTGAGCAAAAGCCGCTGGCTGGTGAAGAGATAGAGATAAATTCTTTAGTCGATTTATATTTTGAAAAAGAAAATTAAAATAAAATACAATTAATTATAATCCTACTAGTAATACAGTTGTTTTTTTTATATAATATTAAAGTAAACTACAATACAAGGAGAGACAATAATGAATTTTCAACTGAAGTTGTTTTTGAGCTTAGCAGCTGGTCTAATAATAAGTGTATTGATAGGGCCAAAGGTTATAAAAATTTTGACTGAGATGGAGGCAAAACAAAGTATCAGAGATGAAGGACCAATTTCTCACATGGTAAAATCTGGGACTCCAACTATGGGTGGCATAATATTTTTAGTTGCATTACTGTTTTCATACATCATTTTTGGATCTAAGACTAGAGATGGCTTAGTCATTATATTAATTACTTTAGGGTTTGGTTTAGTAGGATTTTTAGATGACTTTTTAAAAGTTAAACTCAAGAGAAATCTTGGCTTAACAGCAATTCAAAAGATCATTGGTCAACTTTTTTTAACTTGCATATTGTTATTATATTATATGATTAATATCCAAAATGCTTCTGAATTTTGGATTCCATTTACTGCAGAAGAATACATTAATTTGGGTGTGTTTACAATACCATTCCTCCTGATTGTTATTTTAGGGACTGTGAACTCAGTTAATTTGACTGATGGTCTAGATGGATTAGCAAGTGGTACGTCAGCAATATTTTTCTCAGCATTTGCCTACATATGTCATAGGGCTGGATTTAATGATATTTCGATAATTTGCATTTCATTGGTAGGTGGGTTATTGGGATTCTTATATTTTAACCACTATCCAGCTAGGATATTTATGGGAGATACAGGATCATTAGCTTTAGGTGGCGCAGTTGCATCAATAGCGTTATTATCTGGCAATGTATTTTTAATCCCTGTTGTAGGAGCTGTTTTCTTCATTGAAGCACTTTCGGTTATCATACAAGTGCTGAGCTTTAAATTGACAGGCAAAAGAGTTTTCAAGATGGCTCCAATTCATCATCATTTTGAGCAATTAGGATGGAAAGAAGTAAATGTGGTAATTATGTTTTGGTTTGTGAGTTTTATATTCGCACTAATTGGCATATTTAGTTTATAGGGTGGTGTAGAAATGATAGTAGACAATAAAAATGTGCTTGTACTAGGTGTAGGAATGACAGGAATTTCTGTATTAAATTTTTTAAAATCCAAGACAAATAATATTTATGTCTATGATGATTTGCCATACCCTGATATTGTAAGAAAACTTAATAATGCTGGAATCTATGATGTAGTTATTGTAGATTCAAAAAGTAAATTAATTAGTAATATGGATATAATAATAACAAGTCCAGGTTTTCCACCTTATCACGAAGTTATAGTGAAAGCAAAATCTTCATTAATACCAATAATATCTGACATAGAATTGGCTTATCATTACAGAAAGAGTTCTAACATATATGGTATAACTGGGACAAATGGAAAGACAACATCAACAGTTTTATTAACTGAAATTCTTAAAAAAGATGGATTTAAAGTTGAAGCGTTAGGTAATATTGGGATGCCAACGATAGAAAGACTTACAAATTGCTCTTTTGATGATAATTTTGTCATTGAGCTGAGTAGTTTCCAATTAGAATATACTAACGATTTTAGACCAAAAGCTGCACTGATACTAAATATTACAGAGGACCATTTGAATTGGCATGGTTCTATGGACAGCTACATCGCAGCAAAACTTAAAATATTTGCTAATCAAAAAGAAGATGATTTACTTGTTCTAAATTATGATGATGAAATATTGAGAAAGATAAATGTAAACAATAAACCAAAACTTATGTATTTCAGTGTAAAAAATCCTTTGAATGAAGGTATTTTTATCAAGGATGGGAAGATAGTATTTAAAACTGAAAATTTGCAAGAAGAAATAATCAATATAGAAAAAATCAAATTACCAGGGAAGCACAATTTGGAAAATATATGCGGAGTACTAGCTATATGTAAGCATTTAGGAGTATCTAAGGATTCGATAGAAAGCGTACTTAGTTCTTTTAGAGGGGTCGCTCATAGGATAGAATTTGTTGCTACGAAGAATGATGTCGAATATTATAATGATTCAAAGGGAACAAATGTAGATTCTAGCATAAAGGCCATAGAAGCTCTTAAGGGACCTATTATTTTGATTGCTGGTGGTTATGACAAGAATGCTGATTACACTAGACTGATAGAAGCACTCAAAGATAAGTGTAAGGCATTGATTGTACTTGGACAAACAAAAGAAAAGATCAAAGATACTGCATATAGTAATAATTTTTTAAATGTTTATATAGCTAATGATATGAGAGAAGCTGTTGATATAGCAACTAATCTGAGTTCTCCTAATGATCAAGTGCTTTTATCTCCAGCATGTGCTAGTTGGGATATGTATAATAACTATGAAGAAAGAGGAGACCATTTTAAGAAAATTGTAAATGACATTATGGAGTGAGTTTTATGAAAAGTAAATTGCTAAAACACGAACCAGATTTCTATATTCTTATTTCAACCATAATGTTAGTTTTCATTGGTGTAATAATGGTATATAGTGCAAGTTCTCCTAAGGCTTTACAAGAATTCGGAGACCCATTATTTTTTTTTAAAAGACAAATAGTTTGGGCAGCTTTAGGTTTGTTTATTATGATAATACTTATGAATATTGATTATCACATATGGAAAAAACACGCAACAGCCATATACATAATTACAATTATACTGGGATTACTGATATTTACTCCTTTAGGAATGGAATTAAAAGGTGCAAGACGTTGGATAAACCTAGGTTTTACGACTTTTATGCCATCAGATGCAATAAAGCTTGGAAGTATTATATTCTATGCGGCATTTTTGGAAAATAAAAAAGATAAAGTTTCAAAGCTTAAAGATGGATTAATTCCAGCATTTATACTAATTGGCATATCCACCGGATTAGTGTACTTGCAAAAGGATTTAAGCACATCTATAACTGTAGCAGGCACAATGCTAAGCATGTATTTTATTGCTGGGATGCCATATTATGTTTTAATAGCATCTGCTGGATTAACGGCTATTTTATTTAAAGTAGCTGTATATTCAGAAGGGAACGAATATAGATTAGATAGGATAAAATCTTTTAGAGATCCATTTGCGGATAAATTAGGAGATGGATATCAGATAGTACAGTCGTTGTATGCATTAGGATCAGGGGGATTATTTGGAGTAGGGCTTGGAAAGAGCAAGCAAAAGTTTTTTTACATACCAGAGGCTTATAATGACTTTATTTTTTCTATAATTGGAGAGGAATTAGGTCTTGTTGGAACTACATTTATACTCTCACTTTATGTAATAATTATTTTTAGAGCATTTCATGTAGCAAGAAATTCTAATGATAAATTTGCTCTTTTTCTAGCAAGTGGTATTGCCTCATTAATAGCCATACAGTCATTAATGAATATAGCTGTTGTAACTTCAAGCATACCACCAACAGGGATTAATTTACCATTTGTAAGTTCTGGTGGTACTTCTTTAATATTTTATTTAGCAAGTATTGGAATTTTATTAAATATATCAAGATATACAAAAACAGATGGGAGTAAAAAGAATGAACATAATAGTTAGTGGTGGCGGTACAGGAGGACATATTTACCCAGCTTTAGCTATTGCAAAAGAAATTAAAGAAATATATAAAGACAAAGTAAATATATATTATGTTGGGACACCTGATGGGATGGAAAAAGAGTTAGCAATAAGAGAAGGATACACATACAGACAAGTAAGAGTCATGGGCATGCCTAGAAACTTTAGCAAAGAATCAATTAAATCGGCAAAAGAACTTTTAGTTGGTTTAAACGATTCAAGAAAGATAATAAATGAATTAAATCCCAAGTTAATTATAGCTACTGGAGGGTATGTTTGCTTTCCCATATCGTATGTAGGGAAGCTAAAAAAAATTCCAATATGTATTCATGAACAAAATGCTTTTCCAGGCATCACAAATAAAATTCTATCTAGATATGCAAGCAAAGTTTTTATAACATTTGATGAATCAAAAAAATATTTTAAATATCCAGAAAGAACTATATTGACAGGAAATCCTATTAGAAAAGAATTGTTTCTTGTGGATAAAGTTGCTGTTTATAAAGCTTTTGATCTTAATAGTGATAAACCAATTATAGTATCTTTTGGTGGTAGTGGAGGTCAAAACAGTCTTAATGATGCGATGTTGTCTTTTATAGATAGTATATCAGAACTAAGCGATATTCAGTTAATTCATATAACTGGAAAATCACATTATGATAGTTTTAAAGAATCATTAGAAAAAAAAGGTGTAGATTTGCATGAGAATATCAAAATATTTCCATATTTATATGACTTACCAAAAGTGCTGAATATTGCAACACTAGCTATCGCAAGTGCTGGTGCAATAACTTTGGCTGAAATAAGTGCTCTGGGAATACCCAGTATTTTGATACCAAAAGCATATACTGCAGAAAATCATCAAGAGTATAATGCGCAAGTTTTTGAACAAGCAGGGGCAAGTATGGTAATTAAAGAAAAGGATCTTAATGGGGAAGTATTAACTAAAACTATATATGAATTAATAAATGATAAGAAAAAGCTTTTAGAAATGGGACATAATGCAAAAAAAATCATGAATACAAATGCCACAGAAATAATAGTAGATGAGCTTAAACAATATCTAAGATAGTAGGGATCTTATGAATAAACTGACTAGAGTGGAAAGAAAGAGAAGAAGAAAGAGATTTTTTAGAAGAATTTTTCTTCTTTTTATAGTCATAGTTATAATATACAATGCAATTATAAGGATTGATTTATTCAATGTAGGGAAAATAGAAATATCTGGGAACAATATTACAACCGAGGCGCAGATAATTGAGAAAGCAGATATAAAAAAAGGTGACAATTTGTTTAGGATTAACAGATTTACTTTAGCTGATAGATTAAGAGAAATAGGATATATCGAAGAAATAGATATTGATAAAGTTTTTCCAAGTACTATTAGAATAAAGATTGATGAGAGAATACCATATGTTGAGGTTATATTCAATGAGAAATACTATGTATTTGACATTAATGGCATATTACTAGAAAAAAGAACAGAACCATTAGGAGAATTGACTTTGATAAGCAACCTTAAAATCCAGGATATAAAAGAAGGGCAAAAATTAGATATTAATAGCGAATTTATTGATATATTTAACGACGAGAAAGTCATCGAAGTAGTCAGTAAGATAAAGTCGTTTGACTTCACTGATGAAAATAATATTAAAATTATTTTAGATGAGGATATACCAGTAGAGTTTGGTTCGTTATATAATATAAAATATAAATTATTAGAACTTGGTGAAATAATTAATGACATTGAAAAAAAGAACATCCCTACCAAAATGATAATTATGAACAAAGGGGAGTATCCAATCTTAGTAAGAGATGATGAATAAGGAGCAATATAAAATGAACAAAAAAAAAGAAAAACTAGCAATTATTGGAGTTTCGTTGGTACTTGGGCTCATATTGTCTGTTCAATTTAAAACTATAAATGAAACTGTTGGAAATGGAGTTTTGCCAACTCAGAGAGCTCAAGAATTAGCTAATGAAGTGGCTAAATTAAAGAGTGAAAAAGATTTATTGACTAAACAACTTGAAGAATTAGAAAATAAAGTTGAGCAATATGAAAAAGAAGGAATTTCTCATGATACTTACGCTGAGAATTTATATAAAGATGCCATGAAATACAGGATGTTAGCAGGATACACTGATGTACATGGACCTGGGATTATTTTGGAAATCAATGATCCACCAATAGATCCGCAAATTTCAGACAGTTATGGTATTGTTGATGAATTGGATTTGTTGCTACAAGTTATTAGTATTTTAAATGCTGCTGATGCAGAGGCGATTAGCATTAATGATCAGAGATATACATCATTTACTGAGATAGTTAGGGCTGGAAACCATATTGAAATTAACGGAGTTTCAACAGGTGCGCCAATTGTAATAAAGGCAATTGGAGATCCAGACACATTGGAATCAGCATTAAACATCAAATGGGGAATAGTATGGCAATTAAGAAATTACGATTATGTAGTAAATTTGACACAAAATCAAGATATAAAGATAGAAAGATACAGAAAGGCTAAAGAATTCATATATGCAAAGCCAGTAGAAGAAGAATAAGTAATGGGGAGATAATATGAAAGAATTTAACCCAAAATTGACAATAGGAATATTTAGTGCTTTAGTAGGGATATTATTTGCCTCTCAAGTTAAAATGAACATTCAAATGGTTACGCCTGTTACTATTAGTTCAATTCAGAGACTCGAGATTGAGGTAAAATCACTGAAAACTGAGATCGATGATTTAAAATTAAATATAGATGATAAACAGAATTATTTAGCACTAATAGAAGATTCTAATTACAGTGATGACAACATAATTTCTGTTTTAGAGGACGAAAGAGATAAAAATATGCTTCTAGCAGGATATAAGACCGTAGAAGGACCGGGAATAGAAATCGTTATGTTTGATAATATAGATTCAGATGAATTGTCCTTTGATTTTAATGATGGTATAATACATGATGTAGACATGCAAAATATATTGAATGATTTAAGAGTAGCAGGAGCTGAAGCGATAAGCATTAACGGTGAAAGGGTTCTTTCTTTTTCAGATATTAAATGTGCTGGCCCTGTTATAAGAGTAAATGGAAGAAGCTTAGGAACGCCATTTATAATAACAGCAATTGGAGATCCTAAATTGTTAATGGCTGCTATAAGTGCACCAGGGACATACGCAGAAATGCTCACAAAAGTTTATGGTATAGGAATTCAGCCATATTCTAAAGATAAATTAGTCATACCAGCATATAGTGGAGATTTCTCATACTCTTATGCAAAGACTGTTCAATAAAGGAGAGTGGAAGATGGTATATGCATTAATAGGCATACTTATTGGAGTGTTAATTGGATTTTTATTGCCATTTACTTATAATTCAGCCTACACTTTGTATGTATCAGTAGCAATACTGGCGTGTATGGATTCTATTTTTGGTGGAATTAGGGCAAACTTAGAGGATAAATTTGATGCAACTATATTTATTTCTGGATTTATTGGGAATGCTTTATTAGCAGCTTTTCTTGCATATATAGGCGATAGATTGGGGGTTCCGCTATACTATGCAGCAATATTTACATTTGGCAATAGATTATTTGACAATTTTGCTAAAATAAGGCGAATTATAACTTCTAAGAAAAAATAAAGATATTAATATAACCACTATATGAATGGAGGAAAGTTTATGTTCGATTTTGATGTTGATGTAGAACAATTTGCAAAGATTAAAGTTTTAGGTGTTGGTGGAGGTGGAAATAATGCTGTAAATAGAATGATTGAATCAGGGGTTAGAGGAATTGAATTTATAGCACTAAATACAGATAAACAAGCACTGTATTCATCAAGAGCTGAGATAAAAATCCAATTAGGAGAAAAGATCACAAAAGGACTTGGTGCTGGAGCTAATCCTGAGATTGGAGCTAAAGCTGCAGAAGAAAATAGAAATGATATATTAGAGTGTTTAAAAGGTGCAGATATGGTATTTATTACTGCTGGAATGGGAGGAGGAACTGGGACTGGTGCTGCTCCAATTGTTGCAGAAATAGCTAAAGAGCTAGGAATACTAACTGTTGGTGTTGTAACAAAACCATTTACTTTTGAAGGAAAAAAAAGACTCTTGCAGGCAGAAAAAGGTATTGAAGATCTTAAAAACATGGTAGACACATTAGTTACGATACCAAATGATAGATTACTTCAAATATCAGATAAAAAAACATCTATGGCAGATGCTTTTATGATGGCGGATGAAGTTCTTAAACAAGGAATACAAGGAATATCTGATTTAATATCAGTTCCAAATTTAATAAATCTTGACTTTGCAGATGTAAAGACAATTATGTATGACAAAGGGATTGCACATATGGGCATAGGTGTAGCTAAAGGTGACAATAGAGCACAAGAAGCTGCAAAGCAAGCAATAACCAGTCCTTTATTGGAAACCTCAATAGAAGGAGCTAAATCAGTATTACTAAATATAACTGGAAGTAAAGATTTAGGAATATTTGAAGTTAATGAAGCTGCAGATATTATAAGACAAGCAGTAGATCCAGATGCAAATATTATTTTCGGTGCGGGAATTGATGAAAGCATGAATGATGAAATCAAGATAACTGTAATAGCTACTGGATTTCAAGACGAGAGAATAACGAACAAATCAACTATTTCTAAAGAAAGTAATTTGTTTAATTCTAATAGAAATAATGAAGATGACAAAAAAAACAAAGAACTGAATTTTGAAGATTTAGATGTTCCCATTTTTTTGAGAAGAAGAGATAAAAATAGATAAAACGTATCATAAGATACGTTTTAGTCGTGTGCCCGGCATGGGAGACAGCTTAGCGGTGGAAGTCCGCCATGGGCTTGGTAGTGGGAACCATTAGCCAATGACAAGGGTGTCCATCGTGAGGTGGAATCTGAAGGAAGTCGGAGGCAAAATCCCGGCTCGATGAACAAGAACCG
>NZ_SRIB01000008.1 GCF_004684055.1 Soehngenia longivitae
TACTATCCAGCTCATTCGCATATAGATGTAAAGAAGAGGCGCAACCCTTAAAAAGGAAGACTAGGCTTCAAGGAGGTTAACTACGACCCCTATCTGTACAAATATTATCTCACCAGATTAGTGAGATAGAAAAGAAAATATAGTTTTTAAACTATGACTTTATTATACGAGGTGGTAATAAAAATACTTTTGAAAATAACATAGAATGTTAGATGAACACCTCTTTAGCTAACATACAGCAGGAGTACTATCGAAAACAAGGGCGGCATAGCCGTACATCTCGACCCTTGATTTTTGATTGTACACCTGCTATTTTTCTATTTAAGTTTCAAGTAATAAATATAAGTGAGCCTAACTAAAAAACAACATCTTCATATCATATGAATCAACGACATTGAATAAATATGATCGTTTATCCTATACAAATCACTCTATTTCTAGTATGGGAAATAATGTTCCAATTTGTTACAATAATAAGTATATAAAGTTTTTGGGAGTGAAAATGGTGACTAGTACAATTATAGAATTAAAGAATGTTTCAAAAAAATATGGTGATAAAATAATATTAGACAATGTAAGTCTAAAGCTCAATACAGGTGAACTGGTAATAATAAAGGGAATCTCTGGAGCAGGGAAGACAACATTATTAAACATATTAGCTTTTTTGGAAACAAAGGATTCTGGAGAATTATTCTGGAAAAACCAAAATATTGATATATTAAGTTCAAAGGAGAAGAAAAATATTAGAAGAACAGAAATGGGATTCATCTTTCAAGATTTTAATCTATATGAAAATTTAACTGTTGAAGAAAATTTAGAGATTTTTTTATCCCTAGCAACAGAAATGAAAAAAAATGAAATTCAAAGGCAAATAAAGGAATATTTAGATAAATTTCACATGGAGGATAGAAGAAAAACTTATGCAAGATTACTTTCAGGAGGAGAAAGACAAAGAGTTGCTGTAATGAGGGCTTTTCTAATAAATTCATCTATTGTTTTTGCCGATGAACCTTCTGCAAATATTGATGATGAAAACAAGAGAATAATAAGGGATTATTTAGCAGAGTTAAAAATTGGAGGTAAATCTATAATCATTGTTACACATGATGATTACTATGATAAACTTGCCGATGAAATATATGTTTTAAAAAACGGAAACTTAAGTGAAGCAAGTTGGGGGTAAAAAAATGAAAATAGTTTTATTATTTTTTAGAAGGAATTTCAAGAAATTCACAGGTATAATGTTCTCTATGATATCTTTCCTTTTGGTTATGAATCTCATATTAGGGATAATATTATCAGTGAAGGATCAATTTAAAACAGATATAGTTGATAACACTGATTTATATTTTATAGAAGTGTATAACGAGGAATCTCCTATGGATATTCCCCTAGAGTTAAGAGATGAAGTTAATTCTCTGGATGGAGTAGAGTCCTCATTTTTTGACTTTTCTCATCCAGTAAAGATTACTGATAGCCAAATAAACAACCTAGATATGACAAATATACTTGGAGTTGAGACAAAGGCATTAAAATATTTTAATATTGAAGAAATTGATGTAAAAGATGATTTTATTTTTATTAATAATGAATTAGAAAACAATGAAAAATTTAGGGATCTCAAAAAAGGAGATAAAGTTTATATTAGAGACTATAAATATGTAGAAAAAGATGGTGTGATGGATAGTGAAGAGTATCTAATAGAGAGAACATTTTACGGTTTTTTTTAATTTAATGAAAACCATATATTTAGAAACAATATATCATTGATTAATTATGACACAGCAGAAGAAATTGCAACAGGTATGACGAGAACAGGAGAGCCATTTTTTAGCAGGTTTATAGTTATTGTGCCAGAAGTTGATAAATTAGAGGAAGATGTTAATTTCATTTTAGCCGTTGGCATGTTAGTCTTGATAGGAACAATAAAGCTTATTAGAACATTTAAGCCTAATAATACTTTGAATTTTTACAAAGAGGTGTTAAAATAATGACGAAAATTATAAATTTAATTTCAATTTTACTAATATGTTTAATAATTATGAGTGGATGTAGTATTAGTACAAAAACAGACCTTTTTATTGACAAAGAGAATAATGGGGACAAGACTTTTAATATAGTACAAAACCCAATTTTTTATGTAGAGCCTTATGATGGATACCTCAAATATACTTATTATGACGATAATGATTCAGTAGTAAAAAAAGTGAACATAGGATATGAAGAAATTAAAAAAGAAGATCTTTTAACCCTAAGTAGTAGCGGAAACTACATATTGGTTCAAAAAAATATGGGGAAAGAAATTGATAGACTTGTATCCCTAAAGGATCTAAGAAGTTATCCGCTTAAATCGAGTGGATATCAGATAATAGCGGAAAACAATGAAAGTATTCTTTTTCAGAGATTTAATCATAATGGAAACCTATGGACAGTGGAGATTTTTGATAAGTCTAATGCTACAATAAGTGAGAGTGTTTTCTATAAAAAAATAAATGAAACAGCCTCAGAAATGAATGAAGGCATAAGTTTGGGAGATAATCAATTTGTATTTCTTTTCAGAGAAGCCGATGGTACTTATCTTGCTTATGTAAATGGTAATGACCTAATATATGATAAATTAAGTGATGATATAATGAGGGATATAAAGATATTAAAAAGTGAAGAAAATAAACTGGTTATATACAAAGGATACAAGGAAAGTGATTTTAAAAGTTTAATTGAGCCTCAAATAATATATCTGACCTACAGGGTAGAAGATAACAAATTGAATGTAAATGTAGATAAGATTATTAGTATTAGAGATAAAAATGTAGACCTTGATGGCAGTGACTGCCTTGAATTTATAAATAACGAAGATGGGAGCTACTCTATGCTGTTTAAATACAAAGGAAATGGCGCTATAAAAGTATTAGAAATAAATCAGTCTGGAGATATGGTGGAAAAAGATTCAATAAATAACTTTGATACAAAGCGAGTTAGAGTTGAAGGTAATGGTTTCTATTGTTTTGATGGGAAACAATTAATTTTTCTAGATAAGTAAATAAATTTATGAATTTACTTAAATTGCAATAATAAAAGCATTAAAGATAATACATTTTAAACCGAGAATAAATGAGAGTGTCAGATGAGTTAATTGATATCAATTAACTCATCTGTTTTTAAACTACACATAAAGGGTATATACTATTAAACTAATGTTGGGAGTAATAAAATGAACTACTACTATGAGCCAATAAATAAAGATGAAAAGATACCAATAAAAATATTCACTCAGACACTTGAACAATTTCCATTTCATTGGCACGATGAGGCGGAAATTATTTTTGTTTTAAAAGGCAAATGTTCTATTTATATAGATAACAATGTGACAGAACTAATTAAGGGGGATATTTTTATCATCAATAGTAGAGAAATTCATCAACTCAAATCTTCAGACCAACCCAAATGTGAGCTTTTAGTTTTTCAATTTGATCTTGATTATTTTGAAGATAAACATAAAGGAATAAATAACTTGACGTTTAAAGTAGATATAAATAAAGACAACAATGATATCATCGATAGGATAAAGAGCATTTTAGCAATGATAATGGATCAAACACTTAAACATGGAGAATATTATGAATTGAGAATAGAATTATTATTTACAGAGTTGATATTACTATTGGTTGATAACTTTGCTGTTAGAAATAATATAAATTCGGCAAGTATAAATAATGACTCTGAAAAAGTGTTTGAGATAATTGAGTTTATAAAAGACAATATAGACAATCAAAATTTAACTATAAAATTGATAGCAGAAAAGTTTCATTATAATAGTCAATACTTGTCTAAGTACTTTAAAAAGAGCACAGGCATTCCAATTAAAAAATATATTGAAAACCTGAGAGTTTCAAGATCGATAAACGATTTGAAGTATACAGATTTAAAAATAGTCGATTTAGCATTGAAAAATGGATTTCCAGATACAAAGAGCTATTACAGAGCGTTTAAAAACAGTATGGGAATTACGCCGAATGAGTTTAGAAATGAACATAAAGTAGATATATCTTACATGGATTTTAAAAATTATTTTTCTATTAATACAGAAGAACTATTATCTGAGCTATTTTTATACTTAGATAATTCTAAGCCAATAATTACTAGTGCAGACACGGCCACCAAAGAAATTAACATTTTATTAGACTTAAATCAATTAAATGTAGAATTACCAACATTACAAAAACCATGGGAAAACCTTATAACAATTGGATACTCAGTAGAGGGTTTGAGAAAAGATCAACTCGATATTATAGAGAAAGTCCAAAAAGATATAGGATTTAAATATATTAGATTCCACGGAATTTTCTCTGATTTTTTATCTATTTACAATGAAGATTCTTTAGGGAAAACCTTTTATGATTATAATGATTTAGATATGCTGATTGACTCATTAATGAAACTTGATATTAAACCTTTTATAGAATTAACATTTATTCCTACAAAATTAACGCAAAATGGCAATACGATTTTTAAGTGGAAAGATTCTATATCGAAACCTAGTGATATAAATAAATGGAATGATTTAATTGATAATTTCATAAGACATATAATTGATAGATATGGTATTGATGAAGTAAAGGATTGGTACTTTGAAGTATGGAATGAACCTGAAATAGAAGGTGTATTTTGGGATGGCAGCAAAGAGGAATTCTTTGAGTTTTTTGTTAGTACTTATCAAACGATTAAAAACATCTCAAAAGATCTAAAAGTAGGAGGAGTTGGGAATATGAGCTTCTTGCTATTTTTAGATTGGTTGGATAAATTTTATCAATATATAAATGAAAAAGATGTAAAACTGGATTTCTATTCTTTTCATGTATATTCAGTAGAATTAGTTGAAAGTATAACAGAAATCTCAAAATTAAAAGAAAAAATAGATGTAAATGATTATGAAGCTGTAAAATACAAAGCAAAATTAGGAGATGAAAATAAAGTAAGCGATTACATCACTTTATCAATTGATAGAGTACAAAAACTCCATAATTTTACAAAGGAAGAGTATTGGATTACAGAATTTAATAGCTCAACAATATCAAGAGATTTAATTCATGATACAGTATATATGTCAAGCTTTCTTGTTAAAAACTACTTAGAAAACTTCGAAAAGGTCAAGGGAATTGGTTATTGGACTTTAACGGATTTAAATAATGAATTTGAAATAGAGAAAGCTTTATTTTATGGAGGATTTGGACTTTTTACCTACAACGGTATACCAAAAGCATCATATAATGCGTATAATCTCCTACATGAACTTAAAGGTAATATCTTAGAAAAAAATAGTAATTATATAGTGTTAAAAGATAAAGACGATGTCTATTTAATGTTCCATAATTATATTCACTATGATGCTCAATATGAAAACTTAGATTTTTCTAGAATAAATTTATTGGATAGGTATTCGATTTTTGATGAATATAATACTAAATTTAACATTAATTTAAATGGATTGAGCGGAAATTACAAAGTAGAACAATATATAGTTAATAGAGAACATGGTTCTAGCTTTGATGCTTGGGTTGAAATGGGGTATCCCAAGTATCCATCATTAGTTCAAATAGAGTATTTGAAATCTCGCTCAGTTCCCAAAATATTGTATGAAGAAATGGAATTGGCTGATAAATTTGAAGAGACATTTGTACTTCTCCCTCATGAAATCAGATTAGTTAAATTAATAAAGCTATATAAGTAATATTTTTTAAAATCTACATTACTTATATAGCTTTTATTTTATAGTCATAAATTGGTATTGCAAAGGTTACATAATGGAATACATAATATTTTGAAACTGGATATAATATATGAAAATATATTAAGAAAGGGAGATAAATATGACAAAAAATAATTATCTAACTGGAAAAGCTGAACGTCTATCATATGGGTCATGGTTCGTGGGTCAGAACATAATTTATTTCATGGTAGTTTCATATTTAGCAATTTTTTTAACAGATGAAGTCGGGTTATTTGAAGGTTCTGTGGCTGCACTATTTTTAGTGGCTAGAATTTGGGATGCTGTAAACGATCCCATAATTGGAAGTTTATTAGATAAAGTGAATTTAAAGAAGGGTAAATACAAACCATGGGTTGATGCAGTAACCATTTTTATGCCAATCATAACTATTTTATTATTTTGGAATTTTAATGGTTCTTCAACATTTAACTTGGTCTATGCAAGTGTTTCATATTTAATCTACGACATACTTTATACTATTAGTGATGTTCCTATATTTGCTTTAGCAACTGTTATGACTGACAATTCAGATGAACGTGTCAGTATAATATCTATAGGAAGAGTTGCTGCCGGAATTGCATCTCTTATAATAGGAATAATTGCTCCACAATTGATAGCGAGATTAGGATACCAGTCTACAATAATTTATTTGATGATTATAGCATTCATATTGATGTTTCCTTTGAGATTTTTTGTTAAAGAGAGAGTAAAATATAATACAGAAGAAAATATAAGCTTAAAAGAAATGATAAAAGCGGTAGGTACGAATAGATATTTGCTAATATTTTATATAGCTTATATAGCAATAAATGCAACATTTACTACGATGACAATAGCTCCGTATTTTGCAAAATGGAATATGGGGGATATAGGATTTAATACAACTATGATGATTACTATGGCACTTCCTATAATACTTCTTCCTGCGTTGACACCAATGTTAATTAGAAAATTTGGGAAAAGAAAAATTTTTATGTGGGGGATAGGTTCCTCAATTGTATTCAGTGTAATTCAATATTTTGTCGGATATGAAAACGTTATTGTTTTTTTAATTTTAAATTTCTTGAAGATGATAGGCTTAATTGCACCAATGATGATGAATGGTATGTTTAGTGCTGACTGTGTAGAGTACGGAGCTTATAAGTATGGACAAAGAAATGCTGGAATGATTTTTAGCGTTCAAACATTTTCTACAAAACTAGGAAGCGCAATATCGAGTTCTTTATCCCTCTTAATAATATCTTATTTTGGATACCAAGGGACTGCATCGGTTCAGACTGCTGAAGCTTTGAATGGGATATGGATAACATTGAGTTTAGTACCAATAATCGGTTTAGTAATAGCGTTTATTGTTTTTGGTAAATACTATGATCTCAGCGAAAGTGAAGTACAAAGGATGATTGATGAAATGGAAGAGAAAAATTTACTAAAAACGGAGTAAGGAGGTTTTTTAATGGAGAGTGCAAATAAGATAATAGAAAAATTAACTCTTGATGAGAAACTAAATCTACTATCAGGCAAAAATTTCTGGCAGTTATATGAAATTCCACAATTTAACTTACAAAGTATAATGATGACAGATGGACCTCATGGTCTTAGAAAGCAGGAAGATAGTGCAGACAATCTGGGTTTAAACAAAAGTGTACCTGCAACTTGTTATCCAACGGCTAGCTGTTTAGCAAGTTCTTGGGATGAAGAACTTATATATCAGGTCGGGGAGCATCTAGGTGCTGAATGCCAAGTCGAGAAAGTTTCTGTTTTGCTTGGACCAGGAGTTAACTTAAAAAGAAATCCACTATGCGGACGTAATTTTGAATATTACTCAGAGGATCCACTTCTATCTGGGAAGATGGCTAAATCATGGATAAGTGGTTTGCAATCCAAAAATACAGGAGCTTCGTTAAAACATTTCGCAGCAAATAATCAGGAATACTATAGAATGGTATCTGATTCAATAATAGATGAAAGAACTTTGCACGAACTTTACTTGAAAGGATTTGAGATAGCAGTTAGAGAATCTAAACCATGGACTGTGATGAGCTCATATAACTATATAAATGGAGTTAGGACAGGCGAAAGCAGAGAACTTTTGACAGAAATTTTGAGAAATGATTGGGGATTTGATGGAGTAGTTGTCAGTGACTGGACTGCAGTTGATGATAAAGTTGCATCAATAAAAGCTGGGCTAGATTTAGAAATGCCTGGGAATAAAGGACTGTATAATGAAGAAGTAAAAAAAGCTTTGATGTCAGGACAGTTGACTATGGAGGAGTTAGAAGAAAGAGTCTTAAATGTGCTGAAATTGATTCAAAAATCACAAAACAACTTGAATGAAGAATTTAAAACTTATGACAAAGCAAAACATCATGAATTTGCTAAAAAAGTAGCAACTGAATGTATAGTATTGCTCAAAAATGATAATTCGATTTTACCTTTAAGCAATGATAAAAAAGTAGCATTAATAGGAGAATTTGCAAAAGTCCCAAGATATCAAGGAAGTGGTAGTAGTCAAATAAATCCTACTAAATTATCAATTGCTTTTGAAGAATTTCAAAAGCGTTTAGGTGATAATTTAATTTATTCTGATGGTTATGACTTAAAAAATGATAGCGTGGATGACGAAAGATTAAAAGAAGCTATAGAAATAGCTTCTAAGTCAGATGTGGCTGTTTTGATGGTGGGTCTACCTGATTCTTACGAAAGTGAAGGATTTGATAGAAAACATTTAAGTTTGCCTGAAAGCCATGATATTTTAATTAAAGAAATATCTAAAGTACAAGAAAATGTCGTTGTGATTCTATCAAATGGAGCTCCTGTGCTTATGCCATGGATAAACGATGTTGACGGAATTGTCGAGCAATACTTATCAGGTCAAGCCTCAGGAGAAGCAATCGCTGAGATTATATTTGGAGATGTAAACCCTTCAGGGAAATTAGCAGAAACTTTTCCGTTATCTTTAGAATCTGTACCTTCAAGTCACTTCTTCCCTGGAGAGCCAAGGCAAGTGCAGTATCGAGAAGGATTATATGTAGGATATCGTGCACACGATAGTTTAGGAACAGAGGTATTGTTTCCATTTGGACATGGTTTATCATACACGAAATTTGAATACAGTGCTTTAAGTACGGATAAGCCGACATATAAAAAAGGTGACACGATAAATGTAGCTTTTGATCTCAAAAATATCGGGGATAGAACAGGTAAAGAAATATGCCAATTGTATGTAGAAAAAATTGACTCAAAAGTATATAGACCAAAGAAAGAATTAAAAGCCTATGCAAAAATAGAATTAAAACCAGGAGATTTAAAACATACGATTTTGAATATAAAAGTAACCGATTTATATGTCTTTCAAAATGGCGAGTTTAAAGTAGAATCAGGTAGATATATTCTTCATATAGGAAGCTCATCAAGAGATATAAGATCAAAAACAGAGATATACATTGAAAGTGATGATGAAGTTTTTGATGATGGACTCAAAGAATATAAAGATATCACTCCAAATTATATATTCAACGAAAGCGACTTTGAAAAATTACTTGGGAGACCTGTTCCAAGACCAATTGCTACAAAACCTTATACAAGAAATACAACTTTGGGAGAGATAAAAGATACTTTTATTGGGAAAAGAATAGTTGGAGTTGTAGAAAAACAGGTTTCAAAAATGTCTATTGATGAAGAAAATACAATGAGCAATATGATAAGCGCAATGATATACCAAATGCCATTGAGAACGTTAGCTAGTTTTAGTGGCGGTGCAATATCTATCAATAGAATTGACGGGTTGGTTAATTTGTTGAATAAAAATTATTTAAAGGGAATAGGAAAAATTATTAAAGGTTAAATAAAAATCCTCGATATATTTATATACCGAGGATTTTTTGCTTACCATCTCCTATAATAATATATTAATATATTAATATATTATTATAGGAGATGGTTTTATATGTATGAGGAATTCTTTGATTCGAAAAGACAAGAACAAATGAGAAGATCCTTTTTAAAGATTGCTGAGAAAGGGAATTTGAAAAGCTATAAAAAAAACAGCATCATAAAAATACCAGATAAAAAGTGCATAGTAATAGTGATATCTGGAAATATAAAACAATCAATTTACAGTATGGATGGCGAAGAGAAAATTCTATATCTTCTTCAAGGTGGAGAGATATTTAAAGAAATGGATTATTTTTGTGGTGGTGAAAGCACTTTAGTTACGAAAGCGCTGGAAGATAGTACAATTTCGATTTTAGAAGAAGAGGTTATTGAGAATATATTATTAGAAAATCCCAATATTTACAGGGACATTATCCACAGTATAACAAGAAAGTTTAGGATAGTGATGTTTCAGATGGCAAATATGGCTTTCAGCGATTCTCTAGGGAAAGTTGCAGACACGTTGATAAGGCTATATTATCAGGAAGGGCAAGATATGGATAGAGGAAAGAAAATAAATGAAAAATTCACGCATGAAGAGATAGCAAAATTAATTGGTTGTTCTAGGGTTACAGTTACTAGAGCTTTGAATAAATTCAAAGATGAGAATATGTTAGAGATAAATAATGGAGAAATTATAATCCGAGATATTGAAAATTTAGAAAAATTTATCAAATGGAAGTGATTTTGTATACTGGTATACAGAAAGGCACCTTATTGTAGTGTATATTTAAATAAAAATAAATGGAGGTGTGAAAATGATTAAATTACTCGGAGTTTTAATCATTGTTGTAGGTTTCGCATTGAAGCTTGACACTATTGCTGTTGTGCTTACAGCAGGAGTAGTGACAGGCATAGTTGGAGGTTTAAGCTTCAACGAAATATTGACTATACTTGGAAAGGCATTTGTAGAAAACAGATACATGACTGTATTTTTTGTTACATTGCCTATTATCGGGTTGTTGGAAGGGTATGGACTTAAACAGAGAGCTGCAGAGTTAATAGGAAAAGTTAAAGCTGCAACAAGCGGAAAGATATTATCTATTTATATGGTCATAAGAACTATTGCGGCAGCTCTATCTTTGAGAATTGGAGGACATGTTGAGTTCATTAGACCACTAATCTATCCAATGGCAGAAGGTGCTGACAAAAATAAATATGAAGATTTACCAGAAGAAGCAGTGGAAACTATAAAAGGAATGAGTGCATCAGTTGAAAACTATGCTAACTTTTATGGTCAAAATGTTTTTATCGCAGCTGGAGGGGTGCTGCTTATAGTTGGTACTCTTGGAGAACTGGGGATAGAGGTTACTGAAAAGCAGGTTTCAAATGCATCTATACCGATAGCTATTATAGCTGTAATTTTAGTTGCTATTCAACTTAGATTACATGATAGAAAGATTAACAATATAATTAATAAAAATAAATAGATTGGTAGGTGAGAATTATGGCTTTGGAGATACTTTATATATTATCTGGACTTGTATCAATGGTAGCGGCAGTTTTATCCTTTAAAGATAAGACGTTGAAAACAAGATATGGGACCGCACTCTTTTGGGCAATTTTAGCTATAACATTTATATTTGGGAAAGTAATACCACCTTCTATTGTAGGAATTTTAGTGTTGGTAATGGGAGTGCTGACTGCAACAAAACAAGTCAGAATTGGTACTTTTAAACAAACCAGCGAAGAGTTTAAATCAGAAAAATCAAAACTAATAGGGAATAAATTATTTATACCTGTTTTGAGTATTGCAGCTTTTGCATTTGGCATAGGGCAATTCACATCTTTAGGTGGTCTTGTTGGTATGGGAATAGGGGCTGTTGTTGGTACAATCGCTGGACTTTTTATAACAAAAGCCTCTGTTGGTGAAACTTTAGAAGGAGGCAATAGATTGATACAGCAAGTTGGTCCTTTTGCAATTTTACCACAGTTACTTGCTGCTTTAGGTGCTTTGTTTAATGCTGCTGGTGTAGGAGAAGTGATCGCAAATGGGATTTCAAATGTCATACCAACAGGAAATATTGTGTTTGGAGTAATCGCATATTGTGTTGGAATGGCAGTATTTACAATGATCATGGGAAACGCTTTTGCTGCTTTTGCAGTTATTACTGCGGGAATAGGATTACCATTTGTATTTAGCCAAGGAGCAAACCCTGCTATAGCAGGAGCGCTAGCGCTTACAGCGGGATATTGTGGAACTCTTTTAACACCAATGGCAGCTAATTTTAATATTGTACCAGCGGCTGTACTGGAGACAAAGGATAAATACAAAGTTATAAAAACACAGGCGCCTATGGCAATCACACTATTAGTGATACACATTATATTGATGTTAGTATGGGCTTTTTAGAAGATAGGAGGATAAAATGAAAGTTTTAGTTACAGGATTTGATCCATTTGGAGGAGAAAAAGTAAACCCCGCATTTGAAGCAGTTAAGAGACTAGAGGACAAAATTGCAGGAGCTCAAGTTATTAAAGTTGAAATACCTACTGTTTTTAGAAAGTCGATTGAAATACTTGATAAGAAGATAGAGGAAGAAAAACCTGATGTAGTTATTTGTGTAGGCCAAGCTGGTGGGAGATTTGATATGACAGTTGAAAGAGTTGCCATAAATATAAGTGATGCCTCAATAGAAGATAATGAAGGGAATAAGCCTATTGATGAAACAATATTTGAAGATGGTGAAAATGCATATTTTTCATCACTACCTATAAAATCAATAGTTTCGAACATAAGAAATGAAAAGATACCAGCTAGCGTTTCAAATACTGCGGGAACTTATGTTTGTAATCACATCATGTATGGACTGCTTTATCTGATTGACAAAAAGTATAAAAATATTAGAGGAGGATTTATACACGTTCCTTATTTACCTGAACAAGTGGTGGATAAAAGATCAACTCCAAGTATGAATATAAATGACATTGTCACAGCACTTACGGTTGCTATAAAAACAACAGTTGAAACACAAAATGATATAAAAATCAGTGACGGTAAAACTCACTAAAAATATAGGCCTATTAAGATGAAAATTCTTAATGGGCTTATATTTTGCAATAAATAGATTATAATATAAGAAAGGCAGGTGATTATATGGAAACTTTTTTTATTACTAAAAATGATAGTTCGGTTTCAAATTGGGCTTTTGGAAAAACATACGAATACTTTATATATCCGTATTCTTCAAATTACAAAGAAAGAGATTTTCTAGTAAGACTTAGCTTGGCTACTCAAGAAACAGATGAAATTTCAGAATACACAAAGTTAGAAGGATTTACTAGATTTTTGACAAGCCTTTCTAATGATCTTACTTTATTCCATTCATCAAAAGAAGAAAAAACATTGCACGAACTTCTAGATATAGATGTATTCGATGGAGGGGAAAAAACATATGCTAAAGGGAAGGTAATGGACTTTAATATGATGTTAAAAAATGGTATAAGAGGAGATATGACTTATTTAAGGGACGATAGTTCAATTAAGCCTAAATATAAATCTATTGTATTTTTAAGTACAAAGGGAAAAGCAATCATAAAATATGAAGATAACCTTTCACGATTTTTGAATAAATATGATATGATTGTCTTAAGGGATATTTATCCGGATTTAAAGTTAAAAATCGATATGAATGGGGATATTTTACTTAGGATGGATTTTGATGTATAGGAGGGATTTATATGGATTTAATTAAAATCAAAGAAGACGTAAGAACTGTCACAAGACAACTTTTAGATGCAGCGAAATTAAATGAGAAAGAGGCAGTCATTATTGGTGGTTCTACTAGTGAGATAATAGGAGAAAAGCTTGGATCAAATTCAAACTTAGATATTGCTAGAGCTGTTATAAGTGTTTTTGTGGAAGAAGTAAAAAAGGATAATCTCTATCCTGTAGTTCAAGGTTGTGAACACATAAATAGAGCTCTTGTTGTTGAAGAGGAATATGCTAAAATGATGAATTTAGAGATAGTCAATGTTATTCCAATTTTGCATGCAGGTGGAGGGTTTGCTACAGCAGCAATGGAAATATTTGAAAAGCCAGTAGTTGTAGAAAATGTAAAAGTGAGTGCAGGTATAGATATAGGAGATGTGTTCATTGGGATGCATTTAAAACCTGTAGGTGTTGTAGTAAGGAGCGAAATTAAAGAGATAGGCAAAGCTCATTTGAGCATGATAAGGACTAGACCTAAACTTATCGGAGGAGAAAGAGCTATACATCAAAAACTATGATCTTTATGGTGATAATATGTTTTTTATCTTAGGAATTAGTCAAAAAGAGAAGAAGTTAGATTATGATGAAGTAGTTGTATGCAAGTGTTGTAATAAATATGGACATATCGAAGTGTTTTTAACTTATAGCTACTTTTTCTTATTTTTTATTCCTATTTTCAAATGGAATAAAAAATATTTTGTGAAGATGAGCTGCTGCGATGCAATAGCAGAGATAGATAGTGATTTAGGTCAAAAAATTGAGAGAAGAGAAATATCTCATATAGATTTAGACAAGATAGACTTGCACTGTTTTGAGAAAAGAGAAAAAATATGCAGAAATTGTGGCTACTTAGCAGAAGAAGATTTTATATATTGTCCAAGATGTGGTGAGAGATTATAATCCATTGGCACGAATCTTGCTTATATAATTACTGTAGATAGTAACTATATAAGGAGGGTAATCATGAGATTAAAAGACAAAGTGGCAATAATCACAGGTGGAGCTAGAGGAATAGGGGAAGCTACAGCTAAGAAATTTGTGGAAGAAGGGGCAAAAGTAGTAATTGCTGACATTAATGAAAAAGAATTATTAGAGACAGAAGAATTTCTAAAAGAACTCGGCGGAGATGTAATGAGCATAGTAGTTGATGTAACTGATTCTGCAAGCGTTAACAATATGATTGAAAAAACTGTTCAAAAATATGGCAGACTTGATTGCATAGTAAATAATGCAGGAATAACCATGGACTCTACTCTTTTGAAAATGAGTGAAGAACAATGGGATAAAGTCATAGACGTAAATTTAAAAGGTGTGTTTTTATGTGGGCAAGCTGCTGCAAAAGTGATGGTAAACCAAGGCAGTGGCGTTATTTTGAGTGCTTCAAGTGTAGTAGGTCTGTATGGAAATTTCGGACAAACTAATTACGCTGCAACAAAATGGGGAGTAATCGGAATGACTAAGACATGGGCGAAAGAATTAGGTAAAAAAGGGGTAAGAGCCAATGCTGTAGCCCCAGGGTTTATCGCAACTCCAATGGTTGCTAAAATGCCTGAAAATGTAGTGGATATGATGAAAGGAAAAGCACCGCTTGGTAGACTTGGAGAGCCAGAAGAGATAGCGAATGCCTATGCTTTTTTAGCATCTGATGAAGCTTCTTTTATTACGGGCGCTTGTTTGGAAGTAACTGGAGGAGTAGTACTTTAAGCTGATGATTTTCATCAGCTTTATTTTTTTATAGTAATGTGCTAATATGAAAATATATTCATATTAGGAGGAGTTGCAATGACTTCATTAAAAAATGGAGGTAATAGCTTGAAAGACAGCAAGACTGTTCAAAATATGGACAGTTTAGTTGAAATAGATGATGATACTGTTTTGACTGAATACCTTGTGGATATGCTTCATAAAATATTTGATCCTCTACCTGTGCCGATGATACTAATTGACAAGGATTCTAAGGTTAGGATGATAAACCAAGTATTTGCTGATTTTTTGGGGTATCCTAAGAGCTACATCATAGGGAAACCAGTTGCTGAAATTGATAAAAATACTAGGTTTCCATTTGTTCTTAAGACAAAGAAATCAGAAATAGCATGGAAACATAAATTTGGGAATGGTCGAACTGCTATAGTTCACAGAATAGTGGTTTTAGATGAACAAGGAGAAGTGAAATACGCTGTTGGCATGGTTTTGTTTGAAGATTTAGATCAGTTCAAAGACATAATAGAAAAAAATAAACTTCTAGAAAATGAAGTGCATCTTTATAAGAGTCAGTTAAAAGAAATGTACGGAGCCAAATACTCATGGGACACTATAATAGGAAATAGCCCAAAGATGAGTCAAACTAAGTTTATAGCTAAAAGAGCTGCTCAATCAATCTCAAATGTGCTCATATTAGGAGAAAGTGGAACGGGAAAAGAGCTTTTTGCACATGCAATACACAATGATAGTGCTAGAAATCACATGCCTTTTGTTAAAGTAAACTGTGCAGCAATTCCAAGTGAACTCTTGGAATCTGAACTATTTGGATATGAAGAGGGAGCGTTTACTGGAGCAAAAAAAGGTGGTAAGATTGGTAAATTTGAGCTTGCAAATGGAGGAAGTATATTCTTGGATGAAATTGGGGATATGCCTTTGAAAATGCAGGCAAAACTATTGAGAGTTCTTCAAGAGAGAGAATTTGAAAGAGTGGGTGGTAACAGAACAGTAAAGATAGATTTAAGAGTAATCGCTGCCACAAACAAAGACTTACAAAGACTTATTGCCGAAGGGAAATTTAGAGAAGATCTTTATTATAGGCTAAATGTAATGACTATTGAGATACCTCCTTTGAGGGAGCGAGTTGAAGATATCGAAGAGATTACGATAAAATTAATGGAAAAGCTTTCGAATCAGTTAGGGATCTATGTTCCTAAAATATCTAAAAAAGCTTTAGAGCTTCTGAAATCATACAGCTGGCCTGGAAATGTTAGAGAGCTAGAAAATGTCTTAGAGAGAGCAATAAATTTGACAGAAACTGATACTATATTGCCTATACATTTACCACTTTATATTACGCAAAACAAAAGGAAAATTGATCCTAATTCGATTGATTCTTTGCAAAATTTATTAGAACAAACTGAAAGAGAAGCTATAAAAAGCTGCCTAGAGTATACGAATGGAAATAAATTAAAGACAGCTAAGATATTAAACATCAGCAGAACTAACTTATATTCAAAAATAGAAAAATACGGCTTAGAATAAAAAATGTACTATATTTGGACATGTCCAAATATAGTACATTTTTTTTATTTAGAATATTTCTATTTTTCTAATAGTGATAGTACTTCTAAATTGAATTTTGATTGGCATGGAAGTTGCATAATATAAGTGAAACAGGAGGTGATATTACGGATGTGCTAAATTGCTTAATAAATACTGCACCCATATATAGTGAATTGACAAATAAAAAGGTTGCTATCTCAATTTGTGATTTAGAGAAATGCCTTCTGTATATTCCTGCGATTGATCTTGACCATAAATTAAAATCAGGAGATAGCCATATACAAAACACATGTGCTTATGAATGCATAAAAATTGGCGAAAAGATCGAGAGAAAAGTAGATTTTGATAATGGAAGACTAACTTACTATGCAGTTGCAATTCCAATTAGAGATGAAAATGGTGAAATAATAGGGGCAATATCCTTTTCTCAAAACTACAAACATAATGAGATGTTAAATGCTCTTGTAGATAATATATTTGATTCGTTTGAAAATTTTAGGAATTTATCTAGTCAAGTGCTAAATAATGCCAATGATCTAGAAAAACTAAATCAAAGATATTTAACAATAATAGAACATTATAACAAGAAATTAGAATTATTGGATTCTCATTTGAGATTATTAAATATATATGAAAAACTAGACACTTATAAAAATCAGATGGATATTGATGATCTAAATGTAGGACTGGGGTTTGACATTGAAGAGATAAGGAAACTATCCAATGATTTCAAAACAATTTCAAGCTACCAATTGGATTCTACTAGATATATTGCAAACACAACTGAGATAATTTCTAAAAGGATATCAAAGCTCAAAGAACAAGTAAAAAATATAATTTAATATAAAGTTGGCACATTAATTGCATAATTAAAATTTAGGAGGGATATCATGTTAAAAAAGATTGAATTACCAAATGGAGAAACTTTAGCTTATAGAAAGCATGGAAATGGGGAAAAGGTTTTACTACTCATCCATGGTAATATGTCATCATCAATGCATTGGGATACTGTTGTGGAAAGACTACCTGATGATTATACTGCTTATGCTATGGACATGAGAGGTTTTGGGGCATCAAGCTACAACAATAGATTTAACTCATTAAGAGATCTATCTAATGATATAAAGTTATTTTGTGATGCGTTGAAACTAGATAAATTCTCTATAGTTGCTTGGTCAACTGGTGGTGGAGTAGCAATGTATTTTGCAATTGACTATCCAGAAATGGTTGAAAAGATAGTGTTGGTAGAATCTGTTGGAATTAAGGGTTATCCAATATTTAAAAAAGATGAAAACAACCAACCGATTTTGGGACAGTTTTTGACTACCAAAGAAGAAATTGAAAATGATCCAGTTCAAGTACTGCCTATATTAAAGGCTTATGAAGATAAAAATAAAGACTTCATCAAATTTGTTTGGGATAATACCATATATACCTTTAAAAAGCCTGATGAAGAAAGATATCAAAGATATCTAGATGAGATTTTGATGCAAAGAAATTTAGTTGACATAGATTATTCTCTAGTTCATTTTAACATTTCTCATGAACACAATGGTGCAGAACAAGGAACCGGAGAAGTCGACAAAATCACTCAACCTGTTTTAGTTATGCAAGGAGAAAACGATATAGTAGTACCAAAGGAAATGGGAATTGAAATGGCCGCTGCAATAGGAGATAATGCGAAATTAGAATTGTTGCCTAACGGTGGGCACGCACCGATGGAAGATGATTTAGATAGATTTATGAAAGTAACATTAGAATTTTTGGCATAAAGGAGGGTTATAAGTGGCAAATTTGAATACAAATGTGGGAATTTTAGGAACAGGATTGTACATTCCTAAAAACAGAATGACAGCAAAAGAAATATCAGAGGCCACAAATGGCTTGTGGACAGAACAAGCAATAATTGAAAAACTAGGCATTATTGAAAAACCTATACCAGGTGACGGAGATGGAACTCAAGAGATGGGAGTTAAAGCAGCTTTAGATGCTTTAGAAAGGACTGGTCTAGATCCAAAAGAAATCGACTTAATTCTTTGCATTGGGGAAGAATGGAAGGAATATCCTTTGACAACATCTGGGATATACATTCAAGAAAAGATAGGGGCAGATAATGCTTGGGCAATTGATGTTCAACAAAGATGCTGTTCTACAGTTTCTGCGATGAAAATAGCTAAAGACATGATGATTGCTGATGATGAAATAAATACAGTTATGATAGTTGGCGGATACAGAAACGGTGATTTTGTTGATTATACAGATAAAGATATGTCTATGATGTACAACTTAGCTGCTGGTGGTGGAGCTATTATACTAAAGAAAAATTTAAATAGAAACGTCTTATTGGGCACTCATATAGTAACAGATGGTTCAATGGCAAGAGATGCAGGGGTTGAGTTTGGGGGCATAGAAAAGCCAATAACAAAAGAAAATGTAGATATTGCATATAAATCACTTAGGTTATTCGATGCAAAACACATGAAAGATAGATTGAATGAAGTGTCATTAAAAAATTGGTATCATTGCATAGATAGAGCATTTGAAAAATCCAACATAAGTAAAGAAGAATTAGGTTATCTTGCCGTACTACACTTTAAATACTCACAGCATAAAGCTATGCTTGAACACCTAGGGCTTACAGAAGATCAAACTAATTATCTTTCTCACTATGGCCACATTGGTCAGATAGACCAAATACTATCACTTCAACTTGGTTTGGAACAAGGGAAGATAAAGGAAGGCACTGTTATTTCAATGATAGCAGCTGGAATAGGTTATGCGTGGGCAGCAAACGTAATTAAATGGGGAAAATGGGAGGACTAGACATGGATTTGGAGAAGATATATAAGAGTAAATTATTATCATTAGAAGAAGCTTTAAGTCTTGTAAAATCAGATTATAATTTAGTTTCTGCATTAGCGGCTGCTGAGCCTAGAGAGTTTTTATCAAATCTTCATACAATAGCGGATAGAGTAAAAAATGTAAATGTTTCCACGTGTTTGCCTTTAGGGGATTATGAATATTTCATGAATCCAAAATACAAAGAAAGCTTTCAAATGGATGGATGGTTTTTTACACCTGCAACCAGAAGAGCCCATAAAAATGGAAATGTTTCTTTTATACCAAATCATTTACACTTAGCTGCAAAAAAGAGAATATTTCATAGAAAACCCAATATATTTTTAGGCACAGGTGCACCAATGGACAAACACGGCTATGTATCACTTTCTTTAAGCACAACTTATGAGAGGGAAATGATTGATGCGTCCGATATAGTGATAATCGAGATAAATCCAAACATGCCAAGGACTTTTGGAGATTCAGTAATCCACATTAATGACATAGATTATGTCATAGAAGCAAATTATCCTGTTCCTGAACTAGAAATAGTAGAACCTTCAGAGAAGGATACGATCATCGGAAGATATATTGCAGATCTTATTGATGATGGATCTACCATCCAATTAGGAATTGGTGGAATCCCAAATGCTGTAGCTAAAGAACTTATGCATAAAAAAGACCTCGGAATACACACGGAGATGCTTACTGATGGGATGGTTGACTTATACAATGCAGGAGTAATCACTGGTAGATACAAGACTTTAATGCCAGGGAAGATGGTTACAACTTTCGTACTAGGTAGTAAAAAACTATATGACTTTGTTGATGATAATCCTGGTGTAAATGTAATGAGAGGCTCATGGGTTAATGACCCATATATAATTGGTCAAAACTACAAGATGGTTTCGATAAACACCACGATAGAGATAGATTTAACTGGGCAATGTGCATCTGAATCAATAGGACATGTGCAGTTTAGTGGTACTGGTGGACAGGCTGACACAGCGATTGGTGCTCAAAACTCAGTAGGAGGAAAATCCATCATAGCACTTTATTCAACTGCAAATGTAAGGGTGGACGGATCTGATGAAAGAAAGACAATTTCAAAAATCGTTCCAGCATTAGCTAAAGGAGCTGCGGTTTCATTGTCTAGAAATGATGTAGACTATGTAGTTACTGAATACGGAGTAGCTTCACTTAGGGGAACATCTATTAGGGAAAGAGTAAAAGCTTTGATAAATATTGCTCATCCTGATTTTAGAGAAGAATTACAAAGAGAAGCTGACGAGTTGATGATTTGGTAGAGAAGGAGGCTAACCATGCCAAGTACAAAGATAAAAGGATACGAAATATATTATGAGGTCTATGGGAAAGGGGAGACAATAGTTCTTTTAAATGGAATCATGATGTCAACCTCCAGTTGGAATAGCTTCATAGATGTGTTTAGTAGAAATAACAGATTGGTACTAATTGATTTTTTAGATCAAGGTAAGTCACAGAAATCAGATAAACCATATGATCAAAAATTGCAGAGTGATATCGTAAAAGGAGTAATTGATGAATTAAAAATAGATAAAATTCATCTGGTGGGAGTGTCTTATGGGGGAGAAGTTGCTTTAAATTTTGCTTTAAAATATCAAGAGAATTTATCGTCATTGATATTAGCAAATACAACAAGCTATACTACCCAATTGCTAAGAGATGTAGGAAAATGCTGGAACTATGCAGCAAAAAACCATGATGGAAGAGCATTTTTTAAGGCTACTATGCCATTTATTTATTCGGTTGAATTTTATGAAGAAAACATTGACTGGCTTAAAAAAAGGGAAGATTTGTTTGTAACTATATTTGATGACGCGTGGTATGAAGCCTATATTAGACTTGTCGATAGTGCAGAGAATCTTGATATAAGAGAAGAAATAGAAAAAATAAAAGTACCGACACTTATTATTAGTGCAGAATACGATATCACAACACCTATAAGATATCAGAAAGTTATACATGAAAAAATACAAAATTCTAAATGGGTTCTCATCAAAGGGAGTGGACATGCAAGTATGTATGAAAAACCACAAGAATTTGCTTCAAATATACTTGGATTTATAAACACTTATGATGAAGAAATAAAAATTGTCTGAAGGGGTGAGAATTAATGGACATATTCGTACAAATATTACTCAATAGCCTAGAAACAGGAGGAATATACGCACTTGCAGCATTAGGTATAATTCTCATTTTCAGAACTTCTGTAACAACGAATTTTGCACAAGGCTCAATCAGTATGTTTAGTGCATTTTTAGCTACAATAGTATTGATAAGAACTGGAATATCCCCAATATCAGCTGCTATAGTAGGTATGCTATTTGCTCTTCTAATTGGTGTGTTAGTCGACTACTTTGTCATATCAAGGGCACAAAGAGTCAATCCAGTATCAAAACAGATTATTACTTTAGGCCTTATAATGATATTTTTGGGCCTAGCTCCAATGCTGTTTGGAACCGACCCCCTACAATTTCCAAGATTTGTCTACGGTTCCTACAGCTTTTTCGGAGCGACAATATCATATAATGCAATATTTAATATAGTTGTAGGATTAGCATTGATGGGTATTTTGTTCTTTGCACTTCAAAAAACAAAATGGGGGCTATCAGTTAGAGCAACTGCATCAAATGATGTAGTCGCTAGAATGATGGGAATTCCAACAGCACAAGTAACCAGAGCTTCATGGGCAATTGCAGCTGCTTTAGGGACATTATCTGCATTGATGCTTGCACCAACAAATAGTGTAAATCTATCTATGATGGACACAGTTCAAGTCACAGCTTTATTAGCATGTATACTAGGAGGATTCACCTCGTTTTATGGGGCTGTTATCGCAGCTTATCTAATTGGATTTGCTAGTAATTTATTGTCTTTTTATGTTTCCTCAATTTGGAGTGATTCAATTTTGTATTTATTGATTTTGACTGTAATTTTATTTAAACCAACAGGCATATTTGGTAAAAAAGTTATAAAGAAAGTATAGAGGTGAAGAGATGAACAGTAAATTGATGAATTTTTATAAATCACATAAACCATATTCTCAGTTTCTTCTATTTGGGATAATACTTTCTTTATTGCCTCTATTAGTTAACTTAGGCTTGGTGAAATATTCACTTTTAACGACTGTAGCGAGTATATTGATATATTCTATAGTTGCATTGGGACTAAATTTGCTTTTAGGTTATTCAGGCCTGATATCCCTTGGAACAGCAGGATTTATGGGAATGGGGACCTACCTAACAGCATTTATCACTGCTGATTTGGGTTTGCCGTTTGAATTAGCTTTGATAATCTCAGTGGCAGTACCGATGTTGATTGGGGTTTTAACTGGGTTGGTTTCGTTAAGGATAGAAGGATATTATCTTGCAATAGCAACTCTTGCTATATCTGAGATATTGAGGAAGGTGTTTGTAGAATTTGACTTTGTTACAAATGGTTTTTCAGGGAAACAAGCCCAATACCCAAAACTACTGGGATTTTTACAATTGGATAGAAATGGAACTTATATACTGATAGTTTTCTTCCTTATCCTTGTCATGGTTATGATGCACAATCTAGTAAACAGCCATACAGGTAGAGCATTATCAACTATGAGAGGTAGTGAAGCTGCGGCTAGTGCAATGGGAATAAATATTTACAGGCATAGATTATTGTCTTTTGCCATTGCGGTTTCATTTTCAGCATTAGGAGGGGTATTGTACATGCACTTTGTAAAATACACTTATCCGAATGCATGGATATTGATGCTTTCGCTCAATATTTTAGCAGTAATAGTAATTGGTGGCGTTAGGAGTATATCAGGAACTATCCTAGGTGCTTTTATAGTATTCGGAGTTCCAGACTTAATTTTAAAAAGACTTCCAATAATAGGAAGTATAGATGGGGCAGCATATATTTTCAATGGTTTATTGATTATTTTAGTTATCCTATTCTACCCAAATGGATTGATTAATATGAGATTTGACATACAGAGAAATTTCCGCAAGCTATTTAAGAGAGGAGAGGATCTCAATGGATAAGATGGACAATAAAGTTTTAAAAGTAGAAAACCTCTCCATTGCTTTTGGTGGGTTAAAAGCAGTTGACAATTTATCATTTGACATAGATGAAGGAGAAATATTTGGACTTATAGGACCAAATGGTGCTGGAAAAACTACGGTTTTTAACTGTATCACTCAGTTTTACAAACCTGATGAAGGGGATATCTACTTTAGAACAAATACTGGTGAAGTTGAAAACCTAGTGGGAAAGAAAACTCATGAAATAATTGGGAAAGGTCTTGTTAGAACATTTCAAAATATAGAACTTATTAGAGAATTGACGGTAGTTGAAAATATTATGGTAGGAGCTCATGTAGAGTTTAAAGCTTCCTTATTTAATCAATTTTTCAGACTCAAAAAGACTAGACAAGAAGAAAGCAGGATTAGGAAAAGAGCAGAGGAAATACTTGATCACATGGGATTATTATCTATAAAAGACATGTTAGTAGCAGGGCAGCCATATGGTGTGCTTAAAAAAATTGAGCTGGCAAGAGCTTTGATGCTCGACCCTAAACTCATTATATTGGATGAGCCGGCAGCTGGTTTAAACGACTCAGAAACATTGTCTTTAGTAAATATAATAAAAGAGATAAAGATGGAGAGAAATTGTTCAATTCTATTAATTGAGCATGATATGAAATTTGTAAATGGCCTATGCGATAGAATTTGTGCCATAAATTTTGGAAAACTTTTAGCCATAGGGACACCTGAAGAAATACAAGGTAATGAACAAGTCCAAATTGCCTATCTTGGAAAGGAGGACGACTGATGAATGAGTGTTTAGGAATTAAAAACTTAAAAGTTAATTATGGGAGCATTGAAGCGCTTAAAGGAATAGACATATCCGTTAAAGAAGGACAGATAGTTGCATTACTTGGTGCAAATGGAGCAGGAAAGACAACAACATTAAGAAAAATATCTGGCATATTGGAAGCAAAAAGTGGCAGTGTTCAGTTTTTCGGGGAAGACATTACAAAATTACCACCACATAAAATTGCTTCAAAAGGAATAATACAATCTCCTGAAGGCAGACAGGTATTTAGAGATTTGACAGTTGAAGAAAATCTTATGATAGGTGCATATACTATTAAAAATAAGAAAGAATTAAAAAATAATTTTGACAGAGTTTATTCATATTTCCCGGTTCTTAGGGAGAGAAAGAATCAAATTGCCTCAACATTATCCGGTGGAGAACAACAAATGCTCGCAATTGGTAGAGCTTTGATGGGAAACCCCAAATTGTTGTTATTAGATGAGCCATCTCTAGGTCTTGCACCTTTGATTGTAAAAAATATATTTCATATCATCGAAGAAATAAGAAAAGACGGTACAACTGTATTAATAGTAGAGCAAAATGCATTGCAAACATTAAAAATAGCCGATTATGCATATGTTTTAGAGGTAGGCAAGGTCGGTATGGAAGGGAGTGCTAAAGAGCTAAGAAATAACAGTTCATTAATTGAAGTTTATTTGGGAGGAAAAAATTAAACAGGAGGTAATAAAATGAAAAAAAGAATATCTATTATAATGGTTTTAGCTTTGATTATATCAACTCTAGCAGGATGTACGACAAGCAATGAAATTGCACAAGGGGTTACAGATACAACAGTTAAAGTTGGCAACACAGCGGCAACATCAGGGGCTTTTGCAGCAGTAGGTGTACCTTTCAATGCAGGTATAGAAGCATATTTCAAGATGGTAAATGATGCAGGTGGAATTGATGGCAGAAAGATTGAATTTGTTCATTATGATGATGAATTTGATCCAATAAAAGCTACTACTTTTACAGAGCAACTTATAAATGACGATAAAGTTTTTGCAATTGTAGGGCACTTCGGTACACCAACAATTGGCGCGACTTTGGATTTATTGAAAGAAACAGGTATACCTGCAGTTTATTTTGCAGCTGGTATAGCAGCTCTTTATAATGAAGATGCTACATCTATTGAAAATGGAAAAGGATTATTCCCAGTACAACCTATTTATGTAACAGAGGGTAGATTAATTGTAGCAAGAGCAATTGAAGAACATAATGCTAAAAAAGTAGGCGTAATTTATACAAATGATGATGCTGGAAAAGACTTATTAGCAGGAATAGAAAATCAAGTAGAAAAATTAGGTGCTGATTACACAGTTGTAAAAGAGCAAGTAAATCCAGGAGCAACTGATGTATCAAGTCAAGCACTAAAAATGAAAAATGAAAATGTTGATGTAATAGTTGCAGCATCTATACAAGCAACATTGCCAACAATTATTAAAGGTTTGATAGCACAAGGAGTAAATAAACCTGTCTTTACAACATATTCAAATGCTGATGCTACTACAATAGCAAATTTCCAAACTGATTATGCAAACGCTGCAAACAAATTCCCTATCTATTCAAATGCATGGGTAGATTTAAGCAATCAAGAAGAAGTTGACCAATTTGTTCAAGGCATGACTGACTTTGGGAAACCTGAATATGCAGCTAATGCATTTTCAATGGCTGGATGGATAGCAGGACATTTCTTCGTAGAAGGATTAAGAAGGGTTGAAGGTGAAACATTAAATTGGGAAAATTATATTAATGGAATGGAAAAAGAACCATTTAAAATCCCAATGGGTGGAACAGTAGACTTTGCAAATGGAAAGAGACTTGGGACTCAGTCAATGTCATTGCTAAAAGTATCAGAAGATGGCTCAGCATGGGAAGTAGTAAAACCAGTAGAAGACTTAAATGTGATACTAGATAGAATTCAATAAGATATACCGTTAAAAGCCTTTGAGGGAACTCAAAGGCTTTTACTATAAGTAAGTCTTATACAATATAACACAAGCTTATTACTATATTTAAAGTCTAAGTGATAAAATATAGATAAATAATTAACAAACAAAACATAGGAGGGATTACATGAAAAAGTCACAAACTATTATCGCGGTAGTGATTCTAGTACTGATGGGGGTGTTAGCACAAAATCTAGATACGTCAACTACGAATTTGCCATTATTTTTAATTACTGGACTTATGTTAGGCTACACATTGACAAGATCTAGATATGGTTTTGCTGGCGGGATTAGAAAGATTTATTTTACAGGAGACGGAGCGTTGACAAAAGCATTGCTATTGATGTTTGCTCTTTCAGCGCTTGGAACAGCAGGGATTCACTTCGGAGCAGCTCAAAAGGGAGCAGTTGCAGCATTTAAAGCAGTAGAAGGACAGATGATAATTCCGGGTACAGGCCATGTTCAAATCGCTAGTTTAGCAACTATAATAGGAGGAATATTGTTCGGAGTAGGAATGATATTTGGAGGTGGCTGTGCTTCGGGTACACTCACAGACACTGGTGAAGGAGAAATAAAAGCATTAATAGTTACTTTCTTTTTTGGCATAGGTGGAATGTTAGGAATTGCTCATAGCAACTGGTGGAACGAAAGTGTATTCACAAAAGTAGGTAAGACAGTTTATTTACCAGATGTACTTGGGTACATAGGCTCTGTTGTACTCACGTTAGTGTTACTAGGTATACTCTATATAATAACTATAAAGTATGAAGAGAAAAGAAAAAGAGAAGGCACTTTTGTAAAAGACGAGTTTGAAGAATGGCAAAAACCTATAAAAGCTGATGGGAAATTTAAGCTCTTTAGCAGTACTACTTATCACAATTTGTTTGTTGCAAGATGGCCGTTCATGACAGGTGCATTTATAATGTCGGTACTATTTGTATTTATAATAAATTCATCGGGCGCTAGTTGGGGTGCATCAGGTCCTTATGCACTTTGGACAATGTGGTTATTAGATAAAATTGGGATTGATTCATGGACAAATCCCGCATTGGTAAAAACTTTAGAAACAGTAAGAAATGGTCTATTAAAGGATCCAGTAACAGTAAGAAATTTAGGTATAATATTTGGTTCAAGCATTTCTATGCTATTGGCAGGAAAATTTAGATTTAACTTCCATTTTAATTTCAAAGATGTAATATTTTATGCCATTGGTGGAGTTTTAATGGGTTATGGAGCAAGAGTAGCAAGAGGATGTAATGTTGGAGCATTATATTCAGGTATATGTAATTTTTCATTGTCGGGATGGGTTTTCTTAGTAGCAATTACTTTAGGAGGAATAATAGGATCATCGCTGTATAAAAGAGCATTTTCTAAATAAGTTATTAAGGTTAGGAATATCCTAACCTTAATAACAAAAGCATCTTTTTTTAGATGTTATAAATGAATTAAATATCTGTTCATGCATCTGTAAAACATAATCATTTCTTTGAGCGAAGTAATATTTAAATGACATATCAATATCATCAATAGGGATTTCTTTGAGTAAATTTTTTCTAAGCTCTTTTTTAACAGTAATTTTTGGCAAAAAAGCAAAACCTTTTCCAGACATGACTACCGATTTAATTGATTCTGGAGAATTCGAGGTCAGTATTATATTTAAATCACTTACACTTAATCCACATTTTGATAACTTCAAGTTTAGTATAGAAGAATCATCAAGATCATATTCGCTCAATATAATAGGGATTCTAAGAATGTCAGCAGCGCTTTTTATATCGATATTTTCTTCTTTTGTTATCAGTACTATTTTGTCAGAAAGTATAGGAGTAGATATAATATCTTCAATTTCATTGATGCCGGCAATCACACCTAGATTTATTTCGTGATTTAAAATTTTGCTGATGATTTGAGTTGTATTATCAACATTTAGTTTTACATCTATATCTGGATGTATCTCTTTAAATGTATATATACTGCAAGGCAAGACGTATTCTCCGATATATTTACAAGCACAAATATTTAAAAGCTGTTTGTCTTTTTTCAATTCATTTAAATTTTTTAGTATGCTTTTTTCTAAAGAGAGCATGCTCTCAGCATGATCAAATACGATTTTACCTTCTTCAGTTAGTTCTACACCTTTGTTACTTCTGATAAGAAGGGTAGCATTCAATTCATTTTCTAGGTGTTGTATTTGCATACTTAAAGCAGGTTGTGTAATGTGAAGCAGCTTAGAAGCTTTTGATATACTATTACAATTCACAGTAGTATAAAAAGCTTTTAAATAGTCTAAGTTCATAAAAAACCTCCATTCAAAGACCTGTGTTTAGTCTATTTATTGTATTATAACATATATGAAATTATTTTCAAAAAATTAAGGGGGATGAAGTAAATGGGAAATAAACCAAAAAAAGTTGTCGTAGTAGGAGGCGTAGCAGGAGGTGCTACTGCAGCAGCGAGAATAAGAAGATTATCAGAAGAATGCGAAATAATTATGCTTGAAAAAGGGCCTCATGTTTCTTTTTCAAATTGTTCGTTACCATATCATTTGAGTGGGCTTATAGAAGATCATGAAGATTTAGTAATGATGAAACCTGATGATTTTTATAGTCAATACAGAATAGATGCCAGAATATACAATGAAGTTACAGAAATCGACAGGGAAAATAAAAAAGTAAAAATAAAAAATCTAGTCACTGGCGAAGAATACGAAGAAACTTATGACAAACTTGTATTATCACCTGGAGCAAATCCTATAGTACCTCCATTTGAAGGTTTAGAGAAAGTAAATTATTTTACTATTAGAAATGTTGTTGATGTAGCTAAACTTAATTCATTTTTAACAGATAGTGTATCAAAAGATGTTGTAGTAATAGGCGGAGGATTCATTGGAGTAGAAGTGTGTGAAAATTTAAAACTGGGAGGATACAACGTAACTTTAATAGAAGCGACACCACAGATAATGAATGTTTTCGATTATGACATGGTACAAATACTCCACAAAGAGATGATAGATAATGATGTTAATTTGATAGTAAACGACAAAGTAATGAAATTTGATAAAGATGAAGTAATATTAGAATCAAGCAAAAGCATACACGCAGACGCTGTAGTCATAGCAATAGGTGTAACTCCTGATACAAGACTTGCTGAGAAAGCTGGATTAAAAATTGGGCAAACTCGCGCTATTGAAGTAAATCATAATTTTCAAACATCAGATCCTGATATATATGCAGTTGGGGATGCAATAGAGGCATACAATACCTTAACTAATAAAAGAGCAAGACTTGCTCTAGCTGGCCCAGCTTTGAGACAAGCAAGATCTGCAGCGGATCACATGTTTGGGAAATCAGTTGACAATAGGGGAGTTATTGGATCTTCAGCAATTAAATTGTTTGATTTAAATGCAGCAGTAACAGGGTTGACAGAAAATGCTATAAAAATCAATAATCTAGCTCTTAATTATGATTCAGTAATGATTATTCCTAATGATAAAGTAGGCCTTATGCCAGATGCTAATCCAATCCACTTTAAGTTGATTTTTGAAGTGCCAACTGGGAGGATACTAGGAGCTCAGGCAATTGGAAGAGGAAATGTAGATAAGAGAATTGACATAATAGCAACACTAATAAGGTTTAATGGCACTTTGTATGATTTAAAAGAAATGGAGCTATGTTATGCACCACCTTTTAGTACAGCTCGAGATGTAGTTAATGTAGCTGCATTAGTAGGAATAAATGTATTAGAGAATAATTACAAACAAGTTCACGTATCAGAAGTTAGAGATCTAGTTGAAAGTGGAGCTTATATTATTGATGTTAGAGAAAAAGATGAGTATGAAGAGGGACATTTGATAAATGCAGTAAATATACCATTAAGTGAAATTCGAAACAGAACTAATGAGATACCAACAGATAGACCAGTGTATTTGCACTGCAGATCATCACAAAGATCTTATAATGCACTTACTGCTTTACAACATCTTGGGTTTACAAATCTTTATAATATTTCTGGAAGCTTTATGGGAATATGCTACTATGAGTATTTCAATGATGTAACTACCAATAGAAAGCCTATAGTTACTAAATATAATTTTAAGTAAATAAGAGAAATTTGATGTCGCTAGTTATTATTTAACTAGCGACAAAGAAAGGTGAAATTATGCAAGGAGTAAAAAAATCTCGTTTAAGCAAAATAGATGTTTTTTCTATTGTATTAGGCTCTATCATTGGATGGGGTTCTTTTATGTTGCCTGGCAGTAAATTTTTAATAGAAGCTGGGGTTATAAATACTACAATAGGGATTTTTAGCGGGGCATTGTTCATAATGATAATTCAAGGCAGTTATTACATAATGCTCAAAAATCACGAAGAAGAAGGCGGAGAATTCTCTTACACTTACGAAAACCTTGGTGAAAGATATGGATTTCTAGTGGGTTGGTTTCTAAGCATAGCTTATCTTACTATAATTCCGTTAAATGGAACTGCCTTTCCTTTGGTTGTAAATAAAGTATTTGGAAGTTTGTTTCAATTTGGATATTTGTATGAAGTTGCCGGATATAAAGTATATTTGGGAGAAATATTACTTTCTAGTTTTATTGTTATCTTATTTGCTTATATTAACATCAAAGGTATCAAAGATTCCGCAAGAGTCCAAAACTTGATAATTATGTTACTAGTAATTTTTGTTTTTACAGTTTTTATGGCAACTTTATTAGAGTCAGATAAGCCAAAATTTCTTAATAATTATATAAATAATTATAGCTTTGATATCAGCCAAGTTCTTAGGATATTTGCAATAACGCCATTTCTTTTTATTGGATTTGACAATATCCCACAGATGTTTCTAGAGTTTGATTTTGATGCTAAAAAAGCATCAAAAATAGCAGTTATTTCAATTTTAGTTGGAGCATTGATCTACGCGATATTAAATTTGACAACAGCTTTGATGTTTTCACCTGAAGAAGCACAAAAACTCGATTGGGCGCTAGGTAGAGGAGTTTTAGATAATTTAGGCATTGTATTTTTTATTATGTTGTCAATCGCACTTACAGCAGCAGTAACCTCTGGTATAAATGGGTTTATGATATCAACAAGTAAACTTCTTGGGTCTATGGCAAATTACGATATCATCCCTAAGAGCTTAGGGAAAGTAAATGACACCGATGTTTTTAGAAATGCAATTATTTTTGCAACTTTCATTAGTTTAATAGCACCATGGTTTGGCAGGGAGGTCATACTTTGGATTGTAGACATGTCATCACTTGGAGCAGCAATAGCATATTTTTTTGTAAGTTTTATTTCTAGGAGATTAGCTCCATCTAAAACATTTAAAATAATTAGTATACTAGGAATGATTTCTTCAGCAATAATAGTTTTACTTCTCTTATGGCCATCATCACCAGCTTCGTTAGGCAAAGAATCAATGATTGCATTGGCGATGTGGGTAATATTAGGACTGGTGTTTTATTTTATAGTTACAAAAAGAAAAGCCGCATGAATCATGCGGCTTTAAATTACATTCCTAATACTTCTTCGACAGGTGTATAGTCCATCTTAAATGCATCTGCAACAGATTTATAAACTACTTTTCCGTCTATTACATTTGCACCTTTTCTCAATGGTTCTTCATCAATTAATGCTTTTTTCCATCCTTTATTAGCAATTCTAACTGCATATGGTAGAGTTACATTTGTCAAAGCAAGCGTTGAAGTTTTTGGAACAGCACCTGGGATATTTGCTACAGCATAATGTATTACACCGTGTTTAACAAATATTGGATCAGCATGAGTAGTTGGATGATCTATAGTTTCAACGCTTCCACCTTGATCTATAGCAACGTCAACGATTACACTACCTGGTTCCATTTGTTTAACCATTTCTTCTGTTATTAATTTTGGAGCTTTTGCTCCAGGAATTAGAACAGCACCTACTACTAAGTCTGCTGTTTTAACAGCTTGAGTTAAATTGTAATTATTTGAGTACAATGTTTCAATGCTTCCCATAAACACTTCATTTAGATATCTTAATCTATCAACATTTATATCTACAACAGTTACTCGTGCACCAAGACCTACAGCTCTTCTAAGTGCAGCAGTCCCTACTATACCAGCTCCTACAATAACTATATGAGCTGGTGGAACGCCTGTAACACCGTCAACTAAAACACCTTTTCCACCTTTTGATTTTTCAAGATAAACTGAACCCTCTTGAATAGCCATTCTACCTGCTACTTCACTCATAGGTGTCAATAAAGGTAGAGATCTATCTGGGTTTTGTACTGTTTCATATGCTATCGCAACTACACCTGAATCAACAAGTGCTTTTGTCAATTCTTCATCTGCTGCTAAATGTAGATATGTGAATATAATTAAATCTTTTCTGAAATACTGATATTCTGAAGGAAGTGGCTCTTTTACTTTCATTATCATATCTGCTTTTTCCCAAACCATCTTTGCTTCAGGGAGTATTTCTGCTCCTAGTGCCTTATATGCTTCGTCACTAAATCCTGAACCTAAACCAGCATTTGTTTCAATCAATACCTTGTGTCCAGCTCTAACAAGTGCATCAACTCCAGCAGGTGTCATAGCTACACGATTTTCTTGTGCTTTTATCTCCTTAGGGACTCCTACAATCATTTATAAAGCCTCCTTTAATATTATAATAACGTTTGCTTTAATTATAACATATTTTTTAAATATTTGAAATCAAATAAAAATATTTTGTTAACAATTTATCTTGAAAAACTAATTAAGTAATCTTTCAAGGTATGGTCTGATAAAGCGAGTTAACGATGTAGCGACTACAACACCACAAGCTATGGCAATAGCAACAAAAATTGATTCTACACCAGTGCTGAGAGCATTTGACAAATCGTTATTTAATATATGAAACATCGTATAATATATTCCATAACCAGGGACAAATGGTATTATTCCTGGGATAATAAATAATGTTGCTGGCTGCTTATGATATATTGCCAATATTTCACCTATCAATCCTACGATTAAAGATCCGATTAAAGGTGGCAATATAAAATTTGTGCTAAACTTTTGAATATAGAAAAACACTATCCAACCAATCATACCATTTATGCTTGCCAAAAAAATTGATCTTCGTGGGATATTAAAAATTATTGCAAACCCAAAAATACTAAAGAAAGAAAGTATAACTTGCAATATGAAATTCATAACACACCTCCTAAACGAACGAAAATGAAATTTGCAAAGCTATACCTACGCCAAATGCTAAAGCTATAGCTATAAATATTGCTTCCAATATTCTTGCACCACCTGCTATCAATTCTCCAGATATTAAGTCCCTAATGCCATTAGTTAGAGCTACTCCCGGAACTAAAGTCATTAACGACCCTATGATAATTCGATTATAATCTAGATTGATTCCAAAACTTTTAAATAAAAAATATGAAAGCACTCCGATAGTAGCAATTAAAAAACCACCTATTATATTTTTTATAAAAAAATTAGGCTTAAACTTCGATAGTTTATCTAATATCAAACCCACAGATAGTGAAGCAATAAAAGTTATTATAGTCTCTAAAAAACTACCGCCTGTTAAACCGGTAAAAAGTCCACCAGCTAAACCCGTAAAAAACATTGTAGTTTTTTTTGAAAATTTTGGGATATCAGTTAAGCTCATCAATAATACGTCAAGCTCTTCATCTGTCAAGCTGTTTTGAGTGTATATCCTAGAAAAGGAATTAGCTCTTGATATGGCTTCTAAATCAATTTTAGATGATTGTATTCTTTCTAACCGTGTTATTGAGTCTGTTGAAGACTTTGCACTGACTATTATTCCAGTAGGTAAAACGAAAACATCTACTTTTGAATCTATTTTTGAGGATATCATTCGCTCGATTGTTTCTTCGACTCGGTATATCTCAGCACCGCTTTCTAGCATTATTTTTCCGACACTTATTGCAAGATTAATTACAAAATTTTCATCATTGGTTTTCATATTAACACCTTTCCATAGATTATATTGGTATTTTATCATAAATAATGAACTTTGATAACAAAAGAGGAATTATTTTTTAGCGTAGGTTAAAAAAAGATAATAATCACCGATATTTAATTTAAGTAAATACTGTTATCTTAAGGGGGATTCGCATGCAAATCTTTAATAAATCCATAAGGAAAAAAATTACAAGTGGATTTTTGTTGATCACATTACTAACCATGATACTTGGTTCGTTAGCTATTTGGAGTATATTAGAAGTACAAAAAAACGATGATAAACTCTATAAAGAGAATACAGTTCCCTTAGGAGAATTGGTGATGATTGTGGAGTCCTATCTTTCAATGCAAAGTGAAATAAAAGATGTTTTAATTGTTGGGCAGATGGCAGTGATAGATGAGGCATCTATAGAGAAGAAAAATTCACAATTTGATAAACTCTTAGAAAACTATTCTAAGGCAGCATCCGATCCTAAAGAAAAGGAAATAATCAATGCATTAAAAAGCTATAAAACTGAATACGATGAACTTATGGGTAAAGTAATAAGCTTATCAAAAGCAAATAAACCTAATGAAGCTAGGGTTTTAATGTATGGTCAAGGTGGAGAACTTAACAAAAAAATTACTGATGCGTATACTAAACTAATGACAATTAATGTAAATGAAGCAAGGTTAACTTCTGAGAGCAACGCAAAATATGCACAAAGAGACCTACTATTGACAGTTGTATTATTGGCATTGTCTATAGTATGTTCTGTAGTATTTGGATCTAAGATTTCAAATGACATAACCAAACCAATTAAAGAGCTTGAAAATGCATCATCTTTGATGGCTGAAGGAGATTTTGGATTTCAGCTAAACATTGATTACGGGAATCGCAAAGATGAAATAGCTAATTTAGCACGGAATTTTAGTAAAATGTTTGAGAAAATCAGTTCATTATTAAAAGAATTTGAAACAGCAGTAGAAGAAACCACAACTTCGAGTGATGAATTAACTAACGAGATAGCTTTAGTCTCAGAGCAAGGAATTAATATAAATAACTCAGTAAATCAAATTGCAGCAGGTATGCAGGAAACAAGTGCTTCAGTAGAACAAGTGGCATCTTCATCCGAAACCATAGCTACTAAAGCTAAAGAACTGGTATCAAAGGCACTAATAGGAGAAGAAAAGGGAGAAGAAATTGAGAACCGAGCAAAAGAGATGAAAGACTCAGCTGTAAAATCTAAGAAGAATGCTAGAGAAATATATCTGGATAAGCAAAATTCAATAAAAAAATCGATTGAAGAAGTAAAAATAGTTGAGGAAATTGAAAAAATGACTGATGTAATCTCTGAAATTGCTGGTCAAACAGATTTATTAGCTTTAAATGCGGCAATAGAAGCTGCAAGAGCAGGAGAAGCTGGGAGAGGATTTTCTGTAGTTGCAGATGAGATTAGAAAATTAGCTGAACATTCAGAAGAAGCAACATCGAAGATAAAGCAATTAATTGCAAAAGTAAATCAATCAGTAGATAGTTTATCTACTAGTGCTAGAGAAATTTTAAGATTTATTGATGAAGATGTAACAAATGATTATGATAAGTTAGAAAGTACTGGGAATTTGTATTTTGAAGATGCCTTATTTGTAAAAGAATTGACAAGAGATTTTTCTTTAGCAACATCAGAGATTTCTGTATCTGTAGATGAAATTGGATCATCCATAGAATCTGTTGCAGCAGTCATAGAAGAGTCAAATGCAGCTGCACAAGAAATTAGTTTAGGAAGCGATGAGACATCAAGATCATTGGTAGAAATTGCAAACAAAGCAAAAGAGCAAAAGGAATTGGCAAAAAGATTAAGAGAAATCCTTGGACAATTTAAGATTTAGTTTTGAAAAACTGGGGGATTAAAAATGAGAAAAATAGAAAATAACGATGAAGAAGGCAAAAATAAAAAGACTAAATCTATAAGCAGAAAAATATCAACAGTGATGATTTTGATAACTATATTTTCAATAATACTTGTTGGAGGAATCAATTATTATAACTCATATAATTTATATAAAGAAAAATTAATTGACTCTAGCGAACAAACCCTTGAGTATATAGAACTCAGTATAGATAATTATTTTATAGATATAGAAAAACAACTTCAAGTGTTAGCTAAAGATGACAAGGTTATAAATTTTTTTAATGAGGAAATCACTGAAGAAGATTTCATGATAAAATTAAAAGACTTTAAAGATTTAGATGATAATACATTGACAGTATATTTTGGAGCTTCTGATAAAAGAATGGTTTTGTACCCCAAAGTACCTCTGACAAACTATGATCCTACGATAAGAGAATGGTACACATTAGCCCAAGCAAATAAAGATAAAGTAATATGGGTTAATCCTTATGTTGATGCTGGTACGGGTAAAATCGTTATATCTGCAGCAAAAGCTGTTTTAAAAGACAACTCCATTGTAGGGGTAGTAGGTATAGATATCGATCTAGCAGTTTTATCAAACCAGTTAACTAATCTTGTAATAGGAGATTCTGGGAATATAATAATAACTGACCAAAATGGGGTTAATTTAATAGCTAAAGATATAAATACCATTGGAAAATCAACAATTACAGATTTAAAATTATGGGAAGACATGACAAGCAGTGAATACGGAATTTCGGAGTATGAAGATGCTTCAAATGATAAATATTATGGTGTATTCAGAACCAATGAAAGAACAGGGTGGAAGTTAGCAGCTCTATTACCAGAAACTGAATTAACTCAAAAAACTTCAGTATTGTTGATGAATACGATTATAATAGCAATAATAGCTGTAGTAATAGCAGTTATAGCTACATTGATATTGAGCAAAGATATTAGTAAAAAAGTAAACAAACTTCAAAAATCATTTGAGAAAGCTTCAGAAGGAGCATTAAATATAGATGCAAGAATAGAATCTAAAGATGAATTTGGGGCAATTTCTTTAAACTTTAATGATATGCTAATTAAAATTAGAAACACTTTGAAAAAAGTGTCAGACTCCTCTGGAGAAGTTGTGGAAGCTTCCGATATGATTTTGGGTATGACAAAAGAAGCAAATATGGCTTTAAATGAAGTATCACAAACTATATATGAGATAGCTAAAGGGAGCCAAGAGCAAGCTGAAGACATAGAAAAAAATTCTCAAAACATTATGGAATTTTCAAAGGTGCTTGACGAAGTATCTGACTCAATTGAAAAAATAAATGAACTTTCAAAAGAAGCAGATAAATATAGTAATGATGGGTTACTCAGAGTGGAGGAATTAACAGATAAAGCTAAAAAGACAGAAGATGCCACTAATTTTACAAATGATGTAATAAATGAAGTTAAAAATAATTCCAATGAAATTAACGTCATCACTGATACTATAAATCAAATTGCTGAACAGACAAATTTATTGGCTTTAAATGCAGCTATAGAAGCTGCAAGAGCAGGAGAAGCAGGGAGAGGTTTTTCTGTAGTAGCTGAAGAGATAAGGAAGCTTGCGGAAAAATCACAACATGCAACTAAAGATATTGCCAGTTTAATTAATTCAATGAACGATAGATCGGATGAAGCTGTCTTAGCAATGTCGAGAGCTAAAGTAGTTGTAAATGAACAAGTAGACACAGTTGCAAAAACAAAAGATGCATTTATTCAAATTTTGAACTCTATTAACGCGTTAAGTGATAAAGTAAGTAGCATTTCAGAATTAGTACAAGATTTAAAATCTAGAAAAAATGAGATTTTAGAGAATACACAAAACATTTCAGCAGTGTCTGAAGAAATTAGTGCAAGCACTCAAGAAGTATCAGCTTCCACTGAAGAAATAACGGCTACTACAGCAAGTTTTGTTGAATATGCAGAACAATTAAAAAATATTTCCAATCAGCTTGAAAAAATGATATCTAGTTTTCAAATATAAAAAATTGGAGGATAGTATGGAACAATATATAATTTTCAGCTTAAACAATCAAAGATATGCTATTGACATTAGTAGGATTGACAGAATAATTGATTATAATCAACCAAAAAAGATACCTGAAACTTTTGACTATGTACTCGGTGTAATAAAATATGATGACAAGATATTGCCAATTATAGATTTATTAAAAAAATTATATGGGATAAATGTCACAATAAATACTAAGAGCAAAGTTATAGTTACAACGTGGAAAGACAGAATGTTAGGGTTTTTAGTAGAAGATATTGAAGGTATACAAAGATTTGATTCCAATCAAATTGAAGAAAATCATGAGCAATATGAAATATCAAAAAAATATATTGAAGGTTTTATTAAACTTGAGGAGGATATCATCATCATTTTAGACACTCAACAGCTTTTTGACTATAATCAAGAAAAAGATTTATTAGATTTAGAGGATAAGCTTGAAGATTCGATTGATAAGGAAGAGGAATAATTAATGGTAGAGACTCTAAAAGTAGGGATATCGGATTATAAGATATCTACATCACCAAATATATTGATGACACTAGGGCTTGGCTCATGTGTAGGCATTGCAGTATATGATACTATTCATAAAGTGGGAGGGCTTAGTCATATTCTTTTGCCGGACAGCTCTAGTTTTACAAGAAATATAAAGGACGAAAAATTTGCGAATCTAGCCATTCCAAAGATGGTGATGGAAATGAAAAAAAGATATTCCAATATGAATTTAATAGCTAAGATTGCAGGTGGCGCCAGTATGTTTGAATTTAATATTAATGGAGCTGAGAATGGCATAGGAGAGCAAAATATTTTAGCGGTAAAAAGGGCACTTGAAAGTCTTGGCATACCATTAGTTGCAAGTCATACTGGTGGTAATTCAGGAAGGACGATGATAGTAGATTTAACTGATTTTACAGTGACTATTAGATGTGCAAATAGTGAAATTATTATAATATAAGGTGTTGATCAACATAATGATAAGACTTTTAATAGTAGATGATTCAGCATTTATGAGAAGAATTATCTCAGATATGCTTAAAGATGTTAAAGAAATTACAATAGTAGGGACTGCAAGAAATGGCAAAGAAGCGTTAGAAATGATACCTAAATTAAATCCCGATGTCGTTAGCTTAGACGTAGAGATGCCTATTATGAATGGGATAAAAACTCTTGAAATAATAAGAGAAAAATACAAGATACCAGTTATTATGCTTAGCTCAAATACAAATTCAGAAATAACTATAGAAGCCCTTGAAAAAGGTGCATTTGATTTTATCGAAAAACCTACAAATATCAATGAAAACATTGAAGAATTAAAAAATGACTTGGCAAGCAAGATAATAGCAAGTGTATTAAAGAGAAAAGGAAAAGAAGATTTCAAAACGCAGCAAGTAAAGAAGAAAGTTATAAAAAATAACGATCTTCAGATAAAAGCTATAGCAATAGGAGCTTCAACAGGTGGACCTAAAGCTTTAGTGAGCTTAATAAAAGAATTGCCAAGCGAATTAGGAGTCCCTATTTTTATAGTACAGCATATGCCAGCAGGATTCACCACGTCATTAGCGTCGAGAATGGACATTGAATCAAAATTAAAAGTTGTAGAAGCATCTGATGAGATGGTAATTGAGAAAAATGTAGTATATCTTGCACCAGGGGATTATCATATGACAGTAGGCAATAAAAAAATAAGATTAGATAAACGAGAAAAGATAAACGGAGTCAGACCATCGGTTGATTATTTGTTTGAGTCAGCTGCAGAAGTCTACACTAATAACCTTTTAGGAGTAATTTTAACCGGCATGGGAAAAGATGGATCTACAGGGATGAAAAGGATCAAAGAGTTTAATGGATACACTATAGCTCAAGATAAAGAGAGCAGCACGATTTTTGGCATGCCACAAAGTGCTATTAAGTTAGGTGTAGTTGATGAAATTTTGAGTTTAAATGAAATTTCTCAAAGAATAATAGAGCTATTGAGGTGAAGTTATGGAGAATGAATTCAATTATTTTTATGATTTTGTATATAGAGAACTCAACTTAAATTTAAATTCATATAAAGATGCTCAGATGCAAAGAAGGATACTATCTATTATGAAAAAATCTGGCGCAAAAGATATGATAGAGTATTCTAAGTTGATAAGTAAAGATGAGAAAATTAGAAAGGAATTTTTAGATCAGGTTACGATAAATGTCACAGAATTTTTTAGAAATAAAGATATGTTTGAACAACTAGAAAAAATAATAGTGAATACTACTAGTAAGAAATTCAACAAACTAAAAATATGGAGTGCAGCATGTTCGAATGGTGCAGAGCCATATAGCATAGCTATTATGTTAGATAGAAATAATTTATTAAACAAAGCTGAAATAATTGCAACAGATATAGATAAAGAAGTTTTGTCAAAAGCAAGAGATGGTAAATACAAAGAAACTGAATTAAAAGGTCTAGATAATAATCTTCTTAATAAATATTTTGCAAAAGATTTGGAGCACTATAGAATATCAGAGAACTTACGAAAGAAAGTGAATTTTAAAAGGCATGACTTGTTATTAGATAAATACGAAAGGGATTGTCATTTGATTGTTTGCAGAAATGTGACAATTTACTTTAAGCAAGATGTAAAAGATGAAGTGTATAGAAAATTTAGCGAATCATTAGTAAGCGGGGGAATACTTTTTATAGGTGCTACAGAAGGCATTTACAATCCAAAAGAATTTGGGCTTATGAAGGTGGCTACATGTATTTATGAAAAAATGTGATATAGAGGTGAATGATTAAGTGGACGACAACAGCAAATACAAAGAACTTTTTTTTGAAGAGACAGAAGAGTATCTACAGTTACTAAACGACAATATGCTCAGGATAGAACAAAATATCAATGACATATCTTCTCTTGAAGAGATGTTTAGAGCAGCCCATACTTTAAAAGGAATGGCTGCCACTATGGGATATAAGTCTATGACTGATTTAACTCACAGAATGGAAAGCCTGCTGGGACTTTTAAAAAGTGGAGAGAGCTTCGAAGAAAACAATATTATAAATTTAATCTTTAGATGTTTAGATAAACTAACTGAAATAGTAGAAGATCTAAGAAATGACAAGGACGACACCTATGTAGATGATTTAATTGAAGAATTGGAACAGATTATCAATAGAGATAATCAAAAAAAGGTTACTAAAAAAGAAAGAGAGTTAGAGGAATTTATATTATCAGATACAGATGAAAATGTAATAAAAAGCGCTTATGAAAAAGGTTACAATGCATTTGTAATTGATATATCAGTTGATGATGGATGTTTATTAAAAGGACCAAGAGCGTATCTTGTCATAAATAATTTGGAAAAAACAGGAGATGTAATATATACTCATCCAGATGCACAAAGCTTAGAAAATGGAGAATACGATAAGACATTTAGATTAATCTTATTAACCAAAGAAAATATTGAAGAAATAAGATCAAAAATAGAAAATATTTCAGAAATTGAAAATGTTGAAATTGTAGAAATTCAACCTAATTATTCATCAGAAACTAATAAAGATGCTAAAATTGAAAAATCTCATAACAAAAAAGAAAACAATAGGGCTGAAACTAAACTAACAAGTAGTAACAATTTAAATCAATCAATTCGAGTAGATATACAAAAGTTAGATAGCTTTATGAATCTAGTATCTGAACTTGTAATTTATAGAACCAGACTTGAAGATGTTTCTAAAAGAACAGATATTAGTGATATTGATGAACCTTTAAGTCATGTAGCTAGAATAACATCGGAGCTTCAAGATCTTGTTTTAAAGATCAGAATGCAACCTGTAAGTGTAGTATTTAATAGATTTCCGAGAATGGTAAGAGATTTATCAAAAGAATTGAATAAGAAGATAAATTTGGTCATTGAGGGAGAAGAAACTGAACTTGATAGGACAGTCGTTTCAGAATTAAGTGAACCGTTAATTCATCTAATTAGAAATGCTGCAGACCATGGAATTGAGGCAGTAGATAAAAGGAAAGCATTGAAAAAACCAGAAGAAGGAATAATAAAACTAAATGCTTACCAAGAAGGGAATCGTGTAATAATTGTAGTTTCAGATGATGGAGGAGGTATAAATATTGAAGCCATTAAGGAAACTGCAAAAAAGAGAGGGATAAGCACAGAAAATCTAACTGATGAGGATTTACTACAACTCATTTTTGATCAAGGATTTTCAACAGCAAAAGAGATTACCGACGTTTCTGGCAGAGGAGTGGGCATGGATGTAGTCAAACAAAAAATTAGCTCATTAGGTGGTAGCATCGAGGTAATTAGCGAAATCAACAAAGGCACATCATTCATTATTAAGCTTCCTTTGACTTTATCCATAATACAAGCGCTATTGGTTAAAATTGGAGGAGAAACTTTCGCTATTCCTTTAGGAATAATTGAAAAAGTAATAAAGATTGAAGAAAAAGACATATTAGAATCTCAGCTGAGCGAATTATATATGTATAGAGAAAAAGCTGTACCAGTAGTTAGAGTAAATCAAAAACTTGGATTAAACGAATCAAAAGAAAATGAGCATTTAATACTTACACTTTTAGGAGACCAATACTATGGATTAGTAGTAGATGAGTTGATTGGGCAACAAGAAATAGTTATAAAGAAATTAAATGGGATACTTGGTAAAATGAAAGAATACCTTGGTGCAACAATTCTTGGCAATGGTGAAATAACACTAATTTTAGATGTTGGCAGCATTTGTATGAGATAATTATAAAATTAATATATTTAGGAAGGAAGATAAACAAATGGCAAAAAGAGTACTAGTTGTTGATGATGCAATTTTTATGAGAATGAAATTAAAGGATATTTTAGAAAAAAATGGGTTTGAAGTGGTAGCAGAGGCTCAAAATGGGGTTGAAGCAATTGAAAAGTATAAAGCAGAAAAGCCCGATTTAGTAACTATGGATATTACTATGCCCGAGATGGATGGGATAACAGCATTAAAGGAGATAAAGAAAATCGATTCAAACGCAAAAGTTATAATGTGTTCAGCTATGGGGCAACAATCAATGGTTATGGAAGCAATTCAATCAGGAGCAATTGACTTTATAGTAAAACCATTTGATGTGGATAGAGTATCTCAATCTTTGTCAAAAATTTAGACAAGAGGTGATATAGTGCAAGTTATTGTTTTCAGCCTAAATAATAAATTATTTGCCATACCCACAAATAAAGTGAGTGAGATAACAAAGTCTGTGGCATCTATTAAAGTGCCAAATGCACCATATTGGGTAGAAGGACTTATTAATTTAAGAGGAAATGTTGTTACTTTATTAAACTTAAGTAAGATTCTTTCTATAGATGATGGTTTGTGTTATAATAGCATCATTATATTAAATTATGAAGATGACTTACTAGGATTACTCGTAGATAATGTGGAGCAGGTATTAGATATAAAAGAAGAACGGATACAGATTTTAAAAAAAGAAGATAATCAAAATATAATGGGTATTATTGATATAGATAATAACATAATTAATGTGCTAGACATCGAAAAGTTAATTGGACAAATAGAGAACAAGGCATAGTTGTTTATTTTATTCGTAAATGAGGGATTCACTTGAAACAAGTTCTATCACAAGAGGAAATAGATTCTTTACTTAAAGCTTTAAACAGCGGAGAAATAACGCCTGAAAATGTCACAACAGCAGAAGAAGAAAAAAATAAAATAAAACCTTATGATTTTAGAAGGCCTTTTAAGCTGTCTAAAGATCATATTAATTCTTTATACATGATATTTGAAAATTTTTCCAAAATCGCAGGGAATACTATTTCGAATTTAGTTAGAAACAATGTTGAAATAAAAGTAGTCGCTGTTGAACAAATAAGTTTTGATGAGTTCACTAGATCTGTACCAAATCCTACATTTATGACTGTTTTCAGATCAAAACCTCTAAATGGGAATTTACTTATTGAAATAAGCCCGCAGGCTTGTTATCAAATTATTGAATTAATGTGTGGAGGAACGGAGATAAAAGAAGCTGTGGTTTTGAAGAAAAAAGAAAATTTTACAGATATTGAATTATCAATTCTTGAAGAACTAGCAGCAGTAGTTTTAAATGCTTTTGATCTCGCTTGGGAAGATGTGGTAGAGATTGAATCAGATTTAGAAACTTTGGAAACTAATCCTCAAATTATTCAAATTGCTTCACCTAACGAGCCTGTAGTTCTTATTAGTTTTACTTTTGAACTCATGGAAAACAAAAATTTCATGAATATATGTATTCCCTATATTTCTTTGGATTCAGTAATAGATAAATTGAGTTTTAAAAACTGGTTTGAATCGGATGAAGGCATAACAGAGGATAATAGAGAGCTCGTTGAAAAACGAATAATGGGTGTGCCGATTGAGTTAGGTGTAGAGCTGGGGAAGACTTTTATCACAATTAGAGATTTTCTAAATCTTGAAGAGGGCGATTGTGTAAGACTTGATAGTAGAATTGACGGACCACTTATGATGTTAGTAGAAGGGAAACCGCATTTTTTAGTTAGAGCAGGAAAGATTAATAATAATTTAGCTGTTGAAGTATTACAATATATAGAAGAGGATGTTTTAGAATGAGTGATAATTTTATATCTCAAGAAGAAATTGATGCATTATTAAAGAAAAGTCAAAATAGTAACTCAAACGAATTTACTCTCTCAGATGTTGATAAAGATATTATTGGAGAAGTTGGAAATATTTCAATGTCTACAGCTGCAACTACCCTCTCAACTTTGTTAAGCAAGAGGGTACTAATAACAACTCCAAGAGTATCATGGATTCCTTTTAGGCAAGTAATTGATGAATGTAAAGTCCCAAAAGTAGTGGCAAATGTGAGATTTAAAAAGGGGCCTAAAGGAAACAATTTGCTTATGGTAGATGTTGAAGACGCATCTGTTATAGCGGATTTGATGATGGGTGGAGATGGAAATAGCGCGAAAAAAGAGTTATCTGAATTTGAAATGAGTGCAGTTGCTGAAGCTATGAACCAAATGATAGGATCAGCTTCAACATCGATGGCAACTATGCTTGGTATGGAAATTGATATATTGCCACCAGAAGTATCGCTTTGGGATACAAATGAAGCAAAGGGATTTGGAGATTTAGATCCAGAAATGTATATATGCAAAATTGCATTTAAACTAGATGTAGAGGGAAGCATAGAAAGTGAGATAATGCAGTTATATACTAGAGAAACTGTAGAAGAGATTGTTAAAAGAATGAAAGGTGAAGATGAGAATAAGAGCCCTAATGCTATTAACAACAATGCAGTAACTAATCATGATAATAATAAAAATTTGAATGAAAACACTACTGACAGAACAGAATATACAGAAGCTGTGAAAGAAGAGAAAAAAGAAAAAGTAAATATTAAAAAACCTTCATTTGAAGAATTAAATGTTTCCATAGATGATAAAAAGAACCCTAGGAATCTAGATTTAATTTTAGATGTGCCGCTAGAATTTAGCGTAGTGCTCGGAAAATCTAAGAAAACTATAAGAGAGGTCTTATCATTTGGCAACGGTTCAGTAATAGAATTAGATAAGCAAGCCGATGAGCCATTAGAAATCTACGTGAATGGGAAGCTCATTGCACAAGGTGAAGTTGTAGTAATAAATGAAAATTTTGGGATAAGGATAACAAATATAATGAGTAAGGAACAAAGGCTAAAGGAACTAAAATAAAGTCATGGTTAAACTATGACTTTATTTTTTTAATAACTATTAAATTATTGAAATACAATCCGATAAAAATGTAAAGAGGAGGAATTTTTATGAAAATAAGTAGAATTCAAAACCAAAACATAGTGAATAACATATATAAAGATAATGAAAAAAAGGCGCATACTAAAGAAGAAAAAGCAACTAAAGCTGTAGACATAGAGATTTCTGACTCTGCCAAAAAGTTAACCAGCAGGATAAATACTGCATCAAACGTAGATTATAGTGAAAAAGTTGAAAGAATAAGAAAACAGATTTTAGATGGAGTATATAAAGTTGAGCCTGAAAAAATAGCTGAAAAAATAATTTATGCCATGGACACACAGAAAGAAAGTGGAATAAATGAATAGTTTTAAAGAAATAACAAAAATATTAGAAAACCTTAAGAAAATTTTATTAATAGAAAAAGATGCATTGATTAATGATAAAGCAAATATAATTGAATCGGTTTTAGATGAAAAAACAAAGTTAATAAATGAATTAGGTTTGTATGATATAACGAACATTGAGACTGATATAGAAGTCAAAAATTTAATTTTCGAAGTGTTAGAGTTGCAAAAAACCAATCAAATGTTAACAAAACAGGCGCTGAGTTACCAAAAAAATCTTATGGAAAACATAGCAAAAGTTTTATCCAAAGGCAACACATACAAGAAAAATGGGTTAGAAAAACAAGATATTTCAACATTTATCGATGAAACAGTATAGGAGGAGAACATGTCTGGTATATTTGGAACTTTAAATACAGCTACAAAAGGATTACTTGCACAGCAAACTGCTTTACACACGGCTAGCCATAACATATCTAATGCAAATACAGAAGGCTTCTCAAGGCAAAGAGTACAGATGCAAGCAGATCTTTCCTATACACTCGCTGGAGTAGGTCAACTTGGAACTGGAGTTAAGATGGAAAGCGTCGTGCGTATGACAGATGACTACGTTAACAAGCAGATAAGAAACGAAAATAGTGCATATGAACAATACAATGTTAAATCTCAAACATTAGATCAACTTGAGATAACTTTAAATGAACCGTCTACTACAGGCATAAACTTTAATTTAAATGAAATGTTTAATGCGTGGCAGGAATTAAGTAAAAATCCAGAAAGCTTAAGTGCTAAGACTATAGTTGTTGAAAAATCAAAAGCACTTGTGGAAACAATTAACCATATAGCTAATCAAATAGAATCTTTAAAAGTGGAAACAAATGATCAAATAGATAAGAATATCCTAGATTTCAATACAACAATTGATAAAATAGATTCTTTAAATAAACAGATATTCAATATATCGGTTAAAGGGGAAGTCCCTAATGATTTACTCGACCAAAGAGATCTTTTATTAAAAGACTTATCAAGTATAGCAAAAGTAGATGTGAATTATGATAAATACGGTAGAGCTGAAATAAATCTTAACGGCGAAATAGTTTTAAATGGAGAATTAAAAAATACATTAACTAAAAATGCTGCTGGAGAGTTTTTTGTTGGAGCAGATAAAATAGACATTACTACAGGTAAAATAAAAGGGTATTTAGAAAGCATAGAAGTACTAGATGGTGTAATAAGTCAATTGGATGACTTTGTTAAATCAATGGCTACTGAAGTAAATAATTTACACAAACTCGTTCGCGATGTTGTAGAACCTGCTCCCGCTGGAAAAGACATATTTACTGATATTGATTCTGCTAAAAGTGTAAAAGTAAATCCAGATATCAACAATGACAATGAACTAATTTTGCCTGGATATACTATACATAAAGGTGATGGTCAAAGAGCTTTGGACATATCAAAATTAAACAAAAAATTACTTGGTGATGGGTCAACTATTACAGGGAAATACAATGATATTGTAACAAGAGTAGGTATATCTAAGCAACAGTCAGACAATATAGTCGCAAATCAAGAGGTACTATTGAATCAGTTAGTTTTAAAAAGGGAATCAACATCTGGTGTATCTATAGATGAAGAAGTTACTAATGTCTTAAAATATCAGAAGGCATATGAAGCAAATGCTAGAGTTATATCTGTGCTAAACGATATGCTAGATGTGCTAATTAATAGGACCGGGGTGTAGAAATTGAGAATAACAAATTCAACTCTAACAACTAATTATTTGAGAAATTTAAATAGAAACTTAGCATCTATGCAAAAGCTTCAAAACCAACTATCCTCAGGGAAAGTTGTAACAAGGCCTTCAGAAGATCCTCTATTAGTTTCTAAGATAATGGATTTAAGAAATACAATATCAACTAACGAACAATACAATAAAACTATAACAGACACTATCGGCTGGGTAGATACGCAAGATGGTGCTTTACATGGGGCCATTTCAACAGTACAAAAAATCAGAGAACTTGTCATATATGGGGCAAATGGTCCTTTATCTAATGATGATAGAAATGCAATAGCAGAGGAAGTAAACGTAAAAGTTGGAGAACTAGCAGATGTGCTGAACACAAATTTTGATGGCAGGTATATTTTTTCGGGGACAAAGACAACTGATAAACCTTTTACTCCAGATTTGGTGTACCAAGGAAACAACAACAATATAAATAGAGAGATTTCCACTGGAGTTGAAGTCGAGTTAGCGGTGAATGGAGATGAATTTACAAGGCAGGATGGACAGCCATTGAGCGATTTACTAAAAGACATCATAACTGCATTAGAAGATGGTGATAGCGACGCTCTTTCAGGGAAATTACTAGGAGACTTAGATAAGCATTTAGATAACATCCTAAGTTTTAGATCTAAAATAGGGGCTATATCCAATAGACTAGAAGCAGCAAAAGAAAGGAATGAAGCCGAGAATTTGAACTTGAAAAATCTTTTATCACAAAGAGAAGATATAGACTTAGCTCAAAAGTATACAGAAGCGAACACTCTAAATTCAGTGTATTTGGCTTCGTTGTCAATTGGGGCTAAAATATTACAACCAAGTTTACTCGACTACTTAAGGTGAATAACTATGGGAAAAATAAAAATTGAAACTAAATATTTAGAGGAATTAGAAGTTGAGAATGAAAATATTTTAAGTTTTCCAAATGGGATTTTAGGGTTTGAAAACAGTACTCGTTTTGTACTAATTGATTTTCCAAACAATTCTTTATTTAAATTTTTACAAGATGTAGACAATGTTGATATTTGCTTTATACTTATTAATCCTTGGGATTTTTTTGAAGACTACGAAATAGATATACCAGACAAAGAACTCGACACTATAGATTTAAATCCACAGATTGAAAATTCGCTTGAAGTTTATTCTATCGTAACTCTAGGAAATAGTTTAAATGAAAGCACAGCTAATCTATTAGCTCCAATCATTATAAATATTAAGTCCAAGATAGGCAAACAATATGTATTAACTTATACTTCTTACTCTACAAAACATAAGTTAATTGCAAAAGGAGCTGATGAATAATGCTCGTGCTAAATAGAAAAATAGGTGAAGGAATCGTAATTGGGAACAATATAGAAATTAAAATATTAGACATACAAGAAAACAGAGTAAAGATTGGAATAGAAGCGCCAAGACAGATCAACATCCTAAGAAAAGAAGTATATGATGAAATAGTAAGTGAAAATTTAAATTCTCTAGAAATAGACATTGATTTAAAAGAATTGCTATTAAATAATTTTAAAGTGGAGTGATTCTGATGGTTAACTCAATCAAACAAGTAGCGGGAATAAACGAAATAAATAAAATTAAAAGAATACCTGATAAAGAAATTTTGCAAAAGGATACAAATTCGATTGATACTACTTCATATAATAAAGAGATTAAAACTAAAACTGATGTTGGAACAAATCTTGAAAATACTAGAGGCTATGATAATAAAAAGCTATACGAAGCTGTGGAAGAAGCGAATAAATATTTATTCAAAGATGATGATCATTTTGAATTTCAAATTCATGAAGGAACTGGAAGGATAATGGTAAAACTCGTTGATAACGAGTCAGAAGAAGTTATTAAAGAGATTCCACCGGAAAAAATACTTGACTTGGTTGCTAGCATATGGGATTTAGTAGGAATACTTGTTGATGAAAGGGGTTGATTAAATGACATCTGCCATAAATTTTCTTGGAACATATTCAGGAATAGACCAAACATCAATAGATAAACTCATGGAAGCTGAGAGAATTCCATTGACTAAGTTAACTGACAAAAAAACCACTATAACAAATAAACAGAATGCTTGGAAAGATATAAACACTCGACTAAATTCTCTTTTTGAGAAGCTAAAAGTTTTACAAGACGCGAGTACATTTACTGCTAAAAAATCAACATCTACTGATGACAATATTGTTTCAATGACGGCAAATAGCAAAGCTATTGCTGGAAGCTATAAAATTAATGTTTCCTCATTAGCAACTGCGACAAATGTTATAGGTGGAAAGGTATTGGAGGAAGGACAGAAAATATCAGATGAACTTCATTTAAATGGAACAATTAAGTTAACTAATCATGAAGGTATAGAAATAGAAATACAAATTGAGGATAGTGATAGCTTAAAGACAATAACAAACAAGATAAATTTAAGTACAAAAACTACTGGGATAAGTTCTAGTATCATAGATGGAAGGATAATACTAAGCGATGTAAAAACAGGAAATAGGAATATTGAAGTTTCAGGGACTTTAGTTGAAGATTTGAAACTTGGAACCGACAAAGAAGTGAACTATGGAACGAATGCAAAATTTACTGTAAATGGAATCGAAGTTGAAAGATCAACAAATGAGATAACAGATGTTATTGAAAACATAACTATAAACTTAAAAAAAACGCATCAAAATTCTAGTGAATATGAGACGATAAATATTGTAAATGATAATGATAAAGTTGTGAGTGCTATTAAAGATTTTGTTGATCAATACAATTCAACAATGCAATTTATTGAAGAAAAATTTTCTTCAGGGAATCCTGAAGTCGCAAATTCCAGAGGGGTGCTCGCAGGGGATTCTTCACTTCAAATGCTTCATTCAACATTAAGAAGGATGGTGACATCACCAATTCAAAATCCAAATACGTCGATAAGAGATATTTCTCAGCTAGGCATTTCCACTACTGATAAATCCGGTGTGTTGAAATTTGACCAAGAAAAATTATTGGATAGTTTAAATCAAAATGCAGAGAATGTAATTAATTTCTTTTCTACAGATTTAGATGGCGAAAAAAAAGGATTTGTTCCTAAATTAAATAATTACATTGATTCGTATATATCGAAATCAAATGGAGTTGTAAAAAACAAGACTGAGAGCTTTGAAAGATCTCTAAAAGATATAAATAGACAAATTGAAATTTTTAATACGAGAATGGAGAAAAAGCAAGAGTATTACACAAATATGTTTTCAAAATTAGATACCGCAATGATGCAGGCAGAAGATCAGATGAATTGGCTTACTGCACAATTAGGTGCTTTCAGTACTAGTAAATAATTAGCGAGGTGTTAGTATGAATCAAGCTCAAGCATATAATGCTTATAAACAAAATGAAGTATATACTGCATCAAAAGTAAAGTTAGTGGTCATGCTCTACGATGGAGCTATTAAGAATTTAAAATTAGCTGAAGTAGCTATAAATGAGAAAAACATAGAGAAAACCAATGAACATATCAAAAAAGCCCAAGATATAATAATTGAATTTATGAATACCTTGAACTTTGAACAAGGTGGACAAATCGCTAATGACCTATACAAATTATATGACTATCTATATTATAGATTAATAAGAGCAAATATTGACAAAGACATTGAAGCTGTTGGAGAAGTTAGACGATTTTTAGAAGAGCTAAGAGATGCGTGGGCTCAGTTATGATTGAAAGAGATGAGAGAATAGAATTACTTGAAAAAATAATCGATAATTTATCAAATTGGGATGGGAAATTAGATTCAGCAATAAAATTGATTGAATTAAACGATCAAATACTAGTAAAAATCAAAGAGTTGAAATCAGATTATCAAACAAACAATGAACTCTATGAAGAAAAACTAGCAGAGACAGTTAAACTATTGGATGATTTCTTAGAGGCTATAAAAAAAGCAAGGGCTGCGTTGATTGAAGAAAACAAACAATTGAATTTGAAAGACAAAGTTTTACAAAATTATATTCCTCAAATTGATGAGACTATATTTATAGATAAAGATGTATTGTAATGCCAAGATTAAATTCTTGGCATTTTTTAAATTTAGTTATTGAAATTTTTAGTTAACGATGATATTATAGCATTAAACTTTGTAACAGAAATGTAATATAATTTAATTAACTTTTTTCGAAATGGCACACTTACCGTGAGGTAGGGTCGCAAAGCTACAGGGCCTTAAAATAAGGCAGCCAGTTATCGAAGAAAAAGTTTTTTTGTTGCTCTTAAATAACTTAGGACGGGGAGTGTAAAAATGAGTGATAATACATACCAACTTATCAAAAGAGGATTAGATGTTTCATCTCTTAGACAGAAAACCATTTCAAGCAATATAGCCAATGTAAATACCCCCAATTATAAAGTAAGTAAAGTTGAATTTGAAGAATATCTTCAAAAAGCAATAGATGGAGTTAATTTGAGTAAAACAAATGAACTTCATTTTGGTGCGAGCAAATTAAGCGATGTAGAGCCGATTGTTAAAAAAAGGACAAACACTGCATACAATGACAATGGTAACAATGTTGATATTGATCTTGAAATGACTGAATTAGCTGCGAATGAGATATATTACAGTGCACTTACACAGATTATAAATGCAAAATTATCAAGTTTAAATTATGTAATAAATAGATAAGGGGGAATTTTAGTATGAGCGTATTTAAATCATTGCAGATAAATGCAAGTGGGCTCTCTTTAGAAAGACTAAAAATGGATATAATTTCAACAAATATTGCAAATATAAATACTACACGAGCAGAGAATGGTGAAGCATATAGGAGAAAAGTAGTGACATTTAGCGAAAACCTAGAAAAAGAGATAGACAGAACTAGCGGGATAAGGAAAAATGTTAGTAGTGGAGTTAAGGTAGATGGAATAGAAGAAGATCAAACTGAATTTAGAATTGTCTATGACCCAACTCATCCAGATGCTGATGAGAATGGATATGTTCAGATGCCAAATGTAAATATTGTTGACGAAATGATTGCATTGATAAATACACAAAGAGCGTATGAAGCAAATGTGACATGTTTAAATGCAAATAAAGCTATTCTAAAAAAAGCGCTAGATATTTCTAAAGGCTAAGGAGGATTAACATGGAAATAAATAAAATAGGATTATCAGGGATAAATTCAGTAAATTCAAAGGTAAACGACAAAACTGAGACTGACTTTAGAGCAGTGTTAAACGAACAATTAAATAAATTAAATGACAAGCAAGTTGAAGCTGACAATTATATAAGTGATCTTATAAGTGGAAATGATGTGGACTTACATCAAGTTATGATAGCCACTGAAGAAGCAAGGCTCTCTCTTGAATTAGCAGTTCAAATAAGAAATAAGGTTGTAGAAGCATATAAAGAACTCAACAATATGCAACTATAAATAAAAGGAGAAGCTTTTAATGGATGGTGTAAAATCGACATTTAGTAATGTCAAGAGCGGCTGGACCAAAATTGATAAAAAAAAGAAGAAAAGGATGATAGCAACAATAGCTGTCATAGCTTTAGTTGTGATTGGATTAACATATTTTGCTAATAAGGTCACATATAGAGTTCTTTTTACAAATCTTGAGCTTGACGATGCAGGGGTTATAGTAAATGATCTTGAGACAAAGAAAATAAAATACAAAGTTGCTGACGGGGGCACAACCATCTTAATCGATGAGGATTATATTGATACATACAGGATGGAATTGGCAATGAATGGTATGCTTCCCGAAAATTCAATTGGATTTGAGATATTTGACAGTACAAGCATGATGTTAACCGAGGAAGATAGGCAGATCATGTATCAAAGAGCGCTTACGGGAGAAATCCAAAGAAGCATAATGTCATTAGATGCCATAAACAATGCAAAAGTGCACCTAGTGCTGCCACAGAAAAGCATTTTTGATGCTGAAGAAAAACAAGGGTCTGCATCGATAGTCATAGATGTAAAACCTACTAAAAAAATTACAGAAGAAATGATTAGAGGTATAGCAGCATTAGTTTCTGGAGCAGTAGATAATATTCCACTAGAGAACATACAAGTAGTAGATTCTTCAGGCGTGTTGCTAAGTTCTTTTCTAGCTGATGATGGTACAAGTCTTGGAACGTCAAATTTAATCAGTAAACAACAAGAGGTAAGAAGACAATTTGAAAAGGAATTGGAAACAAAACTTAACAACTTGTTGGGCAGTGCATTTGGCGTAAATAAGATAAAAGTTTCAGTTTTTGCTGACATGGACTTTGATTCTACAGAGAGCACAATCATAGAGTACCGTGATCCAGTCGTAAGAAGCGAGCAAGTTGACGCTAGCGGAAACAACATAGACATACAAGATGTTACTGGTGGTAATATAAATGACAATATAAGTAATGTAGTCCAAGGTGTAGATGGTGAAAACTCAACATATTCAAAAACTACAAATAACGAGCTAACAACAGAAACCACATCAATCATTAGAGCACCCGGGAAAATCAATAAGATAAGCACATCTGTGATATATGACGGCCAATTAAGCCAGGCTAATATTTCAAATATACAGAATATTATTGCAACAGCAATTGGATACGATGCTGAAAGAGGAGATTTAATTAATGTTGTTGGGATAGAGTTTAACAAAGATTTGAGTGAGGATATTCCGCCAACAGACACAACTAATACAAACTTTATTCAAGACAATCTGCCTTTACTCATTGGTATAGGTGTAGGAAGTTTAATTTTTATTATCGGGACAGTGATAATATTGAATTCTAGGAAGAAAAGGAAGGAAGACAAAGAATTCCAAGAAAATTTAACAAAAGGCGTTACAGTGGAAGATACAATTAAAGTTTTAAATGAAAATACAATTGGTGAAAAAATAGAAGCCCAACCTGACACAAAAGGGAAAATGGCTAAAGATTATGCTAAGGATAATCCTGAATTAGCAGCAGAATTGATTAAAGCATGGTTAAGGGAGTAGATGAGAATGAAAAATCCTAGGAAGGGAACAACAAAAGCAGCCATATTTCTTATATCTTTAGGCCCTGAAATATCAGCACAAGTTTTAAAACTATTGCCAGATAATATGATACAACAAGTAACATATGAAATTGCAAACATAGATTACGTAGAGCCTGGGGAAAAGGATAAAGTAATTGATGAGTTTATTGATATGGCTACAGCGAGAAAATTTGTTTTAGATGGAGGAATAGATTATGCAAAAAACCTTCTAAACAAGGCATTAGGGGTACAAAGGGCTAAAGAAGTCATCGATGTATTATACCAATATAAACAGATAGAAAAACCTTTTTCAATAGCAAGAAGAGCTGATCCTCAACAGTTAACTAATTTATTAATCAATGAACATCCACAGACCACAGCGCTGATACTGTGTTATATGCAACCTGATAAAGCAGCAACTGTATTATCTCAATTTCCTGTTGACTTGCAAGCTGATATAGCCCAAAGGGTTGCGACTATTAATAGGACTTCTCCGCAGGTCATCAAAAGGATAGAAAAAGTTATGGAAGATAAATTTTCAGGATTAATAGATAATGAACAAGAAACAATTGGTGGAGTAAAGACATTGGTTGAAATTTTAAATTCGGTTGATAGAAATACTGAGAAAAACATAATTTCATCTTTAGAAATAGAAGAGCCAGAATTAGCTGAACAAGTTAAATCAAGTCTATTTGTATTTGAAGATATAGTTAACTTAGATAAGAATTCCGTTCAACGTATATTAAGGGAAGTAAGTAATGAAGACTTAGCTCTAGCATTAAAAGGTGCATCAGAGAAGGTTACAAGTGTAGTATTTGCTAATATTTCTCAAAGAGCCGCAGAAATGCTAAAAGAAGATATACAATTCATGGGCCCAGTAAGACTATCTGCGGTAGAAGAAGCTCAAAGAAAGATAGTTAACATCATTAGAAGATTAGAAGAAGCCGGTGAAGTGGTTATTGCAAGAGGAGATCAAGATGGAATCATCATATAGAGTCATAAAAAAACATGAGGTTGAATTAGATAGACATACTATAGAAGTAAAAGAAGTAAACGTAAAAAAAATTGAGGTTGATTCAAAAAAAGAGGACTTAAATATATACGAGAACGAAGAAAATAAAGAAGAATTTCTAGAAGCAATGTCTATAAAACAAAGAATAATAGAAGAGGCAGAAACCGAAAGGAAATATATTCTACAGAAGGCTAGTGAAGAGTTAGAAGATTTAAAAAAAAGCGCATTCGAAGAAGGATACAACAGTGGGTATGAAAAAGGTTACATTGAAGGGAAAGAAAGAGCAAAAATAGAATCCGAAAACATTAAATTAAACGCAATCAAATTATTAAAAAATGCACAAAAAGAGAGTGAAGACTTTTTAATTAACTTTAGGGAAGAAATTATAAAACTAGCAGCAACTATTGCAGAAAAAATGGCCAATATCGCTATAGATACTTCTGAAGAAAACATTATGAATATAATTCATCCTATACTTGAAGAAATAGAAAATGCAACAAATGTTATAATAACTGTAAATCCAAGCAAATATGAGATTTTAAAGAAAAACTTGCCAAGTTTAAGAGAAAGATATAAGCAAATAAATTTTAATGTTTTAAAAGATGCTGATATAGAGATAAACGGATGTATCATTGAATCTGGAAACAAAATAATAGATGCACAATTTAGAAACCAAATAATATCCATCGTCAATGAATTGATTAATTCAGGTGAGTAAACTATGATAATAGATTTTGATAATTTAACTAATGCAGTTAAGAACAAAGAACATTACTTAGTTATGGGAAAAGTGACAGAAGTAATAGGACTTATAATCAAAGTAGAAGGTATAGAAGCATTCATTGGAGAAGTATGTGAAATTATCATAAGATCAACTAAAACCATTGTATTAGCTGAAGTAGTAGGGTTTAAGGACGACTGTGTTCTGCTAATGCCATTAGATGAAATAAGTGGGATCGGACCTGGCTGTCTTGTTAAGCCTACAGGTAAGAAACTAAGTATAAAAATAAGTGATGATTTATTAGGGCACACTCTTGATGGACTTGGAAGACCACTTGATAGAAAATTAAAAATAAATGGCGAGTTTTACAATGTTGATAGAGAACCTCCTAATCCATTTGACAGGAGAAGAATATCTACCATAATGAGTACTGGAGTTAAAGCAATAGATGGGATATTAACTTGTGGAGAAGGGCAAAGAGTTGGGATTTTCTCAGGAAGTGGAGTCGGGAAGAGCACACTTTTAGGGATGATAGCTAGATATTGTGAGGCAGATGTAAATGTCATTGGACTAATTGGAGAAAGAGGAAGAGAAGTGCTTGAATTCATACAAAAAGATTTAGGCATAGACGGTTATAAAAAAAGTGTTGTGGTTTGTGCAACATCTGATCAACCACCACTTGTTAGACTCAAAGGCGCATTTGTAGCGACAGCAATAGCAGAGTATTTCAGAGACCAAGGGAAAAAAGTAATGCTTATGATGGACTCTGTAACGAGATTTGCAATGGCACAAAGAGAGATAGGCCTTGCAACTGGAGAACCACCCTCGACAAAGGGATATACTCCGTCCGTATTTGCATTATTGCCGAAGTTATTGGAGCGAAGTGGAATGAGTAAAGATGGTTCCATAACAGCATTTTATACTGTCCTTGTAGAAGGAGATGATATGAATGATCCGATAGCAGACGCAGTTAGAGGAATATTAGATGGGCACATCATTTTATCAAGAGAAATTGCTGCAAAAAATCACTTTCCGTCTATAGACATACAAAATAGTATTAGTAGAGTCATGAAAGAAATAGTGGCAGAAAATCATTACTCTTTAGCTGGAGAACTTAAGGAAAATGTAGCAATTTATAAGGATTCAGAAGACTTGATTAACATCGGAGCATATGTCAAGGGAAGCAATTTAAAGATAGATAGGGCGGTTGCTTTAAATTCTAAGATAAACTCATTTTTAAAACAAAACATTACCGAAAGTTATACATTTGATGAAACGCTTGACTTGTTAGTAAATAGTTTAAATATAGATAATTAGAGGGGCTTACAATGGAAAATTATATCTTTTCAATGGAAAAAGTACTTGATTATAGAGAAGACATTGAAAAATTAAAAAGAGAAGAATTTGCAAAAATTAACTTAGAGATTTCACAGCTAGAAATAGAGATAGCTAAGATAAATATAGAATTAAAAGAGATAAATGAAAAAATATTTAAAATTCAAAATGCAAATGAATTATTCCAAATGCAATTGTATAGAGAAGCATTAGAAGAAAAATTGGAAATACAGAAATTACTCTTGAGCGAAAAAAGAAAGGCTTTAGAAGATAAAAGAGTAGAACTCACAAAAGCTCAAGCGGATAAAAAAATTATGGAAAAGCTCAAAGAAAAGGATTATTCCCAGTTTATGTACAAAAAGAATTTAAAAGAACAAAAAGAACTAGATGAATTTTCTGTCATGAAATTCAAACACGCTAAAAATTAATTTTTAGATAAATAAAAAAAGGGGAGGTGATAAAATGGAAATAAATAGGATTGATCTTAATACAAATAATAATAAAATAAGCAATGATGTTTTCGATACATCAGAAGAATTTAAATCAGTATTGAAAGATTTTGTTTTAAACAACAAAGATATAAAGAAGTCAGAGAAAGATAAAAATACGTTAGATGGAGATTTAGAAAATGAAGAAACTAAAGAAACTAAATCTGAGGTAATTGACTTAGATATAACTAGCATTTTAGCTCTATTTAATAACTTCAATTTAGCTAAAGCAAGTGATAGTTCATTAGATATAAATATATCTGATAAGCTAGATGAACTAATTTCGATTGAAGGTAACACAATTTTAAATATGTCAAAAGCAAATGATTTAGAAAATATTCCAATTGTGCTAAATGCTGACATAGGATTAGCGGAAAATTCTGATCAGAAAGAGGAAAAATTGATTTTTCTAGAAGATATCAACATAAAAAAAGACACTACAATTAAAGGACTACTCGGGGAATATGAAAAATTAAATATAAAAACCAATAAAGACCCTTCTGATGAGAAAATCACTGATAAAGTCAATAAGGAAAGTATTATTTTAAAGACTCAATTTTCAGAAGAAGAAAACAAAGGAACTATTGGATTTAGAGAAAAGGAAAGTTTAGATTTAAAAAATCTAGATAAACAATTCAATAAAGAATTAGATGTATCAAAGCATGAAATTGAAGGGGAATTAAAGCTAGATATTCAAGTGCAAAAGGGAACAGTCGATATTTCTAATACAAATCTGGGAATTAACAACGTAAAAAGTGCAACTATGGGATATAACAATTTAGAGTCGATAAAGCAAGCAATAATCGATATACAAAAACCAAAAACAGAAGGTGAGAGCACATTTATAAATATAAGGCTTAAACCAGATAGCTTAGGTCAACTTAATATCAACTTAAAAATAGAAAAAGGAGACCTAAAAGCTATCATGTTAGTGCAAAATGAGAGCACAAAATCTGCAATTCTTAATCAGATTGATGAACTCTCAAACAGCCTGTTAAAGCAAAATATCACGATTTCAAAATTTGAAGTAAAGGTTGTGAATGACAATTTAAATTTTGATTTTACTAAGAACCAATCAAACTTTAATTTTGATTCAAACAACAATTCTAACGACAGGCAAAATAAATATTATTGGAATAAAACAACAAGAGAGGAAATAGAAACAGTAAAGATTTTACAGTACAAAGATTACAATGAATCAGGTGTAAATATTCTCGCATAGGAGGTGGGAAAATGGAAATAATAGGAGTAAACAATATAACAAACACAAATGCTGTTAATAATAAATCTTTATCAATCGATGATTTCTTAAAAATCATGGCAGCAGAAATAAAAAATCAAAATGTATCAGGGGATGAAAGTGGGGGAGGCAGCAAAACAGATTATTTGACGCAAATGGCTCAATTTAGCATGCTTGAACAGCTAAATCAGATATATGAATCAATTAACCAAGTGAACATGTTAAATCAAGCAAGGCTAGTGGGAAAAGAAGTAAAAATTTATTCTGAAGAAGGAGACATCGTTGGAATTGTTGAGAAAGTTAAATTTGCTAACAACAATGTATACCTTCAAATAGATCAAAAAGACTACCCAATAGGTTTATTAGTAGAAGTATCAAATGAGGGATAAATATGGATATAAAAATTCAAAACAATTACCAAATAAAAAATGAAGTAAATAAAACAAAGCACTCTGATACTGAAAATCTAAATTTTAAAGAGATTCTCAATGAAACAATAAAAGCTAATAAAGAAGTCAATATATCTAATCATGCACTCCAGAGAATGAATGAAAGAGGAGTGAGATTAAATAGCAGGGATATTGAAAATTTAAATACAGCAATAAATAAGCTTGAAGAAAAAGGAGCAAAAGAAAGCTTGATTCTTTATAAAGATTTGGCTTTCATAGCAAGTATAACAAATAGGACAATTATAACTTCTATGAACAATTCTGAAGTTTCAATTGTGACAAATATTGATAGCACAATGATAGTTAAGTAATGGCTGGACCTTATGGGAGCCATAAATTCGCAGACTGACTGAAGCGAATTAATAAAAGGGGGATTACAAATGTTAAGGTCATTATATTCCGGTGTAAATGGAATGAAGGGATTTCAAACTAAGATGGACGTTTTAGCAAATAACATAGCAAATGTAAATACGACGGCATATAAATCCAGCAGGGTGAGATTTCAAGACATGCTAAGCCAAACTATGGCAAATGCACAAAGCCCTTCAACAAATGGGCTAGGTGGTATCAATGGAAAACAAGTTGGGTTAGGAGTTAAAGTAGGCGCAATAGACATGATGATGACAGATGGAGCACTGCAACCTACAAATAGAGGTTTGGACTTTGCAATTGAGGGCGAAGGATTTTTTGCAGTATCACCTGATAATAATGGTAACACTAAATATTACACAAGAGATGGAGCTTTCTTTACTGATTACGAAGGAAATCTTGTAAATTCTAATGGAGAAAGAGTTTTGGGATATATCGTAAATGGTATGACAAAGAATCCTACTACAAATGTTTATAGTTATACTACACCAGCAACATTGAATGCTCCGAATGGAATTAATGATTTAGATAAATTAAAACCATTGGTCATACCTGAAAAAATATTAGTTGGAGCAAGTACATTAGATTTAGAAAGTTATTCAATAGATGGATCTGGGCAAATAATTGGAGTATATAGTGATGGGAAATCATATCTACTTGGGCAGATAGGAGTAGTTGGGTTTAACAATCCTGAGGGTTTAGAAAAAATCGGCAATAACAACTATGTTGCCTCGAACAACTCTGGAATGCCTGAAGTGGGAATTGCTGGGCAAAAAGGCTTAGGAGTTATCAGACAAGGCTTTCTTGAAATGTCAAATGTAGATTTAGCCAATGAATTTACAGAAATGATAATTGCCAGTAGAGCTTACCAAGCAAATTCAAGAAGCATCACAACATCTGATGAAATGCTTCAAGAGTTAATCAATCTTAAGAGATAATAATTTAAAAAGCATCTTAGGCTTTTTGCCTAAGATGCGAATTGGAGGATAATATGATTAAACTAACTGCGATTAATGGAAGCCCGTATTATTTGAATTGTGATTTAATATATAAAATTGAAGCAGCTTCAGATACTATTGTTACGCTTGTTGATGGTAAGATATTAAGAGTGAATGAACCACCAGAGCAGATAGTTGAAGAAATTATAGAATACAAGCAAAAGATATTTTCAAAAATTCCGGAGGTTAGTTATGAAGAAGAATTTAGTACCAACAATGGGCTTAATAGCGGGGATGGCTCTGATAATATGGTCGATCTTACTGAGCGGGAACATAAATAATTTTGTTGACATTCCATCGGTTATCATAACAGTATTTGGATCTTTTAGTGCTCTTTTAATTAGTTTCCCATTTAAAACACTAAAAAACATTCCAAATGTTTTAAAAATGCTTCTAAGCTCGCCAGGGAATGAAAGAACAGAGCTTGTAAGTTTATTTGCTGAATTATCTAGGAAGGCAAGAAAAGACGGGTTATTAGCATTGGAAGATGAATTAGATAAAATCAACAATCCATTTTTAGTATCAGGGTTACAACTCGTCATCGATGGTGTAGAACCTGATAGCATAAGAGACATATTGGAGTTAAAAGCAGAAACAATAGAAAGAAGACATTCAACAGGGCAAGCTGTATTTTTAAAGTGGAGTGAATTAGCGCCTGCATTTGGAATGCTCGGCACTTTAATTGGACTTATAATAATGCTTGCTCAGCTAGATGATCCAAGCACAATTGGAATTGGTATGGCTACAGCACTCGTAACAACTTTTTATGGCTCTTTAATGGCAAATTTAGTATTCATACCCATAGCATCAAATTTAAAAGTTCAGACAGATGAAGAACTTTTTACTGCACAGATGATCATAGAAGGAGTTTTGGAAATACAAGCAGGAACTAATCCGAGATTACTTGAAGAAAAACTATTACTATATTTAAATCCTAAAGACAGAAATAATTCTAAAAAGACCAATAAAGGGACTGAAAATGAAAAGTCGAACGAGGCGATAAACAATGGCTAGAAAGAAATTGGGGAAAAAAGATGAAGCGGGTGGATCACCATCATGGCTAACTACTTATTCAGATCTTATGTCATTGCTTTTAACTTTTTTTATACTACTTTATTCAATGTCAAATATTGATGCTCAAAAATTTAAAAATATTGCTTATTCATTACAAGCTGCACTTTCTGGGAGAGGAAGTGATTATATATTCGATGAAGACGGTTCAAATGACAATTCATTACCTCCAATATCCGAAGAAGATAAAGAGGGAGAAGACATAATAGAAGATGAATCTATTTTGAATGAACCCATTTCACCAAATATAGTGGAGATGTACAATAAGGTATCAGAATACCTAGATGAAAATAATTTGGGGGCTGATGTTTCTGTAAAGATGCAATCGGAAGGAGTATTTGTTGAAATAAAAGACGCAATATTATTTGAACCGGGGAGTGCAGAACTGAAAGACTCAGGAATCGAGTTGTTAGACAAATTAGAAGGCTTATTAAGCGATTTTGATAATAAAATAGTAGTGGAGGGGCATACTGACAATGTTCCATCAAGAACATATCTATATCCCACTAATTGGGAGCTATCTACAGCAAGAGCAGTTTCAGTCTTGAGGTATCTAACAGAACAAAAGGGGATAGATCCAAAAAGACTTTCAGCAAGAGGATATGGCGAATATTCACCAATAGCGCCAAATGACACACCTGAAAACAGAACTAAAAATAGAAGAGTAAATTTATTAATAGTATTTGAGGAGAATGTAGAATGACAGAGCCTACGAAAAATGCTAAGAAGAAAAGACCTAAATTGAAAATTTTAATTATAATTATTTTACTCATAGTAATATTACTTCTAGGAGGATTTATTTATCTTCAAGTAACTGACACTACAATAGCTGATATTATGGAATCATTTAACAAAGAAGAACAATTAACTATGAGTCTTGACGAATTTCTTGTAAATTTGAAATCACCTGCAAATATGAGAAATTACTTAAAAGTTAAGATTAGTCTTATGTATACGGATAGTTCTAAGACAGAAATGCTCACAGCAAATACTAGTAAAATTAGAGACATCATTTTAGACAATTTAAGAGGGCGAGGATATGAAGATGTCACTACAAATGAAGGCATAGATACATTGAAGAAGGATATTATTGAGGATTTAAATAATTCTTTTGAAGAACCAATAATAAAAGAAGTATATATCACCGACATTATTGTTCAGTAGAAAAGAGGAAAATCATGGATATACAAATGTTACTTTCATTTTTTAAAATGATCTTTGCATTGATATTAGTAATTCTGATTGCAAACGTCACTTTAAAATTTTTGAATTCAAAAATCAATTCAAAGGGAAGAATGATAAAAATAATTGAGAAAATAAGTGTAGATGCACATTCTTCAATTGGAATTGTTCAAATAATGGGTGATTATTACTTAATGAGCTTTACAGAGAAGGAGAATTTAATATTAAAAGATCTCTCAAAAGAAGATGTAGATAAATATCTATTGGATAAAACAATTAATGAGGACTTTCATAATAACAGAATAGACATCAGTAAATTTATTAAGAGGTATAAAAGTGAATAAACATTTTAAATATATATTCTTAAGCTTAATTTTAATAATTGCACTTCCAAGCTTTACATATGCAACTGGATTAGAGAATATTGTAATAGGCAATGATGCTAATGCAACTGTTGATTCTGTACAATTATTGATATTTATGACTGTTTTAACATTAATTCCTTCAATACTTATTATGACAACAGCTTTTACCAGAATTATAGTTACATTATCATTTTTACGAAGTGGGCTTGGATCTCAACAGACACCTCCAAATCAAGTGCTTATTGGCTTAGCGCTATTTCTTACTTTTTTTATAATGCAGCCAACAATTCAGACTATAAAGGCAGAAAGCTATGACCCGTTTATAAATGATGAGATAACCCAAGAAGAAGCCTTAGAGAGAGCTGAAATTCCAATCAAAGAGTTCATGCTCAAACAGACCAGAGAAAAAGACTTGGCGCTTTTTTTAAGAGCATCAGACAGCGACAATGTAAGTGAACCTATGGATTTACCAATAAGTGTTGTCATTCCTGCATTTGCGATAAGCGAATTAAGGACAGCCTTTAGTATTGGGTTTATAATATATATACCATTTTTAGTAATTGATATGGTAGTTGCAAGTATTCTTATGTCAATGGGAATGTTTATGCTACCACCTGTACTTATATCTTTACCATTTAAATTGTTGTTATTTGTTTTGGTAGATGGATGGTATTTAGTAGTGGAATCTTTAATAGAAAGTTTTATTTAATGGAGGATTTAAATGACACAAGCTTTAGTATTAGATGTTCTTAAAAATGCTTTTTTAACTATAATAGTTGTTTCATTGCCTGTACTATTAACTTCAATGGTTGTTGGATTAGTCATCAGTATTTTACAAGCCACAACGCAAATACAAGAGCAAACTCTAAGCTTTGTACCGAAACTCATTGCAGTTATGTTAGCAATTGTACTATTTGGCAACTTCATGCTAAATAGAGTTATAGAATTGACAAGTAGTCTCTATTCTCTAATTCAAAATATAATTTAAGGATAAAGATATGAATATAGAATTGCAGAAAGCAATTTTAATACTAATAAGAATAACCTCCTTTATAGTTATAAGCCCTGCATTTTCACTTAGAGGACTCCCAAATACTATGAAAGTAGGATTATCAGCTGCATTAACTGTATTTGCATATTCATCTGTAGTTGAATTTATACCAGTAGCAAATATGTTTTTATTTTTCATTTATGCAATAAAAGAAACACTCATTGGACTTGCAATGGGATATGTAACAAATTTAGTCTTTACAGCATGTGAAATGGCAGGACAGCTTATTGATTTTCAAGCTGGATTTACTATGGCAACAGTTTATGATCCAATAACTGGGAACAGTGTTTCTAATTATGGCAAAGCATATTACTGGATAGCTATCGCAGCACTTTTTTTATTGGATATGCATCACTATATGATAATGGGTATGATTGAATCTTTTAAATTGATTCCTTTAGGGACATATTTAATTGATGGACTTGAAATTGAAATGGTAGTAAATATTTTTGGAACAATGTTTGAAACCGCATTGAATTTTGCTGCCCCAATGATAATCGTACTGTTGGTTTCAGATGCAGTTTTAGGAATAATATCTAGAACTGTTCCTCAAATAAATGTATTTATGCTAGGAATGCCAGTTAAAGCTTTAGTGAGTTTTGTAGTGTTTTTGGTATCTATTTCTTTTGTACTAAGTAGAAGTGGAGAGATTGTTGGGCAGATACCTTATTACTTCAAAGGATTTATGAATATAATAGGAAAATAACAGGTGATTAAAAATGGCTGATAAAGAGTCAAAAACCGAAGAAGCCACCCCGAAAAGGCTAAAAGATGCGAAGAAAAAAGGACAAATTGCTAAAAGTGCTGAATTAGCACCAGCGGTGAGTTTGATAGTATTTGCTATTACAGCAAGTTTTATTGCCATGAATTTATACAAAAATAGTTTAAATTATTTAAAAAATAGTTTGACTACTGGCTTTAATACAAATCTTACTAGGAGTAATTTATCGAGTTTTTTACCAAATTTGATTGATCTTTTTATCTTGATAATGCCTTATCTAGCAATTGGACTTATTGTAGGAGTAATTGTCAATCTAATACAAACAGGGTTGTTATTTACTTCAACACCTTTAAAGCCTGATTTTAATAGGATAAATCCCATAAAGGGCTTTAAAAATATATTTTCAAAAAGGGCAGTTTTTAGTTTGTTAAAAAACATTGTGAAATTACTTTTAGTTAGCTTTTTGACGTATAATTATCTCACTGAATCTTTTCCTAAAATTTTAAATGCAGGTAGCATAGGAACAGAGAAATTATTTCCTTTTATAATGGGCTTTGTAGTTGATCTAGCATTAAATATTTCGATCATCATGCTGGGATTAGCAATAGTTGATTACATTTTTCAAAAAAGAGATCACAAAAAGGAATTAAAGATGACTATGCAAGAAATCAAAGATGAATATAAAGAGATGGAAGGAAATCCGCAGATAAAACAAGCTCGGTCCCAAAAGCAAAGACAACTTGCCCTAAGTAGAATGATGAGTGCGATTGAAAAATCAAGCGTTGTGATTACTAACCCAACACACATTGCTGTTGCAATAAAATATGATGAAAATGAAGATAAAGCTCCAGTAGTTGTGGCAAAAGGGGTAGATTTCTTGGCACAAAAAATAAAGGAAAAAGCAAAAGAGAATAAGATCCCAATCATCGAAAACAAAGAACTAGCGAGAGCTATTTATAAAGATACTGAAGTAGGAGATCATATACCTGTAGAACTTTATAAATTGGTTGCAGAAGTTTTAGCTTATGTTTATGATTTAGAAAAAAAGAAAAAAAGCAGAATATAATTGAGGGATAAATATGAGAGTACTCTTTAAAAACGTATCAGATACTTTTAATAAATATACAGAAGCTATCATTGGGTTTTTGGTAGTTGGGATTATCGGAATAATCATTATACCAATGCCGAGTTTGCTTTTAGATTTTTTGTTGGTATCAAATATCACTATAGGAATAATAATATTATTACTTACTTTATCAACCAAAAATGTTTTAGAATTTTCAACCTTCCCAACGCTATTGTTAATAACAACTCTTTTTAGGTTAGCTCTAAACATATCATCCACAAGGCTTATACTTAGTGAAGGAGATGCGGGCAATGTAATAAATGCATTCGCGAATTTTGTCACAGGCAATAACTATATAGTAGGGGCAGTAATATTTATTATCATAGTAATTGTGCAATTGGTAGTTATTACAAATGGATCAAGTAGAGTCTCTGAAGTAACAGCTAGATTTACATTAGATGCAATGCCAGGTAAACAGATGGCAATTGATGCAGATTTAAACACAGGCCTTATTGATGAGCAAACAGCAAAACAAAGGAGACTAAACTTACAGAGAGAAGCTGACTTTTACGGTGCAATGGATGGTGCAAGTAAATTTGTAAAAGGAGATGCAATAGCTGGTATTATCATAACAGTTATTAATTTAGTTGGTGGAATACTTATTTTTACACTACAAAACGGATTATCAGCTATGGAAGCTATTGACAAATTTGGGAAACTTACTATAGGAGATGGGCTTGTAAGTCAAATACCAGCACTATTAATATCTATATCATCAGGTATATTAGTGACAAGGTCAGAAGATGGGAACACATTTGGAAAAAGTTTGACAGAACAAATTTTTTCTACTCCTGACGTAATGATGATTGCTTCTGTTGTATTATTAGTTATATCCCTTGTGCCTGCTTTTCCAACGATTCCATTTCTAATTGTTGCTCTTTTAATAGGAAGCACTGGATATTTATTGAAACAGAACGAAAAGGAAGAACTGCTTGTTGCTACTGAGATTGAGAACTTATCTGTTGCTTCTCAAAAAGAATCAGAAAAAGATGATTTTAAAGTATCTCAGGTAGAACCTATAGCCCTTGAAATAGGCTATGGACTCATACCTTTAGTAGACGAAAGTAGAGAAGAAAATCTAGTAAATCAAATTACAGCAATAAGAAGGCAATGTTCTAACGAACTTGGAATAATAGTTAATTCAATAAGGATAAGAGATAATTTACAATTATCTCCAAATGATTACGTTATTAAAATCAAAGGAAATATAGTAGCTAGAGGGACAATCTATTTAAATAAGTATATGGTTCTAGACCCGGGAAATGGAGAATTAAATATTGAAGGTATTCCTACAAAAGAACCAGCTTTTGGAATAAATGCAATATGGATAGATGAAAATCAGAAAGATAAAGCAGATCTCGAAGGATACACTATAGTAGAGCCATCGACGATCTTAGTAACCCACTTGAAAGAAGTAATCAAAAACCATAGCTATGAGCTATTGGGTAGGCAAGAAGTTAAACAACTATTAGATTTTGTAAAAGAAAAGTATGAAGTCGTAGTAGATGAACTTATCCCAGACATAATGACATTGGGAGAAGTACAAAAAGTATTGCAAGGGTTATTAAAAGAAAATGTCCCTATTACAGACTTAGTTACTATACTTGAAACATTAGCTGATAATGCACCAATGATTAAAGACACAGAAATGCTTGTGGAACAAGTTAGACAAGCATTAAAAAGGACTATTACAAAAAACTATTTGAATGTTGAAGGGAAACTCCCTGTTATAACTATTCACCCAAGTATAGAAGAAACAATAAGTGAAAATACACAAAAGACAATGTCTGGATCTATACCGATATTAAAGCCTGAAATCATCAATAAGATATTTGACAACTTAAATAAAGCTGTTGAGCAATCTCAAATCAAAGGAATTGATCCAGTTATTCTAACATCACCTAAGATTAGAATTGCCTTTAGGAATCTTATATCTTATAATTTTCCAAACTTGCCAGTTATTTCTATAACAGAAATACCAAACGAAGTAGATATAGAAGCAGTAGGAATGGTGGAAAGAATATGATCATAAAAAAATATATAGTGGATGATATGAAAGAAGCATTTATAAGAGCTAAATATGAATTAGGATCTGATGCGGTATTAGTAGATCAAAGAAATATTAAACAAGGTGCAAAGCTTAATCCTTTTAAAAAGAAACGCATCGAAGTGACTTTTGCTTTAGAAGAAGATAAAAATCCTATTTTAACAGAAAATACAGTAAAAAGTGAAAATAAAGTCATTGCAAACTCAAAAAAAGGGATTAAACTTAATATGGATAGCGAGACAGCAAAAGATAAGTTAATGCACTTTTGTTCACTACATGATAAAAATCCTGAGGATTTGACTTTTGATGAGAAAAAGCAATTTTTAGAAATTCTTTTAAAGGACACAAATTTTAATCAAAAGAAAGAACTATCTAAAATAAATATTTTAGTTGGACCAACTGGAGTTGGGAAAACAACTACTATTGCCAAAATAGCTGCAAGAGAGTCAATATTAAACAAAAACAAAGTTGGCTTGATAACTATTGACACTTATAGAATAGGAGCAGTAGAGCAGTTAAGAACTTACGCTAGAATTTTGAATATACCATTTGAAGTTGCTAATGATATATCTGAAATGGATGGTAAACTTAAGAAATTAAAAGATTGTGACTTAATTTTAATAGACACTTTAGGAATGAGCCCAAATGATGACAAAAAACTTTCTGAAGTAAGCAAATTTATTGACAAATGTTATTTAGACTACAAAACTTTTCTTGTGATAAGCATGACAACTGATAAATTAGCTATAGACAACATTCTTAATAGATATAGTGCATTGAATTATGATTCAATTATTATAACTAAAATAGATGAAGTGCTAGATTTGTCAAATTTGTGGTACATACTCAATAATAGTTCTAAACCCATTGCGTATCTCTGCAATGGACAAGATGTACCAAATGATATAAGAGAAGCAAATATTGATACTATTTTTGAGTTGAGTGAAGGAGACTTAGTTTTATGATAGATCAAGCTTCTAATTTAAGAAAGATGATAGACAATGATGCTAGGAGTAAAAGCAATAAAGATGTGAAAATATATTCAGTATTGAGTGGTAAAGGTGGCGTAGGTAAGACAAATTTTAGTGTAAATTTCGGAATAAAATTATATCAAAAAGGCAAAAAGGTTCTAATAATAGATGCAGATGTAGGAATGACTAATGCTAATATAATATTGGGGATACCGGTAAGAAACAATCTGTTTGACTTGATTAAAGGGGATAAGACATTAAGTGAAGTCATAATTAAAAGTCCTTATGGAATAGACTTATTATCAGGTGGTTCTGATTTAATGGAGTTGGAGTATCTTGAAGATGAAAAACAAAAATGGGTTTTAGAAAATTTACTAGAGTTGGGTAATTATGATGTAATTATAATAGATAACGGAGCAGGTATGACAAAGCAAACTATGGCTTTTTTGCTTTTATCGAATGAAACGATATTGATAACTACACCTGAGCCTACAGCGCTTACGGATGCATACAGAGTTCTAAAAGTAATATCAAGCAACACAATAAAAGATGTAGTGAAAGTGATAATAAATCAAGTTGATTCTAAAGCAACAGGAGATGATACTTTCAATAAATTACTTATGACAGTTAACTCATTTTTAGACATAAAAATTGAAAATGTAGGATATTTATATACTGATTTAAGGGTAAATAAAGCTATAATGGAGCAATGCCCATTTGTAATTAAATATCCTAATTCATTAGCAGCTGAAAGTTTAGATATAATAAGTTCTAAATTAATAGATGATGATTTGTTCAAGAAAAACATATCGAATATAAAAGAATTAAAAAACAAAATTTATAGAATTTTTGGGTGATCATATGATTCCGATAATTGTTAATTCCAGTGTAGAACTCACATTAGCAGATAACGAAATTTTTAAAGGACTAATATATGATATAGTTGATGACAATATTTATGTCACAAGTACTTCAGATAGCAAGGATTTTAAACTTATAAAGGTAGGAGAAAAAGTAAGCGGCATAGCAAATGATGGGGTTAACTCTTTTTCATTTGATGCAATAGTAAGCGAAAGAAAAAGACTAGAATTTCCAACATATATATTAAGTGATATAACAAATATAAAGAAAATTCAAAGAAGACAATACGCACGTGTGAATAATATGAAAGAAATTAGATTTTCTGATCATAGCTTTTTACTTAAGAAAGACGATTTGGATTTAAATCTATTTTCACTAGAAAAGGTAAAAGAATATCTAAAAGAAGGCTTGATGATTGATTTAAGTGGAGGCGGAATGAAATTTAAGTCTGACCACAATCTTTCAGAAGGAGAAAATATTGTACTTTACTTTCAGTTAGAAGGTGAACAGTTCGCCTTGAAAGGCAACATTGTTCACAGGCAAGTAGACATAATAAAAGATAAAGCTCTTTACTCATATGGAGTTCAATTTACAGATATAACTGACAATATGAGAGAAAAATTAATAAAAAAAGTGTTTGTTTTAATGAGGAAGAATAAAATTAAGGGGTAAAGAAATGTCTCAAACATATCTCAACAATAAAGATGATTTGATAATTAAATATATACCTCTTGTAAACAAGATTGTATCTAGAATAGAAATAAATGACAACGCTCTTGATTATGAAGATCTAGTAAGCGTTGGAATTATTGGATTGATGGATGCCATTGATAAATTTGATAATACTAAGAACGTACCATTTGAAGCTTATGCTACTATAAGAATTAGAGGAGCAATAATTGATGAACTAAGAAAATCAGGCAAAGTTTCAAGAGATCGAATTTATAAATTAAATGAATATTATGCAGCTAAAGAAAAACTAGAAAAAGAACTTAACAGAACCCCAGAAGAACAAGAGATAATTAAAGAATTAAATTTAGAAACCAAAGAATTATCAAAAATTTACGAAACTCTCCATTACTTATCAAACGTTTCATTAGAATCAGTAATTTACACAAAAAGTGGAGAAGAGTTTAATTTTATTGATACTTTAAAGGATGATAAAGAAAAGTCACCTGAAGAAAAGTATATAGATAAGGAAAGGAAAAAAGAACTAAAAAAAGCCATTGAAAAGCTAAACGAAAGAGAACAACAAATATTGAGTTTATACTATGTAGAAGAACTTACATTAAAAGAGATTGCATATGTATTAGATATATCAATAGCAAGAGTATCTCAAATTCATGGAAAGATTTTGCTTAAGCTAAATAGTTCTATAAAAGATCTAATGGAGGATGAAGATGTTTAAATTTCTAATTTTTATAGCAACAATATTTTTAGCGCTAGGCTTTTATATAGAAAAAGAAAATTTGGAATCTAAAGAAGAAAAAACAACTCCAAGTGATGATAAGTTGGCTAATATAGAAAATAGAATCAATGAAATAGAGGAGATACTCTATAGTTTTGAAGACAGAGTTAATGAAAATATATTAAAGAAAGAAGATATTTACGATATAGAAAAATTTAAATTAACTCAAGACAATATATCAGATGATGAAGAATTGAAGAACAAAGGAGTTCCCATAGATTACAATGAAGATAAATTTAGCATAATCAATTCTCTTGTTAATGGAGATATCAATTTGACAGAAGCTTGCGATATATTAGGAATGAACAAGGGGGAGGTTTTATTATTAAGAAATTTATATATAGAATCAAAGAATTGAGAGTAAATGTATTTATACCGTTAGGAGTTGGTGTTTTACTTGCTGCCATTTTAATGAATTTCTCCTATGGATCTCTTAGTGATAAAGAAATTGAAATAGAAGCTAGAAAGCTCGGGATGATATATCCTGAAGAAATAAAAGTCAACATAAATTCTAATGAAAATAATGGAGGAGAAATAAATGATTAGATCTCTCTACACTATAAATAGAAGTTTAAACGTAATTCAAAAAAAACAAGAAAATACAAGTTCTAATATTGTAAATGCAAATACTCCAGGTTATAAATTTCAAGGAGTATTACAAAGCACAATGGAATCAAGAGAAATGATAAACTATGCAGGTGGGAATAATAAGAATTTAAGAAATCCATTGGGGCAATTTGTGTTTGGAAATCAAGTTGATGGTTACTTTAGGAATTTTTCTAATGGTACATTTTATGAGACAGGAAACGATACTGATTTTGCAATAAATGGTAATGGGTTTTTCACTATTGAATTAAATGATGGACAAATGGCATATACAAGAAATGGCAACTTTATAATTAATGAAAACAATGAATTAACTACAATAGAAGGATATAGAGTCATTGGAGCAAATGGATATATAAATGTTAATGATGAGAATTATAATTTTCTAATTTCAGACATAGAGGATTACAATACATTGATAAGCATTGGAGATAGTTTATTTATGACGCAATCACCTACTAATATAATAGAAACAGAAGTTAAAAACGGATATCTAGAATCAAGTAATGTGAACATGGTAGATGAGATGGTTAAATTAATAGAGATCACTCGTGAATTTGAAACAAACCAAAAGCTAATGCATGCAGCCGATGAAACTTTAAGCAAAGCTGTTAATGAAGTTGGAAAGGTATAGGTGATAATATGAATATTTCTCTACACGTAGGAAGATCTGGGTTAAATGCTAATCAGCGTAAGATGGATTCAGTTTCCGATGATATAGCAAATGTTAACACAGTAGGATATAAAAGCAAACAAATAAGCTTTAGAGAGCTTTTAAACACAGAAAATGTAAGTGCTGGCACATCTAGTCTAGTATCAAAATTATCTTATAATCAAGGAGCATTGATAGAATCACAAAGCCCATATAATTTAGCTATAGAGGGTGATGGATTTTTTGGAATTTCAAAAAATGGACAAATTATGCTAACGCGTAGTGGAGGATTTATACTAGATGCAAATAACACAATAGTAGATTCAGAAGGAAATAATCTCATAATAGACTATACAATACAACCCAATGAATGGGGAAATGAAACCATAACAATTGATGAAGAAGGTTATTTATACCAAAACATAGATGGAGAAAATACTTCACTAGGACGAGTAGTCTTATTTTATCCTGATAATTTAGACGCTTTAATACCGATGGATGGTGGCAAGTTTATATCAAATGGAGAAATATTTTCATCTATAGATAGCGATTTTAATTTTGGAAATATTAAGCAATATTTTTTGGAGCAATCCAATGTAGATTTGATAAAATCTTTAACAGATATGATAATCACACAAAGAGCTTATTCCATGAGTAGTAAAGTAGTAGAAACAGCTGATGAAATATACAATATGTCAAATAATTTAAAAAGATAAATAATTTGGTTGCATATGCAACTAAATTATTTATTTTCCTCATATATAATGTAAACATAATTAATATGAGGAGAGGATATAATGAAAAGAAGAATCATAAGTATAGATGAAGAAAAATGTAACGGCTGTGGACTGTGTGCTAATGCATGTCATGAGGGAGCAATTGGCATGATAGATGGGAAGGCAAAATTATTGAGAGATGATTATTGCGATGGTTTAGGAGACTGTTTACCAGTTTGCCCAACAGGAGCTATTACATTCGTTGAAAGAGAAGCTTTAGAATATGATGAGAAAGCAGTACTTGCAAAGAAATCATCAAATGATAACCACACACATTCTTGTCCAGGTTCTATGGCAAAAGCAATAAAAAGAGATGAAAATATTTCATCAGTAACTACTGAGAAAGTAAATGTAAGCAGCATGCTAAAACAATGGCCAGTTCAAATAAAATTAGCACCAATAAAAGCACCATATTTCCAAAATGCTAATCTACTTATAGCAGCAGATTGTACTGCATATGCATACGGAAATTTTCACAATGAATTCATGAAAAATAAAATAACTTTAATTGGATGTCCAAAATTAGACATGGTAGATTACTCTGAAAAATTGACTGAAATAATTAGACAAAATGATATCATGAGTGTTACAATTGTGAGGATGGAAGTACCATGCTGTGGAGGAATTGTGGAAGCTGTTAAAAGAGCATTAATGGGTAGTGGGAAATTTATACCATGGCAAGTGGTGACGATTTCTGCTGATGGAAGGATACTAGATTGATCAAAATAATTATTGTTGACTTAATATATTAACTATGCTATTATAAGCTTCGTGAATTGAATATCTTGATGCCTTATCAAGAGTGGTGGAGGGACAGGCCCATTGAAACCCGGCAACCTATTAAAGGTGCTAATTCCTGCAGAGTTTATAATTCTGGAAGATGAGGTTTGTTTGTTAAAGACGCCTTTCCTTTTGGAAAGGCTTTTAATATATAATTTTCGAGGAGGAATAAAATGAAAAAATGGTATTTTACATCTGAATCTGTAACTGAAGGTCATCCAGATAAAGTCTGTGATCAGATATCAGACGCGATATTAGATGAAATATTAAAGCAAGATCCTAATGCTAGAGTTGCATGTGAAACAGTTGCTTCAACAGGGCTTATATTGGTAGCAGGAGAGATAACTACTGATTGCTATGTAGACATACCTAAAATAGCAAGAAAAACTGTGGAAGAAATAGGATATGTTAGGGCAAAATACGGTTTTGATTCAGATACATGTGCAGTTTTAACATCTATAAATGAACAATCTCCAGATATAGCATTAGGCGTTGATAAAGCTTTAGAATTGAAAGAGAATTTATCTAATGATGAATTAGATAAAATAGGAGCAGGGGATCAAGGGATGATGTTTGGATATGCATGTAATGAAACACCTGAACTAATGCCTATGCCAATTTCACTAGCTCATAAGTTAGCAAAAAGACTTGCAGAAGTTAGAAAAAATGGTACACTGGATTATCTAAGGCCAGATGGAAAAACACAAGTCACTATTGAGTATCATGATGATTTACCTGTAAGAGTTGAGAACATTGTAGTTTCAACTCAACATTCACCAGCAGTAACATTAGAACAAATTAGAGAAGATATAATTGAACACGTAATTACTGAAATAGTACCACCTTCTATGATTGATGATGACACAAAAATATATGTAAATCCAACAGGTAGATTTGTCATTGGAGGACCAATGGGAGATGCTGGGCTCACTGGAAGAAAGATCATAGTAGATACTTACGGTGGTTATGCGAGACATGGCGGCGGAGCTTTTTCTGGAAAAGATCCCACTAAAGTAGATAGGTCAGCTTCTTATATGGCAAGATATGTAGCTAAAAATGTAGTTGCAGCAGGGCTTGCTGATAAATGTGAAGTTGCACTTGCATATGCTATTGGGGTCGCACATCCATTATCTGTAAATGTCGAGACATTTGGTACAGGTAAAATAAGTGACGAAGAAATAGTAAAACTCATTAAAGAAAATTTTGATTTAAGACCTGCAGCAATTATCAGGGACTTGGATTTAAAAAGACCAATTTACAGGCAAATAGCAGCTTATGGTCATTTCGGCAGAACTGATTTAGATTTAAGCTGGGAAAAAACTGATAAAGCAGAAGTTCTAAGGAAAGCTCTATAAATAAAACCCTCTCATTAGAGAGGGATTTATTTATATTTTTGTTGTATAATAATAGCAGTAGAGATATTGTTGGAGGTAAATCATGATTATAGAAGGTACTGTTGAAGATATAATATTTAGAAATGAAGAAAATGGATATACTGTTGGGAGACTAAATACATCAGATGGACCAATTACATTTGTAGGTAAGGCTTTCTTCATAAAAAATGAACAATACGTTGAATTAGAAGGGGACTTTATATATCATGATAAATTTGGTGAGCAATTTGAATTTACCAGTCTAAAGGAGAAATTACCATCTACTTTAAGTGGAATAGAGAGCTATTTATCATCTGGGTTAATACCAAATATTGGGAAAGCAACTGCAAAGAAAATAGTAGATAGATTTAAGGAAGATTCTTTGGATATAATTCAGTATGACCCAGAAAGATTATTAGAAGTGGAAGGCATCGGAGAGAAAAAGCTAATAAAGATAATGAAAGCTTTTGAAGAACAAAGAGAAATAAGGCAGATTGTAGTAGAACTTAAAGAATACAACATTTCAACTAATCAAATACTTAAAATATATAAACAATACGGCAGTGAAACTGTTAGATTAATTAAAGAGAATCCTTATAGGCTAATTGAAGATATAAGAGGAATAGGATTTAAGATTTCAGATGAAATTGCAAATAAAATTGGGATTGACATGGAATCGCCTCATAGAATAAAGGCGGGCCTTAACTATATCATGCATGAAGCAATAGCTGATGGCCATACTTATTTGCCAGAGGGAGAGTTAATAAAAAAGGCAGGGAGTTTGCTAGGAGTACCAAAAGATAAAGTAATCGATGAACTAAAAAGTTTGTTGATTTCTGACGATTTTGTAAAGATGAAGATTGATGATGAGGATATTGTGTATTATGCACCATACAATACTTTTGAAAACAACATAGCAAGAAAACTAGTAGAATTGAGCAATGTAAAATTAGATGATATTAATATTGATGTAGACAAAGAAATAAATGACATTGAAAGAAAATTTAACATAAAATTTGCTAAAAAACAAAGAGATGCCGTAAAAAGTTCAATAAACACTGGAGTAGTTGTCTTAACAGGAGGGCCAGGAACAGGCAAAACTACAATCATAAAAGCTATAATCGAGATTTATAAAAAAGAAAGTAAAACATTTGTACTAGCAGCACCAACTGGACGCGCAGCTAAGAGAATAAAAGAATCCACAGGATATGAAGCAAAGACATTACACAGACTTTTGGAAATATCATATACAGAAGAAGGATTTAATTTTTTAAGAGATGATGAAAATCCAATTGAAAGCGATTTGATAATAGTAGATGAAGCGTCTATGGTTGATATTTTAATTATGAACAGCTTGATGGAGGCTATAAAACTTGGGACAAGACTGATATTAGTTGGTGATATAGACCAACTTCCATCAGTTGGAGCAGGTAATATATTAAGAGATATAATTAATTCAAATATAATCAAAGTCGTGAGATTAGATGAAATTTTTAGACAAGAAGAAGAAAGTATGATAATTGTAAATGCACATAGGATTAACAATGGTCTTTTCCCAATTTTAAACGAGAAAGACAAAGATTTCTTTTTTATAAATAAAAATTCTACAAAAGAAGTTTTAGAAGAGATAAAAGAGTTAGTTGTAGAAAGATTACCGAGATATTATGGATTTGATCCAATTAACGATATTCAAGTCTTATCACCAATGAAAAAGGGTGAGGTGGGAATAATTTCTCTAAATAAAATGCTTCAGGATGCCTTAAATCCACCAGCTAAAGATAAAGCACAAAAAATATTTGGGAGCTTTTGTTTCAGAATTGGAGATAAAGTGATGCAGATAAAAAATAACTATCAGATGAAATGGACAATAACAAAAGATGAGGGAAGAGAAGAAGGCGAGGGCATATACAATGGAGATATTGGAATAATAAAAGATATAGATGATGAAAATGAGATTATAAAAATTTTATTTGATTTTGAAAAAGAAGTAGAATATGATTTCAAAGATCTTGATCAATTGACATTATCTTATGCGATAACAATACATAAATCTCAAGGAAGTGAATTTAGAGCTATCATAATGCCAATCACTTCTGGTCCTAAAATGCTTCTAACTAGAAATTTGCTATATACTGGCATAACAAGAGCAAAAGACCTTGTTGTATTAATAGGCGATAGAAGATATATTTATATTATGGTTAAGAACAACCTTATAGAAAAAAGGTATTCTTCTCTTGACAGAAAAATACAACAATACTATAGCTATTTTTTTAAAGAAGGTATGAATTATGATAAATAAATTTTTATTTCCATCAGATAATATATGTAACTTTTGCAAAGATTATGATGAAAATCTAAAACATGGGTTATGTAAAGAATGTAGAGATAGAATTGAAGAATTACATTCTAAGTTGGACGTAAAAATTGATTATGTCGATGAGTTATATGTTTCTCTGCTTTACAATAGATTTACGAAAGATTTTATTCATCAGTATAAATTTAATAATAAAAGTCATCTTTTTAAGACTTTTTCATCATATATGAATAAGACTTTAAATGAGTTAGGAATATTTGATTATGACCTTATCATACCAGTGCCAATACATAGAAGGAAAGAGGCTATAAGAGGATATAATCAATCATATTTGTTGGCACAAGAAATAGCTAAATACAATAATAAGCCATTATTTAAAGATATACTTATAAAAAACAAATGGACAAGAGAACAAAATAAGTTAAATTTGCATGAAAGAAGATTAAATCTAAGAGATTCTTTTTTAGTAAAAAAAGAAGAACTGATCTTAGACAAGAAGATATTATTAATAGATGATATTGTAACCACTGGAATGACACTTGAGTTATGCGGTAAAGAGTTAAAAGAAAATGGCGCAGATAAAATAATTGCACTTTGTTTATCTACGCCAATAAGATAATTATTTTAAAAAGAAGTCATATAAGAAACTAGTTTCTTTATTAAATGCAACCTCATTTTTTTTATAATAGAGGTAAGTAGCATTAATCTCTCCACCTAAGATGATTATCATACTAATTATATACAGCCACATGAGAAATACAATAACTCCACCTAAGCTCCCATAAGTTACTGCATAATTCCCAAAATTATTCACATAATAAGAAAATAAAATAGAAGCAATTATCCAACCCAATGTAGAAAATATCGAGCCAAACAATGTAGATTTAAATTTAATTTTATTCTCTTTATTTGTGCTAGGGGTATATTTGTATATGAGCGCAAATATTACAATCATATACAGAATAGGTATAATAAACCTTAGATATTGCCAAAGAGTTAAGAACAAAACCTCGTTGCCAATAATTGTAAATATCCAATTACCAAGCAATTCCCCTACAACCAGCGTAATAAAGACCATGACTATCAAAATCAATAAAGCTACAGTAAATAACAGTGAAAGTAATTTTCTTTTAAGGTAAGATCTATTTTCTTTAAAACCATAAGCCGCATTTATAGATCTCATAGTTACCATCATACCACCTGATGCAGTCCAGAGGCCTCCAATAGCAGCTATAGACAAAAGACCTTGACTACTATTGGTTGCTATATCCTTGACAAAACCTTCGATAATATTCGTAACTTCACTAGGTAAAAATTCTAAAAACTCTAGAGGTACTTCACCAGATATAGCTGGTGAGAGACTCAATAAATTTAAAAGCACAATTAAGAATGGAAATATAGAAAGTACGAGATAAAAAGCCATTTGTGCTGAATAACCAAATATATAATCATTAAGTAGATTGTAAATAAAATGATCAAGAACAACAATTGGTTTATGTTCTAGCAGTCTATCTATAATTTTATTCAAAAATAACACCAACTTTATTTTAGGTATTTATCAAACCAATGAGTGATCTCTTCTAATCTCTTAATTCTATGTTTTGGTTTACCTGAACGTGACAGCTCATGATTTTCACCTTTAAACATGACTAGTTTTGACTCAACACCATGGTATTTTAATGAATTAAACATCTGAAAACCTTGATCTATCCAACACCTATAATCTTCATTCGAATGAATGAATAGAGTAGGAGTAACCACATTATTAGCATATTTTAATGGAGAATTATCCCACAATTTTTGTTGATTTTCCCAAGGGTTTGAACCTACTTGATCTTGAACAAAATAATACCCAATATCTGAGGTCCCAAAGAAGGAAACCCAATTTGAAATACTTCTTTGAGATGCAGCAGCTTTAAATCTATTTGTATGTCCTATTATCCAATTTGTCATGTACCCACCATAAGAACCACCAGTTACACCTATATTATCTTTATCTATATTTGGATAGAGTTCAAGTATTTTATCTGTAAAAACCATTATATCATCATAATCTATACTTCCATATTTGCCCCTAATATCTGCAAATTCATCACCATACCCGTCACTACCTCTTGGATTTAAAAAGAATACGAAATAGCCTTCATTTGCCCAAACCTGCATTTCATGGTAAAAAATACTACCATAGCAAGTCTTTGGACCACCGTGGATATCCAATATAGCAGGATATGATTTTGTTTTATCAAAATCAATGGGTTTTAAAACAAAGCCATCAAGTGAAACATCTTGATTTTTTACATTTACATAAATTGGCTTTGAAATAGTTTTCTCTTCTGCAACCCAGAGATTAAAATTAGTTATAGGTCTTTCATTTTCTTCTAAAATATAAAGCTCTTGAAGAAAGATATCTCGTAATCCTGTGAAGTATATTTTTCCATTGACCACATCAAAACCGTCGATAGAACCGTTTGGCTGAGTTATTTTCTCTAATTTCCCATCTAGAGTCAATTTATTTATAAAAGAATTGTATCCACTGGTAGATATAAAATATAATGTATCACCATCTACTTTGAAATTATGAGAACCTCCATACCTACAATCAGAGCCTACTGAATTGCCAATACCCTCATCTAAATTTAATAGCATTTTACAGTTAGATCCATCATTGTTCATTAAGAATATATCTAGGTTTTGATTTATCCCATATTTTTTCATATCTGAACCAAAGAAAACAATTTTATCCCCAACATAGTAAACGCATGCGTAGTTAAAATCATGAAAAGGAGAAATTTTATCCAATTCTAAACTACTTAAATCTAATGTGTAGATATCACTATACAAATTCATTTTATCTGTAAAAGAAGATGCTATGAGCAAAGCTTTATCTTTTGTTTTCGACAAATGAACTTGATGCACATTTGTGAACTCATCAGTAATTGGAATTAATTTATTTTCGTTTTTAACATAGTAATACAGACGAGCTCTTTTTTTATTTGTGAAACCTTCGCCGTTAGACCAAAATGGAATTTCATCTAATACTTCATAATCTGAAATTTCCTTTTTTTCATTTATTTTTTTATCTAACTCTTCATCACTAAGAAATATTGTTTCTCCTAAGCTTTCATCATATAGAGCAGTAAATAGATAATGGTTTTCATCGATCATATCTGTAGAGAGTATATTTAAAGGCACACTAAAGCTTTTATTTGCTTCACCACCATCTATATTTATCTCATAAAAAACTGTAAGAGGATAACCCTTTTCAGATTTTTCCTTGTCTTTTTTATCTCTGAGTGCTGTAAAAATAATATTCTTTTCATCTTTCCAAAAGAAGCTCTTTTCTTCATTAAAACTAGTTAACTTTCTAATCTCATCATTTTCATGTGCGATATAAATATTGGATAAATATTTATTTTCTTCTACATCTATACCGCTTACTACAAAACCGCAAAATTTAGCATCGGGGGAAATATTAATTGATGATATAAATTTAAAATCTGTAAAATCTTTTAACTCTAATTTGTTCATAATTACCTCCATTAAATATTTGATTTTTTTGGTGTAAATATTAATATATTATCCATCTTCCTTCTATCCCATTGATTGATGAAAGGAAGACAGACTTTACCTATAGAAGTTAAGATAAGCTTATTTTTTCCATCAAATTCTATTAAACCTATCAAATGAAGAATATATAAAAATACAGATAATTCTTTATCATATAAAGTAAATTGATGAATTAAATCTTCTAGTGATAAAGGGGATCTAACCATATCGTTTAATATTATTATGAATGAATCTTTTAAATATTCGGCTTTTTTTAGATCAATTGGAAAAAGAGTTCTAATAAAATCAATTTTAAATATTTCAGATAAAATAACTTGCATTTTTTCCTCTTGAGTTAATATTAGATAATCTTCAACAATATTACTTGGTACTAATTGATTATTCTTTATCTCAAGTACTTCTAAGGACAAACCTAAAACTTTGAATACATCCAAAACATCAAAATTTAATTTTAAATCATTGCCAATTTCATATGAACCGAACATAGAGTCTAATAATACCAATTTATCAGCTTTTTTAATCTTTTGTTTTTTTTCTGTTAAAGTCAAAGGATTTGATATAAGATATATTAAAAAAACATAGAAATCTTTAATGAAATCATCACTAATAGTTAAATCTAATTTTGATAATTTAGAAATAAGGTAGGTATCCTTACAGAAATAGCTATCTTCTATAGGGATCTCTTTTATGAAATCAAATCGATTTTCTCTAATCATTTTTATTTGTTTTAAAGAATTAGAAAAGTCTTTTGTTTGAGTTGATTTAAACATAATATATTCAGTTAAAACTTCTAAATATAACGAGAAAGACTCACTAGATATAATGAAACCTTCATTAATTGCATCTTTAAAGAAGCCAATAAGATCAACTTTATTAAGGTCTCTTAGGCTCAAATCTTCAGGGTCTAAATAATATTCATATATTTCAAATAATTTGTTTATATATTTTTCTGATACACTTGGATCTCTTTTTAATTTAATATAGTTCTGAAATTCTTCAATGTCTTCATATATAGACAATGCATCTTCTTTAGAAGGATTAAAATGCTCATATGCATTCATGTAAAACATATCATAAAATCTAAAATAATTATTCTTTACATAATCAGAAAAAGAAAGGCTAAAGTCTTTAGATAATTCATAGTTAAAGTCATAGAGAACTTCTTTGATAAAGTAAGGGACTACAGACTTAGGAGCATAAATAATTTCTCCAGAAAAAAGGTTTCGTTTCAAAACATTATCTATTCTCGCTAGAAAATAATCTCCGGTTTTAAGAATTTGTTTTCCTGATGGTTCAAGTATCTCAATAACCTCAGCAGTGAATACATTATTTGCGATTATAATTTCATTTTTTATCTCCAAGATTTCATATAAAGACGGGTAGGACATTTTCTTTGCTGTTAATATTTCTTTTTCAATACTGTTAATTAAAAAGTTGTCTTCTAAATATTTATCTATAACTGTTTTACCTTCTTCGTCTTTATAATCACATATTAACCACAAGTTAAAGGCAGTGCTTCCTTCATCCAATAGAGATAGTGGATACATAAGCATTACTTTATTGTATAGTTCATCTCTAATCTTTTTAATACTAATATATTTTTCAAGATTTTGGTAAATATCGTTATTAATCTGCATTAGAACATCATAATTCAAATTTTTCATTTATACCTCCAAATCATTAGGTTAATCTATATTTGATAAATTGCTTAAAAGCGACGAAATATGATAATTATAAATTACATCTTCTCTAGTTATTTCATTATCACATTTGAGAAATAGAGTCATATTTAATAATTTTTCAATCAGCGATTTATTGCTTTCATTAAGGCAACATTTACAATTTAAAGATTTTAATGTTGATAAATCATTAAATACACCTTGCATCAATTTTAACTTTATTGAATTATCATTAAACTTCGTTTTGTTTTTGAAACTATAGCGTTCCTCATCTTTTGCTAACTCATAAGTAGCCTCTAATTTATCTAATTTAGACTTAAATCGAGAAATTTCAATTTTATTTCTTCCTGTAATTATATCATAAAGTATATCTATAGCATCATCTTTCATAGAAGAAAAGATAAGATCAAATTGGCTGTTACTATGTGGAGCAGAGATTGAATAATTTACTAATACTCCAATAATTATACCCACAGATGTATCAAGTACTCTATTAATTGCATAATTAATGATTTCTGTATCTCTATTCATGTAGACAGCAATAAAAACCATAGCAGCAAGAGAAATTGCTTTTTTCCAATTTAGTAAATTTAATATGTGAATTACTATTATTATTCCAATACCCATGCAAAAATAATTAAATGGAAATATGTAACTCATAATTAATGCAACTATTGCTCCGGTGATAGTTGCCAACATTCTGTTTTTACCAGACTGAAAGGATTCTGAAACGCTAGATTGCATAGTACTAATAGCACCTAGTCCAACAAAAAGTGGAGAGTATAATCCTAATAAATCTGAAATATACATTCCTAAAGAAACCGCTAATCCTGTTTTTATTGTTCTCATTCCAATTTTATATTTTTCTAACTTCATAAATAACTCCTCAAAAATATTTCTAATTATATTATAACATTAATACATAATTATCAAGATATTAATCCACAAATAAAAATCGCTTAATATGAGTTTTCCACAAAACAATCCACATTATCCACAGAATAAACAATATTTATCCACAAAATTAACAACATATTTTCCACAAGTAATTAATAATCATTTGAATTACAAATCATTGTTTAATGTATATATTTTTTAGGTATAATAGTAATAAATAGTATAAGCATTGACTTATCTGAAAGGAGCTGGGTTTATGAAAATAAATTTTACTGGAAAAAACATGGAGGTAACAGATGCTTTAAAATCTGTAACTGAAAAAAAGCTCAGTAAATTAAACAAGTATTTTCAAAATGACATCGTTGGGAATGTAACTTTTAATACCGAAAAAAATAGAAAAATAATAGAAGTTACCATAAACCTCCCCGGGACAATTTTAAGAGCTGAAGAATCAAGTGATGATATGTATGCATCTATTGACAAGGCTGTAGATGTCTTAGAAGCACAAATGAGAAAACATAAAACAAAATTGCAAAAGAGATATAAGACTGGAGAGACCATAAGATTTGAGAATTTGACTTCAATTGATGAATATGATGAAGATAAACCTAAATTAGTAAGAAGAAAGAGATTCGTATTAAAACCAATGACAACTGATGAAGCCATACTACAAATGGAATTATTAAGACACAACTTTTTCATATTTATGGATTCAGAAACAGAAGCTGTAAGTGTGGTATATAAAAGGAAAGATGGAAACTATGGTTTGATAGAACCAGAAATTTTATAAAATTTCATAAATTATTGTAGATAAACAGGGGAAACCCTGTTTTTTTTGTGAAAAATAAAACCGAAATAAAACTAGAATAAAACCGAAATAAAACCGGCTAATGGTATTATATAAAAAAGATAAATCGGAAGTGGTGATTATGGAGTGCAAATCGAATAATGATTTTTATTTTAGCTTTATTCCTATTTTTAACAATAACAATGAATTTTCAGATTTTTTATTAATGGATGTTAACGATAGCTTTGTAGATCTATTTAATATAGAAAAGGATAAAATAGTTGGTAAAAAAGTAACAGATATTATAGTTAATTTTCATGATTTTTTTCCTTCATTTAAATATATATATTACAATATGACTCCAGGAAATAATAAAAAATATCGAAAGTATCTTGTAGAACTTAAAAAAAATTATCTTATAAATGTATTTACATTGACCGATTTTAGGACATATATTTATTTTTCGGATTTAAGTTTTACTAATAAATAATTATAGCAATATAAATTTAAATAATTAAACAAACAGGCAAACTTATCGAAAGATAAGGACGCAAAGCTATGAGTCTAAGGTTAGATGCTAGGATGGTCAAGCTGCTTTTAAAGCAGCTTTTTTTGTATAAAGTAAAAGGAGGAGTTTGAAATGGGAGATTTTAAATATGCATATAGGGATTTTATTTTAGAACGGAGGGAGAAAAATGAAACGCACGCTTAATAAGGGAATATCTTTTCTTTTAGCTTTTATCATGGTTTTTAGTATGGGGTTTTCAAGTTTCGCAGATGATGCAAACTATATAGAAACTAATGAAGAAGTGTTAATAGAAGAAGAAATTCCATATTCAGAAGAAGTTATTGAAACAACAGAAGAAAAGGTGCCTATAATCGCTGAACCGATTTTAGATGATAACCTTGGAACACAGAAAGATGAAACTAAATTTAAAAATTTAGAAGTAAATCATTTAGATGCCTTTACGGGAGAAATGATTTCAAAAGACGTTTTTGACTTAGAGGTCGGTAAAGAAGTAGATCCAGTGAACTATATTTTAGAGAATTTAGGAGATAAATTTATTAAGAGTAGTTCACCAAAATTCATTATGGCTGAAGACAGTAGTTTTAATTTGTATTACGAAAGTGATGCAGCTATTGGAGATAATCCAGATAATTTAACAATGGAACAAATATTAGAAGGCGAGCCTATATCTACAAGTTTTTTAGATAAAAGTATAAATATGAGGAGCTTTTCTAGTCCTTCTAAGGTAGTCTCTTCTAATAGTAATGAATGGCCAAATCCAGGAGCTATAAATCTTTCAAAAGCAGCTTCGCCTGTTCAAGGTTCGAGTAATCTTTGGGAGATAAGTTTATCAATTGAAGGAAAAAATTTATTGACAACAAGTGATACTGTTTTAGTGCTCGATATATCAGGAAGCATGAAAGATGGTAATAAGCTACAGAATATGAAAAGCGCTGCTAATGAATTTATCGATAAACTATTATTACCAGATGGGGTTAATAGGGTAGCTATTGTAGCATATAGTGGTGCAGCTAACCAACTATCAGGGTTTGTTGATTATACGAGTAAATCAACACTAAACAGTTTAATAAATTCGTTAAGTGCAGATGGTGGAACAAATATTCAGGCAGGAATTCATTTAGCACAAAATTTACTAGACGCTTCACAAGCAACAAACAAGGTAATGGTTTTACTAAGTGACGGTCAACCAACATATAGCTATAAGGTAACTGAGGCAACAGGAATAACACTTGAGGATCATTGGTGGTTTTGGACTCCAGATGTAATTTTAAATGATCCTCAAATAGTAGCAGTAGATTATTCTGATCGAGTAGGAAATGGCTCATCTTTTCTAATTGGCGAAAGTGATAGTTACCAAGTTCCTTGTACTATTCCTGGGCATGATCATGGGCCATTTGATAGTGGTTTTCCAAGTAATCATGGAATCCCAACTATATTTGAGGCAAACTTAGCGAAAAGTAAAGGAACTCAAATATATTCAATTGCTTTTAATGCTGATCCTAATGGACAAAGTGTATTAAATAGTAGTCAAAATGCTGGATATTATCAACTTAATTCAAGTGATTTAAGTCCTTTGAATGCAGTATTTAGTGAAATTAGTGGGAAAATTTCATATGCTGCAAAAGATGGAGTGGTAGTTGACCCTATGGGTGATATGTTTGATTTAGCTAGTTCTCAAACAGAAATAGTTGTTAGCCAAGGTAGCGTAGAAATTCAAGGGAACACTATAATTTGGAATACTGGGAATATTGCAGAAGGAAACCCAGCGACCATGAAATATATCGTTCGCATTAAATCAGGGGCAGACGAAGATATTTTATATCCAACGAATAAAGAAACTGTATTTTCATACACTGATTCTAATGGGAATGAAATGACGAGTAATTTTCCAATCCCTAAGGTAGCAATTGGTGGCGGAAAAATAATTTTAATAGGTTACGAAGTTAATGAAAATGGCGAGCCTATTAATAGTGAAGGAGTAGTTGTAGAAAGACCTGACTTAGCAAATGAGCTTTACAATAGGAGTTACGCTGATACTCCATTAGGTTATAATCAAACTTATACTGTAACTCCAGACTATATAGATGGATATCAATACCAAAAATATTATTGGAATGAAACCCAAGGGACAGAAGATAGCTTAGATATATTATTGCAATCAAATAACCCAACAGAAACTGTTTATTTTGGATATAGTAAAATAAAAACAGTAACTGTAACTTTTAATGAAAATTACCCAGGGGTAAATGAATATACCAGAACTTTAAATAAAGGAAGTTCCCTTGGAACAAATATGCCTCCTGACCCTAAAAGAATTGGATATACATTTGTTGGATGGAATACTAATTCAAATGGTACAGGGAGCACATTTAAAAGTGATACTCCTGTAAATCAAGATATTACTGTATATGCTCAGTGGGAAGAGAATATAGTTCCATCACTAGAAATAACAGACTACACTGGAATATATGACGGAGAAAACCACAGCATAGAAGTAAAGGGTTTAGTAGACGGAGATAAAGTATACTACAGTGAAGACGGAAATACTTGGCAAGAAGGAAATCCAAGCTACACTAATGCAGGAGAACACAAAGTATATGTAAAAGTAGAGAATCCAAACTATGAGGATAGGGAAGGATTTGGCACAGTAAAAATAACACCAAGAGACATAAGTATACAATCACAAAGCGCAAATAAAGTATATGATGGAACACCATTAACCAAGAATGAATTTACAATAATCAATGGTGAACTTGTTGAAGGAGAAGAAATTACAGTTGTCATAACAGGATCACAAACAAGTGTAGGCTCAAGTAAAAACACAATAGACAGTATTAGTATAAAATCTGGAGATACAGATGTTACAGAAAACTACAATATTACAAAAGTAGAAGGAACATTGACAGTAACACAACCGTATTATCCACCATATATACCACCTGAAGAAGAAATAGATGAAGAAGTACCAACTGATCTCCCTGAATTGACAGATGAGCATATAGCATATATTCAAGGATATCCAGATAATACTATAAGACCGCTAGCATTTATTACGAGAGAAGAAGTCGCAACTGTTTTCTATAGACTCTTAGATCCAGAGTACAGAAGCATGGTATTTTCGACAGAGCAAAATTTCTTAGACGTAAAAGCAACTAGATGGTCGAATAAACACATCGCAACACTAGTAAATGCAGGGGTAATATTAGGATATGAAGATGGTACTTTCAAACCAGAGAAATATATCACCAGAGCTGAGCTAGCAGTAATTGCATCAAGATTTGACAATTTAAGTCCATTTGAATCAGATAAATTTAGTGATATCAAAGGCCATTGGGCAAATAAGTATATCAATTCTGCAGCTGAAAAAGGATGGGTTAACGGATATGAGGATGGTACTTTCAAACCAGACAATTATATTTCAAGAGCGGAATTTGTCACATTAGTCAATCAAGTTTTGAATAGAAGAGTTTCTAAAGAAAATATTCTTGAGGATGCTAGACAATTCCCTGACTTAATAGAAGGCAAATGGTACTATGAAGCAATGCAAGAAGCAATAAATAGTCATGAATTTGAATGGTTAGAAGATGACACAGAGAAATGGACAAAAATTTATTACCCAGATTTGGACATGTAACCATTATAATAAAAAGCCCTCAATTGAGGGCTTTTTACCTGTCTTAGGGTTTATGAAATAAACACTACAATGGTTTACAATAATAGAAAAAATATTTTGCATAATGCTTTATAAATGGTATAATATAATGACGTTATAAAAAAGGATACAAATTGTAGTGTGATTTGAAAGGATGATGTAGACAAATGAGTTTACTAAACAAAGTATTTGGGACATATAGTGAAAGAGAGCTTAAAAAAATAGATGGGGTAGTAGATGAGATAATTTCATTAGATGATGAAATATCAAGACTATCTGATGAAGAATTAAAGAATAAAACAGTTGAATTCAAAAATAGATTTGCAAATGGCGAAACTTTAGATCAATTGTTACCTGAAGCTTTTGCAGTTGTAAGAGAGGCATCACATAGAGTGCTTGCAATGAAGCATTTTAAAGTTCAACTTTACGGAGGAGTAATACTCCATCAAGGCAGAATTGCGGAAATGAAAACTGGTGAAGGAAAAACTTTGGTCGCTACATTGCCTGCGTATTTAAATGCAATAGCAGGAAGAGGTGTTCATATAGTAACTGTCAATGATTATCTTGCTAAAAGAGATAGACAATGGATGGGGAAAATATATGAATTTTTAGGACTTTCCGTTGGATGCATAGTTCATGGATTAAACAACAAAGAAAGAAGAGAACAATACGCTTGTGACATAACTTATGGGACTAACAATGAGTTTGGATTTGACTATTTGAGAGATAATATGGTCATATATAAAGAAGAAATGGTACAAAGAGATCTTTTCTATGCCATTGTAGACGAAGTTGACTCTATATTAATTGATGAAGCGAGAACTCCTCTGATCATATCAGGGGAAGGAGATAAGTCGACGTCTTTATATGAGATGGCAGATAAATTTGCACAAACATTAACTTTTAGATACCTTGATCCTAGCGAAGAAAAGCTTGATCCATTTAACAGAGAAATTAAAGAGGAAACTGTTGACTATATAGTTGACGAAAAAGCTAGAAGTATTATGCTAACTGAGAATGGAACACGAAAGGCTGAGAAGTTTTTTGGTTTAGAAAATTTAGCTGATATAGAAAATATGGAGATAGCACACCATATTAATCAAGCCTTAAAGGCCAGAAGCCTTTTTAAAAGGGATATTGATTATGTAGTCAAAGATGAAGAAGTAATCATCGTAGATGAATTCACTGGGAGATTGATGTTTGGAAGAAGATATAGTGATGGATTGCATCAAGCAATTGAAGCAAAAGAAAAATTAAAAGTAAGATCTGAATCAAAGACTTTAGCAACCATAACATTCCAGAATTATTTTAGAATGTATGAAAAATTAGCAGGTATGACAGGTACTGCAAAGACAGAAGAAGATGAATTTAGAGAAATATATAATATGGACGTAATTGAAATACCAACTAATAAGCCTGTTATAAGAATTGATTACCCAGATGTTGTATACAAAAATGAAGAAGCTAAATTTAGATCTGTTGTAGAAGAAATAAAAGAAAGACATGCGACAGGACAACCTATATTAGTGGGAACTGTAACTATAGAAAAATCTGAACTTCTTTCAAAAATGTTAAAGAAGGAAGGAATAAAACACGAGGTATTGAATGCTAAGCAACATGAAAGAGAAGCAGAGATAATTGCTCAAGCTGGTAGATTAGGTTCAGTAACAATAGCAACTAATATGGCTGGTCGTGGTACCGACATAGTGCTAGGTGGAAATCCTGAGTATATGGCTAAACAAGATATGAAAAAAAAGGGATATGATGATGAAGTTATAGCATTGGTAGATAGTTTCTATGATACCGATGATGAAAATATATTAGAAGCAAGAAAAGTATATCAGGAACTAGTGGATAAGTATGAAGAAATAACTAGAAAAGAACACGAGAAAGTAGTAGAAGCAGGAGGACTTCATATAATTGGCACTGAGAGACATGAATCAAGGCGTATAGACAACCAATTAAGAGGTAGATCAGGTCGTCAAGGAGATCCAGGTAGTTCAAGATTTTATATATCTCTTGAAGATGATTTAATGAGATTATTTGCAGGAGACAGAATAAAAGGCTTGATGGAGAGTGCAAATATGCCTGATGACGAACCATTAGAGCATAGTTTGTTGACTAGGACTATAGAAAATGCACAGAAAAAAGTAGAAGGTAACAACTTTTCAATAAGAAAACATGTTCTTAAATATGATGATGTAATGAATAAGCAAAGAGAGATAATTTATAAAGAAAGAAGAAGAGTTTTAGAGGGAGAAAATTTAAAAGACCATATATTAGAAATGGTTAAAAATTTAGTAGAGTCTAATGTGGAAATTTACACAAGACAAGCTAAATATCCTGAAGAATGGGATCTAGATGGCTTGGAGATATTTTTAGAAAAGACATTTGGAATGAGAAAGGGAGTTTTGTCTAAACTCGATATTGAAAGCTTAACAAAGGAGAAATTGGTAGATTATATTTTAGACAAAGCAAATGAAATTTATTCTTTGAAAGAGCAAGAATTTGGTGAAGAGACATTCAGAGAAATCGAAAGAATAGTTTTGCTCCAAGTTGTAGATACTAAATGGATGGATCATATAGATGCTATGGATCAGCTTAAACAAGGTATAGGATTAAGATCCATGGGACAGGAAGACCCAGTAAGAGCTTATCAAATAGAAGGGTTTGACATGTTTGAGGAAATGACAACTAGCATTTGGGAAGACACAGTGCAATTCTTATTCCATGCCGCAAAGTCAAAACCAGTTGAAAGAAAAAGAGTTGCTAATCCATTAGAAATTGGAAATTCAGAAGGCGCTAAAAAACCTGTAGTAAATAAAACGAAGAAAGTGGGCAGAAACGATCCATGCCCATGCGGAAGCGGTAAAAAATATAAAAAATGTTGTGGTGCTCCTGATAAAGAAAATGCAATATAACGAAAGGGTGATAGTGTGGATTTATATTTAGACAAAGAAAGATTATCTAATTGTTTAAATACAATGATTGAGTTGGGTGTTTCACTTTGACTTACCAACTAAAAGAAAGTCTGTAGAAGAACTTGAAAAAAGCACCTATGATGAAAACTTTTGGAAAGATCAAAAAAATGCTCAAAATACGATGCAAAAAATTAAAAATTTAAAAGAGCAAATTGAAACTTACGAAAGACTAAATAACAAAGTTGAAGAACTCGATTTTTTATACCAATTGATGCTTGAAGAAGATGATTATACAGACTATGAGACAGTAGAAAAAACACTTGCGGAAATTGAAAAAGAAGTTGATGAGTTTAAAATATCCACATTATTAAGTGGAGAGTATGATGAAAATAATGCCATATTATCCATTCATGCAGGCGCAGGAGGACTAGAGGCACAAGATTGGGCTGAAATGCTACTTCGAATGTATAGAAGATGGGCAGAAGACAAGGGATATAATGTAGAAACTTTAGATTTGTTACAAGCTCCAGAAGCCGGCATTAAATCTGTGACTTTGTTGATTTCAGGATACAATGCATACGGATATTTAAAAGGTGAAAAAGGTGTGCATAGGCTTGTGAGAATTTCTCCATTTGACGCTTCTGGTAAAAGGCATACTTCTTTTGCCAGTGTAGATGTTTTTCCTGAGCTTAAAGAAGAAGAAGAAATTGAGATAAATGAGAAGGATTTAAAAATTGACACATATAGGTCAACTGGAGCAGGGGGGCAACATGTTAACACTACAGATTCTGCTGTTAGGATTACTCATATCCCTACGGGAATAGTTGTCCAATGCCAATCTGAGAGGAGCCAGTATTCTAACAAAGAAACTGCTATGAAAATGCTCAAAGCCAAATTGATACAGCTAAAAGAAGAAGAGAACAAGGAAAAAGTAGAAGATTTACAAGGCTCTTATTCTCAAATAGCTTGGGGTTCACAAATTCGCTCATATGTTTTTCATCCTTACAGTATGGTAAAAGACCATAGAACCCAAGCAGAGGTTGGCGATGTCTACAGGGTAATGGATGGCGACTTAGACTATTTTATAAATGAATATTTAAAATACAAAGCTCTTCAATAGAAGAGCTTTAATTAAGTTTAGGAGGGAAATATGGATATAATTAAAGAAATTGCAAGAAGTTTAGGACTAAAAGAAAAGCACGTAGAAAATGCAGTTAAATTACTAGACGAAGGGAATACTATACCGTTTATTGCAAGATACAGGAAAGAACTAACTGGAGAAATGACAGACATAAAATTAAGAGAGCTAGACGAGAAACTTACATATTTGAGAAATCTTGAAAAGAGAAAAGAAGACGTAATTAGGTTAATTGAGGAACAAGGTAAAATAACAGATGATCTGAGAAAAGAGATAGAAATGGCTGAGAGCCTTCAAAGAGTAGAAGACCTTTACAGGCCATTTAGACCAAAGAGAAGAACTAAAGCTACAATTGCAAGAGAAAAAGGCTTGGGTGAACTAGCAGAAACAATTAAGCTTAACAAATTAAAAGATGATGAACTATTAAAATTTGCGACAAGTTTTTTAAATAAAGAAAATGATATAAATAGCATAGATGAAGCATTTGCTGGAGCTAAAGACATAATAGCAGAAGACATCTCAGATGATGCTAACTTGAGAAGAAAAATCAAAGACTCTCTTTATAAACATGGAATTATTGTTACAAAAGCTATAGATGAAAATTTAGAATCGGTTTATGAAATGTATTATGACTATAAAGAGCCAATAAAAAGTGTTGCTAATCACAGAATATTAGCCATAAATAGAGGGGAAAATAAAAAAGCGTTAAAGGTAAGCTTAGAAACAGTTGACTTTGATTTAATAAAATTGATAAAAGATGAAATGATGACTGACAACAACAGTCTTTCTAATGATTTATTAGAACAGGCAATAGAAGATTCTTTTAAAAGACTTTTATTTCCGTCAATAGAAAGAGAAATCAGAAGTGAACTTACACAAAGAGCTGAAGAAGAAGCAATAAAAGTATTTTCACTTAATTTAGAGCCTCTACTCATGCAACCTCCAATAAAAGGTAAAGCGATATTGGCGATTGACCCTGGATTTAGAACAGGACTTAAAGTAGTAGTTTTAGATGAAACAGGAAAGCTTTTAACCCATACAAATATTTTTCCGGTAGAACCCCATAACAAAGTTGAAGAAAGTGAAAAAACATTATTAGAATTAGTAAGTAAATACAATGTTGAGATTATAGCAATTGGCAATGGGACTGCTTCACGAGAAACTGAGAGCTTTGTTGTAGACTTTATCAAAAAATATAATCAAAATCAGCTAAGCTATATAATAGTTAGTGAAGCTGGAGCTTCAATATACTCAGTGTCGGAAATTGGGCAAAAAGAATTTCCAGATAAAGATGTCACAGTTAGAGGTGCTGTCTCAATAGGCAGGAGGGTATTGGATCCACTAGCCGAATTAGTAAAAATAGAGCCAAAACACATAGGAGTAGGACAGTATCAACATGATTTAAATCAAAAGAGATTAGATGAAGTATTATCAAATGTAGTTGAAGACTGTGTAAATAGGGTAGGAGTTAATTTAAATACAGCAAGCATATCGCTATTAAAGTACGTATCGGGGATAAACTCTAAATTAGCAGAGAACATAATAGCATATAGAGAAGAAAATGGAAAATTCACTTCTCGAGATGAACTATTGAGAGTTAAAGGAATGGGTGAAAAATCATTTAAACAGTGTGCAGGTTTTTTAAGAATACCTGAAAGTAAAAATATTTTAGATAACACGAGTGTACATCCTGAAAGTTATGATATTGCAAATAAATTAATCAAATTAGATTATAGATTAAAAGATGTAGATGAACTATCAAAAGAATTGAACATAGGTAAACCAACATTAATTGATATAATTAGAGAACTTGAAAAACCTGGTAGAGATTTAAGAGAAGACAGACCAAAACCTATTTTAAGAAGTGATGTTTTAAAAATCGAAGATTTGGAAATAGGAATGGAACTTTTGGGTACTGTGAGAAACGTAGTAGATTTTGGAGCATTTATTGACATTGGTGTAAAAGAAGATGGATTGGTTCATATATCAGAGATATCGGAAAAATACATTAAGCATCCTAAAGAAGTTTTAAAAGTAGGAGATATTGTTAAAGTAAGAATATTAAATATCGACTACAATAAAGGGAGAATATCTCTTAGCATGAAAGGAATAAGCCAAGCTAATTAGCTTGGCTTATTCTGAAAATCTTTTAAATGAGTTTTCCATCAACTTGTTTTTGTTCACTATTCTTCTAACATAATTTCCCTTACAAAATACTCCATGTGCATCCGAACCTGTATATTCTAAAGTCAATTCATTTCCGTTCACTTTAACAACCTTTGTACTCAATACAATTTCTTCACCTACTAATGTTGGATTTTCATGTGTTATATCAACATAAACACCTATAGTTATGTAATCCTTAGGCAGCAGATCATCGAGCATTTCGCTAGAAGCCTCTATCATCATATGTATGATAGCTGGAGTAGAAACTAGAAAATAGAGCTCAGGTGAGCCTGCATTAGCACAAGAATCATTAGGAGATGTCAGCTTTTTAAAATTGAAAATCATACCTTCTTTTATATTGTGTTCTATCATATCTGATCCTCCTCAATTTAAAGTTTATTTCTATAGCTTTTTATACCCAAATTAATACATAAAAATAATATACTATGATAATAGTGGTGAAATTGTTGAATCCATATAGATTTTTTTAACTCAAGGTTAATCCCAATAAAATCAAAGATAATGTATAGAATAGATCTAACTTTTAATGTCAGGTCACAAATTTAAATTAGGGGTTAAAAAATACAATCAAATGTTGTATAATTATATTGCTTATTAAATTTAATGCTGATGTGGCTCAGTGGTAGAGCAGTGCACTCGTAATGCACAGGTCGTCGGTTCAAATCCGACCATCAGCTCCATTATATGTAAAGAGGAGAATATAAATGTCTGAAACTCTAAACTCAATTGAGAAGTTAAATGATAAATCAAATGTAAAAAAAGTAATTGGAATTTTAAGTGGGAAAGGTGGCGTTGGAAAGTCCCTTGTAACTTCTATTATTGCCATAGAAATGCAAAGACGAGGAAACAAAGTAGCCATTATGGATGCTGATATCACAGGTCCTTCTATCCCAAAGATGTTTGGACTTACTGAAAAAGCCAAAGGAAATAAAGATGGTATTTTACCAGTAAAAACTAGAACTGGTATAGATGTCATGTCTCTTAATTTATTGTTAGAAAATGACACAGATCCAGTAGTTTGGAGAGGACCAATAATTGGAGGAACAGTTAAACAATTTTGGACTGAAGTTATTTGGGAAGATGAAGATTATATGTTTATCGATATGCCACCCGGAACAGGTGATATAGCTTTAACAGTTTTTCAAAGCATTCCTGTAGATGGAATAATTGTAGTGACATCTCCTCAAGAATTAGTATCTATGATAGTAACCAAAGCTGTAAAGATGGCTAAGATGATGAATATACCGATCATTGGATTGGTTGAGAATATGAGCTATTTTAAATGCCCTGACAACGGCAAAGAATATAAAGTATTTGGCGAAAGTCATATTGATGAAATAGCTAAAGAGTTTAATTTAAAAGTATTAGCAAAACTACCAATAGACCCAGAAATTGCTCAAAGATGTGACAGAGGGGAGATTGAAACAATAGGACTTAATTTACTCGATTCACTAGCTAATGAATTAGAAAAATAAATATTTATATTACAAGTTTCCAAGTATTTTTTTATAAAAAATTTAAATATTTTGGAAACTTATTTTTTTGGGTAAATAAACAAAAAAGAGGAGGTAGAAACATGAAAAAATACATAAGAAACTATGAAAAATGGATAAATAAAGCTATAAGAAGTGGTGAATATTCTTATGAAGATTTATTGTATATTCACCAGCTCCATATAGATTTTTTTCAACATGAAAGACTGATTCATTTAATAGTTACCTTGTTTACCTCAATATTAATGCTAACTAGTTTATATTTAAGCATTAAAACCCAAGAAATACTAGTATTTGTTATATTTGGGATTTTATTCTTCGTTACTTTATTTTATTTTCTGCATTATTTCTTTTTAGAGAATTCGCTTTTAAGAATGTATAAAATCACAGATAAAATATTAAATATTAAAATTTAATACTTCCTAGTACATATTTTTTCATGAAATATTTTAGTTTACCTTCATAATTTTTATATCGATTAGTTAATATAGCTCTAAATTTTTCCATCAATTCGATTTCTTCTTTTGAGGCTTCTTTATATCCGTATTTAGTTTTTATAAAAATATCAGTAATTTTCTTTAATTCAATATCATCTAATTTAAAGAATTTGTAATTAATTCTATTACTGTACTCATAATAAGTCTCATCATCATTCTTAGGGAACCCTAAAAGTCCTAGAAGGGAATTGATATCATAGTAGTATTGCTCAATTCTTTCACTGCTATTTAAATTCTTTAGTCTTTTTTCGCGATGATTGGTTTTAATAGTAAGGTAAATCATTCTTAAGAACAAAACACCCAATATAACTAAGAAAAATAAAGGAATATACCATGTGTTAGTAAATGTAGTGTTGACTTCATCGAGATTATCAGTATCTATAATTAAATTATTTCCTTCTTCTATAATATCTTCTCTATTTGGTCTTCTCGGATCGTCAGTAATTCCATCTTCGTATGGTTCGGGGGTATTTTCATCTATTTGTTCAGGAGCAGATTCTTCTATTATATCAACATTATTTAAAACTTCATAATAAGGTGTAGGATCAAAACTAATCCACCCAACAGGTTCTATAAAAGCTTCAACCCATGCATGGGCATTAGACTGCGATACTTTGTATTCTCCAGGATTTATTTCTTCGTTAGCTACATAACCTTCTACATATCTACTTGGAATTCCTGCAATTCTAAGCATTACTGCCATTGCTGTAGCATAATAGGTGCAATACCCTTCTTCTGATTCAAATAGAAAGTAATCAACAAAATCAGGGTTATCAGATTTAGAAAAATCATCTACATCTAAAGTGTAAGAATAATTTTTCTTTAGATAGTTTTCTATTAACAAAGCTTTTTCATAATCATTATTTGCATTTTCAACAATTTGTTCTGTCAGGTTTATTGTTCTTGAAGTTACAGTATTAGAAGTTTGGAGATAATAAGATAAATTCCTGATATCTGTTTTTCTTTTATATATATCACTTTCTATTAATTTATCATATGGGAGCTCTTCAAAGTAATGAACTGTATAAGATTCATTTTTATATATGCCATAAGGGTAATTTATAATCATATCCTCACTAGCATAGATGTCACTATTCCCTTTTAAATCAATAGAAACAGGATATAAAGGACTGAATAAGGTGGTAGAAGCAAAATTTTTATTTGATATTGTGATACTCTTTAAATTTTCTGATTTGTAACCTAAATTTAAATCTTGGAAATAAAAATTATATCCAGCCTTAGTTTTATAAGCCATAATTTCTTCACTAGTCCAATTCTTACCAGTATATGTGTGCTTTACACTTCCTCTTAAATATACTGGTTTACTTGATTTCAAAGTCATTACAACTCTATTATTAGGAACAACTTTGCCACCTAATGATGAATTGTTTGGATTAAATCCTGTCGTGCTAAAATTAAAAGGGCTAGCATTAGAATTACCTCTGTCGTATACAGGATCAGATCTAAAATCTAGGATTACAGGGAAGGTATCAACAATTTTTGTTTCAAACCAAACCCAATCTACTGGATTATTCCATTTAGGTAAAACAGTAGCTAAAATCAACGAAATTATGCTGATAAGAAGTATTGGCTTAAGAAATAAAGAAAATTTAGTTTTGTTTACTACATTTCCTTTGATTGAATTATTAACTATCATACTATAATTTACTATAACAATTGTTAAGATTAGTGAAAAGGAAAGCATTATCAATGCTCTGAAAGCAGCGTCAATAAAACTATACCAGTAAACGACCAACGTGAAATAACTTAAAATATATAATAACTTGTACTTTTTATGGTTATATATTGATATTAGAGATATTAAACTAAATATTGCACTAAATAAAACGAAATAATAAATTTTATAGTCTTCTTGTATAGGGGCTGAATCAGTTATATTGCTGATTATATTCTCGAAAAACTGTAATGCTGATTGGACTGTTTGAATTATAATGGTTCTATCATATTGGATTAGAACTAAAGTTATAATTAAACCTACAATTAGCGGGATAAAGAAAAATATGGGTTTTTTAATAAATAAAAATATCAATTCAAAAATTAACAAAAATAGCAACAATTGTCTAGGAAATATAATATCAATTTTTACAGTGGTAGCAATTGTATACATTAATGCAAAACTAAGAAGCATTGATGAAAAGTTCAAACATATATTTTCAAGCTTGTGGTCATCTTTCATATTGTGCCTCCAATTTTTTAACAATATCAGAATTATAATCTAATTCATAAATTGTCATAGATTGAAGCCTTAATTTATCAACATAGTAATAATCAAATTTTAATGATTTATTTTCGACATCTGTGATTAATAAAATAATTGGATTAAAGCCATTCATTTTTAAAGTTAAGAGTTCTTTCGCATCTGATTTACTTAAATATGTAGTCACATAAATAATTGTTGAAAATTTATAAAGATATTGATCAATAAAAGCTATGTTATAGTTAAATTCAAAGACGCCATTTGGCTCGTAAACAGCTAATTTATCCCTAAAAGGATTAAATTCATGAATATTTTTGCCTTGAATGATCACATTTTCACTTTTTGCCTCATAAAAAAGGGCAACTTCTATTTCGTGGGAAAGGCAATATTCAGTTATGCTGCTTGCTATTTCTACTTGCAAATCTTCTAAATGGAATTCAAAATCATTGATGAATTTACTTTGTAGTGAATCAAGGATGATAAAAACACTTGTATCCTTTCGGTTCTCATATTCTTTAGTTATCAAAGTATCTTTTTTTGCTGATAATTTCCAATGAATCGATTTTATCGGATCTCCAACTACATATTTGCGGATTCCATTAATTCTATTTCGATTTTCAGATATTTTATCAAAAGCTAAAAGCTCGCCTGCTGATAAACCTGCATATATTTTAAAAGATTCTAGTTTGCGATATGTTGGATATACAATAATAGATGCGTTTTGTGAAGTCAACTTAGTAAATTTAAATATTCCTAAACTATCCATTAGATTTATCTTTATTTCCGAAAGATCATATCTACCTCTTCTTTTAACAGATATTATTGTTTTTTTTGATAATGTCTGCTTTGGTTCCATGGAATATATAATAGGTTTTGAGGATTTATTCGTAAGCTTATTTTCGAATAAATCTTCTACTTCAACATATGGTATGGAAAATTTAGCTTTATTAAAAATTTCATATGAAATTTCAATTTTATCACCTGCATACAAAGTAGCTTTATTAGAAATCAGATTTACATTTACGCAGCGTTTAAAATAAAAAATTTCAATAAGCGATAAAATAAAAATTGAAACAAAAAAGTAAAGGAGGAAAAAAGGTAGATCTCCACCGACTAAGAGAGAAAAAGCAAATAAAATCACAATAATTATTAACATAAACTTGTTGTTAAGCATATACTCCACCTATATATAATTTCTTTATCATATCGTCTATTACTTCATCGATGTTTCTTTTTTCTAGTCTAGCCTCTGCAGATAAAACTAATCTATGTCTTAAAACAGGATTTATTATTTTCTTGACATCATCATGGATTACATAATCTCTATTAGATAGATAAGCCATTGACTTTGAGGCTTTGAGAATGTCAATACTAGCTCTTGGGCTTGCTCCAAGAGCTATGCTTTTGTAATTTCTTGTCAAATTTACTATATCAAGTATATATTCCAAAATTTCATCATGTACAATAATTTCTTCCACTTCTTTCGATATGGACAATAGCTCAGACTTAGTTAGCACTGGCTTTATGTGATCTAAATTTTTCAGTTCTAAATAATTTTTTAATATCTTCTTTTCATCGTCTTTGTTAGGATAACCAATAGATATTTTCATGAAAAATCTATCTAATTGAGCTTCAGGAAGCGGGAATGTACCTTGATATTCTATCGGATTTTGCGTTGCAAGGACTAAAAATGGTTTGTCTAATAAGAAGTGTTCATTTTCAGTGGTAACTTCAAATTCTTCCATAGCTTGTAATAAACTTGATTGTGTTTTAGGAGAAGTTCTGTTGATTTCATCAGCTAAAAATATATTACAAAATATTGGACCCTTTTTAAAAATAAAACCTCCGCTATCTTTATCATATACACTAATACCTGTTATGTCCGATGGTGTTAGATCAGGGGTAAATTGAACTCTTTTGTAAGTTAAATCTATGCTTTTAGCTAAAGCTTTAGCTAAAGTAGTTTTACCTACACCGGGAACATCTTCTATTAATAAATGCCCATTTGAAATTAACGCAATAATTACTTCTTCAATCACATCTTTTTTACCTACTATAGCACTATTTAAATTATCCATTAGCAATTCGAGTTGTTTAAGCATAAGTTCCTCCTAAAAATATCTTTAATACATTTATACCTTTATTACATAGAGCTAAACTAAAGATTTTTATTTAATGTAAGTTACTATTAAAAAACACATAGATATACCGATATATGTTTTATAGACTTATAAATTTCTAGAGGGGGATTTTGATGGGAAAATTTTTAGACAATTTGAGTACAAAAACAAAAGTGCTAGGAGGATTTATAATAGTAGCTGTTCTTTCTATCCTAGTAGGGACAGTTAGTATTTTTTCATTAAATCAATCTACAAAAGACTTGGAGTCAATGTACAATGATAGGTTGAAGGGAAATTTACTGTTAACAGATATAGAAAGTAATGTTAAAAATTCAAAAGAGCAGACTATGAAAATTCTCTGGCAATATCAAGTTACATACAATGACACAGTTATAAATGATGCAGTGGAAGAACTTGACATTCTTACAAAAGAAAACAACGATTTAATAGAAGAATATGAAAATCGTGATTTAGACACACAAGAAAAAGTCTTGTTAGCTAATTTTAAACAAGCTTTGAATGAATATAGACCTCTCAGAGATGAAGTAATTAAATATGTTAAAAACGGGCAATATTCTCAAGCAATTAGTACTTACAGTAAAGCTAGTAAACTTGAAAATGATGTTGAAAATGCTATACATGAAATGATAAACTACAACCTTAAAGTTTCAGATACTATGTATGAAGATTCACAATCGAGAATGGCTATGACATTGACCATAACTATTGTAGTTACACTGTTAACTTTTTTACTATCCATGTTGTTAGGTTTTTATAACTCAAAGAGCATAGTTGGAGGAATAAAAGGTGCTGTAAACTATTCAAAGATGTTAAGGGATGGGGATTTTTCTTTTGAAATTGAGCAAAGTTCTTTAAAAAGAAAAGATGAAATTGGTGATTTGTCTCGAGCATTTAAGCAAACTAAAGAGGGACTAAGAGAGATTATCAGTCTATCAAAAGAAAATGCAGAAGAAGCGAGTGCTTCTAGTCAAGAATTAAGTGCCACAGTTGAAGAAATTAGTGCTCAGATTCAAGAAGTTAACTCATCTACTCAAGAAATTGCTGCAAGCATGGAAGAAACTTCCGCAGCCATAGAAGAAGTCAGTTCATCTGGTGATCAAATTTTGGACAATGCAAAAGCTATACTTGAAGAAACAGTAAGAGGGAAAGAAAATGTTAAGCTAATTGCAAATAGAGCATCAGAGCTTAAAGAAAGTGCAGTATTAAGTAGAAATGAAGCAACTAACACATATAAAGTAAAACAAAAAGCTATAAAAGAGTCCATAGAAAGAGGAAAGATAGTTTCAGAGATCAAAATCATGGCTGATTCAATTAAGGAAATTGCTGAAAAAACAAACCTTTTAGCTTTAAACGCAGCCATAGAAGCAGCAAGAGCAGGAGAACATGGGAGAGGATTTGCTGTAGTAGCTGATGAAGTAAGAAAATTAGCAGAAGCTTCTTCTTCAGCTGTAGATAAAATAACAGATTTAGTAAGCGAAGTTAGCGGAGTATTTACAGAACTATCAACAAGTTCAGATGATCTATTGAAATTCATAGACTCTAAAGTAATATCTGATTATGATAGCCTAGTAGAAACTGGTAGTAACTACCTAAAAGATGCTCAATACGTAGAAAATTTAATTATACAGTTTGATGAGAAATCATCAGAAATAAAAGAAGCTATATCTGAGATTAATGAGGCTATCGAATCGGTAGCTGCTACTATCGAGCAATCAACTAGTGGCACAGTTGATATATCAACAAACATTAAAGAACTTTCAAAAGCAATTGAAGAAGTCGAAAAAGTAGCAGAACAACAAGCATCTTTAGCTGAAGAATTGAGCATAAATATGAATAGTTTTATACTTTAAAATTACAATAATTTAATAAATTTTATACTTTATAAACTTTGTATTTTTAGTATAATTATTAAGCTGATATTGGGATCTTCTTATAATGAAAGGAAAAGAGAAATTAAATGGATAAACTAGATAGAATGACAGAAATTGAGATGTTGAAAGAAAATCTAAATAATTACGGCAAACTTCTTGAAGATGTAGGTGGAGAAGTTTGGGAGATAAGCATTGACCAATCAGATAATATAAAAGATGATGATTTTATAAAATATTCTTTTAATTATCAAGCTGATTTGATGCTTAACTTTGATGAGAAGATTCATAAAGAAGATTTATTCAACATAAATAAAAGCTTAGAGAATTTCATAAAAAGTGACGAAGTAAAGATGGAAATTATTTATAGAATAAAAGAAGAAAATGACAAATATAAGTGGGTGTATTCTAGAGGAATAAAAGTATTTAATGAAAAGGGGAAACTTAAAAAAATCATCGGTATAAGATCAGATATCACAGAAAAAATAATAATGAAAGAAGCCATATTTAATCTATCTCATTATGATACATTGACTAATTTATCAAACAAAGAAAAGCTAAAAGAAGATTTTTCAAATATCATAAAAAATAACGTAAATGAAGATATTGCATTTTTATATATAGACTTAGATGACTTTAGCCATGTAAACAATGTTCTTGGATATAGTTATGGCGATGAATTTTTAAAAAAGTTTTCAGAGTTTTTGAAACAGGAATTTGGTAAGGATAACCTAATAGGCAGGTTAAATACTGATGAATTTTTAGTAATTTACAAGAATTATAAAAACATAGATTTATTGGAAAGAAGGATAGAGAAGTTCTTAAAAGATTTGCGCAAAAAAAATTTTTTAGATGACAGTGATTTTAAATTATCTGCAAGTGTAGGGTATTCTCTTTTTAAAATCACCGGGAATGACTTTGATACCTTGTTAAGATATGCTGACACAGCTCTTCATTATTCCAAGAGCAAGGGGAAGTCTCAATTTGTAAGATATAATGATAAACTAGGGGAATATGTATTTTCTCAAGCAGACATGATAAACCAGTTAAGAATAGCAATAGAAAGAAATGAATTTGTGGTTTATTTTCAGCCAATTGTCTGTGCAAAAGCAGAGAAAATATCAGGGTATGAGGCTCTTGTTAGGTGGATACATCCACATAGAGGCATGATATCTCCAGGACAATTTATTCCAATAGCTGAAGCATCTGGACAAATGATAGAAATAGAACAGCTCATCATTGAAGAATGTTTTAAAAATTTAAAACTTTTAATAAGTTTAAACCCTGAAATGAAATATGTTTCTATAAATTTATCAGCAAGAGGAATAATTGAAAGGAATATCGTTAAATTCCTAGAGAATTTATTGTTAAAATACAATCTTGATCCTAAATTTATAGAATTTGAAGTTACAGAGTCATCGCTGTTAAACAATATTGAAAGGACTGTAGAAGTTCTGGATAGGATAAAAGAGATGGGATTTAAATTGTCATTGGATGATTTTGGAACGGGGTTTTCTTCTTTAAATTATTTAAAAAACTTACCACTTGATAAAGTGAAATTAGATAAAAGTTTTATCGACAACATAGAAACTGATGAGAGGGATCACCTAATGGTTAAATCGATCATAGAACTGTCTCATAGATTAGGGTTATTAGTAGTTGGAGAAGGAGTAGAAACTAAAAATCAGAGAGATTTATTATATATTTTGGAATGTGACTTTATTCAAGGATTTTATTACGGTAGACCTGAGCCAATAGCTAATTAATATAATATGGGTGCATCTTGCACCCATATTATATATTTAAAGGTTTTTCTATTGCATCTAAACTAGCTTCAACTATTGCTTCAGTTAAAGTGGGATGTGGATGAACCACTCGAGCTAAGTCATAGATAGTACCTTCTAAATTCATCACACTAGCAGCTTCGGATATCATATTTGAAGCGTCATTGCCAATTATGTGAAAACCAATGATTTCACCATACATGTCTTTATCTGCTAATATCTTTACAAAACCACTTGTTTCCCCTTTTAGGATTGCCATGCTGTTAGCAGAAAGTGGAAACTTTCCTATAGAATAATTTATGTTTTTTAATTTGGCTTCTTCTTCAGTTAAACCAACGCTTGAGATTTCAGGGAAAGAGTATACGACTTTTGGAATTTTTAGATAATCAATTTTAGAATCAATTCCAGAAATATTTTCACTTGCTACTACTCCTTCAAAAGATGCCACATGTGCTAACGGCATCTTTCCATTTACATCACCAATGGCATAAATATTTTTTATATTTGTCCTCAGTCTTTCATCGGTTTGAATAAAGCCATTCTCATCTTTGATGAGTTTTAGATTCTCAATTCCACTTAAATTTGGTCTTATACCATAAAACACTACATATTTATCTGCAGTGAATTCTTTTTCTTTTCCTTTTTGAGATACCAATATCTTGTCATCTCTTACTTCAGTAATATCTGAGCTATTAACTAGTTTTATACCACTTTTTTTAAGTTGCCTTTCCAAAGTTTGGGACAATTCACTGTCATAATCAGGCAAAATGTTTTTATCTTCAAAAATCATCGTAACATCTGTACCAATAGCATTGTAGAAAGTTGCATATTCTACTGCATAGGTATTATTTCCTAACACTATTACGGTGTCTAATTTATCTTTTAATCCTAGTATACCTGTATTGTTAATGGCTTTTCCACTTTCAAAACTTTCCTTTAAGCCCTTTATATTTGGGATATAAGCTTTTGAACCTGTAGCAATAATTAAGTTATCAAATGATAAATTTTCTCCGTTTACATCTAGGTTGTGATCATCAATTACTTTTCCAAACCCATTATATAAATCCACGCCATTTTTCTTAAATAACATGTGAATACCTGAAACCAATTTATTGACTGTTTCATCTTTCTTAAGCATCATTTTTTCAATGTCGACGTATACCTTGGATTTATCAATTCCACCAATACCGAAGTCTTCACTTCGCAAAATATCTTGAAAATGTTTTGCATAAGATAACAATGTTTTAGTAGGGATACATCCCCAATTTAAACATATTCCACCTAATTTATCTTTTTCAACCACTGCTACTTTCTTTCCGAGTTGGCTAGACTTTATTGCGGCGATATAACCTCCAGGTCCTCCACCGAGTACGACAATATCGTATTTTTTCATGTTATTCACCTCTTAAGCCTTAAGCAAAAGCATTTCTGGATTTTCTAGCAGTTCTCTCATCATGTTTAAAAATCTAGCTCCACTTGCTCCATCAATTATCCTATGATCATAAGACAATGACAGTGGAAGTATCCATGCTTTTACTATTTCGTCATCTTTTACTACTGGTTTTTGTACTATTCGTCCAACTCCTAGAATCGCAGATTCGGGATAATTTATTATTGGAATACCATAATACCCACCAATCGAACCATAGTTAGTAATTGTAAAACTGCTACCCTTTAAGTCTTTAAGTTCAATTTGGTTATTTTTTGCACTATTAGAAACTTCATCGACTTTCTTAGCCAGTTCAATAATACTCAATCTATCAGCATCTCTGATAACGGGTACCATTAAACCTCTATCAGTGTCAGTCGCAATCCCTATATGATAAAATTTCTTTAATATCAATTCATCATTTTCTTCATCGAGAGTTGCGTTGAACTCAGGCATTTTCTTTAAGACGCTTATTGTAGCCTTTATTATGAAAGGCATGAAAGTTAAATTGATTTCTTCCTCTTTTAAGGAATCTTTGTATTTTTTCCTAAACTCATATAATTGAGTTACATCAATTTCGTCCATAGCAGTTGTATGAGGGATAGTGAATCTAGATTGTGTCATTTTTTGGGAAATAGTTTTTCTAATTCTTGTAAGCGGTATTCTTTCAATTTTTTCTTCTTCGACTATTATTTTTTCCTCTTTAGCATCAACAGTGGTTTTTACGGTTTCATCTAGGACTTCTTTATGCTCAGCTTCGGATGGCTGTTTACTTGCCTTTATTATATCTTCTTTCATAACACGTCCATTTGGTCCGCTGCCAACCACTTTATTTATGTCCACACCTAAATCTTTAGCAAGTTTCCTTGCAACGGGAGTGGCTAGGGCTTTACCAGCAACATTTTCACTTGCACTATTGCCTTCTTTTTCATCACTTGGAGCTATAACCTCTGATGAACTAATTACTTCACCTACAACACCTGCATTTTCTTCTTCAACGATCTCTTTCTTTTCTGCTAAAGTGTCTTTTTTATCTTCAGATGACACTTCTTCAGCACTTCCTTCTGTATCAATCACAACAAAGACATCGCCTACATGAATAGTATCACCGTTACTCGCCTTTAATTCTATTATTTTACCAGTTTTTGGTGATGGTATCTCAGTAGTAACCTTATCGGTTTCAACCTCTGCTACTGAATCCCCTTCTTTTATCATGTCGCCCTCTTTAACAAGCCATTTAGTTATTACACCTTCATGAATACCTTCCCCTATATCTGGGAATTGAAATTCAAATTTCATCTTCATTCCTCCTTAGTAACGCACTACATCTTCAATAGTTTTAGCAATTCTCTCTGGTGTTGGTATATAATGCTGCTCTCCTCTTGGCAAAGGGAAAGTAGTATCAAAACCTGTTAATCTTGTTGGCGGAGCTTCAAGATAAAGGAATGCTTTTTCATTGACTATTGATATTATTTCAGCGCCAACTCCAAGTGTCTTTGGAGCTTCATGAACTACCAATATTCTGCCGGTCTTTTTAACAGATTCTACAAAACTCTCTCTATCCATAGGAGCTATAGTTCTTAAATCAATAAGTTCAACAGAAATATCCTTGTCCTTTACCATTTCAATGGCTTTTTGAACATCTCTTACCATTGCACCCCAAGAAACCACTGTAATATCTTCACCTGGTTGGATTATCTTAGCTTTCCCTATAGGAATTTCATATGGTCCTTCAGGGACTTCTTGTTTAAAAGCTCTATATATTCTCTTGGGTTCCCAGAAAAGCACTGGATCATTATCTCTAATAGCGGATATCAAAAGTCCTTTAGCATCGTATGGAGTAGAAGGGATGACTACTTTAAGCCCAGGAATTTGTGCATACAAAGCTTCGGTACTTTCTGAATGGTGTTCCAATGCCCGAATGCCACCACCATAAGGTGCTCTAATGACCATTGGGAGATTGTACTTACCTCGGGAACGGTTTCTCATTCGAGCCACATGGCTAATTATTTGATTAAAGGCTGGATATGAAAATCCTGAAAATTGCATTTCTACAATAGGTCTAAGTCCATTTATTGCCATGCCAACAGCCGTTCCAACTATTGCAGATTCAGCTAATGGAGTATCAAAAACTCTTTTTTCTCCATATTTTTTTTGTAAGTCTACAGTTACTCTAAAAACACCGCCCTCAACACCTACATCCTCACCATATACTACTATCGTTTCATCTCTTTGCATTTCTTCCATTAGTGCTTGATTTATTGCTTGTACCATATTTAAAGTATTAGGCATTATTTGTTACCTCCTTCTAAAAAAGCTTTGTACTCAGATAACTGTTCTTCTAATTGAGGTGTCATCTTTTCGTAAGTGTACTTAAATATATCATCAATTTCGGTATCTGATTTACCCTCTATTTCTTCAAAAGTTGTAGTGACGTCTTTTTCAAGTTCAGCTTTAGTATTTTCAATCCACTTATCATCTATTAAACCCTTATTTTTCAAGAAAAGCTCAAATCTTAAAATAGGGTCTTTTTTCTTCCATTCTTCAACTTCTTTATCTTCTCTGTATTTCGTAGGATCGTCACTTGTAGTATGAGCCCCTAGTCTATAAGTGAATGCTTCAATTAAAGTTGGACCTTCACCGTTTCTTGCTCTTTCGACAGCAATTTTTGAAGCGTTGTACATCGCAAATATATCATTACCATCAACAAGTATGCCTGGCATACCATAAGCAATTGCTTTTACCGCTAAATTTTTAGATTTAGTCTGAACTTTTCGTGGAGTCGAAATGGCATATTGATTATTTTGAATTATAAAAATTACAGGAGCATTAAACACTGCTGCAAAATTTAATGCTTCGTGAAAATCACCATGAGAAGTACCACCATCACCTACATAGGTCATTGCAACATTTTTTTCTCCCTTAATGTTATTTGCCATTCCAATGCCTGTTGCATGCTGTAGTTGTGATGCTATCGGCACAGACACAGGTAACATTCTTATATCATCTGGGAAATGACTACCCCATTCATTCCCATACCAGTACAAATAAATGTTCTTTAATGGAACTCCTTTAATAAGCCAAGCTCCCAATTCCCTAAATGCAGGAACAAGCCAATCATCCTTGTCTATTGCATAGGCGCTGCCAATTTGTGCGGCTTCTTGCCCTATATTTGGGGCATAGGTAAGCATTCGGCCTTGTCTTTGATAGGAAAGGGCTTTTTCGTCAATAATCCTTTCATAAAGCATTGTTTTGAAAAGAAAAATAAGCTCATCATCCCCTAGATTTGGGACATCTTTATCGTTAACTAGATTGCCGTTTTCATCTAGCACTTGATACATTTTGTTATCCAATGGATTATATTCATCAAATATCATAAACTAACCTCCTGTTATAATTGATAATCATTATCATTTATTATATATATCTCCAAAAATTAAAGAATTAAACAGTAAATTAGTAGGAATTAAATTTTGTATTATTCTGATAATTCACCATATAAAAAGAGTTTGCATTAATGCAAACTCTTTTTATCATCTATTCATTTCAACTGCAATTTTTGCAGCTAACAAAGCGTTGTTATATACGAGTTGTATATTTGATTCTAATGACTTTCCTTCGGTTACATCTTTTATCTTCGATAGTAAAAATGGGGTAAGTGCTTTTCCTTTAATGCCCTTTTGGTTAGCTTCATTCACAGCTTGCTCTATACTTTTATTGATTAATTCTTCATCCATTGAATACTCTTTTGGGATTGGATTAGCTATGAGGATACCTCCTTTTAAGTTCAAATCCCATTTAATATTTATTATATCTGCGATCTCTTTTGGGCTATCTATTCTATAATCAACATCGAACTCACTACTTCTCGTATAAAAAGCTGGGAGTTTATTGGTTTGGTAGCCTAATACAAGCACTCCTTTTGTTTCCAAATACTCTAATGTTAGCCCTAAATCTAAAATTGATTTAGCTCCAGCGCATACTACAGCTACATTTGTTTGAGCTAATTCTTCAAGGTCTGCAGATATATCCATTGTGGTTTCCGCACCTCTGTGAACTCCACCAATACCTCCTGTTGCAAATATTTTTATACCTGCCATTTCAGCTATGATCATTGTAGAAGCTACAGTAGTAGCACCATCTTTTTTCATTGCACACACGTATGGGATATCTCTTCTAGATACTTTTAAAATCCCTTTAGTTTTTCCCATATAGTCGATTTCTTCTTCTGTAAGACCTGCGATTAATTTCCCGTTGATTATTCCGATAGTGGCAGGGATTGCGCCATTTTCTCTGATTATTCTCTCTACATTTAACGCTGTTTCAACATTTTGTGGATATGGCATACCATGTGAAATTATAGTGGACTCAAGTGCAACCACAGGTTTATTTTCTCTCAAAGCTTCTTTTACCTCTTTTGATAATTTAACAATATTGTTCATCAATATTCCTCCAATTCATTAATGTATTTTTCAATTTTTTCTAAAGATATGTTTTTATTTATCGTATCTTCAGACTCCATTGCTACAAGGCTTGCAGCCATTGCGTATTTGATTGTTTCTTTAAATGGCAAGAGATTGTATTCGCCAAACACTAGTCCCGCTTGAAATGCATCACCTGCGCCGGTTGCGTTTTTAATATTAACTTTTTTAGATCTTAATCTACCTTGATAATCTTTTGTACTATAAAAAGCTCCTTTTTCTCCAAGTGAAATTACGATATTTTCTACGCCAAGGTTATGAATACTATTACTTGCTTTGATTAAATCTTCATAACTATCTATTTTTATTCCAGTAATAGCCTGAGCTTCAAGCTTATTAGGTTTTATGGTATGGAAATACCCTAATACATCTTTTGCTCTCAAAGCTTTCGAATAAGAGACGGTATCTAAGAATAGCTTTTTATCTTTGTAATTTTTTACTGCATATTCAAGTATTTCTTTATCCAAATTTGTATCTAATACTATGATTTCGCTACTTTGCAAGGTAAATGAATTTTCATTTAGATAATTCTCATTCAAATGTTTAAAAATATCCATTGAAGAGATAGCTACATCCATATCCATATTCTCATCTAGTATCGCTAAATATGTTCCAGAAGATTCATTTGGGATAATTTTAATATAACTTGTATCAATTTTTGCCAATTTGCATTCATCTACTATTTTTTCACCGTACATATCGTCTCCAACGACTGTAAATAACTTGGTATTTATTCCCAATCTAGATATATTTTCTGCAATATTTCTAGCAACACCACCAACGGATAATTTGACTTTACCTGGATTCGAATCATTCTTTCGCAACGACCCATTTGGAAATCCAACAATGTCAACATTTGCGCCGCCTATCACACTTACATACCTTGATTCTTCAATTAAATACCCTCTGCCCTTAATTATCCCCTTTTTAGTTAAGTTTGCTATGTGCACTGCCACACTAGATCTTGTGATATTTAGCATTTGTGCAATTTCATTTTGAGAAACAAGAGGATTTTTTTTGATGATATTTAATATTTCAAGCTCTCGATTTGTCATAGCCCCTCCTAAGCATACGCTTAATAAAATAAACTTATGCTTATATTATAAGCAAAATTATTTATAATTGCAATATAAATTTAATATTTTTAAAGTTTTTCAAACTTCTATAGATATTATAAATTCAAGATATTAAGTATATGACACTTACTTTTGCCATAAATTATACATCTTATTGTTCAAAATAGAGGATTTAGTTATATAATATAAATCGAGAAAAGATAAATATTAAATATATGTCAATATATCACAGAAGGTGTGAAATATGTCAAAACTGAGTGCACGACAGTTTGAAATAGTAAAAAAACTATTAAATAATGACATCGTTAGAATTGAAGATATATCTGGAGAATTCAACATCAGCAATAGGACTGTTTACAGGGAAATCAATTTCATAAAAAAATATCTAAATGAACAATATAATGTAGATTTATCAAATAAAAAAGAAGGAATGAAGATAGTTGCAAATGACAGTGAAATTGAGAGAATAAAGATGGATTTTTGGACTAAAAAACCAAATATAAGTATTGCTGAGAGGAAACAATATATTCTTTCGGAGCTACTAAGAGCTAATGAACCTTTAAAGTTGGATTATTTTGCAAGGAAATTTAATGTGTCTGCTGCAACTATTAGTTATGATCTAAAAGACATTGAAAAATGGCTCAACAAACAAGATCTCAATCTTATTACAAAACCCGGATATGGAGTAATCATTCAAGGAGAAGAGAAGAACTTCAGAAAAGCGATTATCAATTTTTTATATGATAATTCAAACAAAGAAACTTTGCTTGACATCATGAATATCAACTCACTAAACATCGATCATCTACATGAAATCGAAAGACATCTAAAAAGTGTCACGGATACAAGAACACTAGAAAAAATAGAAAAATCAATTAAAAATTTAGTTAATGAAATCGATTTTGAGATAGTAGAAAGTTCTTATATGGGTCTTTTGATTCACTTAGTATTAGTCATTAAAAGATTGGAAGCAGGAGATAAGATAGAAATAAATCCAATCAATTTGATGGAATTAAAGTCTTCTGAGGAGTATAAATATGCAAAACTACTAGCTGAAAACATACAAAAAGAACTTGGCATTGAAATTCCAGAAAGCGAAATAGGATATATTACAATCCATTTAAAAGGTGCAAGATATAAAGACATTACAAAAAACACTGATCACGATTTAGTAGAAATAGTAAACCAAATGATTGATTCAGCTGAAGAAATTTTTAATGTGAATTTTAGAAAAGATGAAGCCTTAATAAATGGACTTTTAACGCATATAGGACCAGCTGTAGACAGGCTACTAAATGGACTGGATATAAGAAATCCATTGATAAATGACATAAAAAATAAATACAAGGATCTGTTCGATAAGACCAAATTAATTACTAGAAATTTAGAAGAAAAACTGAATACAACAATTCCAGATGATGAGATAGGTTATATCGCTATGCATTTTGGTGCATCTATGGAAAGAAAAAATAGAGAAACTAAAAAATTCAATGTACTTGCAGTATGCGCTAGTGGTATAGGGACATCGCGAATGATGCTATCAAAACTTCAACTGTTTCCACAATTAAATGTGATTGATGCAGTGTCAAGTATGAAAGTAGATGAAGCCCTAAAAAACCAAAATGTCGATTTGATTATTTCAACAATTCCATTGAAATTAAGTAGTATAAATACTGTTGTTGTAAACCCGCTCTTGCTAGAAGAAGACATTCAAAAAATACAAGATGTCTTGCACACAAATTTGTCTATTAATAATAATTTATTAGAATCTCAAAAGCCCAAAGAATTTGATGCAATTTATATTGCTAAATACGGTAGATACATGCTCGATATTTTTGATAATTTGTTGTTGGTTAAATTAAAACAGAAAAAGTCAAAAGACATAATAAGGGAATTTCTATATCATTTAATCAATGAAAAAATTATTCCAGAAGCATACGACATTGAGGAGAAACTACTTGAAAGAGAAAATTTAGGAGCAATAGTCTTACCTGAAAGAGGATTTGTAATATATCATGCCATATCTGAACATATAGATAAGCCTATCGTGGCAGTAGGGAATATAATTTATGATGTCACTATGAAAAATTTATTCGATAAAGAGGAAAAAGTTCATACAGCACTATTACTGTTATCACCCGATGATAAAGCGGCAATTAGACTTATTGGAGATGTAAGTGTAGCTTTGATTGAAGATAAAGAATTATCTACTAGAGTAAACAAAGCTAAAACACAAGAAGAATTAAGAGATATATTTTATGATTTATTAAAAGAAAAATACACTGATGAAATAAGGAGGGAGATGACGTGATGTTTTTTCTAAGCAAAGTGCAAGTAAAGATATTCTATACTATCCTGTTAGCAATATGGAGCATTTCTTCAATATACACTATGATTAATAATGGTATTTCCAAAGGATTAGTGGTGCTGATATTTGGGGTGGGATTTATAACACTCATATATTATGCTCAAAAATTTTTTATAAAAATGGTAAAAGCTGAAAATAAAGCATATCAAAAATTAAAAAAATAGGAGGTTGGTAATATGGCAATACATGCCGTAATTTTATGCAGCTGGGGTGCTACTTCGAGTGCTTTGGCAAAAAAAGTTTCAGATGAAGCAAAAAAACAAGAATTAGACGTAATAGTAGATGCAGGTGGGACAGGTGAATTTAAAAAGAATGCAGAAAAATATGATGTAGCATTGTTAGAGCCACAAGTTAGACATCTAAAAAAAGAGATTGAAACGATTGCTAGTAAATACAATATCCCTGTAGATATTGTAGATATGCAAGCATTTGCAGTCATGGATGGCAAGAAAATATTAAAACAAATAATTGATCTGGCTAACAGCAAGAAGGAGGACTAGGTTATGAATGGCAATAATTTAGGCAATAGCCGAATAATGAAGTGGCTAGAAGAAAAAGTTATGCCAGTACTTGCAAGGATAGCTCAAAATGTCTTAGTGTAAAATAATTGTTGGACAAAGAACATAAAAATATAGAGAATAATTCTCCTTTTGATATAATGTAATTGGAAAACCACAATAAAGAAAGGAGAATATTCTCTAT
>NZ_SRIB01000009.1 GCF_004684055.1 Soehngenia longivitae
AATAGAGAAAGAAAGTCATCTTGATTTTGATTATAAAACTTATCAAAATCATTAGAAATATCACAAAGATTTAATTGCTTAGCTGAAACTGGCATAAGATTCTCCTTTCTGTTTTTGTTTTGAGTTATACACATTTTGACACTGTATATATACCCAAAATGGGGGGAATCTAGCCATTTCAATATAAACAAAGGCAGTAAATATGCGAGTTGTAGAGTTCTGCAACGAGCTAGATTATTTACTACAAAGGGGGGATAATATTTGGTCTCTTTTAATTCCAAAAAAATGGTAAGCATCAATTTTACACCAGATAGTCTAAATATAGTTTCTGGGAAATTCAACAAGAAAATTGTAATCGTTGATAAAGCGTTTAGAGTTGAGCTTGAAGATAATGTTTATGACGATGGCGAGATACTTGATATGGAGAAATTGGCATATACTATACAAAATGAGTTATCTCTAAATAAAATCAATACAAATGAAGCGATAGCTGTAATCAATTCTTCCTCGGTTATTATGAGAGAAGCCACATTCCCTAAAGTCGAAAAGAATGAGCTTGATTCAATCATCTCATATCAATTAGATGAGTACATACCTGTGAATACAGAAGATTATGTAGTCAAATATTTAGATTTAGGGACTATAATTGATGAAGGGCTCGAAAAACAATTAGTTTTACTTATAGGGATTAAAGATAGCTTAATTCAAGCTCATATGAACTTATTTAAGGAATGCAAGTTAAAGCCAGCTGTTATGGATTATGAAGGTAACGCAATAAATAAATTAATAAATTATGGAGGAAGAATAAATACTTTAGTCCCAAAATTAAACAGTGTGGCAGTAGTAAACTTAAGTTTAAAGCAAACAGATTTTGTTATAGTGGACAATAAAAGATTAAAAATATCTAGAATAATAGACAAGACTATTAAAGATTGTTTAAATAACATTGAATCACAAATTGCTGGTATAGAAACTGAAAATATATACAAGAAATTTTTCTCATTCAATAAATTAAAAGATAGTTCAGACCAGAATGATCAAATTTTTTATGGAATAGCAAAAGAAGAACTCTATGAAATATTTGAAAGGATAGAACTCATACTGAGATACTATAGATCTAGAGAAAATACAAACCCAATAAATTACTTCGTAATAAGAGGTATAGGGGCTGAAATGGATGGTATAGCAGACTTATTTAAAGAATTTTTTGATATTGACTCCTATGCTTTAAAAAATATGGAAAATGTAAAGCTTCCATCTAGTTTAAATCTCTTTGCTTCAGCTGTTGGCGGTCTAATAAGATTAGATGAGGTGAAAAAATGAAAGATCTAAATTTTTTTGAACCTTATGTAGAAAAAAAAAGTACAAAGTTAAATTTTACAACTATTTTATATTTTTTAGTTGCGCTCTCATTGATTACTGTTTTGATTTTAGGCGTATATAACCAAATAAAAATATCAAATTTAAGCAAAGACGTAAAGTATCGTGAAGAGATTGTAAATGATCCAAATACGGTTGAAAAAGTAAATGAAATAAAAAAATTTGATGAAGAAGTGGCTCTATTTAAAACAGAAGTAGAAAAAATCATAGCACTTGATAAAAATATAGTTGAAAACGAAAATATTACACCTGCTCTTTTTAAAGAAATTAGTAAAAAATTGCCTGAAGGCGTATTCATTTCGACTTTACAAGCTTCAAATACAAGCCTAAATGTATCTGGTTTTGCAATGGATAAGTATTCGATAGCAGAATTTCAAAAGGGTTTGGAAACAATAGATATCATTACTAGTGCTTTTGTTCCAAGCATCACAAAAGTCGATTCATACTATAGATTTGATATGAATGTCGGAATCAAGGAGGTGCAAGAAGATGGAACAGGAGAACAAGAAGACGGAACAGAAGAACAAGAAGGCCAAGAAGGTCAATAAAAGAAAATCACTATTAAATAGGCCATTAACACAAAATGAAAAAGTATTATTGGCCATTTTAGGAATTGCATTAATTATTTTTCTCGGCAACTATTTTATATTAACACCCCAGGCTGCAAAAATAACTGAACTTGAAACTAAAAAATATGATTTAGACACTCAAATAGAAGAAATAAATACAATGATGAAAAAGGAAGCGGACATAAAGAAAGAGTGGCAGATGCTTGAAAGAGAAAGAAATGAAATTTTAAAAAATTATTTTCCTGCACTTGATCAAGCTCAAATTATTTACTTATTAAATGATTTATTGCCATATGACAATGTGGAAATATCTGATTTTTCATTTAGTGAGCCTGCAACAGAAACAATTGGTGATACCGATGTAAAACGAATGGATGTTACTATTCCATTTAAGAGTAATTATGATGGAATGCTCGAATTAGTAAGCACCATAAAAGAGAGTCCTCGCAGGATGTCTATTGAAAACCTATCTATGGATAGGATTGACGATGAAGATGTTTCTGGTAATTTAAGTTTTAAAGTCTATAGTTTAGAAGGATTAGTAGAAGAAGATCCAAATGTAATATTTGTAGATATTGCTGATAATTCAGAAGATAACAATATAATCGATAGCTTTGAAGGATTTGCCACTTCAGCAGGGAATGGAGAAAATGGCAATGTACCAGAAGAAGGCGGAGAAAATGGTGAAACAGGAACAACACCAGGTGAATCAGAAGGAGAGATAGAAGTAAAGGGAGATATAATCAACGATTTTGAAGTGAAAAATTATTTCTTCATTCCATCACATGAATATGTTAGTGGAAATACTTTAAATAGTACAATTAAACAATCTGGAAAATATTCAGCAAGACTTGAATATAATATAATTGCTTTGCAAGATGAGAATAGAGTTTATTTAGATATGACAAACCAAAAAATTCAACTAAACTATTCTCCTGAAAAATTATCGCTGTGGGTTTATTCTTTTGCATATAGTCCTGGAAATCTAGGAGTAAGATTAGTAACAAATAATGGCGATGCTATTCATCTAAATATTCAAGAAGGAATATCTTGGTTAGGGTGGAAGAATATAAAGATAGATTTACCAAAAGAACTTCCATTGTATCCAATAAACATTACAAGCATATATTATGAAGTTCCTAAAAATACTGACGATTTTGGTGTAATTCTATTTGACAAATTAGAAGTGTTTTATCCACACCACTACGAAACTGAATGGGTAGAGACAAGCGAATACTTTTTTTACAAAGTGGTTTCAGGAGATACAGTTATTGACATATCAAGGAGATTTTATGGAACAGCTGATTATAAAAACGAGATCATGAAGAATAACAACATATCATCAGGTGAAATTCTTGCACCTGGAAGAATCTTAGTATTGAAAAAGAGATAGGAGGGTAAAGATGAAAAGGAATAAATTAGTTTTTTTATCAGTTATTATACTCCTCCTGACTTTTTCGGGAGTAGCTTATGGTGCATACAGTCCTGACTATGATGCAGGATACTCGGTTGGTAGAGAATATTTTGCAAAATATGGAACTGCTCTTAATGCTGAGAATGCACTCACTATTCATGCATTAAATGGTTATGATGGATATGTACCAAAAGATGCAACTAATGGTTGGAAAGATTATAGTGAAGGGTTTAAAGCTGGCTATAATGATGCATTGAATGGTGTATCTCCTTCAGTAAACTATGCAGAGGCATTAGGGAATGCAGAAGGAACTCGCTTTGGTGCTAGAGATTATAAAATTGGGGTTAGTAGCAATTGGAAATATAGATTGCCTTCTGATTCAGAGATAGTAACAAAATACAATTTAACAGTGATGAATGCTGAGTACAGAATTAAATTTTTAGAGACATTTAAAGTTGCTTTTGAAAAGGGATACAACGAGGCTTACGAAAAGGCACTTATAGAACCAGTTAGAACAAGCATGTCACAAGGATTAAGCGACGGGAATAACGCCGGTAATATCATGGGAAAAACACTTGCAGAACGGGACTTCATGATGAAATACAATATAAATTACAAGAGAGATTTACCTACAGATGAAGAAATTGTAACTATGTTTAATTTAACTAAAGATACCAATGAATACAAAGATGCTTTTATACAAGGCTTTATTGCCAATTACGAAGTATCTTATAATCAGACCTATAGATCACTAGCCGCAAGCGAAGCTCAAAACAGAACTGTGTATAAAATCATTGGAATTTCAGGAGATAATATAGCACATAATAATGGATTTAGTGTAACCATACCAGCTGGCGTTTTTTACAAAGATGTTTATGTCAGTTTAGAAAATCAATATAGCGAATATTTTAATACCAACGGGATGACTTTAGTATCAGATATATTCAAGGTTAAACTTGATAATCCTTCAATATCGTTAGATAATGAAGGACTCATAGATATTGAATTCCCTTATTATGGAAAACCTGATAAAGTAGGAATTTACAAATTAGTCAATGAAAAATGGTACTATTTACCGACTTTAGCAACTGAAGGAAAAATAAAAGCTTCAGTTATGCCGAGCACAATCACAAATAAAGAAAGTATATATGCGGCTTTCATTGATAATAGCTTGAAAACTTTAATAGACACAAGAACTCATTGGGCTAAAGACGAAATCAATACTATGGTAAGGAGAAATATAATTTTAGGCTACCCTGACGAGACTTTTAAACCAGAAAATAAAATTACAAGAGCTGAATTTTTGATACTTTTAAGTAGAATTGAAGATTGGACATTACCTGGCTATGTAGAGAATGCAACCTATTTTAAAGATTATAAGACATTTGAAAATTATGATAGGATAATCAGTTATTCTTTATCAATGGGATACATCAAAGGTTATCCTGATAGAACTTTTAGACCCAATGACAATATTTCATATAAGGAAGTAGAACTCATTATTCAAAGGGTAACTAAAAATAAAAACTTTAAATGGGCTGACATTGCTACTCAGATGATGTACGATAAGACGGTTAGATCTAAAAGCTTTGATAATATGAATAATAAGATCACTAGAGCAGAAGCTTCATATATGTTATATCATTTAAACGAGTGGAGGTACTGATGTCTAAGAGAAAGGGCTATACACTCATTGAGCTAATTACAGTGTTAGCCCTATTTTCAATTTTATTGCTTTTTAGCGTTCCGAATCTTTCATTTCTGCACAAATACAGAGAATACAATGAAGTAAAACAATTTGAAAAAGATATTAAATACGTGAGAGCTAAAGCATTGATTGAAAACTCGCCGATTGTTATTAATTTTGATATTTCTAATAATGGATATAAGATAATTCAATATAATAAAGTAGTAAAAGAATATAAATTTCAGCAAGGAGTAAACTTAAAATCTATAAATACCTCTAATGGATATTTGACATCAGGAGGAAGTAGCATTGAATTTAAAACCACAGGAGCTCCTTCTAGTGCTGCTACAATTGAATTTGATACTAGATTTCACGGAAAGTATAATATAACTTTAAGTGTAGCTACAGGTAGAATAAATATAAAAACGATTAGGTGAATATATGTATAAGAAAGGATACATGCTTATTGAGGTGGTCGTAGGTTTAGCTATATTTGGGCTTATTGGCATTACTAGCTATAATTTACTAAATATATCTTTCAAAAATACTGATAAAGTAGAAGCGAAGTTATTAATGACATATTTATGCCAAGAAGTGATAGAAGAATTAAAATCAGATACATCTGAAAATAACAATGTATTGAAAAACTTGATAGAAAAAGGTAGTTATTTGTTTGATAATGATAAAATTGGAAAAGAATACCAATGTGAACTGAAATTAATTAAACAAGAAGGGAATTTGATTTTTTATACATGCACTATAAAAAACAATATGTTCCATGACATGGAGGTAACACTTGAATGCTCAAGATTTTTCGAATGATGGCTTTACATTAATTGAGCTAATTATTTCTCTTGCAATAATTTCTATTTTAGTTTTAGGAATATACAATTTAATTTTTCTCTCTACAAATGCTATGGGCATTGAAGATGAGGCAGATGATTATTTAGTAAGCGGTACTTATGTAGTTGAATATATTTCTGATGAGATAAGAAGTGGAGACTATATTTTACCATCATATTTGATAAAAAATTTAGACATCACATATCCTTACAATTTTAAATTTGTTATTTTAAACAAAAGCGACGATATAAATGAATACATTACATATTACTACACAGGAAAGGAAATTGTAAGGATTAGTCATAAAACAAGTTCAAATAATTTACCAGAAATTTCAAAATTTGATGGATATAATAAGCTCGATTTAGGAGTAAGTGATATTGGAGATTCAGGACTAAATTTAGATAATAACGTTGTTTATTTAGACCTTACTTTTGGAGATAAAACTACATTTAAAGTGAGAAGTGCAGTAAATGTAGAAAATAAAATAATTAGATGAGGGCAAAATGAGAAAAGGATCTATAACGGTTTTTGCTTTGATTGCGATGCTTGTAGTTTTCATGATTTGTCTGTACTTATCTCACATGGCAGTTATGCAGAGCCATTTACAAAATAATCTTCGAGATAAATTACAGAATAATTATGATTTAGAAACAGTTCTAAATGTCTTAATAAATGATTTAAATGACGATAAAAGTGAAATATATAAATCCATAATTAAATATTGCAATGCACCACTAAGAGATTATAAAGACACAATCAACTTAAACATAAGCGATAAACGAGTCTCAACAGTTGCAAATATAAAATATAAGTTGGATGATAATAAAACTATTATGGATGTTGTCATAAAATCCCCCATTAAGAACTACAGTGCATTTTTAAACGCTCAAATTGAGTTTGTCAATGAAATATTCACATTTAATAATTTATCATTTCTAAACAATTCGACATTTACATCTAGATCAGATTTAGAACAAGAATTTTATGATTTTTGGGCAAGTTTAAACGATAATTATCTAATACCACCTCTAAAAAGCGGTATGAAATCCATTTCTTTATATCATAGTGAAGAAATCACATTAAAAAGAATAGATAGCAATAAGTACCATGTTTATAGGAAAGAGGCTTATGACAACTACAATCTATTAAATGATGAAGCTTTTATATATATTGAAAATAAAGCTAATTATGATAAAGTAAAGTTGATAATAGACTCTGATAATAATAATGATTATTTTAAAGGTATAATCTATGTTGAAGGTGATGTGTACATAGTAGATAATTTCAAATTCAATGGAATAATCATTTTAAATGGAGGGAAAATATACATTGAAGATGGTAAAAGTGCTATAATAACTGGGAAGCTAATCGCAAGTGATAATTTTGAGATACCAGAAGGATTAGAATTAAAGTACTCACCTGAGATAATGAATAAATATGGAATATATTTGCCTTTTTACATAAAAGGTGAATTGAGAAATAGTAAAATTGTTTATTGAATGGAGTAAATATGAAAGCAATAGTATTGATAGGTATGAGTGGAGTAGGGAAGACTGTAAAAGGGAAAAAATTAGCTAAAAAACTCAATTTTGATTTTGTTGATACTGATGAATTGATCATTGAGAAAAACAAAATGAGCATTGAGGATATTTTTATTAGGTTTGGAGAAGAGTATTTTAGAAAAGAAGAAAAAGAAGTTTTTAAAAGAGCCCTGACTAAAAAAAATTGTGTTATTTCAACTGGAGGGGGTATCATATTAGATAAAGATAATATTACTTTGATGAGATCTGAGGCAGTAGTTTTTTTCCTTTATGATACATTAGATAATATTTGCAACAACCTAAAAAATAGTCATATCAAAAGGCCTTTACTAAATACCAAAGGTGATTTATTTTCACAATTGAGTAATATGTCTATTCTTCGAGAAAAACTGTATATAAATGCTTGCCATTTTAAAATTGACCTCACAAACAAGAATGATGAAACTATATTTAATGAGATTATTGACAATTACAAAACATTTAACTTGTTAGACATATGACTTACTGATATAATATTTTAGGAAATCATTAATGAATTGAGATTAGGAGGGAATATTTTGATACAAGCAGGTGAATTTAGGAAAGGAGTAACTTTCGTCTGGGACGGAGATGTTTACCAAGTGGTAGATTTCCAACATGTTAAACCAGGAAAAGGAGCAGCTTTTGTAAGAACAAAGATAAGAAATGTACTTTCAGGAGGGCTAAAAGAAGTTACATTTAATCCAACAGAGAGATTTGAAAAAGCAGTAATTGAAACAAAAGAGATGCAATACCTCTATTCAGATGGTGAATTGTATTATTTTATGGATAATGATACTTATGAACAATTACCATTAGATTATACTGCTGTAGAAGAAGCAATAAAATATTTAAGAGAAAATGATACAGCTATTATTAGATTTTATCAAGGTAAAGCTTTTGAAGTATTGCCACCAAATTTCGTTGAACTAAAGGTAATTGAGACAGAACCGGGAGTTAAAGGTGATACAGCTCAAGGAGCGACTAAGAATGCGGTTGTAGAAACAGGAATGACTATTAATGTACCATTATTTGTCAATGAGGGAGATATCATAAAAATTGACACAAGAACTGGTGAGTACTTATCAAGAGTATAGGAGGGGTTTAAATGGATTATTTAGCACAAAAGGTAGCTTATTTAAAAGGTCTTGCAGATGGTTTAGGAATTGATGATAACACAAAAGAAGGAAAGTTGTTATTGAGTATTGTTGAGACTTTAGAGGATTTTTCTGATGTTATTGATGATTTAATTGAAGATCATATGGATTTAGAAGAGTATGTTAACTTCATAGATGAAGATTTAGCTGATGTTGAAGAAGACATTTATGGTGACGAAAGTGACTACGAATTTGACGATGACGATTTTGATTTTGAAGAATATGATGATGATCAATGCTGCAGAGATGGTAGCTGTGATTGTAATAAAGACAATTATGGCTTAGAAGAGTATATGGAAGATGAAGAAGTAAAACAAGACTAATATTAGAAGCCTAGAGCCTAGCTTTAGGCTTCTAATATTAAAAACACATATGTCATGACAATTGTAAACAGAAAATGGCTTTGGTATAATTGTTTCAAGAGGAGGGATTTAATTGTCTAAAAACGAATACATTGAAGATGTAAATAATGCGAATATAAAAATATCAAAAGATGTTTTATTATCTATAGCTGCTAAGGCAATCTCTTCAATTGAAGGGGTAGAACTATCAAATACTGGTGGCGGGATTGCTGATATAATCAACAGAAAAAATATATCAAAAGGTATTAAAGTTGAAATTAAAGATAGTGACGTGACTATTGATTTATTCATTTCAGTAAAATATGGATATAAGGTTAATGAAGTTGGCTATGATATTCAAAATAAAGTTAAAGACTCAATTGAACAGATGACGGATTTGAATGTAAAAGAAATAAATGTGCACATAGAGAATTTAATAACAGGAAAAGAAGAGATTAGTGAAACTATTGACAATGATTAGAAGGGATAAATATGGGAAGAAAACAAACTCGTGAAGCACTAATGCAATTAATTTATCAAATGGATTTAAACAAAAATTTTTCTAAGGAAGAAGTAATTAATTTTTTGGATAATTTTGATATGAGTGATTGTGAAATTGGTTACTTACAAGAATCTGCCTATGGAGTAATTGATAATTTAGAGAATATTAATAAATTGATTGAAAAATATACCGAAGGTTGGACTTTAGATAGATTACCTAAAGTTGATTTATCTATTTTGAGAATTGCTTTTTATGAAATCATATACAGAGAAGATATTCCGGTTGAAGTATCAATAAATGAAGCCATAGAAATAGCTAAAAAGTATAGTACTCCTGATGCTTTTAAATACATTAATGGTGTCTTAGGTAGCTTTGTGAGGGCTAAGGATTAATTATGAATGACTTATATTTAGGTATAGATACAAGCAATTATACTTCATCTATTGCTGTTATAAATGACGATGGTACAATTTTGGAGGATAGGAGAATTATTTTAGATGTTCCATATGGCAAGAAAGGTTTAAGACAGCAGGAAGCTGTATTTCAGCATGTGAAAAACATACCATTATTGTTTGAAAAAACTGATTTTGACATTAATAAGGTAAATGCTATAGCGGTAAGCATAAAACCAAGACAACTACCAAATTCTTACATGCCTGTTTTTAATGTTGGTTTAAGTTACGCTAAAGTCATATCACATTTAAATGATATACCTATAAAATTATTTAGTCATCAAGAAGGGCATATAGCTTCTTTAATATATACAAATGATGTCTTTGAAGATGTATTTATAGCTTTACATTTATCTGGCGGAACAACTGAAGTAGTTCTTGTAAATAATGCTGGCAATTTTTACACAACTATTTTAGGTGGAACGGAAGACATCAGTATTGGACAGCTTATCGATAGAATTGGTGTTTATGCTGGAATAAGTTTCCCATGTGGCAGAAGAATGGAGGAAATTTCAAGAAACGGAAAAATTTTAAACATTGATTTGCCTAAACCTCAAGCATCAATATGGGTAAATTTATCAGGTTTAGAAAATTTCTATAAAAAATTAATTGACAGCAATAAATACAAAACTGAAGATATTTTTTATACATTATTTTTTAATATTGCTCTTTTTATAGATAGATTAATCAGAGAAGCTATATCTATACATCATATATCAAGTGTTTTGATTGTTGGTGGGGTTATTTCAAATAATATAATTAAAAATTATTTGTCCAATAGTTTTTATGAGGCTAAAATATATTTTCCTGAAAAAAATCTATCTTCTGACAATGCAGTAGGCATTGCATATTTGGGCAAATATAAACTTGGCTGGGAGGATTAATATGAAGCCCTTAAGGGTAACTGAGATAAACAATTATATAAAAAAAATATTTTCTCAAGATATCTTACTGCCTGAAGTTAGCATTGTCGGGGAGATCTCAAATTTATCTAAGCATTATGCTAGTGGGCATATTTATTTTAATCTTAAGGATGAGAATTCAAAATTAAAATGTGTGATGTTTAAATCCTATGTTCAATCATCTGATATAGAATTAAAAGAAGGATTGAAAGTTATAGCATCGGGAAATATATCTATTTATGAGAAAGATGGTATTTATCAGTTATATGTAAAAAAAATTCAAAAAGATGGCATAGGAGAACTTTATACAGCATTTGAGGAACTAAAACAAAAGTTACAGAAAGAAGGCTTGTTTGATGTAAATCATAAAATATCAATTCCAGAATATCCTAAGAAAATAGGTATAATTACATCACTTACAGGAGCTGTAATCAGAGATATTTTGAGGATAATTAAAAGAAGATTTCCTCCAGTTAATATAATAATATATCCCTCTCAAGTACAAGGAGAAAAAGCTATTGACCAAATTATTGAAGGACTTTCATATTTAGATTCTATAGAAGATATAGATACTATTATATTGGCTAGAGGCGGCGGAGCCATCGATGAATTATTCATATTTAATGATGAAAGATTAGCACGAGCAATTTATGATGTACATAAACCCATAATTTCAGCAGTAGGACACGAAACGGATTTTACCATTGCAGACTTTGTAGCCGACTTAAGAGCAGCTACACCATCAGAAGCAGCAGAATTAGCGGTAAAGGATATAAATGTTCTATTGAGCAAAATAGAAGAAATGAGAAATAGTATAATAAAAACAGTATTAAATTTTTTATTCCAGTATACAAGTGATTTGCATAGGACTGAAAAAGCTTTAAAATTCTATAATCCACAGTTTATCTTAGATGATAAAAAAGTTGAATTGGATAATACAATTCAAAAAATCACTTTTATTGTAAATAAAACAATTGATGAGAAAAATATAAACTTAGAAAGACAAAAAATAAAACTAAATTCATATGATCCTGAATATGTTTTACAACGAGGATATGCACTAATAACTGATGAAAATGGGAAAATAGTAACTAGTGTAGAAACTGTTGTAAATGGAATGAATTTAAAACTTAATTTAAAAGATGGAGAAGTTAATACAGAGGTAAAATCAATTTCTAAAAAGGGGAGATATTCGTGAATAATGAAGATATGACCTATGAAAAAGCATACGAGAGATTAAATTTGATTCTTGATGAACTAGAGAATGGTGGTTTAAATTTGAGCGATGTATTTATGAAGTTCAAGGAAGCAATGAGTCTTTATGAGTATTGCAAAAGTACTTTAGATAAATTTGAAGGGGAGGTAAAAGTTCTTCTCAAAGAAGATGATAAAATAAGTGAAGTTGATTTTAATGACGAGTATAGGGAGAATGATTATGCTTGAAGAATTATTTAAAGAGTATATACCTTTATTAGATAACGAGCTAGAAAGCATTATAGCACCTAAAAAAATGTATCAAGAAAGATTATATGAATCAATGAAATACAGCCTTTTCTCTGGAGGAAAAAGATTAAGACCCATGCTATTTCTCATGTCATATACTTTGTTTTCAAACAATTTAAAAATAGCTTTGCCATTTGCGGCTTCGATAGAGATGATTCATACCTATTCGTTGATTCATGACGATTTGCCGTCCATGGATAATGATGATTATAGAAGAGGAAAACTTACTAGCCACAAGATGTTTGGAGAATCTTTAGCTATTTTAACAGGCGATGCGCTATTTAATTTAGCTTACGAAACAATTTTGAAATTAACTATGGAGATAAATGATTATCGGGTAAGAAGAGCAGGTTATGAAATATCAAAGGCTGCTGGATATTCTGGCATGATTTTAGGTCAAGTTATAGATACATGTGAAGATGAATTAAACTCAAGCGAAATAATGTACATGTATTCTTTAAAGACAGCTGAATTGATAAGAGCAAGTATTTCTACTGGGGCTATACTCGGCGGAGCAAACAATGAGCAAATCTTAATATTAGATGAATTTGGCAAATATTTAGGGATTTCATATCAAATTCAAGATGATATTTTAGATTTGGATAAAGATAAAGAAATTAATAAGTTGACACTGTCAAAATATCATTCAAAAGATCAATTAATAAATTTAATTAACGAATCAAATGAAAAATGTTTGAACTTATTATCACAATTAGATAATTTAAACACCTCTTTTTTTGAAGAATTAGTCAACAAATTAGCTTATCGAAATATTTAAAAGTTGAAAAATACAAGAAATTATGTTATACTAATTATAGTTATAGTGGTACAGTATTCTAGTCAGCTCAGCTATTTCTGAGGGCGGGCCTAAAAATCCGTCAAAGAGCATATCGATGAAGTTCCTTATGTTTGGCTTGCGACGCCCAGTCGTGGGCTTTCATAAGGAGTAAGAAGGATGGGGCGATCTGCAATGGCATGCGGGCGTAGACCCTACCTTCGTGGAGACATAGTATAGTGATAAATAGTACTATACTATGATAAACCTGCAACAAAAACATCAAATTAAATTTGCAGAGTAGCTTGCCTTGAGTGGGGTAGTGCGGATGATAAGTTCAGAATTAAAGGTTCAGGGCCCGAAACTTTAGTTCTCTGTTATCGAAACCTAACCTGCAAAAGAGGATAGGAAATAGTATGGCTGTAGAGGAAAACTCCTAGACTGTTCACGTTGTTGAGATAACTAGGGGATTACAGTGCGGACTAAGTGGCAATCCAGTCTTGCTTTTGGCGACAAAGCAGTGGCGAGATTAAAGGGAAACCGCTGAACCGGCGACGGGCAGTTCTTGTCAGGGAAATCCTGCTGGACCTAAAGCCGTAAGATTTACTCTAGTTATTACCACTCGTTAAGCTGATAGCAGTGCTGTCAGCTTTTTTACATATATACATTACCAGGAGGAATTATGTCAAAAATAGGTGAAGATAATTTTTATAATAAATATAATTTAAAATGGGTAATTCCCATAACTATATGGACTTTTGTTATTTCGATAATATTGTCAATTTTTTCTGAAAGTTTAGTAAAAAGATTTGATTTAGTTGTAGCTTTCATTATATTGCTTGTGATAATTTTAATTGGTATTATATTTGACGTTGTTGGAGTAGCGGTGACAAGTGCAAATGAGAAACCTTTTCATGCGATGGCAGCTAATAAAATTCCGGAAGCTAAAATTGCAATTAAATTGGTTAGAAATGCTGGGAAAGTAAGTAATTTTTGTAATGATGTTATAGGAGATATAAGTGGAATATTGTCTGGAGCTATTTCTGCAAGTATAGTTATCAAACTTGTCGAAAGTTTCTCATTTATAAATATCACAATAATAACTATATTATTGACAGCTTTTACTGCATCTATGACAGTAGGTGGCAAAGGTATAGGCAAGAGTATTGCAATGAATAACGATGAAAGAATTGTTTATTGGTTGGCAAAAATTTTAAAATTCATTGAAATTACTTTTAAAATAAAATTTTTCCCGGAAAAGAATAATAAGAGTAACAAATAAGATAAGGAGTATTTTATGCAAAAAAAAAGAGCAGATGTACTGTTATATGAAAAAGCTTTAGTTGATTCAAGAGAAAAGGCTAAGAGAGTTATAATGGAAGGTGTAGTTTATGTTGGCGAAAACAAAGTAGAAAAACCGGGAGAATTATACTCAGATGATACTGAGTTTATAATAAAATCAAATCCATTAAAATATGTTAGTAGAGGCGGACTAAAATTAGAAAAAGCTATTGAGTATTTTGAATTAAACTTAGTTGATAAAATTTGTATGGATATTGGAGCATCAACTGGTGGATTTACTGATTGCATGCTTCAAAACGGTGCAAAAAAAGTATATGCAGTTGATGTAGGATATGGCCAACTTGATTGGAAGATAAGAAATGATAGCAGAGTTGTTGTGCTAGAACGTACAAATATAAGAAAACTTGACATAAGTACAATAAAAGATAAAATTGATTTTATAAGTATAGACGTAAGTTTCATTAGTCTTGAATTGGTATTGCCTGTAGCTGAAAAACTATTAAATGATGATGGCATTATTATAGCTCTAATAAAGCCACAATTTGAAGCGGGCAAAGACAAGGTTGGGAAAAAAGGAATTATAAAAGATAAAAATATTCATGTAGAAACAATAAATAAAGTAATTGATTTTTCTAAAACTATTGGCCTATATGCTAAAAAATTGACTTATTCTCCTATCAAAGGAACAACTGGAAATATTGAATTTCTTATTATGTTAAATAGAAAAGAAGGAATAACGAGTAATAGTGCAGAAGAAGTGGTATTAAATGCACATGAACAATTATAGTAGGTGAGAATATGCTTAGGAAACTACATATAAAGAATTTTGCCATCATAGATAATTTAACTATCGATTTTGATAATGGCTTTAATGTTTTGACAGGAGAAACAGGATCAGGGAAATCAATTATAATCGAAGCTCTAGGAGTTGTGCTTGGCGGAAGAAGTAATAAAGAAATGATTAAAACTGGTTCAGATTCAGCATATGTTGAAGCTTTGTTTTATGTGGATTCCTATATTAAAAATAAATTAGATGAATTTGGTATTGAGTATGACGAGTTACTGGTGATATCTCGGGAAATATATGCTGGTCAACCTAGCATAGCTAGAGTTAACAATAAAACAGTTACAAATAATGTATTAAATGCGATTACATCAAATTTAATAGACATATTTGGACAACATGAACACCAATCTTTATTAGATGAAAAGAATCACATACAAATATTAGATTCGTTTTTATTTGATGAATCAAAATCACTATTACTTGAAATAAACCAGCTTTATGATGAGTATTTAGCGATTAGAGAAAAAAAGAAAGACATGGAAATCGACAGCATACAGCGTGAAAGAGAGCTAGATTTAATAAAATACCAAATAGATGAGATTAACTCAGCAAGTTTAACTTCTGATGATGAAAATATAGAATATGAGTATAAAAAAATTAACAATTTAGAAGAAATATTTAAGTATGGAAATAAAGCTCTGGATTATATAAAGGGAGATTATTTGGAACAAAATGCTTTAGATATGATCGATAAGAGTCTCTCACAACTTAAAGATTTGCTTAAGTTAGATGATGTTTTTCAAATCTATTACGATGAATTGCAAAATTATAGATTTGAAATCAGCGAGTTGTCTTTAAAGATTAATAATTATTTAAGTTCTTTATATTATGACGAAGAAAGATTATTATTTCTTAGAGAAAGATTAGATACTATAAATTCATTAAAGAAGAAATATGGCAATTCAATAAATGAAATTCTAAGTTATAAAAATAATTTAGAAGAAAAATATGAGTTATTAACAAATCTCGAAAATGAACTAAAGATTCTTGATGAAAAATTAAATATTCTAGAAAAAAATATAATAAACAAATCTAATAAGTTAACTAAATATCGCCAAAATGTTGCAAAAGAACTTGAAGAGAATATTAAAAAACAATTATTGTTTTTAAATATGGAAAATGTAAATTTTGTTGTGAATTTTAACAAGAGACAAACTATTTCAAGAAATGGCATTGATGAAATTGAATTTTTAATTTCGACAAATCTAGGTGAAAAATTAAAACCTTTATCTAAGATAATTTCTGGTGGAGAGATGTCTAGAATTATGCTAGCATTAAAAGCTATTTTTGCAGACCGGGACAATATTCCTTCTTTAGTCTTTGATGAAATAGATACTGGTATTAGTGGGAGAACTGCTCAATTAGTTGGAGAAAAAATTAAAGAAATATCCAAAACCCATCAAGTTATTGCAATCTCTCATTTGCCTCAGATTGTTGCCTTAGCGGATTCACATTTTTCTATATATAAGTCATCAGAGGATAATATAACAATCACAAGAGTATCTAAATTGTCTTTTGAGGAAAGAATAAGAGAGTTGGCTAGAATGTTAGGAGGTGTTTCTATAACAGATACTACTTTAAGGCATGCCAAAGAAATGCTAGAAATGACGAATGCTAAGCATTGATTTGTTTAATATGATATAATAAGCTCGAATTAAATTTATAATGGAGGTACATGATGCCATATATAGAAAAAACCATGAAATCCGAACGGATATATGATGGTAAAATATTAAATTTAAGAGTAGATACTGTAGAATTGCCGGATAAAAAATACTCAAAGAGAGAAATTGTTGAGCATCCTGGAGCAGTGGCTATTATTGCTGTCAATGAAAAGAACGAATTGATTATAATTAGACAGTATAGGAAAGCTATTGACAGAGTATTATTGGAGATACCTGCTGGTAAATTAGAATTAAATGAAGAACCGATTGAATCTGCAAAAAGAGAATTAAAAGAAGAGACAGGATATATCGCAGATAAAATTGAATATGTAATGGAATTCTATACTTCACCTGGATTCAGTAATGAGAAAATATATCTTTTTCTTGCACAAGGTCTCACTCCGGGCGAACAAGAGCTTGAGATTGGCGAATATATAGATGTAGAAAAATACAGCTTAGAGGAATTGATGAAAATGATCAAACTTGGTGAAATAGTTGATAGCAAGACAATAGTTGGCATAAATTATTATTATAATTTGATCAATAAGTAAAGGAGAAGTGGGATGGGATCAGCTCATGTAGAGGAATTTTTAAATTATATAAGAAATGAGAAAAATTTAAGTGAAAATACAATTCAAGCTTACTTAAGCGATATAAAACGGTATAAAGAATTTTTGTTAAAGAGTGAAGTTGACATTATTGAAGCAAACAATACAAATGTGTTGATGTATTTGTTAAACTTACAAAAGTTAGAGAAATCATCAGCTACAATATCAAGGCATTTGGCTAGTATAAGGTCCTTTTATGATTATTTAGAGGATCATGGATTGATAAGTGAAAATCCAACATACAATTTAAAAGTTCCCAGAAAAAAGAAGAAACAGCCTAAAATTCTTGAGGAACAAGATATTATAAAATTAATAAGCATGCCTGATACAAAGACCGAAAAAGGGCTAAGAGATAAAATTATTTTACAAGTTGCATATTTTACCGGTCTTAGAGTTTCTGAATTAAGTGAATTATCTATAAAAGATATTGACTTGATTAATAACTCAATATCAATTAAAAGAAATGACAGTTTTAAATTGATAAATTTACCTAATGATATTGTAGATGCAATTAAAATTTACTTAAGAGAATTTAGAAAAGAGTATGATGATAGCGAACCATTATTTATTAATTATTTGGGGGAAAGATTAACAAGGCAAGGTTTATGGAAAATAATAAAATCTTATGCAAACGGTATAATAGATAAACCTGTCACACCTCAAGTCATAAGAAATTCTTTTATGGCAAATTTAATGAAAGAAGATTCAAATATTCAAAGCTATTAAATTAAAAGAAGATTCAAATATTCAAAGCTATTAAATTATCTGAAAGGGAGAGAAAATTATGAGGGCAGTTGATATAATCGAAAAAAAGAAAAAAAATAATCCACTTACTAAAGAAGAAATCGACTTTATGGTACAAGGATACACTCAAGGTCAAATACCTGATTACCAAATGGCAGCTTTTTTGATGACCATTTATTTTAACGGGATGAACTATGATGAAATAGCTAATATGACTGAAAGCTTTGTAAATTCAGGCGATTCAGTTGACTTATCTAGAATTCATGGAGTTAAAGTTGATAAACACTCTACAGGTGGAGTTGGAGATAAAATTAGCATAATTGTTATTCCATTAGTTGCATTATGTGGAGTACCTGTTGCTAAGATGAGCGGAAGAGGTTTAGGCCATACCGGAGGCACTATTGATAAACTTGAATCAATAGAAGGATTTAGAGTGGAATTATCTCCAGAGGAATTTATTGAAAATGTAAATACTTACAAGATGGCTATTGTTGGACAAACAGCTAATTTAACACCTGCAGATAAAAAGATATATGCTCTTAGAGATGTAACTGCTACTATAGATAGTATACCTTTGATTGCAAGTTCGATAATGAGCAAAAAGATAGCCTCGGGTGCTGATGCTATAGTTTTAGACGTGAAAGTTGGTTCTGGTGCCTTTATGAAAAATATAGATGAAGCACGAGAATTGGCGAAAACAATGGTGTCTATAGGGAAAAATTTGAATAGAAATACAATTGCTATCATCACAAATATGGATCAACCTCTTGGGCATGAAGTTGGCAATAGCAATGAAGTGAAGGAAGCGATAAAAGTGTTATCCGGTAAAGGAGCTAAGGATGAAACAGAAGTAGCTCTAACGATTGCTTCTTATATGTGCTTATTAGGAGGAGCATTTGATGATTTTGAGCAAGCATATAAGGAATTAGAAACCAAGATAAACTCAGGATTAGCTTTAGAAAAGTTAAAAGAATTGATACTAATTCAAGGTGGAAATCCAGAAGTTGTTGACAACCCAGATTTATTGCCAAAAGCAAAAAATACTTTCTGTGTATATTCGGAAGTTGATGGTTATGTAAATAAAATTGATGCTGAACTTATAGGAATTTCAGCAATGTTATTAGGGGCAGGAAGAAAAACTAAAGAGGATTCTATAAATTATGGAGCCGGTATCAGCTTAAAGAAGAAAATTGGCGACTATGTTAGAAAAGGTGAGGTTTTGTGTGAACTTCATACTGACTTTGATAATGTAGAAGAAGCTACTAAAAAAATAAATGATGCATATACAATTAAAGACGAGTTACCAGAACCCAAACCATATGTATATGAAGTAATACAATAAGTGAGGGTTTAAATGAATTATTTGATTAGTTTACCAGGGCTTTTAATAGCCATAATCTTTCATGAATTAGCACATGGATATGCAGCATATAAACTTGGAGATCCAACAGCTAAAAACGCAGGTAGATTGACATTAAATCCAATAAAGCATATTGACCCAGTTGGTTTTTTATTTATGCTTGTATTTAAATTTGGATGGGCTAAAGCTGTTCCAATTAATCCATCATATTTCAAAAACAGGAAAAGGGATATGATTATAGTTTCTGTAGCAGGCGTATTGACCAATTTCATATTAGCAATATTATTTGGATTTATAATAATTAATTTTGATATATCAAATGATTATTTATATCAAATGTTTTTAATTGCAATGTGGTATAATTTGATGCTTGGAATCTTTAATCTTTTGCCTTTTCCACCTTTAGATGGTTCAAAAATTGTTGCTAGTCTATTGCCTACAAAACTAGAGTATCTATTTTACAAATATGAAAGATACTTTTATTTTGTTCTGTTGTTGTTGATAATGACTAATACTATAAATAAAATATTAGTTCCTCTTATAAATATATCATTAAACGGTATTATTAGGATTTTGTACTGATGAGGTTATTATGGAGTATAAAGTAAGAATTGAAGCATTTGAGGGACCGTTGGATCTTTTATTAAATTTAATAGATAAAAATGAAATTGATATATATGATATTCCTATTCATGAGGTTACAGATCAATTTATAGATTATCTTCAAAAAATGAATGAAATTGACATTGAAATAGCAAGTGAGTTTATCGTAATGGCATCCATATTGCTTGAGATAAAATCTAAATTGTTATTACCAACTGAGAAAGTATTCCAAGATGGAGTAGAAATGGAAATTGATCCTAGAATTGATTTAGTAAGAAAACTGGAAGAATATAAGTTGTTTAAAGAATTGAGCATAATACTCAAAACAATGCAAGAAAATCATCTGAAGTCTTTTTATAAAATGCAGGAAGATTTTAGTGAGTATACAGATCCAATTGATGAATTAAAAGAAATCGATTTAGAAAAACTATCAATAGCATTTAACCACATTATAAAGCGGATAGAAGATCAAAAATGCGCTGAAGAATCTGTCAAGTTGATTCGATATCCTGAAATAAAACAAGAGATTTGTGAAGATAATATAATCCGAGTGTTATCAAACAAAAGCACAGTTACTTTTAGTGAATTAATTACAATACAGACTAAAAGTTATGCAATAGCTTATTTTTTAGCTATATTAGAGTTGCTTAAGAAGAAATTTATAGTTGCTTATCAAAGCAATGACTGTGAAGATATAGTCATAGAGAGGGTAGATAGAAGTGGATGAGAGAAATTTGAAGTCCATTATTGAAGGACTTCTATTTGCGTTTGGAGATCCCTTAGAAGATAAGGAAATATCAAAAGTAGTTAATATATCTGTAAAAGACGTTAATAAATATTTACAAGAGATGAAAGTTGAATTTGAGGAACAAAATAGAGGTATTAGAATAATTAAAATAAATAACTCTTATCAACTATCAACCAGACCAGAACATTATGATTTTATCAAAGCAGTTGTAATTTCAAGAAATCAAAGAAATCTTTCAAATGCATCTTTAGAAACATTATCTATAATTGCTTATAAACAGCCTATAACTAAAATGGAGATTGACGAAATCAGAGGAGTGAAGAGCGATAAGAGCATTGAAACATTGATGCAAAGAAAGTTAATCAGAGAAATAGGTAGACTAGATAGACCAGGAAAGCCTATATTGTATGGTACTTCAGATGAATTTCTAAAATTTTTTGGAATAGAGTGTATTGAAGATTTGCCCAATATTGAGGAGTTAAGAAAATCAGGAGATAAGTATGACGAGTGAAAAAGACAATGAAAATTTAATAAGATTACAAAAGTTCATTGCGAAAGCTGGAGTTTGTTCAAGAAGAAAAGCTGAGCAGATGATTGCAGATGGGAGAGTATCTGTAAATAATAATTTGATAACGGACATGGGTTTTAAAGTCGACATATCGAAAGATAAAGTAAAAGTTGACAATAAGTTAATTGAACTTGATAATAATAAAATTTATATAGTTTTAAATAAACCGTCAGGAGTCATAACAAGTGTAAAAGATGAGAAAAACAGAAAAACAGTTTTGGATCTTACTAAAGACATAAAACAGCGTATTTACCCAGTTGGTAGATTAGATTATGACACTTCTGGGTTGATTCTTCTAACTAATGATGGAGATATAGCTAACAAATTAATGCACCCTAGCAAAAAAGTCTATAAAAAATATTTAGCAACAGTAGAGGGAATACCGAATGAACTAGAACTAGATGAATTAAGAAATGGAATAATCATTGACAATAAAAAAACTGCAAAAGCACGAGCCTACGTTGTTGACAAAATTAATAACGATGCTGTACTTTCTATTGAAATATATGAAGGCAGAAATCATCAAGTAAAAAAAATGTGTGAAATGATTGGTCATCCTGTTAAGCGTTTAAAAAGAGTATCGATAGGCGAAATTAAATTAGGTGATTTAAAAGTTGGTGAGTGGAGAGAGTTAACAGAAAGAGAACTAAAGTTTCTTAAACAATTATAGGTGAGCTGTTTATGAAAGATTATTTAAATAATGTAATTTCAATTGAAGATATATTAATTGATAGATTTGTTCAAAGTGGTAATACATGCCTTGATGCTACCGTGGGTAATGGAAATGACATAATCAAGTTATCTCAAAAAGTTGGGAAGAATGGTAAAGTCTATGGTTTTGATATTCAGGAAATCGCCATAGAAATAACAAAAGAAAAATTAACAAAAGCTGATTTATTGGACCAAACTGTTTTAATAAATGATAGTCATACGGAAGTTGATAAATACATCAAAGAAAAAATAGATTTTGCTATCTATAATTTAGGATATTTACCTGGTAGTCATAAAGATATCACTACCATTGCATCTACAACATTAGAAAGTATAAATAAAACGCTGGGCTTATTAAAAGAAAATGGATTAGTTGTGATCATTTCATATATTAGTCATGATGGTGGTTTTAAAGAATATACATCGGTGCGAAGTTATTTAAGTTTGCAAGATCAAAAGAAATACAATATATTCGAAGTGAACTTTATAAATCAAGTAAATAACCCACCAAGATTATTTTGTATAGAAAATAGAGGAGGGAAATCATGACAAAAGTTAAAATAGTTGAGACAGCTTTTAGAGATGCACATCAATCTCTCATCGCAACAAGGATGAGAACAGAAGATATGTTACCAGTAGCAGAAAAAATGGACAAAGTTGGCTATTATGCTTTAGAAGTATGGGGTGGAGCTACATTTGATACTTGCTTAAGATTTTTAAATGAGGATCCATGGGATAGATTGAGAGCATTAAGAAAAGCATTTAAAAATACAAAGTTGCAAATGTTATTAAGAGGGCAAAACTTACTCGGATATAAACACTATCCTGATGATGTAGTTGAAGAATTTATCAGATTGTCAATCAAAAATGGCATAGACATAATAAGAATTTTTGATGCTTTAAACGATCTAAGAAATTTAGAAACTTCTGTAAAAGCAACTAAGAAATACGGAGGGCTTGCACAAGGAGCAATTAGTTACACTGTAAGCCCAGTGCATAATATTGACTATTATGTAAATGTAGCTAAAGGTATGGCTGAAATGGGTGTAGATTCAATATGCATCAAGGATATGTCGGGAATATTGTTACCTTATACTGCTTATGAGTTAGTTAGCGAAATTAAAAAAGTAATTGATTTACCACTTGAAATTCATTCGCATTTTACTAGTGGAATCGCTAATCAAACATATCTGAAAGCTATTGAGGCAGGTGCAGATATAATAGATACTGCAATTTCTCCATTGGGAAATGGTACGAGTCAACCTGCAACAGAACCTATGATTGCTTCATTAGAAGGGAGTAGTTACTATCCAGATATTGATTTTGATTTAATTTTGGAAATATCTGATTACTTTAGAGGTTTACGCAATAAATATGAGAAAGAAGGACTATTGGATAATAAGGTGCTATCAGTAGATGTAAACACTCTAAAATATCAAGTACCAGGAGGTATGTTGTCAAATCTTGTTTCCCAATTAAAAGCACAGGGAAAGGAAGATAAATACGAAGAAGTCTTAATAGAAATACCTAAAGTACGGGAAGATTTAGGATTTCCTCCATTAGTAACTCCAATGAGCCAGATGGTTGGAACTCAAGCACTATTCAATGTATTATCCTCAGAAAGATATAAAATGGTACCTAATGAAGTTAAAAATTATGTAAAAGGTTTATATGGGAAACCTGCTGTACCAATAAAAGATGAAATAAAGAAGATAATAATAGGCGAAGAAAAAATATATGAAGGAAGGCCAGCTGATTTATTAGAGCCAGAACTTGACAAATATCGAAATGAAATCAAACAATATATCGAACAGGAAGAAGATGTTTTAAGTTATGCTTTATTTCCTCAAGTTGCAATGAATTTTTTCAAACAAAGAATGGCATCTAAATATAAAATTGAAACTGATTTATTAAATGAAGAAGATAAAACTTATCCAGTATAAAAATACAAAGAACAAATTAATATTAATTTGTTCTTTGTATTTTTATACTCAAATTTATTAATATCTTTTCAAGAATTGAAGGATAACTTTCAACAAAATCTAAAATTTAAAAAATATGAAACAAAACTTGCAAAATAATATTTAGTTTGATATTATTTTATTAGATGAATTAAAGGAGGTACTAAAATGCTTATAAAAGAAAAACTGTCTTTAAAGACAAATACTCTTTGGTGCAAAGGATGCGGAATTTGTGTATTTGTATGCCCTAAGCAAGTTTTAGCAGTTGAAAATGAAAAAGTAGTAATTAAAGATGTAGATAAGTGTATAAAGTGTGGCCAATGTGAATACCATTGTCCAGATTACGCTATATATTTAGAGGAGGAAAAGTAATGTCAGAAATAAAACTAATGCAAGGCAATGAAGCATGTGTAGCTGGGGCAATACATGCTGGAATGCGATTTTATTCGGGGTATCCAATAACACCATCCACAGAAATCGCTGAATTATCTGCTGAATTATTGCCAAAACATGGGGGCAAATTCATTCAAATGGAAGATGAAATTGCAGGTATTGCAGCAGCTCTTGGAGCCTCTTTAACAGGTATAAAATCTATGACTGCGACATCTGGTCCAGGATTTAGCCTTAAACAAGAAAATATTGGATATGGCATAATGGCTGAGATTCCAATTGTTATTGTTGATGTTCAAAGAAGTGGACCAAGCACAGGCATGCCTACTTCTCCTTCACAAAGTGATATAATGCAAGCAAGATGGGGAACACATGGAGATCATTCAATAATCGCACTTTATCCAGCCTCAGTAAAAGAAATTTATACTACTACAATTAGAGCTTTCAATCTATCAGAGAAATATAGAACCCCAGTTATTTTGTTGATGGATGAAATAATTGGGCATATGAGGGAAAAAATAGATCTAGAAGAATTAAAAGATATAGAAATATATGATCGAAAAAAACCTACAGTACCTCCTGATAAATATTTAGCTTATAAAGTAAGCGAGAATGACGTAGTTCCAGAAATGGCAGCTTTTGGGGAAGGTTATAGATATAATGTGACTGGATTAGTTCATGACGAAACTGGATTTCCTAGTGGAAATGAGGTAGTAGCTGACAAATTACTGAAGAGATTAATTAATAAAATAGAGAACAACAAAGATGATATTGTAACATACGAAGAATATATGTTAGATGATGCAGATTATGCTATAGTTTCATTTGGTGCAATTTCAAGATCATCTAAAGTAGCGGTAAATGAGCTAAGGGAATTAGGGATTAAAATTGGAATGTTTAGACCTATAACAATATGGCCTTCACCTGAAAAACAATTATCTGAGCTTAGCAAAAAAGTAAAAAAAATATATGTAGTTGAGTTAAACGCTGGTCAGTATTTATTAGAAGTTCAAAGAATAGTATCTGGTCAATGTAAGATAGGAAAATATGGTAAGATTAATGGGGAAATAATTACTCCACAGGAAATAGTTTCATTTATTGAGGAGGATATATATGCCTAGTGAATTAATAACCAATTATTTTAGAACGGAAACACTTCCACATATTTGGTGTCCTGGTTGTGGAAATGGAATAGTAACTAGAGCTATAGTAAAAGCTATTGATAACTTAAATATATCTAAAGATGATGTTTGTATTGTATCTGGTATTGGCTGTTCCTCAAGAGCAGCAGGTTACTTAGATTTTAATACACTCCATACTACACATGGAAGAGCATTAGCTTTTGCTACTGGAGTAAAATTAGCGAATCCTAAATTGCATGTGATAGTAATTACAGGTGATGGTGATTCTTCTGCAATTGGAGGCAATCATTTAATTCACGCTGCAAGAAGAAATATAGATTTAACTACAGTAGTTTTTAATAATAGTATTTATGGAATGACAGGAGGACAATACTCACCTACAACGCCTACTGGTGATAAAGCAACAACTGCTCCTTTTGGAAATATTGATCCAAATTTTGACTTATGCGAATTAGCAAATGCCGCTGGGGCAACTTATGTTGCAAGAGGTACTGTTTATGCAGTTAATATACTTGAAAAAGTAATACAAGAAGGGATTTTAAATAAAGGCTTTTCTTTTATCGAAGCTGTTACCACATGTCCTACTTATTATGGTAGAAAAAATAAAAAAGGTTCAGCAGTGGACATGATTCAATACTTGAAAGAAAATGGAGTTATGTATTCTGCTTGGCAAAAAATGAGTGATGAAAAGAAAATAGGTAAATTCCCTATTGGAAAGTTGTATTCGAAAGAAAGAAAAGAATATACTGAGCAGTATCAAATGCTGATTGATTCTCTTGGAAAGGAGAGGAATTAATGAAACAATATGAAATTAGATTAACAGGCTCAGGGGGACAAGGCCTTATAACTGGAGGCATTATACTTGCTGAAGCTGCGATACTTGATGGTAAAAATGCACTTCAATCACAGTCATATGGTCCAGAAGCAAGGGGTGGAGCAAGTAAAGCAGAAGTTATCATTAGCGATAAAGAGATTGTTTTTCCAAAGATAACTGAATGTGATTTACTTTTAGCTCTTACTAATGTAGCATGTAAGAAATATCTTAAATCTCTAAAAAAAGGTGGAATTCTAGTAATCGACAGCTCAGTCGATAAACCCGATAGGGATGATATTACCGTGTATCAAATTCCAATAATAGAGACAGCTAATGAGAAACTAAAAAAATCCATGGTTGCAAATATTGTAGCACTTGGAGCTCTTAATAAAATTCTGAATCTCGTATCGGAAAAATCACTTGAAAATGCTGTTTTGGATAGAGTCCCTAAAGGAACAGAAGAATTAAACAGAAATGCTTTAATTGAAGGAAGAAATTTAATAGTATAGAGAGGATATTGCTGATGGATCAGAACGTAATTACAAATATTCAAGAAAATTTTATGAGTCTCAGCAAGGCACAGAAAATCATAGCTGAATATATAATTAATCACTATGATAAAGCGGCATTTATGACAGCAGCAGCGATAGGAAATCAATTGAATGTAAGTGAATCAACAGTAGTTAGATTTGCCAATGTACTTGGTTATACTGGATATAAAGAGTTGCAGAGAGATTTACAGGAGTTGATAAGAAACAAATTGACTACCGTTCAAAGAATATCTTTATCAGATGAGCTAAGTAAAAGTAGTGAATTTATAGATAAAGTTATGGGAAAAGATATGGAAAATATGAAAAAAACCATGTTAGAAATCAATGAACCTAATTTTAATTTAGCAGTAAATAGTATCATAGAAGCCGAAAATATTTTTATCATTGGATTAAGGAGTTCAACATTTCTAGCGGGGTATTTAAATTTTTATCTAAATTTTATATTTGATAATGTTAAATTAATTCAACCTTCAGCCAATGATATATTTGAACAATTAGCAAAAATTAAACCAAGCGATGTTCTTATTTGCATAACTTATCCTAGATATTCAAAAAGGACATTAGATGCTTTAGATTATGTGAATACTAAAGGTAGTAAAATAATAACATTTACTGATAGCAGTTTATCTCCTGCATATAGTCGATCCGATATATCACTAATAGCTAAATCGGAAATGTTATCATTTGTCGATTCATTAGTAGCTCCTATGAGCCTAATAAATACATTTATATTAGCAATAGCAGCTAAAAGAAGAGAAGATATAACTCCTTATTTTGAAGAGTTAGAGTCTATTTGGGAGAAATATGGTACTTATAATGAATCTAGTAATACAAAAAACAACTAGTTCAATCTAGTTGTTTTTTTGTATTATTAATATAACTTATTATCTAATATGATATATTATACTTATATAATAATGATAATACAATTAAGGGGGTATGCAAATGACCAAAGTTGGAGTAATTGGGGCAGGCCCATCAGGAATAATTGCAAGCTGCATTGCCGCTAATAGAGGACATGAAGTAACTCTGTTTGAAAAAAATAACATGATTGGCAAGAAACTTTTGATAACTGGTAAAGGTAGATGTAACATTACTAACTCTTCTTCAATAGATGAATTTTTTGATAATATTGTCACTAATCCTCAGTTTTTGTATAGTGCATTATATACTTTTACTAATGATATGCTTTTAGATTTACTAAAAGAGTATGGGTTAGAAGTTAAAATAGAAAGGGGTAATCGTGTTTTCCCAGTTTCTGATAAATCTATTGATGTAAGTAAAGCGCTTGAAAGATATTTGCTTAAATCAAAAGTAAAATTATTACTTAAAACTAAAGTGACTGATATTTATTATGATGAAAGTAAATTTAAGATTGAGAATGATAATAATGAAAAATATATATTTGATAAAATTATAATAACAACTGGAGGTGTTAGTTATCCAGCTACTGGCTCTACAGGCGATGGATATAAATTTGCAAAAAAATTAGGGCATACCATTGTTTCTTTGAAACCATCTCTAGTTCCAATTGAAATAAAGAGTAACTATTTAGATCAAGTAAGAGGGCTTTCATTAAAAAATGTAGAATTAATAGCAAAAACACGTGAGGGCAAATTAATTCATAAAGAGTTTGGAGAAATGATATTTACACATTTTGGTATCTCTGGGCCTATTGTATTGACTATGAGTAATTATATAAATAAATATATTCCAAATGTAAATTTATTTATAGATTTTAAACCAGCTTTGACCGATGATAAATTAGAATTACGAATATTAAGAGATTTTGAGAAATACAAAAACAAAGATATAAAAAATGCACTTGTTGATTTATTGCCAAAAAATATGATAGATTGGATAATTAACAATTCATCTATCGATCCAAATAAGAAAGTAAATCAGATCACTAAATCAGAAAGAAAAAAATTAATTAATTCTATTAAAAGATTAAATTTAGAGTTTGTTAGGTTGAGACCGATAGAAGAAGCCATAGTAACTAGTGGTGGAATAAAAGTAGATGAAATCAATCCTTCAACCATGGAATCAAAAATAGTACCTGGCTTATATTTTGCTGGAGAAATTATTGATATAGATGCATTAACTGGTGGTTATAATTTACAGATTGCATTTTCAACAGGTTACTTAGCTGGAATTAATATATAAATTGCTTGTTAATAGGCACTTAATATTATATAATTAAAAGGAGATAATCATGAATACTGTCTCTATAAGAGGAGCTATAACCGTCGATGATAATACAGAAGAGAGCATTTTATCTTCAACTAAAGAGCTCATAGAAACAATCGAAAAAAGAAATAAGCTAATAAAAAACAATGTCATATGCATGCTATTTACGGCAACTATTGATTTGGATGCTGCATATCCAGCAAAAGCAGCTAGAATGTTGGGATATACTCAATGCAGCTTGATGTGCTTTCAAGAAATGGCTGTAAAAGGAAGTCTTAGTAAATGCATTAGAGTATTGATTTTATATTTATCTGAGACAAACCAAGATGGAGTTGAACATGTGTACTTAAGAGATGCCAGCGTTCTAAGGCCTGATCTTTCAAGTTAGATTGCCACCTTTTGGTGGCTATATTCATTAGGAGGAAAGTATGGATAAAACTTTATTATCTATTGCAATTGATGGACCTGCTGGCGCAGGCAAAAGTACTGTTGCAAAGAAAATTGCAAAAAAATTAAATTTAGAATATATAGATACGGGTGCGATGTATCGAGCTTTTACTTTAAAAGTTTTAGAAAATGGATTAGATCCAAAAAATGAAAATGAAGTATTAAGCTTACTTGAAAACACAGAAATAATTTTTTTAAATAATCATATTTACTTAGATGGCAAAATCGTCGATGAGGAAATAAGAAATAATTCAGTTAGCAAGAATGTATCATATGTATCAAGCTATTCAGAAGTTAGGAAAAAGATGGTTGAACTTCAACAAGAAATGGCAAAGAAGAATAATGTTATTATGGACGGTAGAGATATTGGAACTGTTGTGTTGCCAAATGCTTCGTATAAATTTTTCATCACCGCTCAACCCGAGGAAAGAGGGAAGAGAAGGTATATGGAATTAATAGAAAAAGGGGAAACTGATATTATTTTAGCTGATATTATAGATGATATTAATAAAAGAGATAAAATAGATAGCACTAGGAAAGAATCACCATTGAGAATTCCTGATGATGCTATTGTTATAGATTCAACAAACCTAACAGTAGATGAAGTAGTGGATTTAATTATAGAATTGATTAAAGGAGTAAATAAAATTGTTTTATAATTTTGCTAAGGGCATAGTATTTATATTTCAAAAACTATTTTTTAGGATAGAGATTTATGGCAAAGAAAATATACCAATGAGTGGGAGACTTATATTGTGTTCAAATCATCATAGTAATTGGGATCCTGTAACTCTAGCAGTTTTTTTCCCTAGGCAAGTGCATTGGATGGCAAAAAAAGAATTATTTAAGAATAAGATATTTGCTAAATTATTATTTTCACTTGGAGTGTTTCCGGTTGATAGAGAAGGAAATGATTTAACAGCGATTAAAAAATCTCTTCGAATATTAAAAGAAGAAAGAGTACTCGGCATTTTCCCAGAAGGGACTCGTGTTAAATACTTTAATGATGACTTTATAAAATCAGGTTTGGCTTTAATTGCAGTAAAGTCACAATCTCCTGTGCTCCCAGTATATAGTGAAGGAAATTATAAATTATTTAGTAAGATAAAAATAATAATAGGGCACCCTATCTATATTGAGTTAGAGGATAATGTAAAACTTAGCAATGAAAAATATACCGAAATTAGCAAAGATATCATGCGAAAAGTTTATGAATTAGGAGGTTAATTGTGGAGGTAATTATATCAAAGAATGCAGGATTTTGTTTCGGAGTAGAAAGAGCCATAAATACTGCTTTAAAAACAATCGAAAATGAAGAAATTGTTTACTCATATGGTCCGCTGGTCCATAATCAACAAGTGGTTGATTATTTAGAAGACAAAGGGATCATTACGGTAGATTCTATAGAAGGCTTAATGGGCAAAGATACTGGTGCAGTTATCATAAGATCTCATGGATTGCCTAAACATACAATAGAGGAGATAGAGAAACTAGGTTTTAAAATAGTTGATTGTACTTGCCCTTTTGTAAAATCTGTTCATAATAAAGTTTCTGAATATAGCAGTAAAGGATATAATATAATAATAGTTGGAGATAAAGATCACCCAGAAGTGATAGGGATAAATGGTTGGTGTGACAATCAAGCATATATAGTGAATACAATTGAAGATGCAAAAAACTTAGATTTTATGGATAAAATATGCATAGTATCACAGACGACCAATAACATAGATAAATTTACCGAAATATCAAAAATTGTAGAAGAAAAAGCAAATGAAGCTATTATTTTTAATACGATATGTAATGCAACTAGATTAAGACAGGAATCTGTTGCTGAATTAGCAAAACAGGTTGATGCTATGATAGTCCTAGGAGGCAATAATAGTTCAAACACAAAGAAATTAGCAGACATAAGTAGAATTTATAATGACAATGTTTATCTTTTAGAATCAATATCAGAAATTTCTTTGCAAGAATTAAATAAATTTAATAAAATAGGTATAACAGCAGGTGCTTCAACACCTGATTGGATAATTAAGGAGGCTGTTAGGGTAATGGAAAATTTCAACAAGGATGAAATGATGGAGGCCATCGATAGTTCTTTCAAGAGAATTAATCGTGGAGATGTATTAAAGGGAACAGTTTTGTATGTAACAAACAATGAAGTTATGGTAAACATCAATTATAAAAGTGATGGAATTATTCAAAAAGAAGAGCTATCAAAAGACTCAAATGTAAATCCAAAAGATATCTTTAAAGTAGGTGATGAGATTGATGTTTATGTTTTAAAATTAGATGATGGCGAAGGAAATGTTGTACTTTCAACTAAACGTGTAGAGTACTTAAAAGATTGGGAAAAACTAGAAGACAAATTCAAAAATGATGAAATTGTTGAAGCAAAAGTAAAAAATGTAGTTAAAGGTGGACTGATTGCTTCAATTAATGGCATAAATGGATTCATACCTGCATCACAAATATCTGTAAAATTTGTTAAGGATTTAAATCAATTTGTTGGGAAAATTCTTAAATGCAAGATTATCGATTTTGATGTAGAAAAGAAGAAATTAATATTATCTAGCAAAGCCGTAGAAAAGGAAGAAAAAGATAAAAAGAAGAAAGATCTTTGGGAAAACATACATGAAAATGATATCATTAAAGGAAGAGTCCAAAGAATTACTGATTTTGGTGCTTTTGTAGATGTAGGTGGAGTAGATGGATTGATACACATCTCAGACATGGCTTGGTACAGAATAAAACATCCTTCTGAAGTCCTAAAAGAAGGACAAGAAGTAGAAGTAAAAGTATTAAGTATTGATCAAGAGAAAGGAAAAATCTCACTAGGCTTGAAACAAACTTTACAAGAACCATGGGAAGAATTTATTCAGAATTACAAAGTTGGAGATGTAATTGAGGGTGAAATTGTAAATTTATTGGACTTCGGTGCTTTCGTTAGATTAATTAATGGGGTAGACGGCTTGTTGCATGTTTCGCAAATTTCAAATGATCATATAGAAAAGCCAAGTGATGTATTGAAGATTGGAGACAAAATAAAGGTAGAAATTGTCGATATTGATGAAGAAAATAAAAAAGTGAATTTAAGTCATAAGAATGTTGAGAATAATATAAATAATTCTAGTGAAGAATAGCAAATATAGAGTTAATGGGCTGTATATACAGCCCATTTCTCATATAATCATAGTAATGAGGTGAAATAATGGATATTAGAGAAGCATTAATGACTTTAACAAATTCATATGGGGTATCTGGTCAAGAGTATAATTTACATGAAATGATCATAAACATATTTAAGGATTATGTAGATAGCACTGAAATAGACTCCTTGGGGAATATTATTTTTTTTAAAAAGGGAACAAATGATGATGGTTTTAAAATAATGCTAGCAGCTCATATGGATGAAATTGGATTAATGGTAACAAAAATAGAAGATAACGGGTTTTTGAGATTCGCTGAAGTTGGTGGCATCGATCCGAGAACTGTAGTTGGGCAGGAGGTACTTGTACATGGAAGTAAAGTTATCCCTGGAGTCATTGGAACCAAGCCACCTCATATGATAGAAAAAGAAGAACAAGAAAAAAGCTTGAAATTAAAAGACATGATTATCGATACGGGTTACAGCAGAGAAAATCTTATTAAGTATGTACATATTGGTGATTTTATCAGCATTAAAAGAGAGTCTATGCTTTTGTCAAACGACAGAATGGCTGGAAAATCAATGGATGACAGAGTTGGCGTGGCAGTTTTATATGATTTAGTAAAGAGGTTAAATAGTATTAAACATTATCCGGATGTATATATGGTATGTACTGTGCAAGAGGAAGTTACAATGAGTGGTGCAAGAACAAGTGCATATTCAATAAACCCTGATATCGGAATTGCTATAGATGTTGGTTTTGGATATACTCCTGAATTGAAGAAATCTGAAACTTTAATATTGGGTAAAGGCCCTGGAATAACTTTGGGAGGGAATATTGATAATACCTTAAGAAAACAATTAATTGAGGTTGCAAAAGAATATAATATTCCATATCAACATTCTATAGAGCCAGGCCCCACAGGTACTGATGGTTCTGCAATTCAAATAACCAAGGAAGGGATACCAACACTAGTTATTTCTGTACCACTTAGATACATGCATACTTCAGTAGAACTGGTTGATCTAAAAGATATTAGATTCACTTCGATTTTATTATCAAATTTTATTAAGAATACTAAAAAAATTAACTACAGTTTTGTGGAGGAAAATTTATGTTATTAGAAATATTAACACAAGCTAATGGTGTGTCTGGAAATGAAAAAGAAGTAAGAGATATAATTTTTAAAGAAGTGAAGCAATATGCAGATGAAATAAAAATAGATAAAATCGGGAATCTAATTGTTCATAAGAAAGGGATCAAAGAATCAAAAAATAAAGTATTATTTGCTGCTCATATGGATGAAGTAGGTCTTATTGTAACAGATATAGATGAGCTGGGGTTCGTTAAATTTACTACTGTAGGTGGAATAGACAAAAGAGTTTTAGTTTCAAAAACTGTAATTATTGGAAAAAATAAAGTTCCTGGAGTTATAGGTGCTAAACCAATACATTTGCAAAAAAATAACGAGAGAGACAATACAATTCCTCTAGAAAATTTATATATAGATATTGGTGCTGATAACAAAAGCGAAGCCGAGCAATTAATAGAAATAGGAGATTATATTGCCTTTAATACTAAGTATGAGGAATTTGGTGATGGAAATATTAAAGCAAAAGCATTAGACGACAGAGTTGGCTGCTCTATTCTAATAGATTTAATAAAAGATGAAAATATAGAGTATGATTTTTACGCTGTTTTTACTGTTATGGAAGAAGTTGGCTTAGTAGGTGCAGGGCCAGCTGCTTACAGCATAAACCCTGATATAAGTGTTATCCTTGAGGGCACAGTTTGCTATGAGATGCCAGAATTAGATTCACATTTAGTACCTACAAAACTAGGACATGGACCAGTAATTTCATTAGTAGATAGGCATTCCTTATACGACTATGAATTGAGAGAGATTGCAGTGAATACTGCAATGAAGAATAATATTCCATATCAATATAGAAAAACTTCAAGTGGCGGAAATGATGCTGGAGAGATACAAGTTTCTAGATCTGGTTCAAAAACATTAGCAATATCTTTAGCCACAAGATATATACACAGCACTTCATCAATAATAAACAAAGATGATTATTACAATACTGTTTTATTAATAAAACATTTAGTGCCAATTCTTTGTGAGGGGGAAAAAAATGATAGATTCTAACTTATTAAAAAAAATTGTTACAACTTATGGACCTTCGTCAAGAGAAGAAATAATAAGAAATTTAATAGTAAATGAAATAAAAGAATATGTTGATGAAATAAAAATAGATGCCCTTGGTAATTTAATTGCACATAAAATGGGATCTGGCAAGAAAATGATGATTTCATCACATATGGATCAGATAGGCTTGATGGTAATAGATATAGATGAAAAGGGATTTATTAGATTTACTAACATAGGGGGAATTAATCCAAACCTAATTCTAGGCTATAGAGTAAGATTTGAAAATGGAACCATTGGAGTAATTTGCTCAGAAAAACTTGAAGATAATGATAAGTTAAAAATAGAAAAATTGTATATAGACATAGGGACTGATGGAAGAGAAGATACAATGAAGGCCGTAAAAATCGGAGATATTTGTATTTTTCAAAATGAATTCATAGAAACTGAAAAAGTAATTATTTCTCCATATTTAGATGATAGGATTGGTTGTTATATATTAATAGAAACAATTAAAAATATCACTAGTAATTCGTATGATTTATATTTTGTTTTTACTGTGCAAGAAGAAGTGGGAATAAGAGGTGCAAAAACTGCAGCATTCTCAATTGATCCTGATATAGGTTTGGCAATTGATGTAACTTCTACTTTTGACACCCCTAAAAATGAGAAACTAAGTGTAAAATTATTCAATGGAGCTGCTATAAAAGCAATGGATTATTCACTTATAGCAGATAAAGATATAAAAAACTCATTGATTGAATTAGCAGAAAAAACAGGTATAAAATACCAGATAGAAGTTTTAGAACATGGTGGAACAGATGCCGGAGCTATTCATATGTCAAAATCAGGAGTTAAAACAGGTGCAATATCTGTACCTTGTAGATATATACATTCTCAATCAGAGATGGTTTCTAAAGATGATGTAAAAATGTGTTTGGAACTAATTAAATTATACATTAAATAAGTATTTTCAAAAGCCTTGGAGTTAAAATAATATCCAAGGCATTATATTTATAAGAACGTGAATTTTTTTTAGTTTTTTTTGTTGATTAGTGGTATATATTATGGTAGAATTAAAACAATCAAAAGTGAGCATAATATGTCAAGTTAAATCATATATGTGGAGGTTAAAAATGAAGGGGAAAAAAGTATATGGCGGAGTTGCTATAGGGACTGCATTTGTAGTAAATGAGCAAAATATAGAAAAAATGATTCAAAAAAAAGTAATGAAAAAAGATGATATAGAAAAAGAAGTGAATAAATTTAAAGAAGCTCATAAGAAAACTATTGAGGATATAGAACGAATCAAAGAGAGAGCTGTATCGACAGTTGGCACAAGTGAAGCTCAAATTTTTGAAGCTCATCTTGATATGGCAAATGATCCGATGTTCATAGATTCAGTAATTAACAAAATTAATTCAAATCTTAATAATGCTGAATATGCTGTGTTAGAAGCTAGAAACGAGATCGTTAATACTTTTATGAACATCCAAGATGAATATCTTAAAGCTAGAGCTAAAGACATTATTGATGTAACAGACACTCTTTTGAGAAATTTAATAGGGATAGAAACTCAAAATTTAGCTGATATATCAAAAGATACAATCATTGTGGCTAAAGATCTTAAACCATCTCAGACTATTCAACTTAATAATTATGTAAAGGGCATAATACTTGAAGAAGGTAGTGTTACTAGTCATGCTGCGATAGTAGCAAAAGCAAAAGGTATTCCAACATTAGTAGGTGTAGAAAGTGCATTAGATTTAATAAAAGATAATTCAATTGTGATAATGGATTGTGATAATACTGAGATAATTGTTAATCCTTCAGAAGAACAAATAAATTATTATTCTAAATTAGAAAATGAACAGAATAAAGAAAAAATTAGACTATCCACATATAAAAATAAAAAGTGCTTAACAAAAGACGGACGCGAAATAAAGATTTTTGGTAATGTTGGATCAAGAGAAGAAGCTTTATTAGTGAAAGAAAATGGAGGATTTGGAATAGGATTATTGAGAACTGAGCTTATTTATATGAATAGTGATCATTTTCCTACTGAAGAAGAACAATTTAAGTATTACAGTGAAATCGTGAAAATAATTCCGAATGAAGTTATCATTAGAACTTTAGATATCGGCGGAGATAAGATGTTACCATATTACAAGTTCCCTGAAGAAATGAACCCTTTTTTAGGTCTTAGGGCAATTAGATTTTGTTTGCAAAACAAAGAAATATTTAAAACGCAATTAAGAGCAATATTGAGATCCAGCGCATTTGGGAAGGTAAAAATCATGTTACCTATGGTTAGCAATCTAGAAGAGATATTAGAAAGTAAAAAATTAATAGAAGAATGTAAGAGTGAACTAAAACAAGAAGCCATAGATTTTGATGAAAATATAGAAGTTGGGATAATGATTGAGATACCAGCAGCGGCAATATCATCTGATATTTTAGCTAAAGAGGTTGATTTTTTCAGTATTGGAACTAATGATTTAATACAATATAGTTGTGCAGTTGATAGAATGAATAAAAACGTTTCATACCTTTATGAGCCATATCATCCAAGCATATTGAGATTGATAAAGATGACAGTGGAATCTGCAAAGAAAAATCATATTGAAGTTGGGGTATGTGGTGAAACAGCCGGTGATCCTGACTATGCAATGATACTAACTGGTATGGGAATTGATGAACTATCGATGAGTGCAGCAATGATTCCCATAGTTAAAGATAGAATAGCACAGTACAGTATGGAAGAATTGTCAAAAATAAAGGATACTTTAATGCAACAAAAAGATGCTAAATCAGCCTATCAGGCTTTAATAGGAGGTAAAAATGTTAATTAATGAAAGATTGGTACTATTAAATTCCAAAGCGAAAAATCGAGAAGAATTAATTAGAGAGCTAGCTTTATTGGCTTATAAAGATGGTAAAATAAGTGATATCGAAGATTATATCAAAGCTGTTTTAAAAAGAGAAGCTGAATATAGTACAGCAGTAGGATTTGGTGTAGCTATTCCCCATGGAAAGAGTGATAGTGTTATTGACCCATTTTTAGCCTTTGCAAAATCAGAAGATATCGATTGGGATGCACCAGATCAAAATCCTGTTGATATTGTATTTTTAATAGGAGTGCCAGAAAAAGATGCAGGTTCATTACATCTGAAGATCCTAGCTAATTTATCAAGAAAATTAATGAAAGAAGATTTTAGGAACTCTTTAAGAAACATAAAAACAAGTGCTGAGTTATTAGACTTTTTAAATAAGAGTGAATTAGGATTTTAGGCGATTGTTATGTTAGCTGATGAAAGGAAATATCAAATTATCGAAATGCTTAAAAAGCATAAAAGTATGTCAGTAAAAGAGCTATGTGACTTTTTAGGCACATCAGAGTCAACTATTAGAAGAGATTTAAGAGAATTAGAAAAAAACGGAAGATTAAAAAGGACACATGGTGGAGCGATTTTAAAAGAATTTTATACTTTAGAGTATGAAGAAAATGTTAAACAAAAAATCAATAAATACCTAGATGAGAAAAAAGAAATTGCATCAATAGCTTTTACTTTAATAAAAGAAAATATTTCAATAGTAATTGATGCAGGTACAACAACATTAGAGTTGGCAAAACTTATCGGTCAATCAAAACTAGCTGTAACTGTTGTTACGAATTCATCAGATATATCAAATGCTTTATCACTTAATCCAAATTGTACTATTTACCTAGTGGGAGGAAAACTAAAGAATAATACTCTAGCTAGTGTAGGCAATTACAGCGTGGATTTCATCAAGAACTTTAATGTTCAAATAGCATTTATTGGGACTAATGGTTTAAGTATAGAGAAAGGTTTAACAACTCCTGACTTAGAGGAAGCTCAAATAAAAAAAGCTATGATGTCAATCTCTAATAATGTATTTGTATTAGCGGATAGCTCAAAATTTGGACTTGTTGCAATGGTTAAAATATCAGATTTATCTCAGATTGACGCGATTATTACTGATAGTAAATTAGAGGACAGTACTTTAAAAGAATACACTAATTTGGATGTGAAGATTATTACCAATAAAAAGAAGGTGAAAAATTGATTACTACAGTTACTTTAAACCCTGCAATAGATAAAACACTCATATTAAATGAGTTAAACTTGGGAAAAGTAAATAGAGTGTTAAGAAGTAGAGAAAATATTGGTGGAAAGGGTATAAATGTATCAAAGATATTATCAAAATTAGATGATGCTACTAGTGCTATTACCATATTAGGACGTGACAATTTAGGCTATGTAAAAAAACTACTTAATAAAGCAAATATAGATTCTATATATTATGAAGTGGAAGGATTGACAAGAACTAATACAAAGGTTGTTGACCTTAAGAATAACATAACAACTGACATAAATGAGATTGGTTTTGAGATTGAACAAGCTATAATACCTGATATTGTAGAATTTATAGTAAGCAATTTAATTAAATCAGATTTTATTGTATTAAGTGGAAGCTTACCAAAAGGTGTTCCAAGTGATATATATTCAAAAATAATTGAAAATACCAAGTTTAACACTAAATTTGTTGTAGACACTGAGGAAGAACAGTTGATAAGTGTGTTTAAAAATAGTCCTTATTTAATAAAACCAAATATACATGAATTAGAGGATGCTCTTAACATAGAACTCAATAGCATAGAAAAAATTGTCACAACTTGTTTAGACTTAATATATAGATACGGAATTGAAAACATTCTAGTTTCAATGGGAGGTGATGGAAGCATTCTAGTGTCAAAAGAAATAGTTTTAAAAGCCGAACCTGTAAAAGTAGAATTGAGAAGCACTGTTGGAGCTGGAGATAGTTTAGTTGCAGGTTTTATTCATGGAATGTTAAATTACAACATGGATAAGCACAAAGCTCTTAAATTTGGTTCAGCATGTGGTACATTAGCGGTATCTAAAGACTCTATAGACGACTTAACTAAAATGGATATCCAAGATATGGCAGAAAGTATAATTATCAAACAATTATAAATTAAAAGAGGTGATCCTATGAAAATTTTAGCAGTAACAGCTTGCCCTACTGGAATAGCACATACTTATATGGCAGCAGAAGCTTTAGAAGAAGCAGCAAAGAAAAGAGGTTATGACATCAAAGTTGAGACAAGAGGCTCAGTCGGTGTTGAAAATGAGCTGACAGATGCTGAAATAAGAGAAGCTGATGCAATTATATTAGCTTGCGATACCGCAGTACCAATGGAGAGATTCGAAGGTAAAAAATTGTTAAATGTATCAGTTTCTGAGGCTATAAAAAATGCTGATGAGTTGATAGATAGATCATTAAATGCAAATATATACAAGCCAAATGTAAAAAATCAAGAAAATATTAGCAGCTCAGAACCAAATAAAAAAGAACCAACAGGTATTTACAAGCACTTGATGAATGGAGTATCTTATATGATACCATTTGTAGTTGCGGGAGGAATAGCAATAGCAATTAGTTTTCTATTTGGTTATGATTCTGCATCAAATGAAGGAAGTTTAGCAGCATATTTGATGGGCATTGGCGGAGGGACTGGAGCGTTTGGATTAATGATTCCTGTATTAGCAGGATATATAGCTTATTCAATAGCTGATAGGCCAGGATTAGCACCAGGTATGATTGGTGGAATGGTAGCAACACAGATAAATGCTGGATTTTTAGGAGGATTAGTTGCAGGCTTTTTAGCTGGATACATTGTATTAGCTATTAAAAAATATATTAAATTACCAAAGAATTTACAAGGAATTATGCCAGTCTTAATAATACCAGTTTTAGGATCATTATCAACGGGTCTGTTATTATTTTATGTTATAGGTACACCAGTAGCTGCAATCAATAACGGAATGAATAACTTCCTTATGAGTATGTCTGGTACAAATGCAATTATTTTAGGTGCTATTCTTGGACTAATGATGGCTGTAGATATGGGCGGACCAATAAATAAAGCTGCTTACGCATTTGGAACCGCAACATTGACAGCTGCTGTGGGAACTGGTTCAGAAATTATGGCTGCTGTTATGGCAGCAGGTATGGCACCTCCTTTAGGAATTGCATTAGCAACTATTTTATTTAAAAATAAATTTACAAAAGCTGAAATAGAAGCGGGTAAAGCTTGTTGGGTGCTTGGAGCAAGTTTCATTACAGAAGGAGCAATTCCTTTCGCAGCTGCAGACCCTATTAGGGTAATTCCATCTTTGATGGTTGGTAGCGCGATCACAGGCGCTTTAAGTATGGCTTTTAAAGCTACCCTAGCTGTTCCTCATGGTGGGATATTTGTTTTCTTTGCCGTTGAAAATTTAGTTGGTTATATTATATCTATAGTAGTCGGAACAGTAGTAACAGCTTTGTTGTTGGGAGTTTTTAAGAAAAATATTGCAGAATTAGCGGCACAAAGCAAATAAATCATATTGCAAAAATATATTAGTATAAATTAAAAGCAATCAAGTAAAAATACAAATCTACTTGATTGTTTTTAATTTATATTTAATTAAGTAATTAATTCTTTATGGTATAATATAGTGGTATTATAAACATAATGAGGAGAGATAAAACTAATGATGAAGTTTAATATAAGTACATTTGGTTGTCAAATGAATGAACATGACACAGAAAAAATAATTTGGACTTTAGAAAAAATAGGATATCAGCAAACTGGTTATCGAGACGAAGCTGATATTATAATATTTAATACTTGTGCTGTTAGAAAGACAGCTGAAGATAGAGTATTTGGCCAATTAGGTGAACTTCAGGACCTGAAGAGAAAAAATCCTAACCTAATAATTGCAGTTTGTGGGTGCTTGATGCAAAAGGAAGAGATAAGAGACTATTTTCTAAAAAAGCATAGACATATTGACATTGTTTTTGGTACAAATAATATTCATAAATTGCCTCAGCTAATAGATAGATATCTACGTACAAATGAAAAAGTGATAGATGTAATAGAAGATACAAAAGAAATATCAGAAAATATCGACTCGAATAGAAAATATTTTTATAAAGCTTTTGTAGATATAATGTATGGATGCAACAATTTTTGTAGTTACTGTATAGTACCCTATACTAGAGGAAGAGAAAGAAGCCGATCGGTTAAATCTATAATTAACGAGGTGGAGAATTTAGCGCAAACAGGTTGCAAGGAAATAACTTTATTGGGGCAAAATGTCAACTCATATGGCAAGACATTGGATGAGAAAATAACATTTTCTCAATTATTAACAATATTAAATAATATTGAAGGTATTGAAAGAATTAGATTTATGACATCTCATCCAAAAGATTTCTCCGATGATTTAATTGATGCTTACAAAAGTTTAGATAAGTTATGTAACCATTTACATTTGCCAGTTCAATCTGGTAGTAATAGAATTTTAAAGTTAATGAATAGAAAATACACTAAAGAAGAATATCTTGATAAGATATACAAAATAAGGGAATGTGTTCCAGATATAGCAATTACAACAGATATAATAGTTGGGTTCCCAGGAGAAACTGAGGAAGATTTTAAAGAAACTCTTGACTTAGTAAAGAAAGCTAAATTTGACTCTGCTTTTACTTTTTTATATTCTATTAGAGAGGGTACAAATGCAGCAAAGATGACCAATCAAATCCCAGATGAAATTAAACATGAAAGGTTTCAAAGACTGCTTGATGTACTATATCCAATAGGGCTTGAATCTAACCAAAAATTGATTAATACAGTACAAAAAATATTAGTTGAAGAAACTAGTAAGAGTGATGAGAATATATTATCTGGAAGAACTGAAAGTAATAAATTAGTCCATTTTAAGGGCAACAATAATATTATTGGCCAGATAGTAGATGTAGAGATTACAGATGCGAAAACCTTCACCTTAGAAGGAAGATTAGTGTAATATCCGGAGGTTAAGACAATGAATGAACTGACTCCAATGATGAAACAGTATATGAGTATAAAAAAACAATATAAAGATTCTATTTTATTTTTCAGACTAGGCGATTTTTATGAAATGTTTTTTGATGATGCAATAATTGCATCTAAAGAGCTTGAAATTACACTTACAAGGAGAGATTGCGGCTTAGATGAGAAAGCGCCAATGTGTGGAGTTCCTCATCATGTAGCTGATCAATATATTTCAAGATTAGTTGATAAGGGCTATAAAGTTGCAGTTTGTGAACAAGTAGAAGATCCTGCTACAGCAAAAGGAATTGTCAAACGAGAGATTATAAAAATAGTAACTCCGGGAACAATACTAGACCCAATGTCGTTAGATGAGAAAAGCAATAATTTTTTAGCTAGCATATATTACGATGATTATGGTGTTGGTCTGTCATATGTTGATAATTCAACCGGCGAGATGTATACAACCCAGTTCATTGGTGATGAAAGATATAGAATGTCATTTATTATAGATGAGCTAGGAAAGATAATGCCGTCTGAGTTGATAATTAACTCGAATTTTTCTAAGGAAAAAAAAGAATTAAACCTAATCAAAAACAAATTGAATCCTTTTATTAATGTATATGAGGATAATACCATTGACCTAAACAAGTATAAAGAATTGATTTATGATTTTTTTGATGAAAAGATCATTGTAAAATCAAATTTAAACGAAAAAATATATTGTTTATTAAGCCTAGCTAGACTTTTAATTTATTTAAAAGACACGCAATTCAATATGATTGAACATATAAACTACTTTCAATATTATGAACCAGATCAATTTATGGTCATGGACATAAATACGAGAAATAACTTAGAGATAAATGAAACAATAAGAGGGAAAACAAAAAAAGGTGCATTGATAGATATAATTGATAAAACAGAAACAGCTATAGGCGGGAGACTATTGAAAAAATGGCTTGAACAGCCTCTAATAGATCAAAATAAAATAGAAGAGCGGCTGGATATTGTTGAATATTTTACAAAAAATCTTATCTTGCTTGATGAAATCAGGAATTTATTAAAAAGAGTATATGACATTGAAAGGTTATCAACTAAAATAACAAATGGGATTTGCAATGCAAGAGATCTATTATCTTTAAAGCTTTCAATAGAAATAATGCCAGAACTAAAAAAATTGCTTATAAATTCTTCTTCAGATATATTAAAAAAAATAAGTTTAAGTTTAGACGACTTACAAGATATTTATTTAATTATCGAAAATTCTATAGAAGATGATCCTCCAATTTCACTTAAAGAAGGTAACATCATAAAGCCGGGTTTTAATAAGGACTTGGATGAATTAAAAAATATTTCTACTAATTCAAAACAATTATTAGCTGAATTTGAAACTAAACAAAGGAATATGACTGGAATTAAAAATTTAAAAATTGGATATAATAGAGTCGTCGGATACTATATTGAGGTAACTAAGACTAATTTGAACTTGGTACCAAACTATTATATCAGAAAACAGACTTTATCTAATTCTGAAAGATACTTTACACAAGAGTTAAAAGAAATTGAAGAAAAAATAACTAATGCCGAAGAAAAAGCAATACAACTAGAATATGAATTATTTCAGAGTATTCGTGAAAATATTAAATCACAAATTAAGAGAATACAAGAATGTGGCAGAACTTTATCATACTTAGATGTATTATCAAGTTTTGCTCAAGTTGCAATTGACAATAATTATACACGTCCGAGGTTTAATAATGATGGAATCATTGAGATATCTGGCGGTAGGCATCCTGTAGTAGAAAATGTCATAAAAGATAATATGTTTATACCTAATGATGTTTTTTTAAATGGAAAAGATAATATGATTCATATAATAACTGGACCAAACATGGCAGGTAAGTCTACATTTATGAGACAGATTGCTATTATAACTCTGCTGTCACAAATAGGATCATTTGTTCCGGCAAGAAGTGCTAATATATCTATTGTTGATAGAATATTTACACGTATAGGTGCGTCAGATAACTTATCGCAAGGAGAAAGCACATTTATGGTTGAAATGAATGAAGTTTCAAACATAATTAAAAATGCCACTTCAAAAAGTTTAATAATTCTAGATGAAGTTGGTAGAGGAACAAGCACTTATGATGGGATAAGCATAGCCTGGGCTGTTGTTGAATTTATTGCATCAAATATTAAAGCTAAAACATTGTTTGCAACGCACTACCATGAGTTGACTGAATTAGAAGACAAGATAAAAGGAGTTAAGAATTATCACGTCACTGTCAGAGAAAATGGTGATGATATTGTATTTTTAAGAAAGATTATCCAAGGAAAAGCAAATAAAAGTTTTGGTATACAAGTAGCAAAATTATCTGGTTTAGACCAAAACATTATAGAAAGAGCATATGAAATTCTTGAGGTAATAGAAAATCGTCAGCTAACTAAACAGGAGTCGGAAAGCTTGAATAATAATGAATCTCAAATAAGTTTATTGGATTATAAGAAAAATTATTTTATTGAAAGAATATCTAAAATCAATATAGAATCATTAACTCCTATAAATGCGATGAACACATTAAATGATCTAGTAAAAGAAGCTTTAAAATTAAAGGAGTCATAGTATGCCTAAAATTAATTTATTAGATGATAATACAATAAGAAAAATAGCAGCTGGAGAAGTGATAGAAAGACCTTCATCAATTGTTAAGGAATTAGTCGAAAATTCAATTGATGCTAATTCTAGTCAAATAATAATAGAAATAAAAGATGGTGGAACAACATATATAAGGGTAACAGATGATGGAATAGGAATGGAAAAAGAAGATATCATTTTAGCATTTGAAAGACATTCAACTTCAAAACTAAAGAATATTGAAGATTTATATAAAATTGTTTCTATGGGTTTTAGGGGAGAAGCTCTGTCTAGTATAGTATCAGTATCAAATGTCGAGATTATCTCTAGAACAAAAGAAAATTCAGTAGGTAATAAAGCGGTTTTTGAAGATGGAAAACTTAAATTCATAGAACCTATAGGTGCAAATGTTGGAACAACGATAATAGTAAAAGATGTTTTTTCTAATATACCAGTACGAAAAAAATTTTTAAAAACTAATTCCACTGAAGAAAGATATGTTGCTGATATTGTAACAAAAATTGCCTTAGGAAATCCTAGTATATCAATCAAGCTAATTCGAGATGGTAAATTAGCATTAAATACAAATGGTTCATCTGAGGAGACAAATGTCATATATCAGCTGTTAGGCAAAGATATTGCTAAAGGAATTAACCTGATAGAATTCGAAGATGATGATCTAAGTTTTAAAGGTTATTTTTCAAACAATAACATTTATAGAAGTAATAGAAATTCTCAGTATTTATTTGTTAACAACAGATATGTTTATGATTATAAGCTAGCGAAAGTAATTGAAGAACAATATAGTTCTATGTTACCTATAAATAAACATCCAATATTTATTCTTTATATCAATATTAATCCAGCTTTGATTGATGTGAATATACATCCAACTAAGCAGGAGATAAAATTTATTGAAGAAAACAAGATATATTCAATAATTGCAAATCAAATTAAAAAGAATATTAATAAAATTGTTAATATCCCAAGTCCAAACTTAGAGGAAAAAGAAAAAAAGCAAACTGAAAAATATCCATATATATGGGAATTACAAAATAATAATGATTATAATTTTGACTCAAATATCACAAAAAATCAACAAGTGATAAGAGAAGGTAAATCTTTCGATTTTGAGGATTATACATCAACTGATTTTAAAGACGTTTTATACCAAGATAATGATATAGTTAATGAAACAATTATTGTTGATTTTATAGAAAATTCTAATATTGGAGAGAAAGATGATGTATCTTCTGATAACAATACGTTGATAAATTTTAACAGATTAAAACTTATCGGCATAGCTTTCAGCACTTATATAATTTTAGAAAACTATGAGTCTGATACAATATTTATTATTGATCAGCATGCAGCTCATGAACGTGTTATGTACGAAAAATTAATGAAAGAATTCCATACTGAATCAATAGTGGTTCAACAATTGCTTACACCACAAATAATTGATTTGTCTCCACCAGATTATTTAAATGTGAAAGATAATATTGAAATTTTTAATCAAATTGGTTTTCTCATAGAGTTATTTGACGACAAAAGTATTATATTAAGAGGGATACCTTTGGTTTTTGGCAAACCGGATGGAGAAAAATTGTTTTTAGACATTCTTGATAGCCTAGAGGATAATAATGTAGGAATTTACTCAACTAAACTTGAAAAAATCATGAAAATAGCCTGTACTTCTGCTGTTAAAGCTGGAGACAATCTTAAGCAAATGGAAATACAATCCTTGTTAACACAATTAAATGAATGTGACAACCCATACACATGCCCTCATGGTAGGCCAACTATTATTAAATTCAATCGAAAAGATATAGAAAAGAAATTTTTGCGAATAATATAATATTATATTGGGAGATAATCTATGAATAATAATTTAATAGTAATTGCAGGACCAACTGGAGTAGGTAAGACTGATTTATCTATTTGTGTAGCTGATAAAATAAATGGAGAGATCATTTCAGCTGATAGTAGACAAATATACAGATACATGGATATAGGTACAGCAAAAGTAGAAAAAGAATATAGAGATAAGATAAAGCATCATATGATAGATATCGTAGATCCAAATGAAGAATTTAGTGTATCTGATTTTAAAAAAATTACAATGGAAATTATTGATGATATAAATAAAAAAGGAAAAATCCCATTATTAGTAGGCGGCACAGGTTTATATATTAATTCTATAGTTTATGACATTGATTTTACAAATGTTGCATCAAACAAAGAAATTAGGGAATATTATGAATCTATATCATTAAAAAAAGGAAAACAATACCTATATGAACTACTATTAGAGAGAGATTATGAAACTGCAAGAAAATTAAATATCAATGACACAAAGAGAATTATTAGAGCTTTAGAAGTATATGATGTTACTAAAACACCTATGAGTAAGCAAAATAAAGATTTCAGAAAGCCTTCTACAAAATACAATTTATCGATGTATTTGTTGTATATGGATAGAAATAAACTATATGATAGAATAAATGCAAGAGTAGATAAAATGATTGAGGATGGATTAATAAATGAAGTAGAAACATTACTAAAATTAGGATATGAAAAGAGTTTAAATTCTATGCAAGGGATAGGCTATAAAGAAATTGTAGATTATCTTGAAAACAAAATTAGTTTAGATGAAGCAGTAGAATTAATAAAGAAAAGGAGTAGAAATTATGCAAAAAGACAATTGACTTGGTTTAAGAGAGACGAAAGATATAGATGGATAAACCTTGATGAATTTTCGGATGTTGAAGATCTATGTGTATGGATATGCTCGGATATAAAAAAGAAGTTAACTAAAGGAGGTAATTATTTTGAATCAACAAATTAATATTCAGGATCATTTACTAAATGAAGCAAGGGTCAGTAAAAATGAAATTACAGTTTATTTAATAAATGGCTATAAAATGACAGGTAAGATAATAGGTTTTGATAATTTTATAATTGTTCTTGATAGTGAAGGTAAGCAAATGATTATATATAAACACGCGATATCTACAATAATTCCTTCAAAAATTTTAAAAATAAAAGAATAAATAATTAAAGAATTTAACTTAAAGGGTGAAAATATGTCGAAAGAAATACAAGATGAGTTGATTATACATTTTAATATTGACAAGCAGGTAATAGAGTTTGTTAATGAAGTTGAAAAAGACATTTTATATAAGTTTTCTGAGATTGACCAAATTAAAATGTATAATCAATACAAAGTTTTACATGCAATGCAAAAAATGAAATTAGGGAGTACTGATTTTGGGTGGAATACTGGTTATGGATATGGAGATGTACACAGAGAAAAGCTAGAGAATATATATGCTGAAGTTTTTAAAGCAGAAAGCGCTTTAGTCAGACCGTCTATAGCATCGGGAACTCATGCAATAAGTTTAGTTTTTAGCGGCTTATTAAAACCTGGAGATGAACTTCTGTATATTACTGGATCTCCGTATGATACAATGTTAAAAGTCATTGGAATTAAAGGTAATGAACCTGGTAATTTAATTGAAAATGGGATATGTTATAAACAAGTAGATTTAATTAACGGTCATATAGATATCAACAAAACACTTGATAAAATTAATGAGAGAACTAAAATTGTTGCAATTCAAAGATCCACAGGTTATAGTGATCGAAATGCAATCTCGCTTAAAGAAATGGAAACAACTTTTTTACAGATAAAAGAAAAATACAATGATATCATTATTTTCGTTGACAATTGTTATGGAGAATTTACACAAATAAATGAGCCAATAGAAATTGGAGCCGATATTATAGCTGGATCTTTGATAAAAAATCCAGGGGGAGGCATAGCTGTTTCAGGAGGTTACATAGCTGGGAAACAACAATATATTGAGCGCATAGCAAACAGACTAACAGCTCCAGGATTAGGCAAAGACTGTGGATTGACGTTTGGTACGAACAGAATAACATTGCAAGGACTATTCATGGCTCCTAACGTTGTTTCTGAGGCCTTAAAAGGAGCTATTCTAATGGGGGCCACTTATCAAAAATTAGGATTTGAGGTAACTCCTTCAATTGAAGATGAAAGAAACGATATTGTTCAATCTATAAGATTTGAAGATCCATTAAAAGTAATTGAATTTTGCAAAGGTGTACAAGAATCAGGTGCTGTTGATTCTTACATTACTCCTGAAGCTTGGGATATGCCGGGGTATGAAGACAAAGTAATTATGGCTGCTGCGGGTTTTATTGAAGGATCATCAATTGAAATAAGTGCTGATGCGCCTATGAGAGACCCATACTATGTGTATTATCAAGGCGGAGTAAATTATGAACAATGTAAACTTGGAGTGATGAAAACTTTAAATAATTTATTAAATAAAAACTTAATTACATTGAAATAAAAAAAACAAATGGATTTAAATCTCATATTTAAATCCATTTGTTTTTTAATACGTCCTATACAAAGCTTTAACTTTACCTAATATTTGAACATTTTTAGCATAAATAGGTTCCATGAATTGATTCTCAGGCTGTAATTTTATATAGTCTTTTTCCTTAAAAAATCTTTTAACTGTAGCTTCTTCGCCAAGTAGTGCAACTACTATATCGCCATTTTCTGCATATGATTGAGAACTTACTAATACTAAATCACCATCTAAAATTCCTGCATCAATCATACTTTCGCCTTTTACTTTTAAGAAAAAGACATCATGGCCTTCTACAACTTCAACCGGAAGTGGAAAAGTATCTTCAATATTCTCAACTGCTAATATAGGAGCTCCGGCTGTTACTTTTCCTAATATAGGTATATCTACAGTTTCTTTTTTTGGATACAAGCTATCATTTACGTTTAATACTTCAATTGCTCTAGGTTTATCAGATGCTCTTCTTATATAACCTTTTTTTTCTAGTGCAATTAAATTATTATGAACAGATGATGTGGAATGTAAATTAACACCTTGCCCAATTTCTCTTACTGAAGGGGGATAGCCCTGCTTAGAAGTAAATGTAACTATATAAGATAGTATTTCAATCTGTATTTTTGATAAATCTTCGTACATATAATCACCTCTATAAATTGTTTGAACAAGCATAGCTGCCTAACTTATGACCATTATAGCATATATAAGATTTATAATCAAACAAAAGTTCGATAAAATTGATTAAATCTATTGACATTGAACATATGTTTGATATAATTAATATATCGAACATATGTATCAATGAATAGGAGATGATTTAATGAAATCTAAAAGAATTGTCATTTATAACCCAAAAAGATTTTTTTTATTTACTACAATATTAATTTTGATTTTTAGTATTATCATTGCTAATATTTTTAACTTAAATAAATCATACGGACAATATGCAAATAAAGAGTTTGATTATGATTATTATGTAGTAAAAAAAGGAGATACACTTTGGAGCATAGTTAATAATCATTATTCCAATAAATATGATCCTAGGAAATTAATATATCAAGTTAAACATCTAAATGAATTGGAAGATAATATCATTTACGAAGGAGATACACTCAAATTACCTGATTTATAACACAATGTTAACAAATAAAAAACTATTTACTTTTTTTATCTGTCTTGTTTTTCTTGTTTTTAATATTATTATTTATATCGTCATCTTGGTTATTGTTTGTAATATCAATATCTTTTAATTGCTCAATATCTTCAACAGATATTTCACTTAAAGGATTGCTGTTCACTGCTTTTCTAAGTCTTTCATCATCTATATGAGTATATATTTGAGTTGTTGAAACAGATTCATGCCCTAAAATTTCTTGTAAAGCACGAATATCGACATTACCATATTTATACATTAGAGTAGCAGCAGTATGTCTTAATTTATGAGTAGAATAGATAGTAGGGTCTAGTCCAGATTTCTCTAAATATTTATCAATCATGTGTTGAATTGCTCGATTGCTTAACCTTTGTTTTCTTTTGCTTAAGAATAATGCTTTTTCATTAGCTACAACAGGTCTTATTTGAAGATAATTTTTAATTGAACTAACACAAGATTCATTTAGAAAAACTGTTCTTTCTTTGTTTCCTTTTCCTATAACGGTTAAGGTGTCTTTGCCATTGAAGCTATCAACATCGATACTCGCTAATTCCGACAGTCTAAGACCACAATTTAAAAATAAAGTTATAATACAATAATCTCTTTTTCGAAAATACTCATTAGTATTTTGAGAAACTATTTTTAATAAATTTAAAGCTTGGTCTAAAGTTAAATAAATTGGATGTCTTGATTCTATTTTAGGAAATTCTAATTGTGCAGCTGGATTTTTTTCTAGTAAGTTTACTTTGTCAGTTAAATATTTGAAAAACGATCGAATGGAGGCAACTTTTCTTGATCGTGTAGAATTTCTGTTATTTTTCTTTTTGTCTAAAAAGGACATGAAAGCATAAAGATCTTGTATATTAACTTTTCTAATAAACTCTATATTTACATCACTGATATCTATATCTTCAAATTCAACATTTGCTTGCTCTGATGCATATCTGATTTTCAAAAATTTAAAAAAAGTTTTTAGATCATAGTAGTATTCTTTAGCTGTATTAGGTGAAGTACCTTTAATCGTTTCTAAATAATCTAAGAAATCATCTAAAATAATGGGATTTTGCATAAATACACCTCTTTTTAGCCTTATATTAGTCACAAAATAAGTATTTTGTGACTAATATATATTATAATATAAATACTAGAACTTTACAATATAATTTATTATTTCAAATTAATATTGCATTAAATCTTGTACAAATTTTTACTGTTAACTTTTACTATACTATAAGAAATCTTTTACATCTTTTATATGTCTTATTTATTTATCTTATATTATAAAATCTATTTAGATTAATATTTTATTTACACACGTAATTTTAATCATTTCTTATTTAATACTTGTCTAAACATCAAATAAAGTATATTTTATATCAATTTAAAACGAAATAAAGTTTAATAAATTTAAATGGCTAAAACAGCTTCATATTTGAATTTAAACACTCTATTAATATAAATGTATATCTTATATAAATAATCTCGTTATAGGGGCTATTTTGAGGCTATTTATTTCAATAAGACATAAAATAAAAGCTAGCATGAAGTTTTATTAATTTTTTTATAATAATTTTATAATAAATTGCACAATCAATTATTAAAGAATTGATAAAACAAATATCCGGTTTACATAATAAAATTATGTAAACCGGATATTACATCTATAGCCTATTTTTATTTTTCTCCGAGCAAATTTTTAATTCTCTTGATTCCTTCTTCAATATTTTCCATTGATGTAGCATAAGATAATCTGACGTAATTATCATCTCCAAATGCAAGACCAGGTACAACAGCAACTTTACATTTTTCTAAAAGCATATCTGAAAAATCTACAGATGAATTAATTTTAACGCCTGCTACTTCCTTTCCAATATATTGAGAGCAATTCATCATGATATAAAAAGCACCTTTTGGTATATTACAAGTTATTCCTTTTATCTCATTAACTAACTTTGTCATTTTTAATCTTCTATTGTTAAATTCCATTTTCATATCTATTAAACTATCTTGGGGCCCTGTAAGTCCTTCAACACTTGCGTATTGTGAGATACTACATGGATTGGACGTTGTATGGCTTTGTAAATTTGCCATAATTGTAGCAATATCTTGATTAGCCGCTGCATAACCAATTCTCCAGCCAGTCATAGAATATGCTTTTGACATTCCATTTATAACGATGGTTAAATTTTTAATTTCATCATTTAAAGAAGCAATACTAATATGTTCTTCTCCATCATATACTAGTTTTTCATAAAGTTCGTCAGAAATAACAAATACATCATTTTTAACTGCCCAATTCGCTATATCAAGGAGCTCTTCTTTTGTATATACTGACCCAGTTGGATTATTTGGACTATTAATTATTATAGCTTTTGTCCTATCCGACTTAACTTTATCTAAATCTTCAGAATTAAATTTAAAACCATTTTCCTCTTTTGTTTTTATCATTACAGGAGTTCCACCGGCAATCGAAACTAATTCTGGATAACTTACCCAGTAGGGAATGCTAAAAATTACCTCATCTAGCGGATTTAAAATTGCCATTAATGCATTATATATTGAATGTTTTCCACCATTAGAAACAACAATTTGTGATGGTGAATAATCTAAATTGTTATCATCTTTAAATTTCTTACATATTGATTTTCTTAATTCTAATGTGCCACTAGCAGGCGTATATTTAGTTATTCCCATTTCAATTGCTTCAATACCTGCTTCTCGAATATTCTTGGGAGTGTTGAAATCAGGTTCTCCAATGCTAAAACTAATTACGTTTTCTCCAGAACTAATCATAGCTTTAGCTTTTGCATCAATTGCAAGTGTAACTGAAGGTTCAATAGAAAGACCTTTTTTTGATAAACTTGGCAAATTAATCATCTCCTAACATATTATTTATATTATTCTAAAAAATAATAAACTAATTCAAAATGATTATCTTAATTATTATATAAAATAATAAACTAATTCAAAATGATTATCTTAATTATTATATAAAAAATCTCTATTCTTAAATGCTTCAATTTTATCTATATCAATGTAATATTGTCCTAAGATTTCATTATCTCCATGGTAGTCAGAACCACCCGTAATAATTAAATTATTGGCTTTACAATACTCTATGAATCTTTTTTCATCTATCTTAGAGTGTTTAGAAGTAAAGCACTCAATTCCTTTAACACCTAATTCTATTGCCATAGTTATTACTCTTTTATTTTTTATAATGCCTGGGTGCGCTAGTATGGGTATGCCATTTGCATTTTCTATTAAAGATATGCTCTCTTCTAAAGACAATTTTCTTCTATTAACAAATGCAGGCTTCCCTTCGGCTAAATATTTGTCGAAAGCTTCTTTAATATTCATTACATAGCCTTCTGAAACAAGTTTTCTTGCAATTAGTGCTCTACCTATGAAATTGTTATGTTGCTTACTTTCTGATATTATGCTTTCTTTATCTATCTCTACTCCTAGTGAAGATAGCTTATCGATAATTTCTAGTCCTCTGTAAAAGCGATCTCTTTTTAAGATAGACAATTTTTCATTGAGCATATCGTTTTCACAATCTAAATAATATCCGAGTATATGTATCTCTTCTCCTTCTACGTCTGCACTAAGCTCAATCCCTGGAACAATAAAAATATTTTTGGTATCTACCGAATTGTTGGCAATATATTTTATTGCATCTATTGTATCATGATCAGTTATTGCAATACCAACTATTTTTTTAGATGATGCCTTTTCAATAATCTCCTCTACAGAATATATTCCATCTGAATAATTTGTATGAACATGTAAATCGAATAATCTCATATTTTTCTCCTAATTTTTCGCCTAAAATTTAAAAAACAAACCTGCCCACATGCAGGTTTGTTTAGTTTTCAATTTTTATTTTGCATACTCTATAGCTCGAGTTTCCCTAATAACATTTACTTTTATTTGCCCTGGATAATCGAGTTCTGATTCGATTCTTTTTACAATCTCTCTTGCTGTATGAATTATTTCTGCCTCACTTATTTGTTCAGGTTTTACCATAATCCTTATTTCTCTACCTGCTTGTATAGCAAAAGATCTTTCAACACCTTCAAATGAATTTGCTATTTCTTCTAGTTTTTGAAGCCTTTTAATGTATGCTTCTAATGTTTCACGCCTTGCCCCAGGTCTAGCTGCAGATATAGCATCTGCTGCTTGTACAAGTACAGCTTCAACAGTTTCAGGTTCTATATCACCATGGTGTGCTGCTATTGCATGAATTACTTCACTAGATTCTTTATATTTTTTTGCTAATTCAATTCCAATCTCAATATGAGGGCCTTCATATTCATGATCAACACCTTTGCCAATATCATGAAGTAGTCCTCCTCTTCTTGCAATTTTTACGTCAGCTCCTAATTCTGCTGCCATCATCCCTGCAAGTTGAGCTACTTCAACAGAATGTCTTAATACATTTTGGCCATAACTTGTTCGATATTTTAGTCTGCCCAATAGCTTTATTAGTTCTGGGTGTAAACCGTTTACTCCAGCTTCAAAAGCAGCTTGTTCTCCTGCTTCTTTCATTGAATTTTCAACTTCTTTTTGTGCTTTGTCTACCATCTCTTCTATTCTTGCAGGGTGAATTCTACCATCTACAATGAGTTTCTCTAATGCAATTCTCGCCACTTCTCTTCTTATCGGATCAAATCCAGATAAAACTACAGCCTCTGGAGTATCATCGATAATTAAGTCAATACCAGTTAAAGTTTCCAAAGCTCTAATATTTCGTCCTTCTCTCCCAATAATTCTTCCTTTCATTTCATCATTTGGAAGATTTACAACTGTTACTGTTGTTTCTGCTACATGATCCGCAGCTACTCTTTGGATAGTTCTGGAAATAATTTCCCTTGCTGTTCTATCAGCCTCATCTTTTGCTTTAGCTTCCATTTCTTTAATCATCATTGCAGATTCTTGCAATATTTCTTTTCTCGTTTCATCCAATAATATAGCTTTAGCTTGATCTACAGTTAAACCTGATATTTTTTCTAATTCCTTTGTTCGTAGCTGATGAAGTTCTTCAATTTCTAATTCTTTATCTTCTAAGTTTTTAATCTTTTTAGAAAGAGTTTCTTCTTTCTTTTCTAACATTTCACTTCTTCTGTCTAGAGATTCTTCTTTGTTTAGAAGTCTCTTTTCTAATTTTTGAATCTCATTTCTTCTTTCTCTGATTTCTCTGTCTAACTCACTTCTTGATCTGTGAATTTCTTCTTTGGCTTCTAATAAAAGCTCTTTTTTACGAGCTTCGCCTTCTTTAATCGCATCTTCAGTTATTTTTTTCGCTAATTCTTCAGCATTATTTATTTTTCCTTCACTAATATATCTTCTTATTAGATAACCAGCAACAATGCCGATGATTAACGCTAATACAGCATAAATTAACTTATCAATAGTTAACACCTCCGTCATATTTAGTTTTCAAGTTCCATATAATAATACTATTAAATTATTAATGCAAAACTACATTAAAAATCAAGTACAATCAGTTGCCTCAGATTGTACGATACACATTTTATATTACATATGGTTAAATACAATTTAATTTTATAACTTTTATATTAAACTGTCAACTGTTAAGAGCTTGTTATCGGTTTTACAACGCTTACCGATCCATTTAAATCTACTCTATAAGAAACTTCTGAAAGTGCTGCAAGATGAGAGTTATGTGTAACCATAATTATTTGCCTATGAAACATTTCTGAAGTCTGTTTTATAAATTCACCTAAGTTATATATATAATCCTCACTAACGTGTTTAGCGGGCTCATCTAGTACTAATGGGCCTTCTATTAATGGCTTGTGAGTTTGTAAAAAGGCTATTCTAAGGGCTAAAGAAACAATATCAACGACCCCTCCACCCCTAGATATCTCCGGCTTAGTCTTTAATGAGAAATCTTCTGTTTCATTAATAACATAAAATTCCGCACTCGCCTTACTTCGTAGTTCCTCAATTTCAATTTCAAACTTAATATTTGATTCGAATATATACTGCAAACATTTTGTAACAATTAATTCAATTTGATTCTTCGCTTGGGACCTTGCATATTCTGAAGTCTTATTAAGCAAAATAAGTACTTCATCTAAAATTTTTAGTTCTTCATCTGATTTTTCTATATCTATTAAAATCTTTTCTTTTAGTTCTAATAAATTTTCTTTTTTTCCTTGTTCTTTATTGACAAATTCACCGAGCAAATTAATATCATTTTTTAGTTTTTCAAGCTCAATAACCATAATAGTACCTACTTATTTTCTAATAAATTTTTGGGCAATAATTCATTCGCCTCTTTAAACATAGATTCTATTTCCAATTTCAATTTATCAATTTCTTGTTCTAAATCCTCTGGTTTTATTCCTAACTTATTTAGTTCATTAATTATCTCTTCCTCTTGCTTTTTTAGCTGTTCTAATTGCGCTTCTGCTTTATATTTTAGATTTGTGGCTTTGTTTAAATCATCTTTTAATTTGCTCAATTCCTTTTCATAATCCATTTTTTATCCTCCTAAATGATATTTTATAATGTGTTCTATCTTATCTTTATTGATATCGCTTAAACAATAAGGACATTTTTCATACTTACTCAATATATTTTTATATTTATAAACAATAGTATTCATATCTTCATTTAATTTCTTAATAATTTCAGATGAACGAGTAATATCTTTTTGCAATTTTAATATTTTATTATTAAAAGAAACTAAATCTACAAGCAATTTTATTCTAAGAGTTATTTCTTCTATATTTGTCTTTTCAGTAAATTTATTTAATCTGTCATTTATTTGATATATATAGTGAATCTTCTTTTTTATTTCAATTAATCTGCTATTGTATTGTAATATTTTTAAATACGTATTAGTTTTCAAATATAGGTCGTTGTAAATATTATTTACTTGGTCGATGTGTTCTAAACTATCCATTAAATTCATATAAATGTTTTTATCTTTTTTAAGTTTATTATATTTGGCATATAATAGAGTAAATTCATTGTAGCTTTTTATTTTGTACCCCAAATTGTTGTATGTTCTATCAACCTTTGATAAATCTATAAGTGAATTTAATATTTTTTCAGTCACCATAATTTTTTGATTGTAAAATGTTAGTTTTTCATGAGTTTTTTCAAAATTATAATACTTAATTAATTCTTTTGATAATTTTTCAAATAAAGTCTCAATTCTATATAAATTTTTTAGATTATTTAATATTGCTTCGGCGTTTTTCTTATTTGACAGTATAGAATTTAAGTTGGATTTCAAGGTCAATAACTTCTCAAGTTTTTTATTTTTATACTCTAATAAATTTAACTTATCTTTTAATTCTTTATAAGTACTGGTTAATTGGTCTAAATAATTGAAGCTTTCTAATTCATTGTTAATATTATCTAGAGATTCCTCTAAGTTTTTTTTCTTTGAATTTATATTTTTGATGTCTTTAGCAGTTTCTTTTATAGCATCATCTAATATATTAACTCCTACTAATCTTCCAATCGCATTTGCTCTTGTGGATGTTTTTTCTGACAATAAAAACGGTCCTTCTAATTGTTCACCAATATTTATAGATGCAGATTCATCAGAATCAAGTTGAATTTTTTGGATTCCAATAGTTTCAACGATTTCATTCGGTACACTATTTCCTATTCCTTCAAATGTCAACTCCTCTCCATTCGGATAAGTTAGAGAATAACCATTTTTGCTTCTTGTTCTATACCTCTTTAGAATAAATCCATCGTTTGTATGAATGGTGACGCTGCACTGGTTCTCGTTTTCTCTTATAAAATAATCCCCCGATGGTTCATTATATAAGACCCATTTTAAAGCCCTTATAATTGCAGATTTTCCTGAATCAGAAGGCCCAATTATAACGTTCATGCCTCCGTTAAATACAAGTTCAGAGTATTTATGTGATTGAAAATTTTCTAATATTAGTTTTGTTATATATTTCATTTTCTCACCTATACATTCTTCATTTGAGCTATTGCTATTCGTTTTAATGCTTCTTCTTTAACTTTATCGTTTACATTCTCAGATATAGCTACTTCTATTAAAATATCGTTTATATCCACTTTTTCAAAATTCAAAGCTGAATCAATTGTTTGCTTAAACTCCATTATTCTTTCATTTCTATATATGTTCTTTTCAAGCTCTGTTCTATCAAGTACTTCATCTCCTGATTTTGCTACTTTCAAAGGAATCAGTTCTATCGAGATGTCCTTATTAAGTGTAATTATTGCAACTTGTGGTATTCGTTCTATTTCTTTTAAACTGTTAGTTATTCTTACAAGGCTTCCTGGATTTATGAAATATTTATTGTTCCTAAATATTATTCCAAATCCAGCATGATAATGTCCGCTTAATGTTATATCTGCTTTAGTTTCTAGTATATCATCTATCAATGTATAAGGAATTCCTTTTATAAACGGTTTATCTAATAACATCCCATGAACTATATTTATGGAATAATTACAATTAGAATCTACTGATTCCAATATATAATTTGAAACATTTGAATCAATGTCATAAGTATAAGGTTTGCCTGTAACTTGTACTCTTATATTCTCCTTTTCTAGTATTATTTTATCATCATCTCTTATAATATTTAAAAAATTCAAATTGCCCAATAATCCTAACATAGTTCTATCTAACGTTGCTGGGTTTAATCCAAAAATATCATGATTTCCGCTAATTATATATATTGGTTTTTTTATTTTCTTAATTATATTTGCATACTTTGTTACTGTTAATACTGACGTATCTGGTCTATCAAATAAATCCCCACCATGGATTACAAAATCAATTTCATATTCATCTACCATTTGAGCGATTTCTTCTAATTTATTTTCTAATGTTTTTTGAAAATCATCTTTCCTATTCTTAGGATTTGAACTTCTTAGATGTGTATCAGTTAAAAACAAAATTTTCATTATATCCTCCTATTTTAAAGCCTCCTTTTGCTTAGGAGGCTCATAGTACATCTATTCGGATTTGATTAAGTTGCTATCGACAGTATCATTTTTCCCTTTTTTACTTAATCCATATTTCTTTCTAACTGTATCTTCAATTTCTTGATAGATTTCTGGATTTTGCCTTAGAAACTCTTTAGCATTTTCTCTGCCTTGTCCTAATTTTATATCATTATAGCTAAACCATGAACCTGCTTTATTAATTATACCTGCATTCACGCCAGCATCCACAATACTTCCTTCTTTTGATATCCCTTCGCCATACATAATATCAAATTCTGCTTGTTTAAAGGGTGGAGCAACTTTATTTTTTACTACTTTTACTCGTGTTCTATTTCCAAGTATCTCTTCCCCTTGTTTTATAGAATCAATTTTTCTAACATCTAGCCTAATTGATGCATAGAACTTTAATGCCCTTCCACCTGAAGTTGTTTCAGGGTTTCCGAACATTACACCTACTTTTTCTCTTAACTGATTAATAAAAATGCATGTAGCATTAGACTTGCTTATCGCTCCAGCTAGCTTTCGCAAAGCTTGCGACATTAATCTCGCTTGTAGTCCAATGTGACTATCACCCATTTCGCCTTCAATCTCTGCCTTAGGAACTAAAGCTGCGACAGAGTCTATTACTACTACATCTATTGCACCACTTCTTATAAGTGCTTCTGTAATCTCTAAAGCTTGTTCACCAGTATCTGGCTGTGATATTATTAGATTATCAATATCTACACCAAGTTTTTTGGCATAATTAGGATCTAATGCATGCTCAGCATCTATAAAAGCAGCAATACCACCTTCTTTTTGAGCCTCCGCTATAACATGAAGTGCAATAGTCGTTTTCCCAGAAGATTCAGGACCATATATTTCAATTATTCTACCTCTGGGTACACCCCCAATGCCTATTGCTATATCTAAATCTAGCGAACCAGTAGATATATAATCTAAATCTAATTTACTAGCTTCGCCAAGTTTCATTATGGAACCTTTACCGAATTGTTTTTCAATTTGACTTATTGCTAAATCAAGAGCCTTTTTCTTATCATCCATTTCCACCATTGTATCCCAGATAAACTGGAGTCACCCCTCTCATATATACGAACATTAGTTCTAAATATATACTACACTAATTTTTATTTAAAGTCAACTTGTTATTAATCTGAATTGTTAATTTAGCAAGAGCTAGATTTGCAATTTTTTGTTGTATCATTTCTCTTGTTCCTTTAAACTGGTTATAAATAACAATCGGATTGCCCTCAGTATATATACATATATAGTTCTCTCCAACAGTTTTTCCTTTGTCAGCAGAAGGTCCTGCAAAACCAGTTGTAGCTATGCAATAATCAGATTTAGTCTTATTGTATATTCCTTTTGCCATTTCTACAACTACTTGTTCGCTTACTACACCATATGTATCAATGGTATTTTTAGAAACACCTAACTCATCAATTTTAGATTCAATTGTATAAGTCACAATGCCTCTATCAAGCACTTCAGAAGCACCTGGTATTCTTGTTATTCTTGAGGTTATAATACCTCCAGTCACTGATTCAGCAATACTTATTTTTTGTTTTGATCTCTTTAATTTATCTACAAGCATTTCTTCTATAGAACTATAATCGAAGCCATAAATATAATTGTGAATTTTTGAATCGATTGTATCAATAACCCGAGAAATTTTATAATTAAGATCGTTAAGATCATAGCCTTTGCCAATTATTTTTATTTCAACTGCACCATATGAAGCATAGGTTGCAATTTCTATTTCAGGATAATAAATTTCAATTTCTCTCAAAATAGTTTCCAATTCAGATTCGCTTATTTCCAGAGTATTTATTGATTTTGTTACTAAATAAATGTCTGTTTTTAATTTAGGTAATACACATTCTTCAAACATTGGTATTAACTCATTTGGAGGTCCTGGAAGGAGAAATATTTTATTTCCATTTAATTCTAGAAAAATACCAGGTGCAGTTCCATTGTTATTTGGTATTAATTCTGAATTTTTCAGCTTTAAAGCTTGTTTATAATTATTAGATGTCATTTTTTTGTTGTTATTTTTAAAATAGTTTTCTATTGTTTGCTTTGCATTTAGATCTAATTCTAAATTTAAACCTAACAATTGAGCTAAAGCTTCTTTAGTTAAATCATCTTCAGTTGGTCCTAAGCCTCCTGTGATTATAATTAGGTTGGCTCTTTCAAGAGCGTTTTTAAAAGCTATCTTTACTAATTCAGTATCATCTACTACAGAAGTTTGAAAAATTGGTTCAATACCTACCTCAACTAATTTTTTACATATATATACAGAATTAGTATTTATTATGCTACCTAATAATATCTCCGTACCAACGTTAATTATCTCAGCCTTCATAGTTGTATCACCTTTATAATATTTTATATATCGTCTAGATTTAATACTTTGATATTTTTCTGCACATAGTCAACACCAGATAAAACAGTAAAGAACAATGAAATATAAAGCATTATATAGTCTAATTGTATTCCAATATAACTAAATGGAAAATTATCCAACAAAAGAAGAATTATTGCTACAAGTTGTGTAATTGTTTTGATTTTACCCCATTTGCTTGCTGCAATTGTCACACCATTTGAGGCAGCTAATACTCTTAAACCTGAGATAATAAATTCTCGAGCGATTATTATAATTACTACCCACGAAGGTATTTTCCCAGTTCCAACCAATAATATAAAAGCTGATGTGGTTAATATCTTATCAGCCAAAGGATCAACAAATTTTCCGAAAGTCGTAACCATGTTTCTACTTCTAGCTAAGTGACCATCTATTGAATCAGTTATTGATGCTATCACAAATATTGCTAAAGCGACGTACTGACTGTATTGAAAATCTAAATAAAAAAACACAATAAATAATGGTACTAATAAAACACGAAGTATTGTAATTTTATTTGCTAGATTCATTTTCAACTACCCCCATTAAATCATATTCTAAATTATCTACTATATGAACATTTACAAACTGTCCTAATTTTAATGACGATTTTGACTGAATAAATATTACACCATCTATTTCAGGACTATCCATGTAGCTCCTTCCCTCATACAAATTATCTTCAATTTTATTTTCAACAAGAACTTTATAAGTTTTACCAATTTTAGATCTCAATAGTTCATTTGATATCCTTTTTTGAATTTGCATTATTTTTTCTAATCTATTTAATTTAATTTCTTCACTGATTTGATTTGAATAACTATAGGAAGCTGTCCCCTCCTCTCTTGAATATGGAAAAACGCCTAATTTATCAAATTTATTTTTTTCTATAAATTCGCATAGTTCATTGAAAGACTCTTCAGTTTCCCCTGGGAATCCAACTATTAACGTAGTTCTAATAATGACTTCTGGTATTTCTTTTCTTAATTTAGTAATTAGAGCTTCTATAGACTCTCGATTTGTGTGCCTATTCATGGCTTTTAAAATATTATTATTTACGTGTTGTAGTGGAATATCTAAGTATTTTGAGACCTTACTGTTGTTTTTTATACTTTTAATCAACTTATCATCAATGTGATCAGGATATAAGTATAATAGCCTTACAAGAAAATCACCTTCTATTTTTTCAATATCATCTAATAGTTCATATAGCTTATAATCATCATACAGGTCTATTCCATAATCTGAGGTGTTTTGAGCAATAAGAATTATTTCTTTTACATTATTATCTACAAAATATTTAATTTCTGATAATATATCTTCTATCCTTCTGCTTCTATTTTTACCCCTTAATTTCGGAATTATACAATAAGTACAATTATTATTGCACCCTTCAGATATTTTTACATATTGAACAAAAGATTCTATCTTGCGGTTTACTTTTTCTGGATATGAATTATTAATATTATCTACTTTGACATTTTTCACATTAGAATTCAAATTGTATAATACATTGTTAATTTCATGAATATTCCCAGTCCCAATTATAGCGTCTATTTCCGGCATTTCTGTTATTAATTCTTCAGGATATCTTTGAGCTAAGCAGCCTGTTAACACTAGAAATTTACAAGATCCGTTTTGTTTTAATTTAGCTAATTCTAAAATTGTATCAATCGATTCTATTTTAGCAGTTTCGATAAAGCCACATGTATTAACAACAATGATCTCAGCATTTTCTTTATCTTCAGTAATTTTATATAATTTGTTATCTAGTATTGATTTCATAATATTAGTGTCGACTTCATTTTTTGAGCAACCTAAAGTCTCGAAATATATACTGCGAATGTTCATTAAACTTATTCCTCCAAATCTTCATCTGTTAAAAGTACCTTTCTGGGTTTACTACCTTCGTATCCTCCGACAACTCCTCTTTCCTCCATTGAATCAATTAATCGAGCAGCTCTTGCGTAACCGATTTTAAATCTTCTTTGTAGTAATGATATTGATGCAGTTTGTTCTGAGACTACTAATTCAATAGCTTCCCTCAATAGTTCATCGTCTTGGTCATATTCCGATTGATTCATATTGGAAGTAACTTTCTCAATTACATCAGGATCATACACAGTTTGATTGTTTTCTCTTAAAAAACTAACAACTTTCTCCACTTCATCATTTGTAACAAAAGCACCTTGAATTCTGATTGGCTTTGATATACTGGAAGGAAAGAAAAGCATATCTCCTTTCCCTAATAGTTTTTCAGCCCCAGACATATCAAGTATTGTTCTTGAATCAATTTGAGATGAAACTGCAAAACTAATACGAGATGGTATATTAGCTTTTATAGTACCTGTTATTACGTCTACTGACGGTCTTTGTGTTGCTACAATTAGATGCATTCCAGCAGCTCGCGCCATTTGAGCTAGTCTTGCGATATAATCCTCGATCTCATTTGCGCTAACCATCATAAGATCTGCTAATTCGTCAATTATTATGATGATTTTTGGTAACTTATCAGCACTATTTTTATATTTCTTATTATACGAATGAATATCTCTAACATTATTTTGTGCAAACAATTTATATCGTCTTTCCATTTCAACAACAGCCCAATTCAAAGCATGAGAAGCTTTTTTAGGATCAGTTACCACTGGGATTAGAAGATGAGGTATTCCATTATATATGTTCAATTCTACTACCTTAGGATCAATTAAAACCATTTTAACATTATCAGGTGAATTTTTAAAAAGTAGGCTCATTATTATAGTGTTTATACATACGCTTTTACCAGAACCAGTTGCACCTGCGATTAAAAGATGAGGCATATTTTGAATATCTGATACAATGGTTTTGCCTGTAATATCTTTGCCTAAAACAAATGTTAAGTCTGAGTTCGACTCAATGAATTCTTTACTTGATAACATTTCTTTTAATGTTACCATATCTTTAAATTTATTTGGAACTTCTATCCCAACAGCAGATTTTCCAGGTATTGGAGCCTCTATTCTAATATCTGGCATTGCAAGGCTTAATGAAATGTTATCTGATAACGAAACAATTCTACTCAGTTTTATCCCTGGAGCTGGTGTAAGTTCATAGCAAGTTATTGTAGGACCAATATTAATATGTGTCACTGTAGCTTCTATGCCAAAATTTTTCATAGTTTCTTCAATTATTTTTGCATTATTTATTATTTCTTTTTTATCATTGCTTTCATTCTTGCTTGTATAATCATTTAGTAAATTTATTGTTGGTAAAGTGTAGTGTGATATGTTTTTAGGCTTAGTATCTATTTGATTATTGTTTACAGTATATTCTTGAGATTTGCTATTAGTTTTTTTAATTGGATTCTTTTTACTAATTGTTTCTTGTTCTTTATTAGATGATGTATAATCTGTTATTTGTAAAACATAATTCTCTGTTTCCTCAGTGGTTTCATCGTTTCTTGGGATATTCTTCTTTTTATTCTTCTCTGCATTTCTATTGTGTAATTTTGCGTATAAATTAACTAAATTATTTTTCCCTATTAAATAGGTAAGTAAAACTAAGTCAATAAAGGCAACAATTATATATGTTCCCACATTTCCAAAGAGTTTATAGAATAGAAATCCAAACAGACCGCCTATTATGCCACCATTTATCTGTTCACTAGAATTGTGAAATATATAAGACATTCTATCTGCAAAGCTTAAACTTATATCATTTCTACTGTCCAAGATAACTAAAATAGATAAAAATAGAAATATCAATGTTAAAAATTTAGGCATATTCTCTTTATTTATAAGCAATAATACTGATAATAGAATTATTAAAAATGGGAATACGTAGGAAGCCGTGCCAAACAATAAATAGAAAGTATGTTTTAAAGAATTCCCTATTATTCCAGTTTTTTCAGTAAAAAAACTTACAAGGACTAAAATAGAAAGCCCAATCAAAGCAATTGCAATAATATCTTTGCGAATATTTAAATTTTTCTTTTGAGAAACTTTATCATTTACTTTGCCTCTTGTTGGTTTCTTTTTAGTTGCCATGTTACCACCTATCTTAAATTAATTGAGATACTATTATTATTATACCAATTATCCACAAATAAATCGAAAAATAATGTAATTTTTTATTCTCTAATATCTTTACTAGTGCTTTAATTGCAAACACTCCAGCTATTGCGGATATAATTACGCCAATTATAATAGGTAATTCGATTGACACTGTAGATCCTTTTAAGACATCTCTTATTCCTAAAATAAATGATCCTAATACCGCTGGTATTGACAACAAAAAAGAAAATTCAGTGGCTAAGTTACGATCAAAATTTCTTAATAGGGCTCCTACAATTGTAGATCCCGATCTTGATATACCAGGGAATATTGCTACTCCTTGCATAAGTCCAACGAAAAGTGAATCTTTAATGGTTACATCCTCTATTTTCTTGTTTCCCTTCCCTTTTTTTTCTGAAAACCAGAGCAAAAATCCTGTGATAATAAATGCAATACCTATAGGCAATATCGTAGTAAACATGCTTTCTATAATATTTTCTAGGCTTAATCCAATAATTGCTGTTGGAATAGATGCCACTAATATAAGTAATACAAATTTTTGATATTGATTTAAATCAGGAATTGTTCTTTCTTTAATTATTGTTGATATTAGCCTAAGAAATTCTATAATCATTAATTTTATATCTTTAAAATAAACTATAATAATTGAAATCAAAGTTCCAAAATGAAGCATTTCAGCATAAAACAAATTTCCCTCTGTTATGCCAAAAAATTGTTGTAATAGAGCCAAATGTCCTGAACTGCTAATGGGTAAAAATTCTGCAATGCCTTGAAATAACCCTAATATAATTGCTTCTAACCAACTCACTGTAATACCTCCCGATTATATTTAAGTAATAAAATATTTTTTATATGCCAGTATGCCCAAATCCATTTTCTCCTCTAGCAGTTTCGTTTATTTCAACTACTTCAATAAAGTCTGCTCTCTCATACTTTGTGAATACCATCTGAGCTATCCTGTCTCCATTGTTGACAACAAAAGATTCATTGCCAAGATTGATGATGATAATTTTTACTTCACCTCTATAATCACTATCTATAGTGCCGACTCCGTTAGCAAGTGTTATTCCATGATTTAGTGCTAATCCACTTCTTCCTCTTATTTGGGCTTCATACCCTTTAGGTATTTCTAAAAACAATCCAGTAGGTATTAGAGCTCTTTCTAACGGATTGATTTTTATTGGCTCACTTAAATATGCACATAAATCTAATCCTGCTGCACCGACAGTTTTATATTCAGGTAAACTGTTCGAACTTTTATTTACTATTTTTACTTTCATTTTATCCTCCTAGTAAAATACATCTTGGATTTTCTGTTCAAATTTGATTTTATTTTTAATATTACCAACATAACTTATAAATATTTTATTTAAACTAAAATATTGATCTATGAATTTGGATACACTTTTCTCGGATATTTTATTTATATTGTTTATTATTTTATCATGATTTTCTATAGACCCAATATCTAATAACTCTTTTCCATTATCATACATCTTGTTAAATGGATTATCAATACTAAGTAGATAACTACCTATTAGTTGTTCTTTATATTTCTCTATATGATTATCACAAACCTTATCTTTATATAGATTCATTAATTCTCTTTTTATAATTTTTAACACATCTATTGCATTTTTACTATCTAAAGCCACATATATTTCTAGCAATCCAGCATCTTTATATGTTTCAACACTTGATTCGATCTCGTAAGCTAATCCAAGGTCTTCTCTAATAATTTGATATAAAATTGAGCTCATACTTCCACCAATATAATTATTTACTAATAGCCCTTCAAAATAATCATCTGAATAAGTTGAACAATAAGGGATTCCAAGGCATAGATTTAATTGTTCTGTTTTTTTCACCTCTCCTTTTATAACTAAATTAGAGTGGTTTGATGATACTTCGTTTTCACTAGCTTGTCCAAGAAAACTATTAGTAAAACTGATAAATTTATTATTTAATTGGTCGATAATATTTTCAACATCAACATTACCAGCTATCGAGATAACAATATTTTCCGCAGCATATCTATTGTTATAGTATTTCTTTATTTCATTTCTATTTATATTATTAACTGTATGTTCAGTTCCTAAAATCGGAAAGGACAAAGGAGTGTCTTTGAACATTATTTCACTCATGATTTCAAAAACTAAATCATCAGGTAAATCTTTATACATCTTGATTTCTTCAGTAATAATATTTTTTTCTTTCAATATATCACTATCTAGAAAAAGTGAATTAGCCAACATATCATGAATTATGTCGATTGCTAAATTTATATGTTTATATGGTACTTTAGAATATATACATGTATGTTCTTTTGTTGTAAAAGCATTTATTTGGCCACCTACAAAATCTATTTCTTCTGCAATTTCTCGATTAGTTCTATTTGTTGTCCCTTTAAACAACATATGCTCTATGAAATGTGATATTCCCAAAATTTCTTTTTTTTCATATATTGATCCACTTTTTATTAAAATGCCAATTAATGCAGAATTAATGTATTTGGTATTGTCAATTACAACTTTTATACCATTATCTAAACTAGTTACTAGCATTATTTCCTCCTTAAAGAAAACAAACATGAACCAAAGGTTCATGCTCCTTATTAATTATTTGTCGGTTCTTGATTATTTTCAATCTTTTCATCAGGTAGCAATACTTTTCTAGACAAATTAATACGACCTTGGTTGTCAATTTCTATTACTTTAACTAATATTTCATCACCAACTGATACGATATCCTCAACTTTGTTTACTCTTTCTTTTGCCAATTGAGAAATATGAACTAACCCTTCTTTCCCATTCAAAATTTCAACAAAAGCACCAAAAGTTGTAATTTTTGTTACTTTGCCAAGATAAATATCTCCAACTTCTATTTCTTTTACTATGTTTTGGATTATCTCAATTGCTTTTTTGCTAGCAACAGCATTGTTTGAAATAATTGATACTCTACCATCATCTTCGATATCTATTTTTACACCAGTTTCGTCTATTATTTTATTTATAATTTTTCCGCCAGGTCCTATAATATCTCTAATTTTATCAGGGTTAACTTGTAAAACAGTTATTCGAGGCGCATATATTGATAATTCTTCTCTTGGAGCAGAAATTGTTTGCATCATTTTATCAAGTATAAATAATCTTCCTTTTCTAGCTCTTTCTAATGCTTCTGTCAATATATTTTCATCTATTCCATCTATTTTTATATCCATTTGAATAGCTGTTATTCCTTCACTAGTTCCTGCTACTTTAAAATCCATATCGCCAAGATGATCTTCTAGGCCTTGAATATCAGACAATATTGCGACTTTATCTCCTTCTTTAATCAATCCCATCGCGATCCCAGCAACAGGGGCTTTTATAGGTACACCCGCATCTAATAATGCTAAAGTAGAACCACATACACTTGCTTGTGAAGTTGATCCATTTGAACTTAATACTTCAGAAACAAGTCTTAAGGTATATGGAAATTCATTTTCTGGAGGAATGACTGGTTCTAATGCTCTTTCAGCTAATGCTCCATGACCAATCTCTCTTCTTCCAGGACCTCTAGATGGTCGAACTTCACCAACAGAATATGATGGGAAATTATAATGATGCATATATCTTTTAGATTCTTCTTCTCCTAGTCCATCGATTATTTGAACATCACTTGAAGCTCCCAAAGTTGCTATAGTTAGAACCTGTGTTTGACCTCTATTGAATAATCCAGATCCATGTGTTCTAGGTAAAAGTCCAACTTCACAGCTGATAGGTCTGATCTCATCTAATTTTCTATTGTCTGGTCTAATACCTTTTTCGATTATTTGTTTTCTAACTTCTTCTTTCATAATGGTTTCAAAGACTTCGGAGACATCTTTTTCTGTATCTGGATATTTTTCTAATACAATCTCTGTAATTTCATTTTTTAAATTCTCTACATTTTCATCTCTCTGAGTTTTATCAACAGTATATAAGGCATCAATGAGTTTATTAGTTGCAAGTTGCCTAACTAAATTTTCAACGTCTTTATTAGGCATAAACAATTCATATTTTGATTTTTCTTTTCCGCAATCTTGAACTATTTCATTAATAAAATCACATATTTTCTTGATTTCATCGTGACCTTTCAATATAGCTTCTAGCATTACTTGTTCTGTTACAAATTTTGCACCTGCCTCTACCATCATTATTGCATCTTTGGTTCCAGAAACTGTTAAATTAATATCTGAAAGCTCTCTTTGCTCACTATTTGGGTTGATAATTATTTCTCCATTTACTCTTCCTACTTGCACTGAACCAGTAGGACCATTAAAAGGAATATCCGAAATAGATAAGGCAATTGAAGAACCTATCATAGCAGCTATTTCAGGGCTATTATCTTGGTCTACTGACAGAACAGTTGCTATCACTTGTACATCGTTTCTAAAACCATCAGGAAATAGTGGTCTAATTGGTCTATCTATTAATCTTGAAGTAAGTATTGCTTTTTCGCTAGGTCTGCCTTCTCTTTTTATAAATCCTCCAGGAATTTTACCTACTGAATATAATTTTTCTTCATAATCTACACTTAAAGGGAAAAAATCAATTCCTTCACGTGGCTCTTTTGATTGAGTAGCTGTTACCAAAGTAACAGTATCACCATATCTAACAAGGCATGAGCCATTAGCTTGCTGTGCAAGTTTTCCAATAGTAATGCACAATTCTCTGCCTGCGAGCATATATTTATAAATCTTTTCCATGAGCTACCTCCAATCATTTTTCATTATATAAACTAATAGAGCGGGAAGTCCCGCTCTAATTTAACCTCGAATGCCAAGTTTTTCAATTAAAGAACGATATCTTTCAATATCTTTATTCTCTAGATATCTGAGCAAACCTCTTCTTTGACCTACCATTTTCAAAAGTCCTCTTCTTGAATGATGATCTTTTTTATGTGTTTGAAGATGATCATTTACTGCATTGATTCTGTAAGTTAAAAGAGCAATCTGAACTTCTGGCGATCCAGTGTCCCCTTCATGAGTTTTGAACTCTTCAATAATTCTTTCTTTTTCTTCTTTTGCTAACATTATTCCACCTCCATATAATATAATTCGCCATTATCAACGCTATCGCTGAGGAACGAATAGCTTTGATAAGGTAACTGACAATATGATATTATCATATACTCTATAAATTGTAAATCACATTTTTCTTTTTTATATAATTTACATCTTCTATCATTCTATTAACTAAATCTTCTACTTTGTCAAAGCTTATTTCTGGCCTAATATATTCTACAAATGATATATCTATTATATTTCCATATAATAAATCATTAAATCCGATAATGTGATTTTCAATCTTCAATGATTTTTCTTGAAAAGTAGGATTAAATCCAACACTGGTGGCACTTTTATAAGTTTTATCACCAATAGTAGTTAATGTGCTATAAACACCATTTTTGGGAATAACAAAATTATCAATTAATCTGATATTAGCAGTTGGAAAACCAAGTTTCGTGCCAATACCTTTCCCATGAACTACTTCTCCTTTTATTGTATAGAATCTACCTAAAAGCTTATTTGCTATATCTATTTTACCATAGGTTATTAAACTCCTTATAAGTGTACTACTAACTATTTTGTCTTCGTAATATACAGGGTTTAGTATTTCAGTATAAATATCATTCTCAGAGCAAATCTTTTTTAATGTATCCGTATTCCCAGATGCTTTATATCCAAACTTGTAGTTATACCCGACTACTACAGATTTACAATTCAACTTATCAATCAATATATTATTAATAAATTCAGATGGAGATAGTTTCATTACTTTTTCATTAAACTTCATTAAATATATATTTTCAACTCCAAGTTTATTTAGAATATTAAGCTTTTGTTCATTGTTAGTTAATAAACTAGGAAAGGTATTACTTGTTATACTCTTAGTATGATTCTCAAATATTAACACAGAAGAAATTAAATTGTTGATTTTTGATATTTCTATCATTCTTTCTATAAGATTTTGATGGCCAATATGTATTCCATCAAAATTTCCAAGTGCTATTGCAGTTTTTTCAATACTTTTGTAATCGTCATGTAATTCTATAATATTCATTAGTTATCACCTAGTAGAACCTTTTTCATCTTTAGTATTGCATTATTATTCTCTATATTTATCTGACCTATTCCAACAAATATATGATTAGAATATACTCTTAAGTTTGTATTAGGTATAAAATTTTGCCTTTGTTTAATCGGTATGCTGTTGCCATTACATAATTTTTTAAAATATTCTTCATTAACATTTATTGAGTCCATATAATCAATAGCCTTATCTATTGGAATTAAAAAATCTTTTTTTGTATCTTTTTGTTTAAGATCTTTTAATAAATCATCATTAATTGAATTTTCAATTTTAAAATTACTCACTTGAACCCTTTGTAAAAATGACATATAACCAAAAGTTCCTATTTTCATACCAATATCATCACATAGTGATCTTATATATGTTCCTTTTGAACATTTAACCCTAAAAATAATCTTTTTATTATCAATTATATTCATGATATTTAACTTTTTTATATCAACTATATTAGGTTTTCTATCAATCTCTTTGCCCATTCTTGCTAGTTCATATAGCTTTTTCCCATTTATTTTTTTTGAAGAAAACATTGGAGGAATCTGCTTAATTTGTCCTTCAAATTGCTTGAACACATCTACTATTTGTTCAGAAGTTACTGTAACATCGGATTGAGCAATTGGTTTTCCCTCTTTATCATAAGTATCAGTTCTCAGCCCTAAAGTCAATTCCGCGATATACTCTTTGTCATGTTCAATAAGATATTCAGAAATTCTAGTGGCATTACCAACGAGCATTGGCAAAACTCCACAAGCCATTGGATCAAGCGTACCTATATGACCAACTTTTTTTGTATTCATTATCTTTCTTACAATATTTACTGCATCATGAGATGTAATGCCTGAAGGTTTGTAATAATTCAAGACGCCATTCATATTCATAATCCTCAAATATAGTTTTTAATAACTTCAATTATTAAGCTTTCTGATTCATCTATATTTTTTTCGATTGTACATCCTGCTGCTCTCAGATGTCCGCCACCACCAAAATGATTACATATTTTATTTGCATCAACATAGTCCTTGGTTCTTATACTAACACGGGTTATATTGTTGGTTACTTCTTTTAACAAGACAGAGACTTCAACTGTTTCTGTATCTCTTAAAAATTCAACTATTCCATCTGAATCTTCTGGTTTTGCGTTCGTTTCATTTAGGTCTTCAAGCATTACTTTTGCTATTGAAACTTTGTTACTACACAATAGCTTTGATGATGCAACAACTTTTATAAATAGCTTTGTACGTTCTAGAGACCTTTTTTGGTATATCTTTTTGTTAACATCATAAGCATCTATTCCAATTTCTAAGATCTTTGACGCAATGCTATGTGTACTAGATGTAACATTTTCATACATAAATCTTCCCGTATCTGTGCTAATACCAACATATATGCAAGTAGCTATATCTATATCAAGTGGCAAATTTAGCTCTTCTATAAGCTTAAAAATTATCTCGCTAGTTGATGATGACCTAGGATCAACTATGTTTATATCCCCAAAATTTGTATTGCTAATGTGATGGTCAATGTTAACTACACATCCTGAATCTAGCAAATATTTTTTATTATCCCCAAGCCTTTCAGGATCACTACTGTCTAATACAAATAAGATGTCAAATTTCAAATTATCTTCCGGTTTTATTATTTTATTTACATAAGGTAGAAATAAAAAATCACTAGGTACATAATCGGATTTTAATATTGTCACAGTTTTGCCCAATTTTTCTAGTGAAATACCAAGTGATAATATAGATCCAATATTATCTCCATCAGGATTTAAATGTGATACAATGCCTATACAATTTGAATTATTTATTTCGTTAGATAATTTTTGTTTTATAATCCTATTCATTTTCTGATTCTCCATCAGTTTGTTCTTTGTTAACATTTACTTCATTTGTTACTTGTTTTATAAGATTTGTCATATAAATTGCATGCTCAATGCTATCGTCAATATAAAATATAGGATCAGGTGTAATTCTAAGGTTTACTTTGTCTCCAATTGCTTTTCTTATATATCCTTTTGCGCTATCAAGACCTTTTAAAGTTTCAGATTTTTCTTCATTATTGCCCAATACTGATACGTATATTTTAGCGTATTTTAAATCTTTAGTCACAATTACTCTGTTTACACTAGCCATTTTGCTAATTCTTGGGTCCTTTATATCATTTAAAATCAAATCAGCAACTACTCTTTTTATTTCTTCTGAGATTCTATTTATCCTTTTCTCGTTCATTTTAACACCTCTAATCACTATTCACTTCTTTTAAAATATATGCTTCAATATTGTCTCCTTCTTTGATATCATTGAAGTTTTCTAAAGCTAAACCAGCCTCAAATCCAGTTTGTACTTCTTTAACATCATCTTTAAATCTTTTCAATGATAAAACTGAGCCATCATAAATTACTACATCATCTCTTAATAATCGGATTTTTGAATTCCTAGTAATTTTACCATTTAGTACATAAATTCCAGCAACAGAAGTGCCATTTGGAAGTCTAAAAGTTGCTCTAACAGTTGCTCGTCCTAAAATTTCTTCAACTATTTTAGGAGCATGCATTCCTTTTATCGCTGCTTGAATATCTTCAATTGCCTCATAAATTACTCTATATGTTCTTATGTCTACATTTTCTTTTTTTGCAACTTCTATAGCATTTAAATTAGGTCTTACATTAAAGCCAATTACTAGCGCATTTGATGCTGAAGCTAGCATTACATCACTTTCTGATATGCCCCCTACACCACTATGAATAACATTAACTCTCACTTCATCTGTTTCTAACTTATTTACAGATTGCGCTAATGCTTCTATTGATCCTCTAACGTCTGCTTTAATGATTAGATTTAACTCTTTTAATTCACCTTGTTTAATTCTTTCAAATAGATCGTCTAGAGATACTTTTGTTGTGTGTTTAATTTGTTGTTCTTTTAGTTTATTCTTTTTTATATCGGCTAAATGCCTTGCAATTTTTTCATTTTCTACTGCATAAATCATATCTCCAGCATTTGGTACTTCCGATAAACCTAAAATCATGACAGGAATTGATGGAGTTGCCTTTTTAACTTTCTTCCCCTTATCATCGAACATTGCTCTAATTCTTCCGCTAGAAGTACCTGTTACAACCATATCTCCAACACTTAATGTCCCCTTTTGAACTAATACAGTAGCCATAGGTCCTTTTCCCTTATCTAATTGAGCTTCAATAATTGTACCTACAGCTTTTCTATTAGGATTTGCCTTTAACTCTTGCATTTCAGCGACTAATAGAATCATTTCAAGCAAATCTTCAATACCTATTTTATTCTTTGCAGATACTGGTACCATAATTGTATCGCCGCCCCAGTCTTCTGCTAAAACTCCATTTTCCGCTAATTCTTGCTTAACTCTATCTATATTTGCCTCAGGTTTATCAATCTTGTTGATAGCTACTATTATTGGAACTTTTGCAGCTTTTGCGTGAGAAATAGCTTCTATTGTTTGAGGCATTACACCGTCATCTGCTGCTACTACAAGTATTGCGATATCAGTTATCTTAGCTCCTCTAGCACGCATGGAAGTAAAAGCCTCATGCCCTGGAGTATCTAAAAACACAATTTTTTTATTGTTTATATTTACTGTGTATGCTCCAATATGTTGAGTTATGCCACCTGCCTCTTTCCCTGTAACATTAGTATGTCTAATTGCATCCAATAATGAAGTTTTCCCATGATCTACGTGCCCCATTACTGTTACAACAGGAGGTCTTGGTAATAAATCTTTAGGATCATCATCATAATCCAATAAGTCAATTTCAGATTCCTCTTTACTAGATGATACATTGATTTTATATCCAAATTCTCCTGCTACTAATTCTGCAATTTCAGCATCAATAGTTTGATTTTGAGTGGCCATTATGCCTAATGGAATTAATTTTGAAATAACTTGTGCTGGATTTGTTTGTAATTTTTCAGCTAATTCTTTTACTGTGATCTCAGTTTCGATTTGTATTGTTTTTTCTGTGGTTTTATCATTCATGTCTCTATTATCTACATTATTGTCTATATTAACTTCCTTAATGTGACTTTTTTTCTTGTTTGTTTTTTTGTGCTTTATTTTTTTCTCTTCAAATTCAACACTTATTTGAGTCTCAATATTCAAATCATCTTTTTCATTCATATCATCTTTTTCATTCATATCATCTTTTGCTTTGTCTTCCTCTTCTAATAATAATTCTTTAATCAGTTTAGCATCTTCTTCCTCAATAGAACTCATATGGCTATGAACATTTATATTGAGTTCTGATATTTTTTCAACTAGCTCCTTGCTAGACATATTTAATTCTTTAGCTAATTCATAAATTCTAATTTTTCCCATCTTAACACCTCCGCTTTTTAGGTGACTTTCATTTTTTTATAGCCTCTCTAAGTTTTTGATATACTTCTTCATTAATTTCAGTTTGTAAATGTTTTGATAGTTTTTTTGATTTAATTATATCATTTAAGCAATCTTCAGATGCACATATATATGCTCCTCTTCCATTTGCTTTTCCAGTTAGGTCTACACTTACTATGCCATCATTACTTTTTACTATTCTTATTAAATCTCGTTTTGGCTTCATCTCATTACAAGCAATACATTTTCTTAGTGGTATTTTTTTAGGGCTCATTTACACCATCTCCATTTATATTATTGTATTGGCTTTCAGATTTTATGTCTATTTTCCAACCTGTCAATTTTGCTGCTAATCTTGCATTCTGGCCTTCTTTACCAATTGCCAATGATAATTGATGGTCAGGAACTATAACAAGTGCTGATTTTTCTTTTTCATTGGAGAAGACACGGATAACTTTTGAAGGACTTAAGCTATTAGCAATAAATTCATCTACATTTTTGCTCCAAATAACAATATCTATTTTTTCACCATTCAATTCATCCACAATTGCTTTTACTCTAGTTCCTTTAAATCCAACACAGGCTCCAAGCGCATCTACGTCCACACTTTTAGAAAATACAGCTATTTTAGTTCTTGAACCAGCTTCTCTGGCAATTGAATAAATTTCTACGATACCTTCTACTATTTCAGGAACCTCTATTTCAAATAATCTCTTTACAAGATTTGCACTTGCCCTCGACAAAATTATCTGTGGACCCTTTGTAGTCTTCTTAACTTCAGAAATAAGTAACTTTAACCTGTCTCCTTGATTATATATTTCACCAGGGATCTGCTCAGCAGGTGGCAGAATACCTTCTATCTTTCCAAGATCAATATATACATTATTTTTTGATATTCTTTGTACTTGTCCTGTGATAATTTCATTTTCTCTGCTAATAAAATCTTCGAATATCACATCTCTTTCTGCATCTTTAATTCTTTGTATTACTACTTGTTTTGCAGTTTGAGCCGCTATTCTACCAAAATTTTTTGGTGTAACTTCTAATTTTATAGAATCTCCAACATTTAATTTAGGATCTATCTTTTTAGCAGATTCAATTGGCATCTGTAATAATTCATCTTCTAATTCATCATTATCAACAACTGATTTAATCGCAAAAACTTTTACATCTCCTGTATTATTATCAATTTCTACTACTACATTTTGTGAAGAACCAAAGTTCTTTTTATAGCTAGATATTAACGCTGATTCTAAGGCATCTATAATTATACTTTTTGAAATCCCTTTTTCTTTTTCTATTTCTTCAAGGGCGCTGATGAAATCAACATTCATCCTTTTACTCCTCCTCATATTCAAATATTAAAAACGTATTACTAGTCTCATTAATGAAATTGACTCTCTTGGAATATCCATTCTATTCTCTTCAACTTGTAACGTAACATTTTTTTCATCGTAAGCAATTAATATACCCTCAATATGTTTTTTCCCATTAATTGATTTGTATAAATTTACTTCTACTTCTTTTTCTAAATTTCTTTTTATGTCTTGGTCTGTTTTTATCGGTCTATCTAGTCCTGGGGATGAAACTTCTAAATAATAAGATGTTTCAATGATATCTAATTCATCTAATTTTTCCCCAATAGTTTCACTTACTAACTGGCAATCCTCTAAATTGATACCTCCAGTTTTATCAATAAATATTTTTAAGTAATATTCGTTTTGCTCTTTGATAAATTCTACATCAACCATTTCATATCCCAAACTAGATATTATAGGTTCACCCAATGATTTTACAGACTTTATAATCTCTTTTTTATTCAATTTTTTCACCATACCTCTTGCAAAAATTAAGAGTGGGATTCCCCACTCTTTGAATTAACTATTAATTGTCATAACATATTATAACATAATCGTCCAATTAAATCAAATGTTAAAAAGACTGATTTGATTTGTTTCTGGGAGATTATCTAAACAACCATGCTTATATAATGCATCTATAACAGGTCTTGAAGCTTTTCCTCTTACTATTAATTCTTCAATTGACAAAAATGGAGCTTTTGCCCTTTCTTCAACTAACTTTCTTGCAGCATTTTCACCAATTCCTTCGAGTGTTTTAAGTGGCGGAATTATTCCATTAGTTCCTATAAGAAATTTATCACTGTCTGATTTATATAAGTCTACTTTTTCGAATTTCAAGCCTCGTGCATACATTTCCAAAGCAACCTCTAAAATTGTCAATTGGTTTTTTTCTTTTGCAGTAGCTTCGTTGTTTTTATGCTCAATTTCTTGTATTTTAGATTTTATGGCGTTTTTGCCTTGCAATATAAGCTCTGCATCGAAATCACTAGCTTTAGTTGTAAAATATGTTGCATAAAAAGCTTTAGGATAATGAACTTTAAAATATGCAATCCTAAAGCTCATAGTCACATATGCAGCAGCATGTGCTTTTGGAAACATGTATTTTATTTTGTTACAGGACTCAATATACCAATCTGGAATATTCAAATTTCTCATTATATCTTGGTCTTCTTGGCTTAAACCCTTACCTTTTCTTACTTTCTCCATCGTGAAGAATGCTTTTTTCTTGTCTAAACCTGCATTTATTAAATATAGCATAATATCTTCTCTAGTTGATATAACTTCCTTTAAAGGTGCTATGTTGTTTTTTACTAAATCTTGAGCGTTGTTTACCCATACATCAGTCCCATGAGAAAGGCCAGATATTCTTACTAATTCCGAGAATGTAGTGGGGGAAGTATCAACCAACATTTGGCGAACAAATTTAGTGCCAAATTCTGGAATCCCAAGGGTCCCTACAGGACAGTTTATCTCTTCTGGTGAAATTTTCAGTGCTTCCGTGCTCGTAAATATACTCATTGTTTCTTTGTCATCAAGTGGTATCGAAAGTGGATTTATTCCCGTAAGATCTCCTAGCATTTTTATAATAGTCGGAACATCATGGCCTAAGATGTCAAGTTTTAATATTCTTCCACTAATAGAATGATAGTCAAAATGTGTAGTTATTACACCCGAGGAATTATCATCTGCAGGGTATTGGATTGGTGTGAAATCATGTATATCCTTATAGTGAGGAACTATCATAACACCACCAGGATGTTGTCCAGAAGTTCTTTTGATCCCAGTACATCCCTTTACTAACCTATTTATTTCAGCTTGGCTAATTGGAATATTTTTTTGTTCAAAATACTTTTTCACAAAGCCATAAGCTGTTTTTTCAGCTATTGTTCCAATTGTTCCAGCTCTAAAGACCTTACCTTCTCCAAATAGTTCTTCTGTATATTTATGGGCTATAGGCTGATATTCGCCAGCAAAATTAAGATCGATATCCGGTTCCTTATCTCCCTCAAATCCTAAAAAAACTTCAAACGGAATGTCATGACCTTCTTTTTTTAAAGGTTTACCACATTTTGGACAAATCTTATCTTCCAGATCAAATCCTGATGCTATACTACCATCATTAAAAAATTCTGTATAATGACATGCATCACAGACATAATGAGGAGGTAATGGATTAACTTCTGTTATTCCACTCATCGTCGCTACTAATGAGGACCCAACAGAGCCTCTAGAACCTACTAAATATCCATCTTGCATTGATTTTGAAACCAATTTCTGGGCTATTATATACAATACAGAGTAACCATTGTTTATAATAGAATCTAATTCCCTATTCAATCTTTCTTCTACAATATCTGGTAGTGGGTCACCATACATTTTCACTGCATTTTTAAAAGCCATATCTTTAAGTTCTTCATCTGCGCCTTCAATTTTAGGCGGATATGTTCCATCTGGTATAGGTTTTACATTATCAATTAAATCACTTATTAAATTTGTATTTGTAATAACTATTTCTTCAGCAATTTCTTCACCCAAGTAATTAAATTCTTCTAACATTTCATCTGTTGTCTTGAAATACAGTGGAGGTTGATAATCAGCATCATTAAATCCCTGACCACACATTATTATGCGCCTATAGATTTCATCTTCTGGATTCAAGAAGTGAACGTCTCCAGTTGCTACAACAATTTTATTCCTTGATTTTGACATGTCATATATTTTTTTATTGATATACTTCAATTCATCCCGATCTTTTACTACCCCTTCTCTGACTAAATGGTAGTTATTATCTATGGGTTGAATTTCTATGTAGTCATAAAAATCAATAATTTCATTTATCTCCGTAGTTGGTTTATTTGATAATACCGCCTTGTATACTTCACCAAGTTCACATGCACTGCCTATTATAAGATTTTTTCTATATTTTTTTATCAAACTTTTTGGCATACGTGGTTTTCTGTAGAAATGTTCCAAATGAGATTTTGAAATTAGATTATATAAATCTTTAATTCCATCTTGATTCTTAGCAAGTATAATACAATGATATGTATCATTCTTATTTACATTTGAAAAATTCAACCCTGTGTTCAATTTTTGTGGAGTTGTGATTCCCTTTTCTGCTAAAACATCTAACATCTTAATTAATATGTCTCCTGTTGCTTTTGCATCATCTACAGCTCTATGATGATTTATAAGTTCAACATTTAAAAATTTAGCAATCACATTAAGCTTATGACTTTTTAAATTTGGGAATAAAGCTCTTGAGAGTGCTAATGTATCTAACACTGCATTGTTTAAATTTATATTCATATTATTACATGCTTCTCTGATAAACCCTACATCAAAAGATGCATTGTGAGCAACTAAAATAGAATTTCCAATAAAATCCATGAATTTAGGTAAAACTTCTTTGATTTTAGGCATATTTGATACCATATCGTCTGTAATTCCAGTTAGAACTGTTATATTGTTAGGTATGGGTATTTCAGGATTTATGAGTTGTTCGAATTTATCAATCACGATTCCATTCTTAATTTTAACTGCACCAATTTCTGTAATCTTATCATTACGAGCTGACAACCCTGTAGTTTCGATATCAAAAACTACGAAATCATCTAATACTTCATGTTTCTCATGATTGGTTATTATTTCTTTTTGATCATTTATCATATATGCCTCTACCCCATATATGATTTTTATCTTATTATTAAATTCGCTAGCTTCTGGAAATGCTTGAACTACGCCATGGTCAGTTATAGCAATAGCTTGATGCCCCCATTCTATAGCTCTTTTAATCAAATTTTTAGCTGGACTAATTCCATCCATTGAACTCATATTAGTATGAAGATGAAGTTCAACTCTTTTATGTGGGCTTAAATCTTTTTTATTTTCTTTATCCACAGGATTCATTGATCTTACCATCAAAGTTATTTCACGTGCATAATTGTCATAAGTAATATCACCATTTACATATAAATTAACTCCTTCACTTAAAACTTCCATGTAATCATCTATTCTATCATTCATTATAAATAATTTGCATTGTATTGAATTTGTAAAATCTGTAATATAAAACGATAATAGTTTTTTGTTCCCTTTTATATCCCTATAGTTTATATCGAAGATCTCTCCAAAGATAGTTACATTTCCTGAGCTTAGTTCAATGTTAATAAGATCTATAGTCTTCGATGTTAGTCTTTTGTCAAAAACTTTATTTTTAGTTCTGTCAAATCTAACTTTTTTAATATTTTTATCTTTTAAACTATCAGATTGATTAATTTCTTTCACAAGTTCAAGCTCTTTTGAACTTTGATCTGCAAAAAATGTCTCAATATTGTCATTTTCACAAAACAATACTAATAACTTTTTATTAAAAACAGCTTTTAAAAATTCTTCTATCTCAAGTCTCAACCCATTTAAATTAAAGGAATGTAAAGAAACCTGATTTGGAAATTGTATTTGAACTGATTCTGAACTATCTTTAATTATCAATTTATCTATCCAAGAATTACTAGAAGGTATATGATTTGTTATCATTGTCACAATATAGTTTTTTATAAAATCAACATCTTCAAGTATGTTGTTCGAAAATACCAATGAAATAGCATAATTTGGAAATTTATTTATAAAGGAATTGTAAATCAATTCAGTATATTCTTCATTGTAGTCAAGTGGTGTTATTAAATTGATTGACAACATTGATTTTTTAGGATTAAAATAAACTCTTTCAATGTATACATTTTTGAGTTGTGGTATTTGCTTAATATCAGTAAAAAAATTTACTATAGCTTGATATTCAGAAAGCATATTGATCTACTCCTAATAATTATAGTTTATCTATTTCTTTTAACAATTCTTCAAGCAAGTATTCTTCTTCTACTTTTTTAATTATTTGACCTTTTTTAAATATTAACCCCTCACCAACACCACCAGCAATTCCTATATCTGCTTCTTTGGCTTCTCCAGGTCCATTTACTACACAGCCCATAATCGCGACTGTTATTGGTTTATCTATATGTTCTAAAGCTTTTTCAACTTCTTCTGCTAATTTTATCAAATTGATCTTAGTCCTTCCACATGTTGGACACGATATTAGCGTCAATCCTTCTTTTCTTAAACCTAGAGATTTTAATATTTCTTTTCCTACCTTTACTTCTTCTACTGGATCAGAGGTTAGAGACACTCTAATTGTATCTCCAATCCCCATTGATAGTAAGGCTCCAATGCCGATAGACGATTTGATAGTTCCTCTCCATGGTGTGCCTGCTTCAGTTACTCCCAAATGTAAAGGATAATCGACTATTTCTGACATTTTTTTATATGATTCAATGGTAAGCGGTACAGAACTTGCTTTTAGTGATATCTTGATATTATTAAAATTTAAGCTTTCCAGTAGATTGACCTGTTCTAATGCACTTTCTACAATAGAATTCTCGTTTACTCCGTTGTACTTTTCTAGGTATTCTTTTTTAATTGACCCAGAATTTACACCGACTCTTATAGATATATTCGCTTCATTACAAGCTTTAACAATTTCTTTAACCTTCTGTTCACTTCCGATATTTCCAGGATTGATTCTCAAACCATCAATTCCATATTTTACCGCACTCAAAGCTAATCTATAATCAAATTGAATGTCACCGATTATTGGCATTTTGATATGTTTTTTTATTTCTTTTATTGCTCTTGCATCTTCATCACTATTTATAGCAACTCTTATTATGTCACAACCATGTTTCTCTAATTCAAGCATTTGTCTAATGGTATTTTCTATGTCTTGGGTTACTGTATTTGTCATTGATTGAACAGTTATTGGTGCATCGCCACCTACATATAATTCCCCTACTTTTATTTTTTTTGTTTTTTTTCTAATCATTTTCATTATCTCCTAAAATAAATTGGTTCTTAATATATCATTATATGTTACAAATATCATGAGTGCAAACAATAAAATTAAACCAATAAAATGTATCAAACCTTCTTTTTTTTGATCTATTGGTTTCCCTCGCACCAGTTCTACTATTAGAAATACAATTCTTCCACCATCAAGTGCTGGAAATGGTAGCAAGTTGATAAATCCTAAATTTACACTTATAAAAGCTAATAAATAAAGCAAACTAATGATTCCTTGATTAGCAGCTTGATTTACAGCCGATATTACACCTAAAGGCCCAGATAAATCATCTGCGGATACATTACCACTAAACGCAGTCATAATAAAATCAATCATAAGTTTAATAAAATAAGCCGTATTAGAAAATCCTTCTTTAATTGCTGTTATTAAATTTCCTTCGCCCTCTGGTACAATTCCTATTATTTTCTTACCATCCTCAATATTTGGCGTCACAAAAATACTAGTAATATCATTATCACGCTCAACCTTGATTTCCAATTTAGTTTCTATATCGGAATTTTCTATACTATTTACTATGTCATCCCATGATTCTATTTTATTGTCTGAAATTGAGATTATCTTATCTCCAGGTCTCAAGCCAGCTAATTCTGCAGGACTATTTTCAATAACTTCTGATATAGTTGTTGTCGGTTCACCTACCATAAAAGAAATAATCGATAATACGATAATTGCAAGAATAAAATTCATTATTGCACCAGCTGCAACAACTGCTATTCTCGCTAATGGACTTTTTTTAGAAAAGCCTCTTGGATCATCAGACTCTTCATCCTCACCCTCCATTTTCACATATCCTCCAATAGGAAGGGCTCTTATAGAATATTCTGTATCTCCACGCTTTCTATGATAAAATCTGGGTCCCATTCCGATTGAAAGTTCATTTACTTTTATTCCAACTAATTTTGCAACAGTAAAATGCCCTAATTCATGAATAAGAATTACGATTAAAAATACAAATATTGCTGCTATAACTGTCATATTTATACCACCTTATTTTAAAATAAAAAAAATTTCGAGAAATAAAAAACGATAGGGGCGACAAATATTATGCTATCAAACCTATCTAAAATGCCACCGTGTCCAGGTATTATATTACCATAATCTTTGATTCCTGCTTCTCTTTTTAACTTTGAGGCAACTAGATCACCGAATTGTGCTATTATAGAAGCAACTATTGCAAGCAACGCGATTAACCACAAAGAGTTTGGTGCAAAAAAATAGCTATATACCAGTGTAGTAATTAAACTACCAAAAATTCCACCTATTGCTCCTTCTACTGATTTCTTAGGGCTAAGCTTAGGACAAAGTTTATGTTTACCAAAAGTACTGCCAATCAAATACGCAAAAGTATCTGTACCAAAAGCTATAGTGAAAATCATCCAAATATACCTAGTGTTACTTAAATAAGAAATATTTATCAACATAAACGGAACATAAATTATTGAAAAAAAAGTTGCTGAAATATCTATAAAATGTATTTTTTCATTTAGCACGTAGTTTATCAATAGAATTAAAGCAATTAAAATCATCAGCATATTAATGTCAAATTGTAAATAAATAGATAAGTATATAAAAACACAAGATAAAAAGCCAAGCCATTTAACTGGGTTTATTGATAGATTTCTAAATGCATTGAATATTTCTCTTAATCCTATCATAGATATTAAAAATAGAGATATATTTAATAATATATCGCCCTTCAACACAACTACAATCATAAATGTTAAACCTATTATACCAGATAGAACTCTTTTCTTTAAATTATCCAATTAGATACCTCCAAATCTTCTTTGTCTATTTTGAAAATCTTTTATTGCTAAAAAGAAAGATTCTTTATTAAAGTCTGGCCAATACTGATCCGTAAAATATAATTCCGAATATGCAGATTGAAATGTAAGAAAATTACTTAGTCTTTTTTCACCACTTGTTCTAATAATTAAATCAGGATCTGGTTGACCATCAGTATATAAATATTTCGTAAATTCTTGCTCATTTATCTCATCAATGTTAATTAAACCGTTATCATGATCTTTAATGATTTTTTTAATTGCATCAACAATTTCTTTCCTAGAGCCGTAGTTCAACGCAATATTCAATATCATTCCTTTATTATCTTTAGTTTTTTCAACTGCTCTTTTAACTTCACTTAATGCATTAGAAGGTAATTGATCTATATCCCCAAGAGTATTTATCTTTATATTATTTTTAACTAATCTTCTAAGTTCTTTTCTAATAAATATCACTAACAGATTCATCAAGGTATCTATCTCAATTTTTGATCTTTTCCAATTTTCTGTTGAAAAAGCGTATAATGTTAAGTTTTTTATACCAATATCATTTGCTGCTTCTACTATGTCAATAACACGTTTCATGCCCTCTTGATGTCCTAAATATCTTGGCAGTCCTTTTTCTGTTGCCCACCTTCCATTTCCATCCATAATTATTCCTACATGTGATGGTATGTCCTCAAAATTTAATTTATAATCATCATTTATATTCATTTTAAATGTTACCTCCATCAACAAAAAACCCTTCAAGAGGAAGGGTTATATTTCAAGTAGTTCGTCTTCTTTTTGCTTTGTTATTTCATCGATTTCTCCGATAAACTTGTCAGTTATTTTTTGAATTTCTTCTTCAGCTAACTTTCTGTCATCTTCAGAAATTTCTTTTTCCTTTTCAGCTTTTTTGATTTTATCTACAGCTTCTCTTCGAGTATTTCTTATTGCCACTTTTGCATTCTCTGCACTTTTTTTCACTAACTTTATCAGTTCTTTACGTCTTTCTTCTGTCAATTGAGGTATTAATAGTCTGATTACTTTTCCATCATTAGAAGGGTTTAATCCCAAATCTGATTTTAGTATCTCCTTTTCAATAAGGGGTATTAATTTGGAATCCCATGGTTGTATTACAAGTAACCTTGGTTCTGGAGCTGTTATACTAGCTACTTGTTTTAAAGGTGTGATTTGACCATAATAATCAACAGTAATTCTTTCTAGCAATGCAGGGTTTGCTCTCCCTGCTCTTATAGCCTGAAGCTCTTCTTTATAAACTGCAATTGTTTTCTTCATTTTCTGTTCTGCTTCTTTATGAATTTCTAATTGCATCTACAAATCCCCCTTTATATTCGTACCAATTTTTTTACCTAAAACAACATTTACTATATTATCTGGGTCATCAATTCCAAATACTACTAATGGAATGTTATTGTCCATACAAAGAGATGTGGCTGTTGAATCCATTATACCCAAACCTAAGTTAAGTATATCAATATAATTTAATGTGTCAAATTTTTTTGCATTTTTATTTAGCTTTGGATCAGAATCATATACACCATCAACACCTTTTTTTGCTAGAAAAATAACATCTGCTTCTATTTCAGCCGCACGCAAAGCAGCCGTTGTATCTGTTGAAAAAAAAGGATTGCCTGTGCCTGCTCCGAAAATTACAACTCTCCCTTTTTCTAAGTGTCTTATAGCTCTTCTCCTTATATATGGTTCTGCTATTTGTCTCATCTCTATTGCAGACTGGACTCGAGTAATGACATCAATTTTTTCAAGTGCGTCTTGTAAAGCTAATGCGTTCATCATTGTCCCTAACATTCCCATATAATCCGATGTGGCTCTATCCATGTCTTTTGATGATCTTCCACGCCAAAAGTTTCCGCCACCAACCACTATAGCTACTTCAACACCTAAATCATGAATTTTTTTAATTTGATAAGAAATATTCCTAATTGTTTCAAGATCTATCCCCATGCCATTATTCCCCGCTAAGGCTTCCCCACTAAGTTTTAAAACGATTCTCTTATATTGAAGGCTCATATGTACTCTCCTTATTATAATTTTATAAAGGAGAACAACTAGTGTTCTCCTATATATAATTACATCTTCATTTGTTTTGCAACTTCTTCAGCAAAATTTTCTTCTCTCTTTTCTAGTCCTTCTCCAACTTCATACCTTGTAAATCTTCTTATTACTATGTTTTCTCCTATTTTTGCTATCAATTGTGCTAATACATCCTTAACTTTCATGCTAGGATCTTTAATAAATGGTTGATCTAGAAGACATACATCCTCATAATATTTTTCCATTCTTCCTTCAACAATTTTTTCAGCAACATGAGCTGGTTTTCCTTCGTTGATAACTTTATTGATTTGAATTTCTTTTTCATGGGCTATTTCTTCTGGACTTAAATTTTCTCTAGAAACTACTTTTGGATTGGACGCAGCAACTTGCATTGCCATATCTTTAACAAATTGCTTGAACTCATCGTTTTTAGCAACAAAGTCAGTTTCTGAATTTACTTCTATTAAAACACCAATTCTTCCGCCATGAATATAAGCATCTATTAGTCCTTCAGCCGCAATTCTACCTGCCTTCTTTGAAGCTGAAGCTAATCCTTTTTCTCTAAGATAATCTATTGCCTTATCTATATCACCACTGGTTTGTTCAAGTGCTTTTTTGCAATCCATCATCCCAGCACCAGTCTTTTCTCTTAGTTCTTTAACTAAAGAGGCACTTATAGCCATTTTATCACTCCTATTTATTCTTCTATTTTAACTATTTCTTCATTGCTTTTTTCATTGTTATTACCATTGTTTTGTTCAATGGAGAATTGTTCCCCTTGCCTAGACTCAATTACAGCATTTGCAATAGTTTCTGTAATGAGTTTTACAGCTCTTATTGCATCATCATTTCCTGGTATTACATAATCTACTTCGTCTGGATCACAATTAGTGTCTACTATGCCAATTACGGGAATACCTAATATATGAGCTTCCATAACAGCGATTCTTTCTTTTCTAGGGTCTACAACAAATAAAACATCGGGTATTCTATTCATGTTTTTTATCCCGCCGAGAAATTTTTCTAATCTTTCTCTTTCGTGTTTTAATTGAATAACCTCTTTCTTAGGTAGAACATCAAAAGTCCCATCTTCTTCCATTTTTTCTAAATCATGAAGTCTATCAATTCTTTTTCTTATAGTTTTGTAGTTTGTGAGCATGCCGCCTAGCCATCTTTGATTAACATAATGCATCCCACATCTCTTTGCTTCTGTTTCAATTGCTTCTTGAGCTTGTTTTTTTGTTCCTACAAACAAAACTTCTCCACCATTAGCAACTATTTCCTTCATTACGGCATATGCTTCGTCTATCATCTTAACAGTTTTTTGTAAATCTATAATATAGATCCCATTTCTTTCTGTAAAGATATACTTGGACATTTTAGGGTTCCATCTCCTAGTTTGATGTCCAAAGTGAACTCCTGCTTCTAATAAATTTTTCATTGATACTACTGACATATTTGCACCTCCAAGTTTTTTTCCTCCACTTCACTCATTTGCGCGAGGACTCAAAAAGAGAACGCCTCTTGCATCATGACGTGTGTGTAATTCCTCAAATAGTATAGCATATTATTTTCATAAATTCAACAATTTGAAATGCAAAAAAATAATCGCGCAAAATGCGATTATTTTTTTGCTGCTATTTATTCCTTCTTAATTCTTCAATTAACTTATCATTTAAGACCTTTATATGAGTTCCTTTCATACCTAGTGATCTTGATTCTATTACCCCTGCGCTTTCAAACTTTCTTAGTGCATTTACTATAACCGATCTTGTTATTCCAACACGGTCAGCAATTTTGCTAGCAACAACTAAGCCTTCCATACCATCAAGTTCTTCAAAAATATATTCCATTGCTTCCCGTTCAGAATAAGAAAGTGTTCCCAACGCCATATCAACTACCGACTTCTTTCTTGCTTCTTCTTCTATTTCTTCACTTTTAGCCCTAAGTATCTCCATTCCAACTATCGTTGCACTATATTCACAAAGTATCAAGTCTTCTTCACTAAAGTCTTTTCCAAACCTAGCTATTACAAGAGTACCAAGTCTAGATCCACCACTATTTATAGGAATTATCGTCGAAACTTTATCTGGATATTCACATCTTGAAGTTTGATCAAAAACACAGATATCCATGTCTTTTATATTTTCTTTTGTTTCGCTGATTTTTAAAAGTTCTTCATTATACTTCTTAGGAAATCTTCCTTCTTTTACTACTTCACTTTCTACAATATCGCAATCAAATCCTTCTGATAGTGCATAACCCAATACTCTACCTTTTGTACTTGCTATGTAGACATTAGCTTCTAGAATATCAGATAATATCTTACTTAACTCTGTAAAAGATATTGGTTTCGAACCATAACTTTGAAGTGTTTTATTGAGTCTTCTAGTTTTTTTTAATAGACTTTCCATATATTGACCTCCTCATATATTTTTCTAAAACAATTCTGAATTTTCATCACATATATAACATACTATATATTTTAAGAATTGTACAGATATTTTTTATATTTTAAATATTTTTATTATATCCACATTTATCATTGGTACAACTTACTTTTTTACTATTTTTTGTTTGTTTTATTACCATCATACTTCCGCATTTAGGACACTTTTCCTGTACTGGTTCTTGCCAAGAATTAAATCCACAGCTTGGATAATTTGAACAACCATAAAAAACTCTTCCTTTTTTTGTTCTTTTTTTCACTATTTCCCCGTCTTCACATAAAGGACATTTGACACCTATTTTTTCTAATATAGGCTTGACATTTTTGCATTCAGGATATCCTGGACAAGCTAAAAACTTACCATATTTGCCGACTTTTATTACCATTTGCCTACCACATTTTTCACAAATTTCATCTGACTCTTCATCTTTAATTTCAATTTTTTCTATTTCGCTTTCAGCCTTGTCTAATGCATTCTCAAACTTCAAATAAAATTCTTTTATAACCTCATTCCAGTTTAATTTGCCTTCAGCAATTTCATCAAGTTGGTTTTCCAGCTGAGCAGTAAATTCTTCATTTATTATTTCACTAAAATAATTTACTAATATATCATTAACAATTGTTCCAAGTTCAGTTGGATAGAAAGTTTTTTTCTCAAGTACTACATATCCTCTTGATAATATTGTAGATATAGTTGGCGAATATGTGCTTGGTCTGCCTATTCCAAGTTCTTCCATCGTTTTAATCAAAGATGCTTCAGTATATCTTGATGGTGGCTGAGTAAAATTTCTTTTCTCTTCAAGTTTTATAAGCTCTAATTTCTCACCTAAATTTAATTCAGGTAATACAACATCATTTTGTTCTTCATCTGCTGTTTTATAAGCTTCTAAAAATCCACTAAAATGCAATTTAGAACCATTGCATTTAAAAATATATTTGCCATTTTTTATTTTTACAGAAACTGTATCATAAATTGCGTCTGCCATCTGCGAACCAATGAATCTATCCCATATTAGTTTGTATAATTTAAACTGCTCCTTAGTCAGAGAATCTTTTATTTTTTCAGGATATAAATTTATATGCGTTGGCCTTATTCCTTCATGAGCATCTTGAGTTTCCTTTTTAGTCTTCTTAGAATAATTATTCCCTCCATTTGAATACTCTTTCCCATAATTATTAATAACATATTCTTTTGCTGTATCAACCGCTTCATTTGCTATTCTAGTTGAGTCAGTCCTCATATAGGTTATAAGCCCAGTTGTACCTTCTCCCTTAACATCAATTCCTTCATATAATTGTTGTGCAATCATCATTGTTTTTTTTGAAGTATAGCCTAATTTTTTTGATGAATCCTGTTGTAAAGTACTTGTTGTATATGGTGGATATGGACTTCTTTTCCTCTTGCTTTTTTTGATATCAAAAACTATATTTTCATTATTTTTTAATTCTACTAATATGTTTTTCGTTTCTTCTTCATTTCTTATGGTTAGCTTCATTTCTTTTTCATCTACTATTTGATGAGTAAGCATAGCTTCAAATTCATTGTAATCTTTTTTAAATTGTGCCTTTATTGTCCAATATTCTTCTGGAATAAACTCCGTAATTTCATTTTCTCGATCACATATTAACTTTACTGCTACAGACTGGACCCTACCTGCACTCAAGCCTTTTTTTACTTTTTTCCAAAGTATAGGACTGATTTTGTATCCTACCAACCTATCCAATATTCTCCTAGCTTGCTGTGCGTTATATAGACTTTCATCAAGTTTTCTTGGAGATTTAACAGAATTTTTAACTGTTTCTTTTGTAATTTCATGGAATTCAACTCTACAAGGAGTATCTTTATCTATATCCAATAAGTTAGCTAAATGCCAAGATATAGCTTCACCTTCTCGATCAGGGTCTGTAGCAAGAAAAATATTGTCTGATTTTTTGGCTTCTTTCTTTAAATTATTTACGATACTACCTTTTCCTCTAATTGTTATATATTCAGGTTGAAATTCATTTTCTATGTCTATTCCTAACCTGCTTTTAGGCAAATCTTTAATATGACCTAAAGAAGCAATCACTGTATAATTTTTCCCTAACATTTTACTTATCGACTTTGCTTTTGCTGGCGATTCAACGATCACCAAGTTTTTAGTCAAAATAACACCTCCAAATTAACTAGCAAATAGTAAAAATACTTGGGGCAAGCTCTTTAACGATACCTTTTATTTCAAGAATTGTAAGAGTACTATTTACCATGTTTATATCTAAGCCGGATTTCAAGGCTATTAAATCAGAATGAAGTGGGCCGTCTTTTAGTATTGTATATATACAGCTTTCAGTATCACCTAACTCAATACTATTAATGGATGCTTTAGTATTATATTCGAGATGTAATATATTTTCAAGTTCTACTAATATATCTTCTACATTTTGAACCAGCTTTGCTCCATCTTTTATTAATGCATTTGTTCCTTCGCTGTATAAGCTGTTGATATTGCCAGGAAGTGAAAATACTTCTTTCCCCTGATTTAATGCATGGCTTGCAGTAATCAACGAACCCGAGTTTTTCTGGGCTTCTATAACTAAAACACCAGAGCTAAGTCCGGATATAATCCTATTTCTATGGGGGAAATTATATTTAAATGGTTCAGTATCAGGCGAAAACTCACTAATAATCAAACCATTATTTTCAATATCGTAAAATAATGCTTTGTTTGATTTAGGGTATATCTTGTTAATTCCGCAACCTAAAACTGCAATTGTTTGTCCGTTGTTTGAAAGAGCGGTTTTATGAGCAATAGTGTCTATTCCATATGCAAGTCCACTGATAATTGTTAGATTATAGCTTATTAACTCTTTCGTAAATTTTTCACATGCCCATTTCCCATATAATGTTGGCTTCCTAGTTCCAACAATTGCTAATGAATTAGAATTAATCAGTTCAATATTCCCTTTATAGTATAATACAAAGGGTTTATTTTGAATATATTCTAGATTGATAGGATAATTTTCACTATAAATAGTCAAAATACCAATGTTATTTGATTTTTTCATATTATAAATTATATTTAAAACATCATCAATATTGGAACTCAATAACTTCTCTATTATATTTGAATTAAACAATCCAAGACTTTCGAATTCATTTTTATTAAAATATTGAATATCTTTTAAACTGTCAAAAATATTTTCTAGTTTTTCTATTTTATCACTATTTATGCCATTATAGCTTAACCAAATTAGGATTTCTTCTTCACTATATCCCATTGATAATTACCTCCAATATTTTTTATCTAAACTTCTATATCTAATAGCCTCAGATAAATGATAATCTTCAATAATATCTTTCTGGTCTAAATCAGCGATAGTTCTAGCTACTTTTAATATTTTATTATATGATCTCGCACTGAATTTATATTTCTCAAAAGCCTTTGACATCAACAATTCTGCAGACTTTGATAACTTACATATTGTTTTAATTTCTTTGTTTGAAAGATTGGCATTGTAAATTGTAGCTTTAGTGGAGTTTCTATTTTGCTGAATTAGTCTTGCCTGTTCAACCGTACTTTTTAAATCTGATGATGAAATTTCCTTAGACTCTTTACTTAGATCAGAGTAATTGACAGGTAAAACTTCTATATGTATATCAATTCTATCTAATAATGGATGACTTATTTTATTAAGATATTTTTCGATCGATGTTTGACTACAGGTGCATTGATGAAATGGATCCCCAAGATTTCCGCAAGGGCAGGGATTCATACTTGCTATGAACATAAAATTTGAAGGATATGTTAAAGATGCATTTACTCTTGATATATGTACAAAACCATCTTCAAGAGGTTGCCTTAATACTTCAAGAACATTTTTCTGGAATTCTGGTAATTCGTCAAAAAATAAGACTCCTCTATGCGCTAGTGATACTTCTCCTGGTTTTGGAATTTTTCCTCCACCTATTATAGCAATGCCTGAAGATGAGTGATGTGGGGCTCTAAAAGGTCTTTCTGTGATAAGCCTGTTGTCTGTCAAAAGACCTGCAATACTATAAATTTTAGTAACTTCGATTGATTCCTCAATGTTTAAAGATGGCAATATTGTTGGCAATCTTCTTGCAGACATGGTTTTCCCTGATCCGGGAGGCCCAACTATTAACATGTTATGAGAACCAGCAGCGGCTATTTGCATAGCTCTTTTTAATCCTTCTTGCCCTTTTATATCAGAAAAATCAATATTGCTACTTATGCTCTCACAACTATAAACTTCTCCTTTATAAGCTTCTATCGTCAGTTTCCCATTTAAAAAATCACAAACTTGTTTTAAATTATTTACTGGGATAATATCTACATCTTCTATGATTGCACACTCATCTTTATTTTGTTCAGGAATAATGAATTTTTTTATACCATATTCTCTCATAGATATTATCATCGGTAAAGCACCAATTATCGGATTGATAGTCCCATCCAAAGACAACTCTCCTAGGTAGATACAATTAGCATCAGGTAGATTAACAATTTCCGCTGCAGCTAATATTCCTATAGCTATCGACAAGTCCATTTGTGAACCGTCTTTCTTTAAATTTGCTGGTGCAAGATTGATAGTTATTCTATTAAGAGGAAATTCAAATCCTGAATTTTTAATTGCACTTCTAACTCGTTCTTTGGATTCTTTTATCGCTGTATCCGGTAATCCAACGATATTGAAAACAGGAAGACCCTTAGATAAATCGATCTCTACATCTACAATGTGACCATTTAATCCTTGTAATACACATGTTTTAAGTTTAGAGTACACTAGCACTCACCTCATTTAATATAATTTACCATGCATTAAAAGCATTTTTAATATATATTATTTTATTATTATCTAGCGGATATACTTCTGCTACATCATATCTGATTTGAATATTATTTAATTTATTTGTTTGAATATACAATAAAGAGGTATTTATTATTTTTAATTGTTTTCTTCTATTCACTGCTTCTGATGGCCTACCATAAATTTTGCTATTTCTTGTTTTAACTTCAATAAAAACTAGAATATCTCTATCCATAGCTATTATGTCAATTTCACCTATTTGATTTCTATAATTATGATAAATTATTTTATAATTATTAGATCTCAAATACTCTAATACTAATTTTTCCCCTTCATCTCCAATATTCTTATTACTCATATTAATTAGTCCTCAAAATATTATTTAAAAATGATTTCCTATGCATATCTGAAGCTCCATATTTTTTTATCAACTCTATATGCTCTGCAGTGCCATAGCCTTTATTCTTGTATAATTTATACTGTGGGTACAATTTATCCCATTCATTGCACAGACGATCTCTATAAACTTTTGCAACAATTGATGCACATGAAACATGATGGACTAAATCATCTGCATGATTTAATGAAATTTGATCAATAGATAAATCTAATCTTTCAGCATCAACTATTGCTATTATTTTATCTGTTGAAATTTTTGTTTTTTGTAGAAGATTTGTAATAGCATATTTCATTGCTAGCCTAGTAGCTTGTTTAATGTTTATTTTATCTATAGTATTATTGTCAACACAAGATATTGAATAACCAACACAATTACTTATAATTATTTCATTCAAATATTCTCTTTTCTTTGGAGATAATTTTTTAGAGTCCTTTACATCCAATATATAAAAGTATTTTGGCAATATTAGTGCACATGCTGTGACATCGCCAAATAAAGAGCCTCTTCCAACTTCATCAACACCAATTATATAGTTGTATCCTTTTTCATATAATTCTAATTCAATTTGATTCATATTTATCCCTCTTGCGGACTTTCTAGCGAAATTCTTCCCAAAAGTCCTTTTCTAAAATCATCAATTACTATATTAGCTGCCTTTTCTAAATCAATAATTGATCCTTTCAATAGGCAACCTCTTTTTATGGCAATATTTTCTAATGTAACATAAGAGTCAGAGATACTATTTTCCAAATCATATCGTCTAATTACTAACATTTTGTTTATTGTATTAAGCTTATCTATTAATTTTAATGAAAGAGTTACAGTATCTAAGATTTCATCCTTTATAGATCCCACAAACGCCAAATTTAAACCAACGTTTTCTTCCTCGAATTTTGGCCATAATACCCCTGGAGTATCTAATAAATAAATACCATTATTAGAATTAATCCATTGTATCGACTTAGTAATACCTGGTTTATTGCCTGTCTTAGTAGATTTTCTATTTGCAATTCTATTAATCAATGTAGATTTGCCAACATTTGGAATACCTACAATCATAACTTTAATCATATTTTTGTCAATTATTTTTTTTGTTAAATTAACCAATTCATCAATGCCATTGCCATTTAATGAATTGAGAAATACACAATCAATCCCATTGTTATTATAACATTTCATCCATTTATTATTTATATTTGGATCTGCTAAGTCAGACTTATTTAGAATGGTTATCCTCTTTTTCTGTCCTAATATAGAATTAATTGATGGATTTTGACTACTATAAGGAATCCTCGCGTCCAATAATTCATAAACTATATCTACTAATTTTAAATTCGATTTAATAGATTCTGTAGTCTTCTTCATGTGCCCTGGGTACCAGTTTATATTAATGTTCATATTATCACCACTTTAAATACAAAAATTGGGACTTATTAAGTCCCATTAGTAAAATCTTTTTTCTTTAACCTTAGCTGATTTACCTTGTCTATCTCTTAAGTAATACAATTTAGCTCTTCTTACCTTGCCTTTTCTTACTACTGTAATTTTATCGATTCTTGGAGAGTTAATAGGGAATGTTCTCTCAACACCAATACCATATGATATTCTTCTTACTGTAAAAGTTTTTCTTGATCCTTCTCCTTGTATCTTAAGAACAGTACCTTCAAATACTTGAATTCTTTCCCTAGAACCTTCAGTTACCTTATAAAATACCTGAATTGTATCTCCAACATTAAATTGAGGTAAATCTTTTCTTATTTGTTCTGCTTCAATAGATTTTATTATGTCCATCATTATCCTCCCTTCCTTGAATGTTCTTGTAAAAACAGAGGAACACACATATTTACACGAAATGTATTATAACATAGTTAAAATTTTAATACAATAAAACTTTAAATGTTTTTAATTATATCTTTAATTAAGCTACTCGTTGTATCATCTAATTTATTGTTACATATCAGATCTGGCCTATTAGATAAGGTTATATATAAGGAGTTAATAATTCTCCATTTTTTAATCCTCATGTGGTCTCCACTTAGAAGAATCTTAGGCACTCTTTTACCTCTGAAATTTTCAGGTCTTGTGTATTGTGGATATTCTAACAGTCCTTGGTAAAATGATTCATTTTCAAATGATTCATCAGAAGATAGTACACCTGGGAGTAACCTAACAATAGAATCAATCACTACCATAGTTGGTATTTCTCCGCCTGTTAAAACATAATCACCAATAGAAATTTCTTCATCAACGTAATTCTCAACTATTCTATTATCGACTCCTTCATAGTGCCCAGACAATAGAATGACATGTTCTTTTCTTGCTAATTCTTTTACAATCTCTTGATTTAACAATTTCCCTTTAGGAGACAAATAAACAACATGTGATTTTTCGGTTTTACAGCTCATAATAGCATCATATATTGGTTCTGGTTTTAGAATCATTCCAGGTCCGCCACCATAAGGATAATCATCAACCCTTTTATGTTTATCCTTTGAAAAATCTCTAATATTCACAGTGTTTAGAACAAATTTGTTGTTTTCCAAAGCCTTGCCAATAATGCTGTAACTATAAAGATACGAGAAAACCTCAGGGAACAAAGTTAATATATCTATAATCATTCTAACATTCCTTCTATAGGATCAATAATTATTGATTTATCTTTAATATTTACTTCCACAACGAATTTTTTAACAGCAGGTATTAAATAGTCTTTACCTTCTTCATTCGTTACTACATATACATCATTTGCATTTCCTGTAATAACATCAGTCACTTTTCCAATATAATCATTTGATAAATTAAATACAGTACAGTTGATGAGATCAGAAATAAAATACCTATCTTCTGGTAATTCCACTTTATCATAATCATCTACATAAAGGTATTTCCCTTTATATTTTTCTGATTTGTTAATATCGTCTAAACTTTTAAATTTAACTATTACCATACCCTTATGAATTTTTACTGACTCAATATAATATAATTCTTTTTCATCTCCTAAATAAGCTTTACTCAAATAGAAGAATCGATTTATATCGTCTGTAAGAGGATAAATTTTCAAATCACCTTTTATCCCATGAGTATTAGTAATCATTCCTACAACAGTATAATCCATCTATCCACCTGAATTCCAGAAGTTTATTGAATTATTTCAACGACTACTCTTTTATTTTGTTTTATTGCTGCTGCCTTAACTACAGTTCTAATAGCTTTAGCAATTCTTCCTTGCTTACCTATTACTTTGCCCATATCTTCAGGCGCAACTCGCAATTCAATGATTATAGACTGAGAGCCTTCAATCTCGTTTACTTTAACTTCATCAGGGTTATCAACTAAGCTTTTTGCTATAAATTCCACTAATTCTCCCATAGTTAAAACCTCCATACTTATTTGTCAGCATTTTCTTCCTTTGTTTCATAAATACCACTTTCTTTAAACAATTTTTCAACTGTTTCAGTTGGTTTAGCACCGTTTTTTATCCATTTAAGTGCTTTTTCATTGTCTACTTTTATTGTCTTTGGTTCTGTAAGTGGATTATAGTAACCAATTTCTTCAATGAATCTACCATCCCTAGGGGATCTAGAATCAGCTACTATTATTCTATAAAAAGGATTCTTTTTAGCTCCCATTCTTTTCAGTCTTATTTTAACTGCCATTATATCACCTCCTAATTATATATTATCTTAGCTCGTTGCAGAACTCTACAACTCGCATATTTACTGCCTTTGTTTATATTGAAATGGCTAGATTCCCCCCATTTTGGGTATATATACAGTGTCAAAATGTGTATAACTCAAAACAAAAACAGAAAGGAGAATCTTATGCCAGTTTCAGCTAAGCAATTAAATCTTTGTGATATTTCTAATGATTTTGATAAGTTTTATAATCAAAATCAAGATGACTTTCTTTCTCTATT